>JAQGJU010000128.1 GCA_028290465.1 Xanthobacteraceae bacterium | reverse complement strand
CCCAATTCGTATCCAGCGAGCAATCCCAGTCGCTTGCCGTCACGTCCGGCGGCAGCACTTCGACGCCGTGGCGACGGGCGTCCTGGACGAGCTGTGCCGGGGCGTAGAAGCCCATCGGCTGGCTGTTCAGCAATCCGCATGCGAATGCGGCCGGATGGTGATGCTTCAACCATGCCGACGCATAAGCCAGCAGCGCGAAGCTCGCTGCGTGCGATTCGGGAAAGCCGTAATCGCCGAAGCCTTCGATCTGGCGAAAACAACGCTCGGCGAAGGCCGCGTCGTAGCCGTTCTTCACCATGCCGTCGATCATCTTGCGCTGGAACGTGCCGATGGTACCGACACGGCGGAATGTCGCCATGGCGCGGCGCAGCCGATCGGCCTCCACCGGCGTGAAGCCGGCGGCCACGATAGCGATGCGCATCGCTTGTTCCTGGAACAGCGGGATGCCCAGCGTTTTGCCGAGCACGGCTTTCATTTCCGGTTTCGGATAGACGACTTTATCGATGCCTTGCCGGCGGCGCAGATAGGGATGCACCATGTCGCCCTGGATCGGCCCGGGCCGCACGATCGCGACTTCGATGACCAGATCGTAGAATTCTCTCGGTCTGAGCCGCGGCAGCATCGACATCTGCGCCCGGCTTTCGACCTGGAATACGCCGATCGAGTCCGCGCGGCACAGCATGTCGTAAACAGCTTCGTCTTCATCCCTAATATCGGAAAGATCGTAGCGTAGCGGCGGTCCTGGTTCGCGCGCCTGCCCGGGCGGAACACGTTTGCCGAGATTGTAATGCTTCGCCAGCAGATCGAGGCCCTTGCGCAGGCAGGTCAGCATGCCGAGGCCGAGCACATCGACCTTCATCATGCCGACGGCGTCGAGATCGTCCTTGTCCCATTCGATATGGGTACGCTCGTCCATCGCGCCGTTCATAATCGGCACCGATTCATCAAGCCGGCCGCGCGCGATCACGAAGCCGCCGACATGCTGCGACAGATGACGCGGGAAACCCATGATCTCGTCCACGCGATCCAGCACCATTTGGACGCGCGGGCTTTCCAGGCTCAGCCCGGCGCGGGTGACGTCGGTGTTTCGCAGATGTTTGCCGCCCATGCCCCACAGCGAGGAAGCCAGCGCTCCGATGGTGTCGGCCGACAGGCCGAACACCTTGCCGACATCGCGCAAGGCCGAACGGCCGCGATAGGAGATGACGGTCGCCGCGATGCCGGCGCGATCGCGGCCATAGTCGCTATAAATGTGTTGGATCACCTCTTCGCGCCGGTCGTGCTCGAAGTCGACATCGATGTCCGGCGGTTCTCGGCGATCCTCCGCAATAAAGCGCTCGAATAATAGATCGCCACGCTTCGGATCGACCTCGGTGATGTGGAGGCAGAAGCACACTGCCGAATTCGCCGCCGAGCCGCGACCCTGGCACAGGATATTTTGGCTTCGGGCGAACTGCACGATCTTGTGTACGGTGAGAAAATACGGCGCATATTTGAGCCGCGCGATCAGTGCCAGTTCGTGATCGAGGGTGGCGCGAATGTTGTTGGGTACGCCATCCGGATAGCGCTTCGCGGCGCCTTCCTGCGTGAGATGCGCCAGCGCTTCCTGCGCGGATGCAAAGCCGGCGAGGGCTTCGTCCGGATATTCATATCCCAGTTCTCCAAGCGAGAACGAAGAGGCCGCCAGCGCCGCACTCAGCCTTAAGGTTTCTTCGATCGCGTCCGGCGCGTCGCGGAACAGCCGCGCCATCTCGGCCGGCGGCTTTAAATGTCGCTCGGCATTGGCGGCCAGCAGCCGGCCGGCCCGGTCGATGGTGGTGTGCTCGCGGATGCAGGTCAGCACGTCCTGCAAGGGCCGGCGATCGGGGTGATGATACAGCACGTCGTTGACGGCGATCAGCGGCACGCGGGCCTCATTGGCGAGGGCGGCCGTGCGGGCCAGCCGGGCGCGGTCATCGCCGCGGTACAGCATCGCGGCGGCGAGCCGGACATGGCCCGGCGCGGCGGTGCGCAGGCGACGCAGCAGATCGAGGGGCTTGTCGTTGTCGACTGCCGTTTCCGGCAGGACAGGATAGGGAAGCGGGCGCGGCGCGGAAGACGACTGCGCCATCACGATCAGTTCGAGGCCTTCGATGTGGCCGAACAGATCCTCGACGAATAGAAAACAATCGCCCTTCGGCGCCCGCAGGTTTCCAACCGTGAGCAGGCGGCACAGCCGGCCCCAAGCCGCACGGTCGCGTGGATAGATCAGAATGTCCGGCGTGCCGTCGACGAACACCAGCCGCGCGCCGGGGTGATAGACGATCGGCAGGTTGTTCTCGCGTTTCATCGAATAGGCGCGCACCAGGCCGGCGACCGAATTGCGGTCGCACAGCCCGAATCCGGCATGTCCGAGATTCGCCGCTTCGGCGATCAGTTCCTGAGGATGCGACGCGCCGCGCAGGAACGAGAAATTCGACGCGGCGGCAAATTCGATATAGCCGGACATGACGCGATACTCATAACGAACGCCAACACCTCACCCATACATGCCGTGCAGAAACCAGCGCGGCATCTCGCGCTGCAGATCGGGTTCGCACACCGGATCGTCCTCAAAATTCGGATCGGGATCGCGATACAGTCCGGCGCGAAACACCCAGAAACGATGGCCCTCGGTGTCCTCGACGCGGAAATAATCGCGCGCCGGGCCGTCATGTTCGCTCCACCATGCACCCTCGATGCGCTCGGGCCCTTCGGCGGCGACCACCCGATGCGATGCCCGTCGCCAGCTAAAGCGTACCGGCGGCCCATCCGGAACGCCGGCCATCGCCTCGATCGGTTCGGGCCGGGCCAGCAATCGCAACGGACGTGGCACCGCTTCGGCGCGGGTCTGGAAGGCCCGGAACGCGGCCCAGCCTGGGGCCAGCGCGACCGCCGTCATGGCTTGCGCCGGCATCGTGCCGGCGGCGCATTCCGGCAGGTGACTATCGTGCGATATCAGCCGGGTGACGCGGCGCGGGCCGAGGCGCGCGCTCAGCCGATCAACCAGAAGATCCAGCGCGGCATTGTCTTCGCCGCCCGTGAGGCCGATCTGTTCGTCGGGCGCGCGTTCGGCATTGAGCACCGACAATCGTGCCAGATCGAAGCCGAAGCCCGGATCGAGATCGTCGCCGAGCGCGGTCAGCCGTTCGACGAACAACTTGCGAATGGCGGCCGGGTCGCGGATCGGTCGCGACGATCCGGCGGCGACGCGCTTCACCTCGCCGTCGGTGCGAAACAGCATCAATTCGATACGCCGCGCGCCATGGCCGCGCGCCGTCATGGCGGTTTCAAGTCGCGCGGCAAGGCGCTCGACCACGCGCAGCACGTCTTCCTCGCGCGCGATCGGCTCGTGGAACGGCTGATCGGCCACATAGGGCGCGACCGGCAGCAGCGGATTCAGCGGTTCGCGCTCATCGCCCCGGGCGCGGTCCAACTGGCGCAGCAGATCGACGCAGAACCGCGCGGCAAGCGGCGCGCGCGGTAGATCCAGAATATCGCCGATGCGCTTCAGGCCGACCCGCGCCATCGCGGCCACGGTCGCGCCCTTCAGGCGCAGCGCGGCGAGCGGCAGGGGGGCTAAGAAGTCGTATTCCTGGTCGGTGTCGAGCAGCGCAGGCGCGAAGCGCGCGCCGGCCCAGGCCGCCCCGATGGTGCCGGCGACAGCGAGGCGCGAGACAAAACCGTGGCGCGTCAGCCGCGCGGTCAGGTCGGTGGCTAGGGCTTCCTCGCCGCCGAACAGATGCGCGCAACCGGAAATATCCAGCAGGATGCCGTGCGGCGGATCGACCGCGACCAGCGGCGTGTAGCGCTGGCACATGTCGGCCAGCGCATCGAGCAGCCGCGCGTCGGCGGCCTCATCCGACGGCACGGTGACGAGATCGGGATGCATTGCCCGCGCTTCGGCGAGCACGATGCCGGTCGTGAGGCCGCGCCGCATCGCGAGCGGATCGAGCGCGACCAGTTGTTCGCTGTTGCCCTGCGTCGCATAAACGGCGACCGGAAGCCCCTGCCATTGGCACGGCGCGCCCGTCTTACGCCACTGCCGCGCGAGCCGGTCGGTGGACAGATGCGGCAGGTACAGGCTGAGAATGCGTTGTGAAGCGTTCATGGTCGGCGTTCCATTCCAGCGTCCAGGATCCAAGGTGGCCGCGGCGATTGCGCGTCAGTTGTGCGTGAACGCGCGGCGGGCCCGGACCATGCGCCAGCACCGAAGGCGCCGCGCCGACGATCCAGCGGGTCGCGGCGGCGGACGCTTCCGGGTCCGGCGCCGCGCGCAGCATCAGGCCGAGCGCGCCATGGCCGGCGGCCGCGAGCGTCAGCCGCCGCGTTGCGACCAGATCGAGCCGGGCGCCGCGTACTTCGCCGATCACCACACCGACCGCAGACGAGCGCAGCGCTTCTTCCATCGCCCACAACACGTCGCGGCTATGCGCGACCGCGACCGTGATCAGCCGCTCGGGCGGCAGGCCATGCGCGTCGAGGCCGGGACCGTAGGGCAGGCCGCTTTCGGTCAGCGCCATGTCCTCGGCGATCCAGATCACCGCGCGCTGTGCCGCCCGGTCCGCCTGTTCGCTTCCGGCCAGGAACGCCAGCGCCAGCCCAAAGCCGGTGGCAGCCGGAATGTCGCTCTCGCGCGTCGCCGCGATCTCGTGCAGGGCGCCACGGGCCAGCCCGCCGCCCAGCGCGGCGTCTAGCCCGGGCACCCCGAAGGGCACCATCCCAAAGGCGTCCTCCAACGCGCCGGCTTCCAGCTTGCGGATCGCTTGGCGTAGGGCGCCGAGATCGCCGGCCGGACGGGCGGCTGCCGCTTTGAGGCGCACGATTGAAGCCATAACCGATTGATCCATATGCCATACCTCCGCTTGTAACGGCGGCTGCAGCCCATTGTTCTCTATTTGTTCTTATAGATTCCCTAACGGGAGGGCGCCGTCAAGCCGGATGAATCGGCGCGCGGCCGATGCGTCAGGCCGCTGGCGCCTCATAGGTCCGGATATCGACCTCCGAACTCAGCGTCCGGTGCACCGGGCACTTGTCGGCGATCTCCAGCAGCTTGAGGCGCTGCGCGGCATCGAGCGCGCCTTCCAGCGTCAGCACGCGGTCGATGCGGTCGATCATGCCGGTCTTGGTCTCGCAGCTCGCGCAGTCCTCGGCGTGAATCTTGGCATGCGACAGCCGCACCGTGACGCGGTCGAGCGGCAGCTTCTTGCGCTCGGCATAGAGCCGCAGCGTCATCGACGTGCAGGCGCCGAGCCCGGCAAGCAGCAAATCATACGGATTGGGCCCGGTATCCAGCCCGCCGACCACCGTCGCAGGTTCGTCGGCGATGATGCGATGCTTGCCGATGGTGATGTCCTGCTGGAACGTGCTGGCGCGGGTTTCGCGCACCAGCACGCTGCCGGTTTCGGGCTCGGCAATAGCCGGTACCGTATCCTCGACGTCGAGATAGCGCTCGGCCCAGGCTGCGATCACATGGCCGACATAGCGCGCATCTGTCTTGCGGGTCAGCAGGTGATCGGCGCCGGCCAGCGATACGAAGCTCTTCGGATGCTTTGCGGTCAGGAAGATATGGCTGGCATGCTCGATGCCGACATATTCGTCGCTCGGCGAATGAAAGATCAGCAACGGCTTGCGCAGGTTGGCGATGTGCGCGTCGAGCTTGACCGACGCGATGTCGTCGAGGAATTCCCGCTTGATCCGGAAAGGCCGTCCGGCCAGTTGCACCTCGACTTCGCCCTGGTGGCGGATGTCATCGATCTGGTCCTTGAACAAATGGGCGACGTGGCCGGGATCGCTCGGCGCGCCGATGGTCACGACCGCGCGCGCCTCCGGCATTTTTTCGGCGGCGGCCAGAATAGCGGCGCCACCGAGGCTGTGGCCGATCAGCAGATCCGGCGCGCGATAGACCTTGCGCAGATGATCGGCGGCCGCGATCAAATCGGCGACGTTGGACGAGAAGTGCGTGTTGGCGAATTCGCCTTCGCTCGCGCCCAATCCGGTGAAGTCGAAGCGCAGCACCGCGATGCCGGCATCGGTCAGCCGCTCGGCGATGCGTTTGCCGGCCAATGCGTCCTTGCCGCAGGTGAAGCAATGCGCGAACAGCGCATAGGCGTGCGGCACGCTGTCCGGCAGGTCGAGCACGGCGGCAAGCTTTTCGCCTTTAGCATTCGGAAAGTCGAAGCGTTCGCTGCGCATGGGGTTCGCTCATTCTTCGCCGACAACGTGCCGGCGCCGAATCCGCCGGACCATGAACCAGATGCCAAGCAGGGCGACCGGCACGAAAGCCGCCGTCGCATAGCTCGGCTCGATGGGCACGCCGGCATCGTGCGCGCCCTTCGCCAGATAGCCGAACAGGCTCACCACATAGTAAGAGATCGCCGCGACCGAAAGCCCCTCGACCGTGGTCTGCAAACGCAATTGCAAGCGCGTTCGCTCGTTCATCGATTTCAGAAGGTCGCGGCTTTGTTGCTCCTGTTCGACATCGACCCGCGTACGCAGCAGATTGGCGGCGCGCGCCAGCTTGCGCGACAGGTTGGCCTGGCGTTCCTCGGTGGTGACGCAGGTGCGCAGGGCCGGCGCCATCCGGCGTGTCAGGAACGACGACCAGGTCGGCAGCCCGCCGACCTTGCGTTCGCCGATGGTGGCGAGTCGGCGATGCACGATTTCGTCATAGGCCCGGCTGGCGCCGAACCGATATTGGCTGGCGGCGGCGCCGGCCTCCAACTCGGCCGCGAGCGCGGTCAACTCGTCGAGCAGCAGGTGGTTGGCGGCGAGGCCTTCGCTCTCCTGGATCGCTTCGGTGACTTCGGCGAGCCGCTTTTCGATGCGGGCAATCGACGGCGCGAGGCGCTGCGCCTCCGGCAGGCCGAGCAAAGCGAGCGTGCGGTAGGTTTCGATCTCCAGCACGCGCTGCACGATCGCGCCGGCGCGATCCGAACCCAGCCCGCGATCCAGCACCAGGATGCGCACAAAGCCGGCCGGGTCCGGCCGGAAGTCGGTCGCGTATTGGGCCTGCGCATCGTAATTGTCCGCGACGGCGAGGCTGGCGCGGTCGAAGATCGGCTCGGGCGTGATGCCGGCGCCGTCGGCCACCAGATGCAGGTCGATGGCGACGATCAGCGGGCCGGGTTGCGGCAGGCTGGCCATCGGCGAGGCGAGCGAGGCGGCGGACGGATGAAACGCGCCGCCGGCGGTCGCCGCCGGCAGCTCCCAGGTATAGGTGGTGAATTCGGAATGCTGCTCCCAGCGTAGCACGGTGCCGCCGAAGGTGACGCGGTGGTGTTTGTCGTGCGGCTTCGGCGGCGTGAGCCCGCGCTGCGTGCAGAATGCGGTCAGCGCGGCGCGATCCGCCTCGCCGCGCGTGCTGCCGGTATCGAAGCCGAAATGCAGCACGCGGCGCGGCGTCTCGATCGCCGTGAATGGGCGGGCATGGACTTCGCCCAGCACGGCGGCGCGCAGCGGATGCGGCGTCAAGCGCGCCGCGCCTTCTCCGACGATGACACCCCCGACGATTGTTTCGGCGCTCATTGATGATCCCCCGGCTTAGGGGGCATCATAGCCGGGATTTGGGACGGGGAGGTCACGGAGAGGTGACGGGACTATTCCTTGCCCCGTGCTGATCCCCAGCCCGTAGGGTGGGCGAAGGCGCACCCGGATCGGCGCTTCGCGCCGTCCGAGCACAGGCTCCGCGCCGCGCCCACGAGATCTCCGTCCGTATTTCATCGTGCGTTATCTTAATCGGTGGGCGCGCTTCGCTTCGCCCACCCTACGTTTGCTGATTGTTCGGGCATCATGCTCCGCCTATCTCGAAACCATCGGTCTATCCGACGACAGCGAGCGCGAAATCGCCTTCGAGGCTGCCAGCACCTGCGGCACGAAGCCCGCGACCTTGCGGCTGCCAACTTTGGCGCCGATGACGAGGCTGATGCTGGCGACCACTTGGTCGTCGCGGATGATCGGGGCCGCGATGCCGACACGGCCTTGCGCGACTTCGGACTGGCTCAAGGCGAAGCCGGCACGGCTGATCTCCCTAAGCTGGTCCCTGAACTCCTGCCAGCTCTTAACCTTAAGCACGGACCGGATCGCCTTCTCGTTTGCCAGATACATGCTTTTCAAATTGCGGTCCGGCAGATGCGCCAGAAGCACCTTCGAGGTGGCGCCGAGAAAGCTCGGCATCGCGACGCCGCGCTCATAGCTGGTTGGGGCGTGCGGCTTGCTGCCGTGCACTTCGTGTACGCACATCACACAGTCCTTGAAGCGGCGGCAGAGAATCGCGGTGGCGCCCTGGCTGGTGTCGTCGAGTAGTTCGGCCATGATCGGACCGGCGTTCCGGATCAGCGGGTCATTCTGTCGCAGCAGTCTATCGTAGCGGATGAAGGCCGGCCCCAGCGCATAGCCGGCGCCCTCGACCGGATCGAGAAAGCCGCCGCTCACCAAGTCCCGCACGCCACGATACGCCGTGCTGACCGACACTTTCATCGCACGGCTGATCTCTTCGACCGTCCAAACCGGCCGGCTGTTTTCGAACAGTTGTAGCATCGCAAGTGGGCGGCTGAGGCTCATTGTTGGGGCATTCCGCATCAAATGTAGACAATTGCCACTATACGGCAATTTTCAGAATTGTCATATATTGAGAAATGTGTTGATTGACTTCCGTCGTTGCCCGATAATCGTTCTGGGGACGAGGTGTGCTCGTCCCGCTGCTTGCCGGAAACCGAAGGATTTCAACATGAAGTCGCTGTTTCGCGTCCTTAGCCTGAGCGCCGCCGTCGTGCTCGCCCCGGTCGGTCCGGCCGCCTATGCCCAGCAAACCACCGAAGTCCGCATGGCCACGCTGGCGCCGAGCGCGCTGCTCTGGCTGCATGCCATCGCCAAGGATCAGGGCTTTTATGCCGAGCGCAAGATCACGGTGAAGGATCTGGTCGCCGGCAGCAGCCCGGCGCTGTTGCAGGCGGTCTCGTCCGGCAGCGTCGAGGCCGGCATCTCGCTCGGCGACGTGGTGATCCGCGCCATCGATCAGGGCGCCCCGGTGGTGATCGCCGGCGCGGTGCTCGGCAAGACCATCCTGCGGCTGGTCGGCGGCACCGGCGTGACGACGATCAAGCAGCTCGAGGGCGCGACCGTGACGGCCGGCGCCGTCGAAGGCGGCACCGCCAATCTGCTGCGCTTCCAGTTGCAGCGCGGCGGCGTCGATGCGCGCGGCGTCAAGATGGTGGCGCTGACCAATTCCAAGGATCGCGTCGTCGCGCTGGGCAACGGTCAGGTCAAGGGCGCGCTGCTGATCGCGCCATTTGATACGCTGGCCGAACGCGAAGGCATGAAGATGCTCGACGTCTATACCGAGCCCTACGTGCAGACGCCGCTGATCCTGAACAAGACATGGGCCGAGAAGAATCGCGAAACCGCGATCGGCCTGACTCAGGCGCTGAAGAAGGCGGCGGTCTGGATCTACGAGCCGGCCAACAAGGACAAGGCGATCGAGATTCTCGCCGCCTATACCAATGTGCCGAAGGAAACATGCGCCGATAGCTACAAGTTCATGGTTCTGGAGCAGCAGGCGATCGGCCGTAACCTGGAAGTGCAGGCGGCGGGCCTCGAGAACATCGTCAAGATCGATCAGGCGATCGGCGTCGCGGCGCCCGCAGCGAAGCCGTTCGAACTGTCGCGCTATTACGATCCCAGCTTCCTGGCCGGCAAGTAAGGCGCGGGAGTCAGACGCTATGGTGGACGATCGCATTCCCGTCATGATGCTGACCGGTTTTCTCGGCAGTGGGAAGACGACTCTGCTGAATGCTTGGCTCCGCTCGGACGACCTCGCCAACGCGGCTGTGATCGTCAACGAGTTCGGCGAAGTCGGCATCGATCACGCCCTCATCGCGTCGAGCAACGACAATACCATTGAGCTGAGCACCGGCTGCCTGTGCTGCACGGTTCGCGGCGATCTGGTCGATACGCTGCGCGAACTGATGGTGAAGCGCGCCAAGGGCGAGGTCCGGGCGTTTGACCGCCTCGTGATCGAGACCACCGGGCTGGCCGATCCGGCGCCGGTGATCCAGGCGCTAATGACGTTCCCGGTGGCGCGCCGCTTCCGGCTGAAGCAGATCGTCACCACTGTAGACGCCGTCAACGGCGAACGCACGCTCGACCGTCAGCCGGAATCGCTTAAGCAGGCGGCGGTCGCCGACGACATCGTGGTGACCAAGACCGATCTGCCGGGCGAAGCGCTGGAGCAGTTGAAGGCGCGGCTGCGCAAGCTCAATCCCGGCGCGCGGCTGCACTATTCGTCGATCGACAATATCACCTCGCCGAACGATCTCGCGGCGGCCGACATCTACGATCCGGCCACCAAGAGCGAAGACGTGGCGCGCTGGCTGAATTTCGAAGCGCATGGCCAGGACGAGCGCCACGATCATGGTCATGACCATGGACACGATCACGGTCACACGCACCGCCATGACGTGAACCGCCACGATGCGCAGATCGGCTCATTCTGCCTGGAATACGACGAGCCGCTGCATTGGGAGCACGTCTCGACGTGGCTCGACGCCCTGATCATGGCGCATGGCGACGACGTGCTGCGCGTGAAAGGCATTATGTCGGTCATCGGCCGCAATCGGCCAATCGTCGTACAGGCGGTGCAGCGCCTGTTCCATCCGCCATTCGAGTTGGTCGAATGGCCAGCCGGTGAGCGCAAGTCGCGCATCGTCTTCATCACCCGCGGTCTGTCGCGGGACTACGTCGTCAGCGTTCTCGACACTATCCGCCAGCGTGCCATTCCGGTGGCCGCCGCTTCGTAACAATACGTCTTAACGTTTTGCTTTTGCCAGGAGATGAGTGAATGGACAGCGTGATCCGCAACGGCCTGTTGATTACCGCAACCGGCTCCGTGAAGACCTCGATCGGCATCAAGGATGGCCTGATCGCCGGCCTGTATGAGCCGGGCCTCGAGCCGGAAGCCAAGGAGGTGATCGACGCAACGGGTCTTGCGATCCTGCCGGGCGTCATCGACATGCATTCGCACCATCGCGAAGGCAGCGAGCCGGGTTTCGAATACAAGGACACGATCTACACTTCGACGCAGCAATGCGCGGCCGGCGGCGTCACCACGTCCGTGGCGATGCCGAACGTGACCCCGCCGCCGAACAGCTTCGATCTGCTGAACAAGCAGTTTGCGATCTATGAGCGCGACGCGGTGGTCGACTGGAATTTCAATCCGGCGCCGACGATCGCCGACGAGATTCCGCGCATGGCCGAACAGGGCATCGCGGCGTTCAAGATCTTCATGGTGGTCGACACCGGCCGGTCGTATCCGCATATGCCGGGCATCGGCGTGCATGACCACGGTAAGATCCTGGAAATCATGCAGCATTGCGCCAAGGTCAATGTGCCGCTGATGGTGCATCCGCACGATCAAGCGCTGATGGACGTGATCGAGAAGGAATTCTGGGAACGCCAGCAGCGCGATGCGCTGGCCTATGCCAAGGCCTACGCGGCGCATGACGGTGTGATCTGGGAGACCGCGATCGCGACGCTGTTGCGTCTGCAGAAGGCCGCCGGCTGCCATCTGCATATCCTGCACACCCAGACCGCCGGCAGCGTCGATCTGATCCGCCGCGCCAAGGCCGAAGGTCAGCGCGTCACTTGCGAGATCAACCCGTGGGCGCTGTTCCTCGGCTGCGACTGGTCGGCGATCCAACGGCTTGGTTCGTACGCGCTGTCCTACTGGGTGCCCGAGAAGAACGTGCCGAGCCTATGGGAAGGCCTTAACGATGGCACCATCGATATCGTGGCGACCGACCACGCGCCGCACACCCGCGAGGAAAAGGAAATCGGCTGGACCGACGGCTGGAAGGCGCATACCGGCACGCCGTCGACGCAGTTCTATCTCAGCATGTTCCTGACCGCCGCCTTGGAGAACAAGATCCCGCTGGAACGCGTCGTCGAGGCGACCTCGACCGCGCCGGCGCGCATTTTCGGCATCGAGAAGAAGGGCCAGATCCTGCCCGGCTATCACGCCGATATCGTGCTGGTCGATCTCGAAAAGGAATACGAGATCAAGGACGAGGACGTGCTGAGCCTCACCGGTTGGAGCCCCTATGCGGGCCGCAAGGTGAAGGGGAAGCCGGTCCGCACGCTGGTGCGCGGCAAGACCGTGTTCAAGGACGGCAAGGTCGTCGGCGAAAAGGGTTGGGGCAAGCAGGCCCGCGCCCAGTATCCGGGTTGAACAGATCACGCTGAACACAAGGACATCGTCGTTGCGTAAGCAGATCTTCGAATTCCTGGAACAGGATACGCGTAGCGCGGCGCTGGTGCGCCTCGCTGTGTCGTTGGTTTCGGTGCTGATCCTGTGGGAGGTGGTGGCCACGTTCGTGACCAACCGCCTGCTGCTGGTGCCGCCGCTGGAAGTGCTCAACGCGCTGATCGGCGAAGTCAAAAAAGGCGCGATGTGGGAAAACGCCATCGCGACCGTGACGGCGGTCGGCACCTCGTTCATCGTGTCGGTGGCGATCGGCATCGCCATCGGTCTCTCGCTGGCATCGAGCAAGATGCTGTCGCTCACCGCGGGGCCGCTGCTCAGCGCGCTCAATTCGGTGCCGATCATCGCGCTGGCGCCGCTGTTCATCGCCTGGCTCGGGCTCGGCTTTGCGTCGAAATTCGTGCTGGTGCTGCTGGTCGCGGTGTTTCCGGTGGTGGTCACGACCGAGGCCGGCCTGCGGGCGACCGACCGGCAACTGATCGAGGCGGCGAAGTCGTTCAATGCGACCGGGCTGCAGATCTTCAGCACCGTCACGTTCCCGTTCGCGCTGCCGTTCATCGTCAGCGGCATCCGGGTCGCGTGGGCGCGTGCCCTCGTCGGCATCGTGGTCGCGGAATTCTTCGGTTCGTTTGCCGGCTTCGGCTTCGCCATCATGTCGGCGAGCCAGACCTTCGATACCGCGCGCGTGCTCGGCTATGTGATCGTGCTTGGCGCGATGGGCCTGATCGGCAGCATGATCTTCGAGGCCTTGCAGCGTCGCCTCGCGCCGTGGAGGCAGGAATGAGCATCGCCCGACTACGCATCGAGAACATCGACAAGACCTTCAACCGCACCGGCAAGCCGGGCGTCGAGGCGCTGCGCGGCATCAACCTGTCGATCGAGGAGGGCGAGTTCGTCGCCATCGTCGGCGCCAGCGGCAGCGGCAAGTCGACGCTGTTGCGCATTATCGACGGGCTGCTGGAGCCGTCCGGCGGCAAGGTCTATGTCGATGGCGCTGCCGTCACCCGGCCCGGCCGCGACCGCGCGATGGTGTTCCAGCAGGACGCACTGCTGCCGTGGAAGACCGTCGCCGAGAATGTCGCCTATGGGTTGACGCTGGCCCGCACGCCAAAGGCGGAAGCCGACAAGACCGCGCAGTACTTCGTCAATCTTGCGGGCTTGCAGGGCTTCGAGCAGCATTATCCGCATCAACTGTCCGGCGGCATGCGTCAGCGCGTCAACGTGGCGCGGGCGCTGGCCGTCAATCCGAAAATCCTGTTGCTGGACGAGCCGTTCGCGGCGCTGGATGCGCAGACCCGCGAGATCATGCAAACCGAGCTGCTGACGATCTGGCAGGAGAGCAAGAAGACCGTGGTGCTGATCACGCATCAGATCGATGAGGCCGTGTTCCTGTCCGACCGCGTCGTGGTGTTCAGCGCGCGGCCTGGCACCGTCCGCCAGGAGATCAAGGTCGATCTGCCGCGCCCACGTACGCTGGAGATGAAACGTCAGCCGGAATTCGTCCGGCTGGTCGATGAGATATGGAAGCTGATCGAGGACGAGGTCCGGGCGTCGCTGAAGCAGACGACGTAGTTCTTAACCCTCCCCCTTGCGGGGAGGGTCACGAGCGTAGCGAGCGGGGTGGGGGTCAACGCTTCGCAGCAGTAAATTTACCCCACTCCGCTGGTCTCGCTTCGCATCGACCAGCGACCCTCCCCGCAAGGGGGAGGGTTTAGTCAGAACGCGTGGTGAGGCTTACTTTCCCCTCGCGCGTTCTCCCGCCGTCCTAGGCTGATCCCCAACGCTTTGATCCTTGACGCCAGCGTGGTCGGCTTGACGTCCAGCAGCTCCGCGGCGCCGCCGTGGCCGAATACTTTGCCGCCGCTGGCTGCGAGCGCCGCCACGATATTGGCGCGGTCGCGCTCGCGCCGCGCGTCGTCGGTCAGTACCGGGAATGGGCCGCCGGCCTTACTGGTACCCAATCCAACGGACGCAACCTTGCCGTCCGGCAGGTCGATGCGCAGCCGTCCATGCCTGGCCAATATGGCGCCGCGCTCGATGACGTTTTCCAGCTCGCGGACGTTGCCGGGCCAGTCGTAATGGGTGAGGCGGCGCACGTCGCCTTCGGTCAGCCTGAGATCGGTACGTTTGAGCTTGCGGCTTTCGACGCCGACGAAGTGCGCCGCCAGCAGCGCAATGTCATCGCGCCGCTCGCGCAACGGCAGCTGTTCGATCGGAAACACGTTGAGCCGGAAATACAGGTCCGCCCGGAACCGGCCGCGCTTCACTTCCTGCTTCAGGTCGCGGTTGGTGGCCGCGATCACCCGCACATCGACCACACGGGTTTGCTCTTCACCGACGCGTTCGAACTGGCCCTCTTGCAGCACGCGCAGCAGCTTGCCTTGCAGCTCGATTGGGATCTCGCCGACCTCGTCGATGAACAGCGTGCCGCCATCGGCCAGTTCAAAACGTCCGACCCGGTCGCGCAAAGCGCCTGCAAACGCACCCTGCGCATGGCCGAAGAATTCGCTCTCGAACAGTTCGCGCGGCACCGAGGCGCCATTGACCCGGATCAGCGGCCGGTCGCTGCGCGCGCTGGCCGCATGGATGGCACGCGCAATCAGTTCCTTGCCGGTGCCGGATTCGCCCGCGATGAGGACGCTGGCGTCGGTCGGCGCCACCAGTTCGATCTGCCGCAGGATGTTCTGGATCGCGGCGCTGCGCCCGATCAGGCCGTAATGATGGCCCTCGATGCGGATCTCTTCCTGGAGATACGCGTTCTCCAATTCCAGTTTCTGCCGCAGCCGCTCGACTTCGTCATGGGCGGCGCGCAGCTTTTCGTCGGCCTCGCGGCGCTGGGTAATGTCGCGAAACACGATGACGGCGCCGACCAGCGCGCCGCGGTCGCGAATCGGCGTCGAGGTGTAGTCGACGCAAAAGGACGTCCCGTCGCGCCGCCAGAACACTTCATTGTCGACCTGATGCACCGCGCCGTCGCGGAACGCCGCATAGATCGGGCAGTGCTCGTCCGGGTAGGGTGAGCCGTCCTGATGGGTGTGGTGCACGATGCGGTGCATGTCGTGACCAACCAGTTCGGCCGAGGTCCAGCCGAGCATGCGTTCGGCCGCTGGATTGACGAAGATCGTCTTGCCGTCGGCGTTCACGCCATAGATGCCTTCGCCGGCTGCGCTCAAAATAAGCTGACCGAAGCGGCTGCTGCCCAGAATCTCATCAAAGTTGTCGGCGGGCGGATTGTCCATGGTCGGGTCCGAACGGCTTGCGGGCTACGGAATCTCGCTGGTTTTGCGACGAAGTTTCGTCATTCACGAAATCTCGTAGCACTCACCGGCGTCTCTAAGGCCTGTAAATCAGCAAGAACAGGGCCATCCGGTGCGCAGCGCTCCTGCGACATGATTTTCGCTGCCCCTGGCATGCTTGTTGCTGATTACGGTTTTGCAACAGCCGGCTGAGGAGAGCTTCGATGTCCACCTTCGACAATCCGTTCGACGACAAACGTTCGCTGAACCGCGCCGGCTGCGCCTGCGGGCGGCATATCAGCCAGACCGATCATGACCGCGACGCCGGAACGCAGATGCAATGCGTGCCGGTCGAGAATGAAGAGAAGCGCTATGAGGGCGTGGTCGCGTCCGCCGTGATGCGCCAGATCTTTCCGCAGGATGTGGCGCGCCGCGCCTTCCTGAAATCGGTCGGCGCGTCCACGGCGCTCGCCGCGCTGTCGCAGTTCTTTCCGCTGAAGACCGCAACGGAAGTGTTTGCGCAAGGCGGGCCGATCGAGAAGAAGGACCTCAAGGTCGGCTTCATCCCGATCACCTGCGCGACGCCGATCATCATGGCGAAGCCGATGGGCTTCTATGAGAAGCACGGCCTGAACGTTGACGTGATCAAGACCGCCGGCTGGGCGGTGATCCGCGACAAGACCATCAACAAGGAATACGACGCGGCCCATATGCTGTCGCCGATGCCGCTGGCAATTTCGTTGGGCGTCGGTTCCAATCCGATCCCCTATACGGTGCCGGCGATCGAGAACATCAACGGCCAGGCGATCACGCTCGCGATGAAGCACAAGGACAAGCGCGATCCGAAGTCGTGGAAGGGCTTCAAGTTCGCGGTGCCGTTCGACTTCTCGATGCACAATTATCTGCTGCGTTATTATCTGGCCGAGCACGGTCTCGATCCGGATCAGGACGTGCAGATCCGCGCGGTGCCGCCGCCGGAAATGGTCGCCAACCTGCGCGCCGACAATATCGACGGCTTCCTCGGTCCCGATCCGATGAACCAGCGCGCGGTGTATGACGGCGTCGGCTTCATCCACATGCTGTCCAAGGAAATGTGGGACGGCCATCCGTGCTGCGCCTTCGCGGCCTCGAAGGAGTTCATCACCCAGACGCCGAACACCTATGCAGCGCTGTTGAAATCCATCATCGACGCCACCGCGTTCGCGGCCAAGCCCGAGAACCGCAAGCAGATCGCGGCCGCGATCGCGCCGGCGAATTACATCAACCAGCCGGAGATCGTGCTCGAACAGATCCTGACCGGCACTTACGCCGACGGCCTTGGCAATGTGTTGACGGACGCCAAGCGCGTCGATTTCGATCCGTTCCCGTGGGAATCCTTCGCGATCTGGATCATGACGCAGATGAAGCGCTGGGGTCAGATCAAGGGCGAGGTCGATTACAAGGCGGTCGCGCAGCAGGTGTATCTGGCGACCGACACCGCCAAGCTGATGAAGGAAGTCGGGCTGACGCCGCCGACGACCACGACCAAATCCATCGTGGTGATGGGCAAGACTTTCGATCCGGAAAAGCCGGCGGACTACGTCAACAGCTTCGCCATCAAGCGGACGTGAGAACAAGCACAACGCAACGACCGTCACCTGAGACCCTTAGTTTACCTCTCCCGCTTGCGGGGAGGTCGGCGAACGAAGTGAGCCGGGTGGGGGCTCATTATCGCAACCCGCTGCCCCCACCCCGACCCTCCCCCGCAAGCGGGGGAGGGAGAAGAGAGAACCCATGAACATCCCGCTCGGCCTGCGCGCCGGCCTGTTGTCGATCCTGGTGCTGGCGCTGTTTCTCGGCGCCTGGCATCTGGCGACGCGCGGCACTGGCGTGACGCAGCAGATGAGTCCGGAATACGCCAAGCTGATGGGCCTGACGGCGACGCAGGGCAAATCGGCGATGCCGGGCCCTGTCGATGTCGGCATAAAACTTTGGGAGCACCTGAAGCGGCCGTTCTACGACAACGGTCCGAACGACAAGGGTCTCGGCATTCAGCTTGGCTATTCGATTGCGCGCGTCGGGCTCGGTTATCTGCTGGCCGTGCTGGTCGCGGTGCCGCTCGGATTCCTGATCGGCATGTCGCCGCTGATGAGCCGCGCCCTCGATCCATTCATCCAGGTACTCAAACCGATCTCGCCGCTCGCCTGGATGCCGCTGGCTCTCTACACCATCAAGGATTCCGGCCTGTCGGCAATCTTCGTCATTTTCATCTGTTCGCTATGGCCGATGCTGATCAACACCGCGTTCGGCGTCGCCGCAGTGCGCAAGGAATGGCTGAACGTCGCACGCACGCTGGAAGTCGGCGCCTTCCGCCGCGCCTATACGGTGATCCTGCCCGCTGCAGCTCCGACCATCCTGACCGGCATGCGGATTTCGATCGGCATCGCCTGGCTGGTAATCGTCGCGGCCGAGATGTTGGTCGGCGGCACCGGCATCGGCTACTTCGTGTGGAACGAATGGAACAACCTGTCCATCGTCAATGTGATCATCGCGATCCTGTTGATCGGCCTCGTCGGCATGCTGCTCGATCAGGTGCTGGCGCGCCTGACGCGCATGGTCACGTTTCCGGAGTAGGGCGATGATGACCGAGAAATTCATTTCCATCGAAGGCATCACCAAGCGCTTCAAGACGCCGGGCGGCACCACGACGGTGTTCTCCGACCTGTGGCTGTCGATGCAGCGTGGCGACTTCACCTGCATCATCGGCCATTCGGGCTGCGGCAAGACCACGGTGCTGAATATCCTGGCCGGGCTCGACACGCCGTCGGACGGCGTCGTCATCGTCGACAATCAGGCCATCGAAGGCCCGAGCCTCGATCGCGCGGTGATCTTCCAGAGTCACGCGCTGCTGCCGTGGCGCACCGTGCTCGGCAACGTCGCCTATGCGGTGTCGTCGAAATGGCGCAACTGGGACAAGGCCAAGGTCGAGGCGCAAGCGAAAAAATTCATCGATCTGGTCGGCCTCACGGGCGCCGAGCACAAGCGGCCGGCGGAATTGTCCGGCGGCATGAAGCAACGCGTCGGCATTGCCCGCGCTCTATCCATCGAGCCCAAGATCCTGCTGATGGACGAACCGTTCTCGGCGCTCGACGCTTTGACGCGCGGCACGCTGCAGGACGAGGTGCGGCGCATCTGCCTGACGACGGGTCAAACGGTATTCATGATCACGCACGATGTCGACGAGGCAATTTATCTGGCCGACCGGGTGGTGTTGATGACCAACGGTCCGGAAGCCGTGATGGCCGAGATGGTCGAGAACCCGCTGCCGAAAGACCGCAAGCGCATCGATTTCCATCGTCACCCGCTGTATTACGGCACGCGCAATCACATCATCGATTTCCTGGTCACGCGCTCGAAAAGCTTCGCCGAGGAAATGAAGACCAACGGCTTCGACCGCCGCAACGTGCCGCTGGTGCGGCCCAGCACCGCGCTCGATCCGCATGCAAGTCCCTCACTCGCCGCCGAATAGATCCAAGGAGCCCAACATGAAGCGCAGCGAACTGACCGAAAAGATTCTCGACATCAAGCGCGAGAAGGAATGGAAGTGGAGCTATATCTGCGAGCAGATCGGCGGCATGTCGCCGGTGCTGGTCACCGGCGCGCTGCTCGGCCAGCATAAGCTAACCAAGCCGCAGGCTGCGGCGGCCGCCAAGCTGTTTGGCCTGTCGAAGACCGAGCAGGCGATGCTCAACGAAGTGCCGATGCGCGGTGCCGGCGCCGTCATGCCGCCGACCGATCCGCTGATCTACCGGTTCTACGAACTCGTTTTGATCAACGGTCCGGCCTGGAAGGTGCTGATCGAGGAAGAGTTCGGCGACGGCATCATGTCGGCGATCGACTTCGACATGGAGATGGTGCGCCTGCCGGACCCGAAGGGCGACCGCGTCAAGATCTCGATGTCGGGTAAATTCCTGCCGTTCAAGTATTACGGCGCCAAGGGCAACGAGCAGGCGTTGGGGTATAAGGAAGAGTAGGGCTTTCTTACCACGCTTCCCTTCCTAACCCTCCCCCTTGCGGGGAGGGTCGCTCGCTGAGCGACAGCGAGGCGAGCGGGGTGGGGGCACAGGTCATTTGGCGAAGACATAACCCCCCCCGGCCGCGCGTTTCACGCGCGTCCACTCTCCCCGCAAGGGGGAGGGTAAAGAAGAGAAACTACTGCGGCTCGATGTTCGCGGCCTTCGCCACCTTCGCCCACTTCTCGAGCTCTTCCTTGATCAGCGCGGCGAATTCGGCCGGCGTCGAGCCGACGCCTTCGGCGCCATCGGCTGCGAGGCGTTCTTTCACGTCGGCCTGTTCCAGCGCCTTGGCGACCGCGGCCTGCAATTTCACGACGATGTCGTTCGGCGTGCCGGCCGGCGCCAGCAGGCCATACCACTGCAATGCCGAATAGCCCGGCACACCGGCCTCGGCGATGGTCGGCACGTTCGGCAGTCCGGCGCTGCGCTTGGCTCCCGACACGCCGAGCGCACGCAATTGCCCGCCGTCAATCTGCGGTTTCGCGGTCAGCACATTCGCCATCATGGCCGACACCTGGCCGCCGATCAGGTCATTCACGGCCGGCGCGGTGCCGCGATACGGGATGTGGCGCACATTGACGCCGGCCATGCTCTTGAACAGCTCCATGCCCATATGCGGCGAGGTGCCGACGCCGGCCGACGCGTAGGCGATCTGGTCCGGCTTGGACTTCGCCAGCGCGATGAATTCCGCGACGGTCTTGGCCGGCACCGACGGATGCACCACCAGCACGTTCGGCAGCGCCGCGACCTGGGTGACCGGCGCGAAGTCCTTCGCGGCGTCATAGGTGACTTTCTTGAACATCACCGGATTGATGGCCAGTGTGCTGGCCGCCATCAGCAGCGTGTAGCCGTCCGGCGCGGCGCGGGCGACCGCTTCGATGCCGATCATCTGGCCGGCGCCCGGCCGGTTCTCGACGACGAATTGCTGGCCCATCGAAATCGACAATTGCTGCGCCAGCACGCGGGTGACGATGTCGGTGCCGCCGCCGGCCGCGGACGGCACCACGATGTGCACCGGCTTGTTCGGATAGGTTTGCGCCTGCGCGGGCGCGGCCAGCAGCACGAAGCCGGCGAGGGCGGACACCAGGGCAGGCAGCGGCGACAACGAATTGAGCGGCATGGCGGGCTCCGGCATCAGGGTCATGCCTTCTGGCACGGCTTTGGTCGTTCCGCCACCTCCCGGAACGCGAGATGGCGTGCTAGGGCAAGACAGCAATGAGAACAGTGGAACACAAAATGGCCGATGATTATCCCAAGCTGGCAGCATTGCTGGTCGATCTGGAGACCGAGGCCGACCAGTTGCAGGCCTCGATCGAGCAGATGATCGGCGACATGGCCATGGTGCCCGAGGAACAGCGCTCGACCGGCGATTGGGGCGCGACCGGCATCCAGACCAAGCGCTATCTCGAACTGACCGGACGGCTGGCCACGGTCGAAGAGGAAATGACCGCGGTCAAGCGCGAGATGGCCAAACTGCCGAGCGGTCTGAAGCCGAACTGACGGCGATCAATCTGGCGCGCCAAGATCGTCAAAGCCGCGAAGGTCCACTCAATAATATCGGACCGTAAAAAACGGCCGGCGCCTGGACTCAGGCGGCCGGCCGCGTCTCGATATTCGGGGCGTCTACATCTTCGCTTCGTCGAAGGCGCGCACCCACATCGCGCAGACACCTGAACGAACGATGTCGGCCTGAGTGAATTCGATCACCGGCACCGGCAGCTCCTTGGTGCGGATCAACTGCAGCACGGTGCGCAGACCGGAGTCGGCCGTCAGGTCGGACTGGTTGACGTCGCCGTTGATCACCACGGTGCAGTCTTCGCCGATTCGGGTCAGGAACGTCTTGATCTCGGCCGGCGTGGTGTTCTGGGCCTCATCGAGCAGCACGAAGGCTTCCTTCCAGGACCGGCCGCGCATCACTTCGAACGGCACCATTTCGATGTCGCCGTTCTTCAGGGCGATCTCGTAGGCGGCCGTGCCGATCCGGTCCTTGATGGCTTCGATGATCGGCGCCGCCCATGGCGCGAACTTGTCCTCCATCGAGCCCGGGAAGAAGCCGAGGGAGCGTCCGCATGGGACATTGGGGCGGGTGAGGATGATCTTGGAGATCAGCCGCTTGCGCAGAAGGTCGGCGGCATAAGTGGCGGCGATCCAGGTCTTGCCGGTGCCGGCCGGCCCGAGGACGATGGTCTGCGGGCTGCTGCGCAGCGCGTCGAGATAGTCGGCTTGCGTCGCGGTAAGGGCTTTGATCGGTGGGAGAGCACGTTCCTTTTCGAATTTCGGCCCCTTGAACGCGATGATCTGGGCCGTGGCCGATAAACGCGAGTTACGACGGCGCTTCTTGCTGACGTGCTTACTCAAGAGCAGACTCCTTCGGTTGGGTCCACGCGGAAGTAGCCCGCGCCGGCGGGGCCCAAGGAGGCCACCCGGTCGCAAGCTGTTGAAGACTGGAGTTTGGTTCAGTCAGGCAAAGGGGCGTCCGGGACCGACGATCCACAAGTCTCGGATTCGCCTTACGCCTCATCGATTCGCCACCATCTGCGGATCGCCCACCCCAGAAGTATGGCAGATTCTTGTGACAGTGCAATGCAACACGAGCATATCTGGTATCAGGTGAAGTGCGCATGCCGGGGTGCCGTGCATTGAGGCGGCCTGCACAAATCCGTCGCAAGCCTTGAGGGACCCGGTTTCTCGGGAGCGGCGGATTGGCTCTGCCTCCAATCCGTCACCCTGAGTAACCATTAGATCTGGGCGGTTTTGCCGATCCATGGGGCGCCTCGGGCGACGACGGTGTTGACAAAGATTAGCAGCTTCCTGGCGCAGGCCACGAGGGCAAGTTTGTGGGGCTTTCCTGCTGCCATCAGTCGTTTGTAGAGCGCATGGAGCTGGGCCCAGCCCGTGACATCGACAACCCCAGGAACAGAGCGGAACCGGCGCTGGAGAACCCAGTCCTGAAGTGTCTTGAGTTCCAGGACAGTCATGCTCGGCGGTCCGACCAGCCTGTACCTGTAGATTTCGCCAATGGGACTGGCCGGTGATATTTGCGGCTGGGCGCCGTTCAAGAGCGGGGGCAGCTGCGACAAGCCGTTGAGGGCTTGTTGCAAGGCTTCTTCGTAGCTGTAGTCGAACGTGAATTGGAGCTTCACGTCGGAAAGCCCGTAAAGAGAAATCGTGCGAACCGAGTTCAGGTTACGAAGCGCCGAGGTCTGCGTTTCAATCGGGATTGTTATGTAACGCTCGATCTCCTTGGCCGACAGGCCGGGACTTTGCGTAATTGCGTCCACCATCGGCGGCGTGGGATCGGGATAGGCCTCGATATTCAACTGCTCAAAAGTAAACAGCCCGCCGACAAACGTCATGACGAAAAGAGCAATCACCAGCACGCGTTGCTTGATCGAAAAGGCAATAAGAGCGTTCAACTAAAGTACCCCACCAGCGTCCGGGATGGGGTTAGCCGACCAGCCGTCGTTCCCATATAAATTTATCGTTCTATTTTATGGGAATGCTGTTGCTTCGGCGTCGGAAGGGACCTCAGCGAAGTCCGCTTTCTTTCAGAAACGGACGTGGGGGGACCCTATCGGCTGCATCCGAGTCAACAAGGCAATTTCTAAAGCCATGATTAGATTTGGCCAAAGATGTCCATAGTATTCTGGCAGAATGCCAACGACCCTGAACTTGCGACTTTTCACCAGAATCGATCCAAAAGCGGAAGCGGGTGCAATCACTCAACCGACATCTCGTATTACGAGCATCGTAGAAGAAACTCGCTTACCAAAGCCTTGGGTTTCCTGAGCTTGAGAAATGTTGCGTCCGCTTGACGGCAGCGGTGTTTCTATGTCTAGTCCAAGCCCATTTTGAGGTGGTTGATGAAAAAATTACTTATGCTGACAACGTGTTGCGCGCTTCTAGCGGGCGTCGCGAACGCTCGAAACATCGCGGTTCCCCCTAACGATCCAGCTGCTCTTATAACGGTCCCGGACGCCTGGAAATTCGAAGAGTTCAACTCTGGCTATTCCGCCGTGTCACCCGACAAGGACATCTTCTTTTCGGTGGAATATACGACCAAAAATAAGGTCGAAACGCTGCTGAAGAATAATCAGAAGTGGATGAAAGAGAACGACATCGACGGTTCCGTAAAGCCGACCGAGACCGTGATGGCCTTAGGCGGACTCGATGGCATTGTTTATCGCTTCGATACGAAAGACCCTAATGGACCCACACGGGTGGATTTTGTTTTGCTTCCTGGCGGGAAAAACCGAGTGATACTCTTGACATTGTGGGCTTCCGACAAAGAGCGAGAGAAGCACTCTTCTGAAATCGATAGTATCATGAATAGTGTGAAAGCTATTCAGTAGCATTGGGAAGCGCCATTTATGAACCGCCTAATCGCTCTTGTTGTTTCGCCTCTTGTTGTTTCATGTGGGTTTTTCACCTTAGGTGCACCCTACGGTCATACAGCAGAAAATCATTTCTTTTCCCAAAGCGGAAAGGCCTCGGTTGCTAAACCCGCGGACGGGCAAACTGCTGCGACACTGACTACGCTCGGCGACGCAGAAAACGCCGTCATCGACGTATGGAAGCGACTACCGCTTACAGCTCGCAACGTTATGTTCGTTAGCCAAAAAACTAATGCCTACGGCGGCTATGAAAAAAGGGCTTCCAACGCATTCGCGGCGGGCGAAAATCTGCTCTCGTATGTCGAGCCCATCGGTTATAAATGGGAAGAGACTAGCCCAGGAACCTTTAAGTTCGGCGTCACAACCGATTTTGAGATTCTGACCACGGACGGCAAGGCTCTTGGCGGTCAACGTGCATTCCAAAACATCGAATTTACTACACATTATCGAAACCGAGAGTTATTCCTCAGCCTCTCGATATCACTTGATGGCATCAAACCCGGAAACTACGTTCTAGCTTACGATATCCACGATAAATTCGGGGCTGGAAAAGTTCGCACCGAACAACCCTTCACGATTAAAGCGCCATAACTTCCTTACGCGCCAGGAATACGCCAGTTCGAATCGGCCCCTGCCACCACATCAACTTGAACGCAGAAGCCCCAACCTTTCGGTCAGGGCCTCGCGTGTCTTAGCGCGTAGGGCGCAATAGCGAAGCGTATTGCGCCGGCCAATGATAATTTGGCGGAATACGCTGCGCTATCCGCCCTACAGCCCTGCGGCCCTGAGTTTGCGCCCCACTCATTCACATCCCTCCCGCCCACCAACCGCCCGCCTTGCGCGTTCGCAGCCTTTCCGCCAGTCTCCCGGCTCTTTCAAACGCTGCCGAGGAACCCATGGCCGAGCCGGGCAAGCGCGTCGGGCTGTTCGTCACCTGCCTGGTCGATCTGATCCGCCCGTCGGTCGGCTTCGCGGCCGTGAAGCTGCTGGAGGATGCCGGCTGCACGGTCGAGGTGCCGGCGCAAAGCTGCTGCGGCCAGCCGGCGTATAATTCGGGCGACCGCACCACCACGCGGGCCATCGCCGAGCAGGTGATCGAGGCCTTCGCGCCCTATGATTATGTCGTGGCGCCGTCCGGCTCCTGCGCCGGCATGCTGAAGACGCATTACCCGGAACTGTTCGCCGGCGACGAAGCGTGGCGCGCGCGCGTCGAGGCGTTCTGCGCCAAGACCTATGAACTGGTGTCGTTCCTGGTCGACGTGCTGCGTGTGCGCGACGTTCATGCGCGGTTCGACGGCAGCGTCACCTATCACGACTCCTGCGCGGGCCTGCGCGAGCTCGGCATCAAGGGGCAGCCGCGCATCCTGCTCAAGGGCGTCCAGGGTTTGACGCTGACCGAGTTGCGCGACGCCGAAGTATGCTGCGGCTTCGGCGGCACGTTCTGCGTCAAGTATCCGGAAATCTCCGACACCATTGTGGGCAAGAAGACCGATCACATCGTGGCGGCCGGTGCCGGCACGCTGCTGGCCGGCGATCTTGGTTGCCTGATGAACATGGCCGGCAAGCTGCAACGCCAGGGCCGCGCCATGAAAGTGCGTCATGTGGCCGAAGTGCTGGCCGGCATGGCGGACGGTCCGGCGATCGGCGAGCCGGAGCCCGAAACCCGCGCGAAGGTCCCGGCATGAGCACGCTGACCTCGCCGGCCTTTCCGGCCAATGTCACGCATGCGCTCGCCGATGTCGGCCTGCAAGCCGTGCTGCGCGAAGGCCTCGGCTTCGTCGACCGCCGCCGCATCGCCGCCGAGGCGCTGCCCGAGTTCGACGCGTTGCGCGACATCGCGCGCGACATCAAGAACCACACGCTGGCGCATCTCGATCTCTATATGGAAGCCTACGAGGCGCGCATCCTGGCGCAGGGCGGCCATGTGCATTATGCGCTCGATGCCGCGCAGGCCCGCGATCTCGTGCTGAGCATCTGCCGCACCGCCAATGCGCGCACCGTCACCAAGGGCAAGTCCATGGTGTCGGAGGAAATCGGCCTCAACGATTTTCTGGAAGCCAACGGCATCGTGCCGGTCGAGACGGATCTGGGTGAATACATCATCCAGATTCGCGGCGAGGCGCCGTCGCACATCATCGCGCCTGCCATTCATGTCAGTAAGGCGCAGGTCGAGGCGGACTTTCGTCGCGTGCATACGCATCTGCCGATAGATCGTAATCTTGACGAGCCGACCACCTTGCTCGCCGAGGCGCGCGGCGTGCTGCGCGAACGGTTTCTCGCCGCCGATGTCGGCATCACCGGCGCCAATTTCCTGGTCGCGGAAACCGGCACGTCGATTATCGTGACCAATGAAGGCAATGGCGACCTGACGCAGACGCTGCCGCGCGTCCATATCGTGCTCGCCACCATCGAGAAGCTGGTGCCGACACTGGAAGACGTGTCGCAATTGCTGCGCGTGCTGGCGCGCTCGGCGACCGGCCAGGACATGTCGGTCTACACGACGTTCTCGACCGGGCCGCGCCGGCCGGACGATCTCGACGGCCCGTCGGAATATCACGTCGTCATTCTCGACAATGGCCGCGCCAACATGCTGGGCAATGAATTTCGCGAGATGCTGCGCTGCATCCGCTGCGGCGCCTGCATGAATCATTGCCCGGTCTATAACTCGGTCGGCGGTCATGCCTATGGCTGGACCTATCCGGGACCGATGGGCTCGGTGCTGACGCCGGCCATCGTCGGCATCGAGAACGCCAAGCATCTGCCGAACGCGTCGACGCTGTGCGGGCGCTGCGAGGAAGTCTGCCCGGTGCGCATTCCGCTGCCCAAGCTGCTGCGGCATTGGCGCGAGCGTGAATTCGAGCGGCATCTGTCGCCCGCGACAGTGCGCACGGGGCTTTCGTTCTGGGCGTTCTTCGCACGGCGGCCGAAGCTGTATGGATGGGCGACGTCGGTGGCGGCGCGGGTGCTTTCGATGTTTGGTGGACGCGGACGGTTTGCATGGCTGCCGCTGGCCGGCGGCTGGACAAAACATCGCGATTTCCCGGCACCGCAGGGCAGCACCTTTCAGGCGCAATGGAAGAAGCGGGGCGGGGCATGAGCACCCGCGACACGATGTTTGCGTCGATCCGCCGTTCGCTCGGCGTCAACGGCCGCGAGCCCGAGCGTCAACAGGCCGTCACTGCGCGTATCGCGCAGCATCCTGTCGGCTTGATTCCGGCGCGTGGGCAATTGCCGCCGAAGCAGCGCCTCGAACTGTTTCGGAAAATGGTCGCGGCGGCGGCCGGCACCTCCACGCAGGTAACGAACGCGGCCGATGTGCCGCGCGAAGTCGCGGCGCTGCTGCGCCAGCATAATCTGCCGATGAAAATTCGTCGCGGCGACGATCCGCGTCTGGTTGCGTGCGGCTTTGAGGACGAACGCACGCTCGAGGTCGCGACCGGCCCGTCCGACGGCAGCGATCTCGTCGCGGTGTCGCATGCGTTCGGGGCGGCGGCCGAGTCAGGGACGCTGATGCTGTTGTCCGGACCCGGCAATCCGACCACGCTGAATTTCCTGCCGGATACACACGTCGTCGTGCTCGACGCCAACGATGTCGCCGGCGATTACGAGACGCTGTGGCAGCGCCTGCGCGGTATCTATGGCAATGGGGTGATGCCGCGCACCGTGAACCTCATCACCGGTCCGTCGCGGTCCGCCGACATCGAGCAGACCCTGATCCTCGGCGCCCACGGCCCGCGCCGGCTGCATGTCATTGTGGTCGGCACCCTGGCCTAACGCTGGCCTAGCGGCCATGGAACTCGGGCGGAATTCCGGCGTTGTCTGGCAACACCCTCTGACCGCCAGGAAACAACATGAGCAATCCGCTTCATAAGGATCTGATGCCGCAGACCGATCGCGGCGGCTCCGCCGACCGTCGTCCCGACCAGGATCTTCCGAAAAAGGCGGATTCCGAGCAGACCAAGCTCGACAAGAAGCTCGACGAGGCGCTGGAGGAGAGCTTTCCGGGCTCCGACCCGGTCAGCGTGGCGCAGCCGGCTAAATCCAAACAAGAAAAGCATAAAGACTAATTATATCAATGAATTGGTAGTGTCTCCGGATCCGGAAAACCTACCATTTTCTGCCCTAATCAGCGACATCGTGGCGCATCCCCGCCGGTCGTCTGTAACGGTTCCTCACATTTTTTGAAGCATTTAGGCCCACAATCATCCTAGAGCTGTCTCCTGGCCGGCACGCCAGGGACGGTTCCGGGTTGTGTTATGTGACGCATCGCCTTATGGGGCCGATGTCGGCGTCGTCGGACATGCAGTAGTATCTCGCGTGTCAGGCGGTGCGGCGTAAGTTGGGACGTGTGGGGTTTGGTATGGTTCGCAAATATTTCGGCACCGACGGCATCCGCGGCCGGGCCAATGTCGCGATCACGCCCGAACTGGCCCTCAAGGTCGGACAGGCCGCCGGACTGATGTTCACGCGCGGCGACCACCGCCATCGCGTGCTGATCGGCAAGGACACCCGGCTATCCGGCTACATGATCGAGACGGCGCTGGTTGCCGGTTTCTCATCGGTCGGCATGGACGTTCTGCTCACCGGCCCGATCCCAACTCCGGCGGTCGCGATGCTGACGCGTTCGATGCGCGCCGATCTCGGCGTGATGATCTCGGCCTCGCACAATCCGTATGACGACAACGGCATCAAGCTGTTCGGGCCGGATGGCTACAAGCTGTCCGACGATATCGAGAAGGAAATCGAAAAGCTGCTCGACGCGGATCTGAGCAGCCGTCTCGCCAAGTCCGCCGATCTCGGCCGCGCCAAGCGCATCGACGGCGTGCAGGATCGCTACATCGAATTCGCCAAGCGCACGCTGCCGAAAAATCTGTCGCTTGAGAATATGCGCATCGTCATCGATTGCGCGCATGGCGCCGCCTACAAGGTCGCGCCCGAGGCGCTGTGGGAATTGGGCGCCGAGGTGATTTCGCTCGGCGTCGATCCGGATGGCTACAACATCAACCACGAATGCGGCTCGACGTCGCCGCAAGCGCTGGCCGCCAAGGTGCGCGAGATGCGCGCCGATATCGGCATCGCGCTCGATGGCGACGCCGACCGCGTGCTGATCGTCGATGAGCGCGGCCGCGTCGTCGACGGCGACCAGTTGCTCGCGGTGATCGCCGAAAGCTGGCAGGCCAGCGGCCAACTGACGAAGCCGGGTCTTGTCGCCACCGTGATGTCGAACCTCGCGCTGGAGCGGCATCTACAGAGTCTCGGTCTGTCGATGCACCGCACGCCGGTCGGCGATCGTTATGTTCTCGAATACATGCGCGAACACGGCTATAATCTTGGCGGCGAACAGTCCGGCCACATCATCCTCTCGGACTACACCACGACCGGCGACGGTTTCGTCGCAGCGCTGCAGGTGCTGGCGGTGGTGAAGACGCAGGACAAGCCGGTGTCGCAGGTCTGCGGCCGTTTTGAGCCGCTGCCGCAGGTGCTCAAGAACGTGCGCTACAAAAGCGGCAAGCCGCTCGAAAACGGCAAAGTCCGCACCGCCATCAAGGACGGCGAAGAACGCCTGAATGGCCATGGCCGTCTGGTGATCCGCCCGTCCGGCACCGAGCCGGTGATCCGAGTGATGGCCGAAGGTGACGATCAGGCGCTCGTCGAGGAAGTTGTCGACGGCATCATCGACGCGCTCGGCCGCGCGGCGGCGGCGTAAACCCACGCACGATAGCGAATGTCGTCTTAGTTGGCCGATGGCTTCACGCCGTCGAGCAGCTTGCGCAGCTTCTCGATGTCGGCGGCCACGATCTGACGGGTGTGTTCCGGCGACATTTCGTCCGCGCTCGGCACCGTCGCACCGAGATCGACCAATCGCTTTTGCAATTTGTCGCCGGCGAGCGCGGTACGCGTCGCGGCATTTAGCTTGGCGATGATCGGCTCGGGCGTGCCCTTCGGGGCGAACAGCGCGTTCCAGCCCTGGGCCTGGAAGGCCGGCAGTCCGGCTTCGGCCGCCGTCGGCAGATTGGGCAGGTTGGCGAGCCGCGCCGGAGCCGCGACCGCCAGCCCTTTGACCTGACCGGATTCGACCGCTTGGGAAATCGATGCGGCGGCATCGCAGACGCCGTCGATCTGTCCGCCCATCAGGTCGTTTAACGCCGGAGCTGCGCCGCGATAGCTCACCAGCGTCACGTCAACGGCGGCGGCCTGGATGAAGGTCTTGCAGACGATGAAGTTCGATGAGCCGATGCCGGCATGGCCGAGCGTTGCACGGCCCGGATTGTTTTTCGCATAGTCGACGAACTCGGCCAGCGTCTTGGCCTGGTGGCCCTTCTTGACGGCCAGGATCGCGGAAGTCTTGGCCACCATCGCGATCGGCGCGAACGCCTCGGGCGTATATTTGAGATCCGGATAGATCGTATAGGCGGCGGCGTTGGTGCCGGTATTGCCGATCGCGATGGTGTAGCCGTCCGGCGTGGCCCGCGCCGCGCGGGCCAGCGCCAGCGATCCGCCAGCCCCCGGCAGGTTCTCGATCAGGATCGGCTGCTTGAGCACCTGGCTCACTTGTTCGGCGACCACCCGGGCGATGACGTCGGAACTGCCGCCGGCTGCGAACGGCACGATAAGCGTGATCGGCCGCGCCGGATATTCATCGGCCGCGCGGGCCGGCGCGCCGGAAAGCAGTGTGGTCACGACGGCGAGGGCTAGCTTCATGGCGGCGGGCTTCATGGCGGCTCCCTGCGATACGCGACATATTTTCCATTGGGCCGAACCAGCCTGTTCTAACAACCGTTCTGGCGCCGGCGGAATGGCTGTCGCTATTTTGTTGCAGCTTGTCTGAAGTTACGTGTATCGGCAAGCTCTCATTGGCCTTATGGCCTGTCGGAACCTGATAAAAAATCAAATTTGCTTGTCTGATGAAGTGTATCGCATGCCGTAGGCCAGATATTTTGCTTTCAAACAAGCGATTTTGCTAAAATTAGTAGCGTATTCATTGCACGTTGCATTGCAGGTCATAGTTTAGAAGCGTTTCAAACAGCATTTTTGCTTTGCGCTTCGTTTCGGAGCCTTGTAACGATGGTCGCCGATCCGACCAACAAGGCCCTCCAGTGCCATGATTGTCTGTTCCTGCAACGTGCTGACCGACCACGATGTGCGTTCGACGCTCGCCGACGGTAAGGAGAAGCCGCGCACGGCGGGGCAGGTGTATGGCTGTCTGGGCTGCAGCGCGCAATGCGGCCGTTGCGCCCGCACCATCCGCCGGATCATGGACGAAGCGCTGCTCGGCGCCGGCGCCACGGTGGCGAACGAAGATGCCCCGGCGGCGTGCCCGGCGGCCTGCAAGTGCTGCCCGGTCAAGCACGCGCACGGCTGACTTCGTCGCGCTTGGTATCCCCTTGTATGACCTTTTGATCTGGTCTGCCGTGTTGGCGCTTGCGCCTCCGCCGAACCGCGTTCACATTAGAACCATGCCAAGCTAGCTTCTCCGGTTTGCCGGTGATGGAGCCGCCAGGCGCACTTCCCATTTTCCAGGAGCAGGACCCATGAAGGGCGACGCCAAAGTCATTGAATATCTCAACAAGGGCCTGCGCAGCGAACTGACGGCGATCAACCAGTACTGGCTGCATTACCGGATGCTGGACAACTGGGGCTACAAGGATCTGGCCAAGAAGTGGCGCAAAGAATCCATCGAGGAGATGGTCCACGCCGACAAGTTCGTCGACCGCATCCTGTTTCTTGACGGCTTTCCAAACCTGCAGGTGCTCGACCCGCTGAACATCGGGCAGAACATCAAGGAAATCCTGGACTGCGATCTGCGCGCCGAGCATGGCGCGCGCGATCTTTATCAGGAGGCCGCGACTTACTGTCAGTCGGTCAAGGATTACGTGTCGCGTGACCTGTTCGAAGAACTGATGAAGGACGAGGAAGGCCATATCGACTTCCTCGAAACGCAACTCGATCTTGTCGCCAAGCTCGGCCTGGAGTTGTACGCGCAGCATCACATCGGCAAGCTCGACGACGATTGATCCGCGCTGCGTCCAATTATTTTGTGTTTTCACCTTTACCCGTTTCATTGTTCCAAGACGGCAGACGTCCGTCTTGTTACGCGCCGTCGCAATTCTCAACGAAAGCTTACCGGCCAGTCGTATTCGTCATGTTTCGTTTACGAATGCGATTGCATTCGCGCGGCACGTCGTAATCGAGTTTAATATTCGCGGTTAAGAGTTAAGGTTAAGTGGCGCTTAAGGATTACCTGCGATTGTAGCTTCATCCGCTCAGTCGTGCGGGGCCTCGCGTACCGCGTACCCGCCGAGAACAAGGACGAAGTTCATGCGCAGCGTAACAGTGTCGGCGATCGCAGGCGCCGCGATCCTCCTCTCCCTGCCGGCGGCGCGCGCCGCCGACATGCCCGCTCCGATGATGTACCAGGCTCCGGCCGAAGATTTTGGCGGCTGGTATCTGCGCGGCGACATCGGCATGAGCAATCAGAAAGCCAAGCTGTCTCATCCGGCGTTCGCCACCGGCGGTTATCAGCATCTCGACGACGGATTTGACGCCGCGCCGATCTTCGGCATCGGCGTCGGCTACCAGTTCAACAACTGGCTTCGCGTCGACGTGACCGGCGAATATCGCGGCAGCTCGAACTATCACGGCTACGGCGTCTATCCGGGTGGCGTTGACGACTACAGCGCCCGCAAGAGCGAATGGGTCGGCATGGTCAATGCCTATGCGGATCTCGGCACCTGGTGGTGCGTAACGCCGTTCGTCGGCGTCGGCGTCGGCCTCGCGCACAACACGATTTCCAGCTTCATCGATACCAATGTCGCGACCAACGGCGTTTATTCTGCCCAAGAGGCAAGCAAGACGAACTTTGCTTGGGCGCTGCATGCGGGTCTTGCTTATAAAGTGACGCCGGGCTTCACCGTCGAACTCGCGTATCGCTATCTCGACCTCGGCAGTGCCAAGACCGGCACGGGCGTTTCTTGGGATGGCACCAATGCGAATGGCCGGCCGTTCGAGTTCAACAATCTAGTATCGCACGATCTCAAGCTCGGCGTGCGCTGGGCGCTGGAGCCGGAAGCGGTGCCGATGCCGCGGCCGATGCAGTTGCCGCCGCTGATGCGCAAGGGCTGATCGACGCTCACGCACCGACGGAAAAATCTTAGTACGACGGCGCGGACTTCGGTCCGCGCCGTTTGCTTTTCGGTGCAGGCATTAACCCTGCGCGCGCAACACGGTTAAAATACTTGGTTAAGCGCACTTTAACCGTTCTCGTCGCATGGTTCCCGCAGTGGCGTTGCCTGGATTCGTGCCGCAGGCCTGATCGATAGGACCCAGAGTTATGGGACGGACGAAGACCTTGGCGATCGCCGGCGTGTTTACGGGCGTTCTTGCCGGAACGATTTCAGCGCAGGCTGCCGACCCCAGCATGCTCCTCGCGGCTCCGGAATTATTCAAACGGATTCCGGCGGTGGTCGAGGAGTTCGGCACCGGCTGGTATCTGCGCGGCGACATCGGCTATCGCCAGACCAATCTCGGCAGCACCTCGACGACCAACGGCGGCAGCAATCCAAGCCGCGGCGAACTCGATGACGCTTTCAGCATGGGCCTCGGCGTCGGCCTCAAGAGCGGTTGGTTTCGCGCTGACATCACGGCCGACTATATGACCAAGGCGAATTATCGCGGCACTACCTTTACGGCCGACGATACGCGCACCTCGATCGAAGGTGTTGTCGCGCTCGCCAACGTCTATTTCGATCTCGGCACCTGGTCCGGTCTCACGCCCTATGTCGGCGTTGGTGTCGGCGCCAGCAATCTGTGGACCAAAGGATTGGTCAGCCCAGGTCTGCCGGCTAACACCAACATGTCGACCGGTACCAAATGGGGCATGGCCTGGGCCGCGATGGCCGGCGCCAGCTACCAGCTTTCCGCCCGCATGCTGATCGATGGCGGCTACCGCTATATTCACATGGGCGAGGCCTCGACCGGCGAAGACATCATGGGCAACCAGATTCAGTTCAAGGATCTGACCGCGCACGAGTTGCGCATCGGCGTGCGCTACCTGATCGATTGATCACCAATCCTTGACCGTGTTGGCACGCGGCGACGCGATTGTAGCGTTGCCTAGAGCGTTTTCAAGTGAAGTGGAATCCACTTCACGTGAAGAAAACGCGTCTGTCTAAACACTTAGAGCGCGTCCGGACGCAAAACCGGTGTCCACTTTTGCTGGACGCGCTCTAGCAATTCGGCTTGACGCGGACGCTACCCTTCCTTATGCCCGGCGTTGGGACACCCCTCCCCAACGAGGGGCTGCTATCTGGAAGGATAGAAGCAATGACGAACGCAATGCCCGGCGTGCGGCCGGCGGTACCGCACTTCTCGTCCGGCCCCTGCGCCAAGCGCCCCGGCTGGAGCCTGCAAGCCCTCACCGATGCGGCCCTCGGGCGTTCGCATCGCGCCAAGGTCGGCAAGGCCAAACTCAAGCGCGCCATCGACCTCACCCGCGAAATTCTCGAAGTGCCGGCGGATTATCGCATCGGTATCGTGCCGGCCTCTGATACCGGCGCGGTCGAAATGGCGCTGTGGTCGCTGCTCGGTCCGAAGCCCGTCACCATGATCGCATGGGAGTCGTTCGGCGAAGGCTGGGTCAGCGACGTGATCAAGGAATTGAAGCTGAAGGACGCGACCGTCCTGAAAGCCGGCTACGGCGATCTGCCCGATCTCTCGAAGGTCGATCCGAATTCCGACATCGTCTTCACCTGGAACGGCACGACTTCAGGCGTGCGCGTGCCAAACGCCGATTGGATCAAGTCCGATCGCGAAGGTCTGGCGATCTGCGATGCGACCTCGGCCGCGTTCGCGCAAAAGCTCGACTGGCCCAAGCTCGATGTCGTGACCTTCTCCTGGCAGAAGGCGCTCTGCGGTGAGGCTGCGCACGGCATGCTGATCCTGTCGCCGCGCGCGGTGGCGCGGCTTGAAAGCCACAAGCCGGCTTGGCCGCTGCCGAAGATCTTCCGCATGACCAAGGGCGGCAAGCTCAACGAAGGCATCTTCGAAGGCGAGACCATCAACACGCCGTCGATGCTGGCGGTCGAGGATTATCTCGACACGCTGAACTGGGCGAAGTCGATCGGCGGGCTCAACGCACTGGTGGCCCGCGCCGACGCCAACACCAAGGCGATCGCCGATTGGGTGGCCAAAACGCCGTGGATCGATTTTCTGGCCAAGGTGCCGGCGACCCGTTCCAACACCTCAGTGTGTTTGAAGGTGATCGATCCGGCCATCACGGCGTTGCCGGACGATGCGCAGGCCGCATTCGCCAAGAGCCTCGTCGCCGCGATCGAGAAGGAAGGCGCCGGTTTCGATCTCGGTCATTACCGCGATGCACCGCCCGGCCTTCGGGTGTGGTGCGGCGCCACGGTCGAGGCCAGCGATGTCGAAGCACTGACGCAGTGGATCGACTGGGCGTTCGCCAGGACCAAAGCGGCGCTGCCCAAGGCTGCTTGATGTCTCTTCTTCACCTCTCCCGGTTGGGGAGAGGTCGGCTTCCGAGCTGTGCGAGGAAGCCGGGTGAGGGGGGACAGCGCAACAAGTTCCGCATGTTCCCCCTCACCCGCTCGCTTTGCTCGCGACCTCTCCCCGCCGGGGAGAGGTGAGCCATCGCCAATGCCACACATATTGGAGCGCCCCATGGCCCCCCGCGTTCTCATCTCCGACGCCCTTTCGCCCGCCGCCGTGCAGATCTTCAAGGATCGCGGTATCGAAGTCGATTTCCAGCCCAACCTCGGCAAGGATAAGGACAAGCTCGCCGAACTGGTCGGTCAGTTCGACGGCCTCGCGATCCGCTCCGCCACCAAGGTGACGGCGAAGATTCTCGAACAAGCGAAGAACCTGAAGGTGATCGGCCGCGCCGGCATCGGGGTCGACAATGTCGACATCCCGGCCGCGACCGCCAAGGGCATCATCGTGATGAATACGCCGTTCGGCAATTCGATCACCACGGCCGAACATGCGATCACCCTGATGCTGGCGCTGGCCCGCCAGATCCCGCAGGCCGACGCTTCGACCCAAGCCGGCAAGTGGGAGAAGAACCTCTTCATGGGCGTCGAGATCACGGCCAAGACGCTCGGCGTGATCGGTGCCGGCAATATCGGCTCGATCGTGGTCGATCGCGGTCATGGTCTTCGGATGAAAGTGATCGCGTACGATCCGTTCCTGTCGCCGGAGCGCGCCGTCGCGATCGGCGTCGAGAAGGTCGAACTCGACGAATTGCTGCGGCGCGCCGACTTCATCACGCTGCACACGCCGCTGACCGACAAGACCCGCAACATCCTCGACGCCAAGGCGCTGGCCAAGACCAAGAAGGGCGTGCGTATCGTCAATTGCGCGCGCGGTGGACTGGTCGACGAGCAGGCGTTGCGCGAAGCCCTGGATTCCGGTCAGGTCGCCGGCGCGGCCTTCGACGTCTTCGTCGAGGAGCCGGCCACCGCGAACCCGCTGTTCGGCCATCCCAATGTGGTGTGCACGCCGCATCTCGGCGCAGCCACCACAGAAGCCCAGGAGAACGTCGCGCTGCAGGTCGCCGAGCAGATGGCGGACTACCTGCTGAGTGGCGCGATCTCCAACGCGGTCAACTTCCCGTCGATCACTGCCGAGGAAGCGCCGCGCCTGAAGCCCTTCATCGCGCTCGCCGAGAAGCTCGGCTCGTTCGCCGGCCAACTCACCGAGACCGGTATCACGCGGGTACAGATCGCCTATGAGGGTACGGTCGCCAGCATGAACACTAAGGCGCTGACCTCGGCGGCGCTGGCCGGCCTGCTGCGCCCGATGTTGCAGGACGTCAATGTCGTGTCGGCGCCCACCGTGGCCAAGGAGCGCGGCATCGTGGTCGAGGAAATGACCCGCGAGGGCGATTGCGATTACGAAAGCCTGATCACCGTTACGGTCGACACCGGGCAGGGTTCGCGCAGCGTGTCCGGCACGGTGTTCGCGGACGGGCGTCCGCGTATCGTCAACATCAAGGGCATCCGCATGGATGCCGAGTTCGGCGCCTCGATGATCTACATCACCAATCTCGACAAGCCGGGCTTTATCGGCACGTTCTCGTCCACGCTCGGCGAAGCCGGTATCAACATCGCGACTTTCCATGTCGGCCGCGAGGCGCCGGGTAGCAGCGCGGTGGCGCTGATCGAGATCGACGGCGAATTGCCGGACGCGGTGCTGGCGAAGGTGCGGGCGCTGCCGCAGGTGCAGCAGGCCAAGCCGCTGAAGTTTTGATGCGCACTCTTGGCGGGGAGGGGCTTGCCTCTCCCCGGTAGGCGGCAGGTACCGATTCCGGCTATAACATCGGCAGCGACTCAAACTGTTGAGGGCGATGCGTCGATGGCTGAACATTACCGCGACCTGATCCGAACGCTGATGCGGCATGGCTACTCGTTCAAGCGCCAGGGCGCCGGCAGCGACGAGATCTGGTGGAACCGGAGCTCCGGTGGCGAGGTGACGCTCGACCGCAATATCGGCTCGCGCGCCGCCGCCAGCGCCGTGCTGGTCAATGCCGGTATCGAGAAAGTCGAGAAGCCGGCCGCAAAGCTGGCGGCGAAAGCCCCGGCGAAGTCGGCCACCAAGGTGCCGGCCAAAACACCGGCGAAAAAAGCCGCCGCCGTGAAGGCGTCTCCGAAGAAGAAATCGGCCGCGAAAAAGCCGGCCAAGGCCAAAGCGAAACCCGCCGCCAAAGCCAAATCGGCCCCTAAGTCGCGTGCCAAATCCAAGAAGAAATCCAGCAAGAAGTAAGGCGGCCAGGCCCGCCCGTTAAAGGCGGACGGCCGGAAGAGCGCTAGCCCCGCCGATGCCCCGCGTCCGCCTTATGGAAACCTGAATTCCATCGGTTTCTCTTGCCCGGGTGGATTTCGTCTCGGGAGGGAAACATGCATCGCCTCGCCATTTTGGCCAGATCCTGCGCCGTCGTCTCCGGCCTCATGGCCGGCACTGCCATCGTCGTTTTGCCGGCTTCGGCCGCCGAAATTGAAGCCGCATCCAAGATCGATCAGGTCACGGTCTATCCGGACGGGGCCACGGTCACGCGCACCGTCCGGCTGGATCTGCCGGCCGGCGACACCACCCTGTTGTTGCGCGATTTTCCGCTGTCGCTCGATCCGGCTTCGCTGCGCGTCGAGGGCGAGGGCCGGCTGACCATCGGTGCGGTCGACAGCCGTCCGCCGCGGCCGCAGCCGCCCGCCAACCGGCCCGACATCGACAAGCGCATCGAGGCGCTGCGCGACGAGCGCGGCACGCTGGACGGCGCCATCGCGTCGGCGCAGGCGCGGCGCAAATTCGCCGAACGCTTTGCCGAGAGCGCGCCGGCCGGCATCGGGGAGAAGGGCGAGGCCCGGCCGCTCGCCGAATGGCGCGCCGCGTTCGCGGCCGTCGCCGAGGAAGTCGCAACGGCCGACAATGCGATCCGCGACGCCAGGCAAAAGCAACGCGATCTCGATCGCGACATTGCGCGGCTGGAGAGCGAGCGCAACGCGACGCCGCCGCGTAAGCTGGAAGTGCGCATCGATCTCAACGCCGGCGCCGCCGCGCCTGCGATCCTGCGCGTCAGTTATTCAGTGCGCGGCGCACGCTGGGCGCCGCTCTATGACGCCCGGCTCGATACCGGCGCCAAGGACAAGAAGCCGGCGCTGGAGCTGATCCGCCGCGCCGAAATCAGCCAGTCGACCGGCGAAGACTGGGACGACGTCTCGCTTGGCGTATCGACCGTACGCACCGCCAAGGGCGGCAGCGCCCCGGAGTTGAGCCCGCTCGCCGTGCGCTATCCCGAGCCGCCGCGGCCGATGGCCGGCGGGGTGTCACGCGATCGCTTGGGGCCGCCGCCGCCGGCCGCGCCGCAGATGGCGGCCCGGTCCATGACAAAGGCTGAATCGGCGCCTGCGCCGGAGCAGGAGGCCGTCGCCGAGACCGGTGGCTTCCAGGTCGTGTTCCGGATTCCGGGCCGCGTCAGCGTGCCGGCCCAGCAGGGTGCCAAGGCGTTGCGCATCGCGACCGCGACCATCGCGCCGGACCTGATGGTGCGGGCAGTGCCGGCGCTCGACGACACGGCGTTTTTGGAAGCCGCCTTCAAGCAGCCCGAGGAGGCGCCGCTGCTGCCCGGCCGGGTCGCGATCTACCGCGACGGTGTGTTCGTTGGCCGTAGCCAGATGGCGCTGGCCGCCAAGGATGAGACCGTCCGGCTCGGCTTCGGAGCCGACGAGAAGGTCAAGATCGTTCGCACCACGGTGCGCCGCGCCGAGGGCACCGCCGGCCTGATCGGCTCGTCCAAGACCGAGGAGCGGGAGTTCAAGACCGTGGTCCGTAACGGCCATGATTTCCCGATCAAGGTCAGCCTGGAGGACCAGCTTCCGGTCAGCGAGGCCGAGGACATCGTGGTCGAGACCCTGCCGGTCACGACCACGCCGACCGCGCAGAATCTGCGCGACCGGCGCGGTGTCCTGGAATGGGCGTTCGATGCCAAGCCGGCCGAGGTCCGCGAGGTCAAGTTCGGCTGGCGGGTGCGTTGGCCGAAGGACAAGAGCGTGGTGTTCGGCCCGGCCGCGCCATAAACCGGGCTAGAGCCCCGGTTATCGGCCGCGAAACGGTTGAAAAGACTGGTTTTTCGAACGATAAACCTGTTGCCTTGCCGGGATCGGGTGCATCCTTTATCGGAGAGGAGAATTGCGGCCTGACGCCGGAGTTCAGCGCGCGGGTCGGATGCCGGGTAGCCGGCCCCCGCCGCCTGTCATAATTTCTGGCGTGGTACCGGTCGGCCGGCCATGCGGGTAGAGGAAGCCTCATGGCAAATGTCGTCGTGGTCGGATCGCAGTGGGGGGATGAGGGCAAGGGCAAGATCGTCGATTGGCTCTCGGAGCAGGCCGACGTCGTGGTGCGCTTCCAGGGCGGCCACAATGCCGGCCACACCCTCGTCATCGACGGCCAGACCTACAAACTCTCGCTGTTGCCATCCGGCGTGGTGCGTGGTGGCAAGCTGTCGGTGATCGGCAACGGCGTGGTGCTCGACCCGCAGGCGCTGCTCGAAGAGATCGAGCGCCTCGCCTCGCAGGGCGTCGCCGTGACGCCGGAAAATCTGCGCATCGCCGAGAACGTCACGCTGATTCTGCCGCTGCACCGCGACCTTGAAGCGATCCGCGAAGCCGCGACCTCGACCAGCCGCATCGGCACCACCAAGCGCGGCATCGGCCCAGCCTATGAGGACAAGGTCGGTCGCCGCGCGATCCGGCTGATGGATCTGGCCGAACTCGACGCCATCGGTCCGAAGATCGAGCGGCTGCTGGCGCACCACAACGCCATGCGTCGTGGCCTCGGCATGGCCGAGATCACGCCCGCCAGCGTGCACGACCATCTGGCGGGTCTCGCCCATAAGGTGCTGCCCTACATGGATTCGGTGTGGTCGCTGCTCGATACCAAGCGCCGCGAGGGCAAGCGCATCCTGTTCGAGGGCGCGCAGGGCGCGCTGCTCGACATCGACCACGGCACCTATCCGTATGTCACGTCGTCCAACACCGTGGCGGCGCAGGCGGCCACGGGTTCCGGCCTCGGCCCGAACGCGATCGGCTATGTGCTGGGCATCTGCAAGGCCTATACGACGCGGGTAGGCGAGGGGCCGTTTCCGACCGAGCAGCTCAACGATATAGGCCGGCTGATCGGCGAGCGCGGCCGGGAATTCGGCACCGTGACCGGGCGGCCGCGCCGCTGCGGCTGGTTCGATGCGGTGCTGGTGCGTCAGACGGTGCGGACCAGCGGCATTACGGGCTTGGCGCTGACCAAGCTCGACATCCTGGACGGCCTCGACGAGATCAAGGTCTGCGTCGGCTATCGACTCGATGGCCGGGAAATCGATTATCTTCCGGGCGGGGAACGGGCGCAGGCCCGGGTCGAGCCGATCTACGAGACGGTCGCCGGCTGGCAGGACAAGACCGCCAATGCGCGGTCCTGGGCCGATCTGCCGGCGCAGGCGATTAAATATGTCCGCCGCGTCGAGGAATTGGTCGGCTGCCCGGTGGTGCTGCTGTCGACCAGCCCGGAGCGCGAGGACACGATCCTGATGCACAACCCGTTTGAAAATTGAACAAAACAGGTTTTGGTAAGTTCGTTCTCCTAAACTGGATGCCTGATGGCTGATTACTACCCGCTCATCGCCCGCGCCGTTGCCGGTCTTGAAAAGAACACCGGTGAGGCTCGCCGTGCGTTGTATGAGCGGGCCCGCACCGCGCTGGTGACGCAGTTGCGCGGCGTGGTGCCGGCCTTGAGCGAATCCGACATCACGCGCGAGCGGCTGGCGCTGGAGGAATCGATCCGCAAGGTCGAGGCCGAGGCGGCCCGCCGTTCGCGGGTCGATACGCCGGCTGCCAAGACACCGACCCCACCACCCCCGCCTCGGAAAGAAGCGCCCGCGGAGTCTTCGGCGATGCCGGCGCCGCCGCCACGCGTGCCGCGTCCCCGTCCGCCGGAGCGCACCACCTCTCTGACCGATGAGGGCCTGAAGGGCTTTCGCGACGTCGTCGCCGAGAGCGACGAACTCGGCGGTGCCGCCGCCCAGGCGTCCCGCGCGGCGCGTGAGGCCTTCAACGCGGTGCCGTCGCCGTCCGGCGAATTCGAGCGGCAGGAGCCGCGCCTGGAGCCGGAAGGCCTGCGCCCGACGCCACGCGAGCGCCCGCCGCGCGATCCGGGCCGCGAGGCTCGCGACGCGTTGCGCGAAACACGGCGCGAGCAGTCTCGCGATCAGAATCGCGACGCCGACCGCGGATTTGACCCGGAGCCGGAATATCCGAACGCGCCGGATATGCTGGAGCCCGCGATCAATGTGCCGGACTCCCGGCCGTCGCCGCCGGGCGCCAAACCAACCCGCCCCGCCGCCCCGCGCGCCGCGGCGCGCTCGGCCGAGCCCGAGGACGAGCGGCCGAAGCTGCCGCGCCGCTCCTATCGGGGGCTGGTCACCATCGTTGTCCTGCTGCTGATCCTGTCCGGACTGGTGGCCGGCGCCTATTGGCAGCGCGAGGCGCTGAACGCCACGGTTCAGTCCCTCTTCAACAAGACCGCCCCGAAACCGGTGGCGCGTGATCCGAACGCCGCGCAGCAGCGGCCCAAGATCGCCGACCGCATCGAGCCGAACGCGCAGAACCAGCCTGGCGGCCAGACGTCGCCGACCGCGCAGGTCGCGCAGCGCGCGGTGCTGTATGAAGAAGACCCCAATGATCCGCAGGGCAAACGGTTTCAGGGCTCAGTGATCTGGCGCACCGAGTCGGTGCCGGCGGGCGCCGGCCAGCCGACCGAACTTGCGGTGCGGGCCGATGTCGAGCTTCCGGACCGTCGTGTCACGATGACCTTTTCGCTCCGCCGCAACACCGATCAGGCACTGCCGGCGAGCCACACCGTCGAAGTGATGTTCAACCTGCCGGCGGATTTCCCCGGCGGTGGCATTTCCAACGTGCCGGGCGTGCTGATGAAGCAGGCCGAGGCGACGCGTGGTGTGCCGCTCGCCGGTCTTGCCGTGAAGGTCACGACCGGCTTCTTCCTGATCGGTCTGTCGGCCGTCGATGCCGACGTGCAGCGCAATATGGCGCTGCTCAAGGAACGGTCCTGGTTCGACATTCCGTTGGTCTACAACAACAACACCCGCGCCATTCTGGCGATCGAAAAGGGCACGCCGGGCGAGCGCGCCTTCGAGGCCGCGTTCAAGAGTTGGGGCGTGAAATAGTCCCCATCACGCGGCTGTTGGCTTGGGCCCGAGCGACCACGTCTCCCACACCGCGACGATTACCAGCACCAGCGTCGTGGCAGCGCCAAGCGCCAGCGGCGGCATGACCGGCACAGCAGCTATCAGCAACGCTAGCGTGCCGAGGCCGACGAGGTGCGACAGCGGCATGCGGTCGTACAGCGCGCGCTTGAACAGGATATTGCCGGCGAGATAAAGCGCCGGGCCGCCAAGCACCACGGCGGCGGTCTTGAGATCGGTATGGCCGCCTGGATGCGCCAGCACCAGTTCGTCGGCGACCGCGCACACGATAATGCCGGCGCCGATCGGCAGATGCAGATAGGTGTAGGCGAGCCGCGCCAGCCGGCCGGGATCGGTGGCGTGGCTGATCAGCGCGTGGCCCTTCTCGGCACCGATGTTGAAATAGATCCACCACATCGCGATGGTGCCGACGAACGCCACCAGAAACGCGGCGATGCGCGCCGACGACATATCCCCCGTCCCGAACGTGGCGCCGGTGACCAGGATCGATTCCCCGAGCGCGATGATGATGAACAGGCCAGCGCGCTCGGCCATGTGGCCGCCTTCGACGTCCCAGTCGGCGGTCGTCGAACGGCCGATTTTTGGAAGCCAGAATCCTGCGGCCGGACCAAGATATTCGATGCCGACCGCCAGCGCCCACACGGCGTGACGGGTCTGCGGATCGGCGAAGCCGCCGGCGACCCACGCCACGGCGGCGACGGAATACCAAGCCGTGATGCGGATGAAGTTGCGAAAATTATTCGATGAATGCCGGCGCAATGCCCACAGCATGAAGGCGCCACGGCCGGCCTGCATGAAGCCCACCGCGATGCCGAAACCGAAGCCCCGGTCGCCGAAAGCACCGGGGATCGAAACCGACAATACAAGGCCTGCCAGCATCATGACAAACAGCATTAGCCGCACCGGAATGCGCTGCGGATCGACCCAGTTCGTGCACCAGGCTGTGCTGATCCACACGATCCACATGGCCGCGAACAGGATGGCGGTCTCGATCGCGACGAGCGGCGTCAGATGCGCCAGAAGCGCGTGCGACAATTGGGTGATGGCGAACACGAATACCAAGTCGAAGAACAATTCGACGAAGGTAACGCGACCATTTTCATGACCACGCAGGCGAAGAAGATTGTCGCGGGCGCCGAAGGTCATGGAGGAAATCCGGTGGAGGGAGGCAGAGTGTCTTCTTTATATCGTCTTTATAAAAAGCTCCATCGTTCCATCTCGTATCCATATGCGGTCGCGCGCACATTGGCGCTACGGGCCATGTGATCCGTACCGGCCACGAAGGCATCATCGGCTTTCGTTGCCGCGGTTGCGGAATGCTCTCGATAGGCATTCTGCAAGACAAGAGTGAGACGACATCGATGTCCGCGATCATGCTTAATACCGTGCGTCGCATGGCGACGCGAGCCAGGCATCTGGAAGCGCGAATATGCGCCCCCAGCGGCCTCATATTTTTGCCCGACGATCTAAAGGAACTTCAAGGGCAAGTCGTCGTTATCGCCCGGGAGCCAGCAGCCTGCCAGCCCGGCAGCCCGCTGTTTGCACCGATGCCGGGCTGTTTGGCTGGAGGTCACAACACCGAAAGTTGATTTCATGCCCACTGCCATTACGGCCGATCCTTCGAGGAAGGCCCCTCAAACTGTCCCCGTAACGCTGAAGATCAATGGCACGGCGCACGTCCTGAATGTCGCCCCCTGGGTGACATTGTTGGACGCCTTGCGCGAACGGCTGGGCCTCACCGGTACCAAGAAGGGCTGCGACCATGGCCAATGCGGGGCCTGCACAGTTCTGGTCGACGGCGTTCGCATTAATTCCTGTCTGACCCTGGCTGTGATGAAGGACGGCTGCGACATCACCACCGTCGAAGGCTTGGCCAAAGCAGGTGAACTGCATCCGTTGCAGGAGGCATTCATCAAGTACGATGCCTTTCAATGCGGCTACTGCACGCCCGGGCAGCTGTGCTCGGCGGTCGGCCTCATCAAGGAAGGCAAGGCCCATTCGCGCGACGAGATCCGCGAACTGATGAGCGGCAATATCTGTCGATGTTGCGCCTATCCGAATATCGTCGACGCCATCGATGAAGTTCTGGCGAAAGGCGCGCAATCATGAATGCGTTCGAATATCTTCGCGCCACGGACGTGAACGAAGCGGTTCGCGCGATCGCGGCCGATACGTCCGCCCGCTTCATCGCGGGCGGCACCAACCTTCTCGATCTGATGAAGGAGAACGTCGCACGGCCGCAGCGCCTGATCGACATCACGCGGCTGCCGCTCGACAAGATCGAGGAAACCGCCCAGGGCGGCCTGCGCATCGGCGCGCTCGTGAGCAATTCGAATCTGGCCTACGATACGCGCATTGAGCAACGTTATCCGCTGCTGTCGAGTGCGATCTTGGCCGGCGCCTCGGCGCAGTTGCGCAATATGGCATCCACCGGCGGCAATCTGTTGCAGCGAACCCGGTGCTATTACTTCTATGACACCGCGACGTCTTGCAATAAGCGTGAGCCCGGCTCGGGCTGTTCGGCCATCGACGGCGTCAACCGGATCCATGCGATCCTGGGCACCAGCGAGCACTGCGTTGCCACACACCCATCGGACATGTGCGTCGCGCTGGCGGCGCTGGACGCGGTCGTCAAAGTGACGGGCCCGGGAGGCGAGCGCGACATCGCCTTCGCGGACTTTCATCGCCTACCGGGCGTTCGGCCCGATCTCGACACCACGCTGAAGCCGGATGAACTTATCCTGGCGGTCGAACTGCCGCCACAGGGATTCGCGCAGGCCTACACGTATCTCAAGCTTCGCGATCGTCTCTCCTATGCGTTCGCGCTGGTGTCGGTTGCTATCGGCCTCGAAGTCGAAGGCGATACCATCAAGACGGCGCGTATCGGGCTTGGCGGCGTCGCCCATAAGCCGTGGCGGGTACGCGAGGCGGAAGCCGCGCTGGAGGGCGGACCGGCGGATCGGCCGCGCTTTCAGCGCGCCGCGCAGCTTTTGCTTCAGGGCGCGAAGGGCTTGCCGCACAACGCCTTCAAAATCGAACTGGCCGAACGGGCCATCATCCGCGCATTGACGCAGGCGACCGGCCGCCGGCCGCAATCGCAGTCCGACAAGAAGATCAAGTAGAAAGCAGGTTCATGACCGCCACGAACCATATCGGAAAAGCGACGCCTCGGGTTGACGGTCGCGCCAAGGTGACCGGCGAAGCAAAATATGCCGCGGAATTCCAGGCACCCGGACTCTTGTACGGCGTTGTGGTCTCGGGCACGATCGCGCGCGGCCGCATTGCGAAAATTCATACGGAGTTAGCCCGCGCGGTGCCTAATGTGGTCGAGGTCATCACGCACGAAAACCGTGCCAAGACCGCATGGCTCAGCCGCAGCTACGCCGATGATGCGGCGCCGCCTGGATCTCCTTTCCGTGCGCTATACGATGAGGAAATTCACTACAATAGTCAGCCGATCGCGCTGGTGGTGGCTGAGAATTTCGAAGCCGCACGTTATGCGGCATCGGTGGTCACTGCCGACTACGAGACGGCCGAGCACCAGACCGATTTGAAAACGGTTCGCCATGAGGCGAAGGAGCCGAGCAAACGCCGCGACGGGATCGAGCCGCCGGCCTCGCCGCGCGGAGATTTCACCAAAGCCTTTGCGGACGCGGCGGTCAATTTCGAGAACGAATATATAACGCCGATCGCGCATCACAATCCGCTGGAGATGCATGCATCGACGGTGATCTGGGAGGGTGACGGCGCGATCACGGTCTACGATAAAACGCAGGGCGTGCAGAACAGCCAGGGCTACATCGCCTCGGTGTTCGGCCTGTCGACCGATAAGGTCCGCGTATTGTCGCCCTTCGTCGGCGGCGCGTTCGGATCGGGCCTGCGGCCGCAATATCAGGTTTTCCTCGCCGTGCTGGCAGCCATCATGCTGGAGCGATCGGTGCGTGTGGTGCTGACCCGTCAGCAGATGTTCAGCTTCGGCTATCGTCCGGAAACCATTCAGAGCGTTGCGCTCGGTTCCAACAAGGATGGTCTGCTTGAAGCGCTTAGGCATCGCGCGATCGCTAACACGTCGCGGTTCGAGGAATATCAGGAAAACATCGTGAATTGGTCGGGCGCGCTGTACCGCTGCGCCAACGCCGCGTACGGCTATGAACTGGCGCCGCTCGATCTCTATACGCCAGCCGACATGCGGGCGCCGGGCGGCGGTCTCGGGACGTTCGCGCTGGAATCTGCGATGGACGAACTGGCCTATGCGACGGGCGTCGATCCGCTGGCGTTGCGGCTGCTCAACTATTCCGAGAGAGATCAGAACCACAACAAGGATTATTCCAGTAAAAAACTTCGGCAATGCTACCAACAGGGCGCGGAGCGCTTCGGTTGGGATAAGCGATCGCCGGCGCCCGGCTCGATGCGCGACGGGCATGAGCTTGTGGGGTGGGGCATGGCAACAGGCATCTGGGAAGCTTACCAGATGAAGACCAGCGTCAAGGTAAGCCTGTCGTCCGCCGGGCTCACGGTCTCGACGGCATCCGCCGATATCGGTACCGGCACCTATACCATCATGACCCAGATCGCCGCGGAATTGCTTGGTCTGCCGTTGCGTCTCGTGACGGCGAAGCTCGGCGATTCCTCACTGCCGGCCTCTCCGATCGAGGGCGGATCGTGGACCGCGGCGTCAGTCGGTTCGGCCGTGCAGACGGTGTGCCTCGGTTTACGCGAGGAGTTGGTCAAACAGGCGAAAAAGATGCCCGGCTCGCCGCTGACGAAAGCCGGAAATGAAGAGCTTATTTTTGCCGACGGGCGGATCGCGCTGAAAAGCGATGCGAGCCGTTCGGTATCATTGATGGACGTGGTGGCGCAGGCCAAAGACGGAAAGATCGAGCACGAGGGCTCCGAAAGCCCGGGTCTGATCGACAGCTATCGGTATGCCCGCTTCACCCATTCGGCGGTGTTCGCCGAAGTAAAGATCGACGACGAATTGGGCATTGTGCGGGTGACGCGCTTAGTCAATGCGGTCGCGGCGGGGCGCATCCTCAATCCGCTCACCGCGCGCAGCCAGATTATCGGTGGCGTTGCCTGGGGCATGAGCATGGCGTTGCACGAGGAGGCGCTGCTCGACCATCGTTACGGTCGTTACGTGAATCATAATCTGGCGGAGCATCATGTCCCGGTGAACGCCGACGTGCCGGAAATTGACGTGATTTTCGTCGACGAGAAGGACGACATCATCAACGATCTCGGCATCAAGGGAGTCGGCGAAATCGGCGTCACCGGCACCGCCGCCGCCATCGCCAATGCGGTGTTTCATGCGACTGGCCACCGGGTCCGCGATCTTCCGATCACGCCGGACAAGGTGCTGGCCGGACTGCCGTGGGAGCGTTGAGGCCGCTCAATACTGGAAAGCTTCTAAAACCATTTGCGTGCGTGGGCTATTTCCGGGAATGATCTAGCCGGCAACGGCTGCTAACAGCCGATATGCCGCGACAAAAATAACATCCGGGGAGAGAATCATGCGTACGTCGAATGCCCGGCCGGTGTTTCCGGCTTTGGCCAAATATTATCCGCAAGCATCCGAATGGGGCTATCTGCTGTTGCGGGTGACCGCCGGCCTGATGCTGATCCCGCATGTATGGCCGAAGCTGATGATGGGCCCGGCCGCCCTCGCGGCCGGTGTGATGACGCGCCGTGGCGTCGAACCGGCGCTGGCGGCAGCCTATATCGCGATTATCCTGGAAGTGGCCGGCGCCATCTGCATCACGCTCGGCCTGTTCACGCGGCCGATCGCGGCGCTGCTGGTGCTGGAATTCATCGTGATCGTGAAGGTGCACGCGGTCGCCGGATGGGGCGTCAGTGCGGGAGGTGCCGAGTTCGCATTCCTCTGGCTGATCGTGTTCGGCTTCATCATGCTGCGCGGCGGCGGCTCATATTCGCTCGACGCCAAGCTCGGCCGGGAAGTCTGACCGGCTGCGTTGCACGAATTAAACGTGGACGCTCCATCGGACGCCCATGCCTGAAGCTCGCATAAAGGGACATGCCGGCCACCGGCCGGCATGTCCTCATTGCGCGTATCTCGCCGCCAGAGCCTTCTCGTCGAGAATGCTCTAGCGCGGCGATCAGACGTGATCCTGGTACATCACCATCAATTGGCCGCCCTCGACCAGTTCGCCACCCACCACTTTATGAACCTGGGTGTCGAGCAGGTAAGCGTATTGGCCGGCCGAGCCGAGGATGTCGGTGACGTCGATGACGCCCGAGGATTCCTCGTCCCTTGTCAGGAAGCCGGCGCCGGGGATGCCCGTGCCGTTGAGGTTCGGGTCGAACAGGTTCGGATCATGCTGCGCGAGAAGCGTCAGATGATCTGTCGTCGGATCGTATTCCCAGACCTTGGCCAGATGATCCTGGTTGCCCGGATCTTCCTGGATGATCACCTTGCCGTCCTTGTTGACGGTGATGTTATCCATCATCTGCTGGCCTTCGGTGCCGTCAAGCAACAGCTTGATGGTGCCGCCGAGTTCGACATGCGCAGCGTCGACAAAGTCCGCCGCCCAGAGCCGGCTCGGCGCGTTGAAGGCATCAGTGGTGACGAAATAGAAGCGGTTATGATTGACCGTGTCCCAGGAGCCGTCCTCGGGCCGCAGGAACGAGGTCACACCGGCCGCCTCGCTGGCGGCATCGATCTGAGCCCCGGTCATTCCGCTGACGTCGCCGAGGTCAACCGTCGAGAAGCTCGACTTGTTGTCGACGCCAAGCGGATTGGCGGCGGTCGTCTCGTCGACGATCTCGGCCACTTTCATGCCGAACAGATGGCCGCCGGTCAGGCCGGCCTGCTCGAGTGCGGTGCCGGTAGCGTGCTTGTCGCCGGAGTAGAAGTAGACTTGGCCGTTCGTCCCGTCATCCGTCGCGGCGACGACGGTCTTGTCGCCGGTGTGCGCATTGGCGACCAGGTTTTCGTAGGACATGTTGCTAAGCGAGGCCAGTTCGTAGCTGTTGCCGGCTTCGGTGCCGGTCACGAAGTGGGCGAACGCCCGGCCCTCAACCCCCGATTCCTCGCCGTTGAGGAACAGGCGGCCGCCATTGTAGCCAAGGCCCGTGGCCGGATTGTAGAACGCCGAGGTGTCGGCAAGATCGGCCGAGCAGAAGCGGTTGAACGCCGCGGTCTGCGCGACATAGCTGTGACTGGCCACGTCATAGGTGAAGCCGTGCTGGATCTGGTCGGAAGCGTCGAGCACCTTAAGCGTGGCCGTGTCGATCACCAGCTTGGATACGAACGCGCCGGCAAAGCCGTGGTCCCGCGTGATGCCGACGGTATTGCCCAACTCCTGGTTCATCAACAACGTGAAGGTGCCGTTGCCGTTGTCAAAGGCGCCGAGGCCGTCGGGAATGCCGACCATGCGCCACGGGGTGACGCCATCGGACTTGACGTCCGGCGAGTCGCCGGTGGTCAGCAGTGACTCGAACGAAATGTGGGAGTCGACACTGACCAGGTACGGCGTGGTCGAGCTCGACGGGCCCTTGATCGAATCGGAGACGATGAACTGGTCGGCATGAAGATCGGCCTTGTGCAGACCTTCGATCACCAGCTTGTCACCGCCCGGCAGAATCAGAACGGCGTCTTGGCCGACATTCTTGAAGGCGTTGATCGCCGCTTGGCCGTTGGCAAAGCCGAAGTCACGCAGATCGATGCGGTCGTTGGCGTCGAGGTGCTTGATCGTGTCCTGGCCCGTGCCGAAGCGGATCACGTATTTGTCGTTGCCGGCGCCGCCGTCGAACACATCGTTACCGGCACCGCCGACGAAATAGTCGTTGCCGTTGCCGCCGATCAGCGTGTCGTTGCCCTTGCCGCCGGTCAGCGCGTCATTGCCGTTCTCGCCGAGCAGCGTGTCGTTGCCGTCGCCGCCGTCGATCAGGTCGTTGCCGTTGCCGCCGAGCACAATGTCATTGCCCTTGCCGGCATAAACCTTGTCGTTGCCGTTGCCGGCGAGAATGATGTCATTGCCGTTGCGGCCGTAAATGGTGTCGTCGCCGTTCAGTCCGAAAATGAACTGACCGTTGTTGTTTCCGTGAAGGTCGTCGTCCCTGTCGGTTCCGAACAGAAACTTCTTCTTGCTAGACATAAGGGTAGCTCCCTGGCTCATGGCTTGGATAGCGCGACCACCGAACCCGCTGCTGCGAGGCGCGAGGCCACGCCTCGGACTAGCCGGCTTGGTTAACGTTCCCATGACAGTGAAAAGAATTGCCGCCGCGGCTCGTGCCGCCGCGTTCCAGCCGGTGGGTTGTCCACAGCCCGTAAATGTTGGCGGCGAATGCCTGGTCTGTCACGGAACTGTCGTGCTCATGGATTAGCGAACAGGGCCGCCTTCGGTTTCTAGGCCCGCGCGGTGCGGTCGCGGTCTATACGGTCACGTTTTGTGCGCATGAAGAGTTCAGCAGCAACCTTGTTCGAACGAACGCTAGGCAGCCTGCGTCGGCCGTTATTCGCGGTCGGGGTCTTCGGCTTTGCGCTCAATGTGCTGGCGTTGACCGTCCCGCTGCACATGATGCATGTCTACGATCACGTTCTGACCTCGCGCAGTCCGACGACGCTACTCTTCATCTCGCTGCTCGCCGTCGGCCTGCTGGCTGCGCTCGGTCTGATCGACATGTTTCGCTCGCGTCTGCTGGTCAGGGTCGCGGCGCGTTTCGACGATGCCCTCAGCGACCGGCTGTTCGCGGCCGCCGTTGCCGATCGTCTGGCCGGCCGGTCGGAAAACCCCGGCCAGCCGCTGCGTGACCTCGATACGTTCCGCACCTTTGTCAGTGGCAGCGCGCTGCCGGTGCTGTTCGACGCGCCATGGGCGCCGATTTTCATTGCCCTCATCTTCATGCTGCATCCGCTATTGGGCGTCGTGGCGCTCGCCGGCGCCGCAGTGCTGCTGCTGACGACGCTGGTCAATGAACGCGCCACACGACGGCTATCGCAGCGGGCATCCAACGACACCATGGCGGCGGCCGCCTTCGCCGATTCGGCCTTGCGTAATGCCGAAGTGATCGAGGCGATGGGGATGCGCCCGGCCATCGGCGGCCGCTGGCGCCGTCGTTACGGCGCGGCCGTACGCGGCCATGCGGCGACCGCCGATCGTGCCGGCGGATTCGTCGCGATCGCGAAATTCTGGCGACCGTTTCTGCAAGTCGCCATGTTGTCGGTCGGCGCGTGGCTGGCGATCGAGAACCTGATCACACCTGGGGTCATGATCGCTTCGTCCATCATCATGGCGCGCGCGCTGGCTCCGGTGGAGGGCGCCATCGGGTCGTGGCGTGGCATCATCACGGCGCGGAGCGCGTATCAGCGTTTGCGGGAGACTTTGGCGCGCTACGGCGAACCGCCGACGCGCATGCAACTGCCGGATTTGCGCGGCGAAGTCAGCGTGGCCAATCTGTTCGTTGCGCCGCCCCGGGTAATGAGGCCGGTGGTGAAGGGAATCACGTTCTCGCTCTCCCCCGGCGAAGTTATGGGCGTGATCGGGCCGAACGCATCCGGCAAATCCACGCTGGCCCGGGCGCTGATCGGCGCGTGGCCGATCCTGTCCGGCGAAATCAGACTGGATGGTGCCGCGCTCGGCGACCTCGACCGCACGCGCATCGGCGGCTCGATTGGCTACCTGCCGCAGGACATCGAGCTGTTCGACGGCACCATCGCCGAGAATATCGCGCGCTTCGGCGACGCCGATCCCGAAGGGGTGCTGGACGCCGCCCGGCTTGCCGGCCTTCACGACGTGATCCTGCGGCTTCCCAAGGCCTATGACACGCCGATCGGGCCCGGCGGTGAGACGCTGTCGGGCGGCCAGCGCCAGCGCATCGGGCTCGCCCGCGCGCTCTATGGCGCACCGGTGCTCGTCGTGCTTGACGAGCCGAACGCTAATCTCGACGCCGAGGGCGAGGACGCGTTGCTCGACGCCATCGCGGCGCTCAAGGCGCGCGGCGCGACCGTCATCGTCATTGCCCATCGGCCGAATCTGGTCGCCATGGTCGATCGCCTGATGGTGCTGCGCGACGGAACGATCGAGATGATTGGCCCCCGCGCCGAAGTGCTCGCCAGGGTGACGCGGCCACCGGCGTCGCGAGACGGCGCGCCGGTTGTCGCCAAGTTCGCCGGCCGATGACACCGAAGGGGAACGCCGGATGAACCGCCGTGACAACGACACAAAGGATTCGGACGCTTCGCCGTGGCTGGACCTGAGGGCCTCGATTCTCGGCGGCACGATCGTTATCGGGCTGGTGTTTGGCGGCCTGATCGGCTGGGCCGCGACGGCGCCGCTGGCGAGCGCCGTCATCGCGCCGGGCGCGGTCGTGGTGGAAGGCAAGCGCAAGCTGATCCAGCATCTCGAAGGCGGTATCGTCGAGCGGATCCTCATCGAGGACGGTCAGCAGGTAGCCGCCGGGCAGCTGTTGCTGCGGCTCGATGAGACACATGCCCGCTCAACCTTCGGCGTGTTGCGGACGGCACTCGATTCCGCGCGCATCCTCGAAGCGCGGCTGATCGCCGAGCGCGACGGTGCTGCCGAATTGAACCTGCCTTCGCGACTCGACGACCGCCGCGGCGATCCGACGGTCGCGGAAATGATGCGGGCCCAGCAGGCGCTGTTCGCGGCACGACGCACTTCGTTGCTTGGCCAGCAGGAAATTCTGCGCCAACGCATCGCTTCGTCCGATAAGGAAATTACCGGCCTGGAAGCCCAGCAGGTGGCGCTCGAAGAGCAGGGCGGGCTCGCGGAGCGGGAGCTGAAAGGTTTGCGCGACCTGCTCAACAAAGGTCTCGCCCCGCTGACCAAGGTGCTGGCGTTGGAACGGGAGGCGGTGCGGCTGAAGGGTTCGCACGGCGAGCGTATTGCCGATATCGCCAGGGCGCAGATCAGGGTTGGAGAAACACAGCTTCAGATCCTGCAGGCCGATCGCGCATTTAGCGAGAGCGTCGCCAAGGAAGTTCGCGACGTGCAGACCCAGATCGCGGATCTTGAGGAACGACTCGGTGCCGCGCGCGGCACGCTCGACCACATCGACGTCCGCGCACCGGCGGCCGGTATCGTTGTCGGGCTTACGGCGTACACGGTCGGCGGCGTGATCAAGGCCGGAGAGACGATCATGGAAATCGTCCCGGGAGCGCAACGGCTCATCGTCGAAGCCCAGGTGCAACCCAATGATATCGACAATGTCGCGCTGGGGATGGACACCGATCTGCGCCTGAGCGCGCTCAAGCAGCGCACCACGCCAACGCTGCGCGGCCGGCTGGTCTACGTGTCGGCGGACCGGCTGACCGACCCGCGCACCGGTCAGCCGTATTATCTGGCGCGCGCCGAATTTGCGCCGGGCGAACTGTCCCGTATCGCGCCGCAGGTGCTGCAGGCGGGCATGCCGGCGGAGGTTATGATCAAGAAGCGGGAGCGCACCGCGCTCGCCTATCTGCTGCAGCCGATGGTGGATGCCATGGGCCGGTCTTGGCGCGAAGACTAAGATGCGCGAGCCGGACGCTGCCCGTTATAAATTGACTCTGGTGACGGAGAGGGCAGGTGCCCTGTCCGATCAATTCAACGCGCTATTGTAGCCAGATTAATGCGCGGCAAGCGCCGGCTGCTGGGCCGCCGGCGATTCCAGCGCGGCGATGCCGCTCTTGACCGCCTTCTGCACCTTCTCGAACGCCCGCACTTCGATCTGGCGGACGCGCTCGCGCGATACGCCGAACTCGGCTGCGAGTTCTTCGAGGGTGATCGGATCCTCGGCGAGACGTCGTGCCTCAAAGATGCGCCGCTCGCGCTCGTTGAGCACGTCGAGCGCGGAGGTCAGCGCCTGATGCCGGTTATCGGCCTCTTCGCTGTCCGCCAAAATGCGCTCCTGGCTCGGCGAGTCGTCGAGCAGCCAATCCTGCCACTCGCCGGAATCGCCTTCCTCGCGGATCGGCGCGTTGAGCGACGCATCGCCGCCGAGCCGGCGGTTCATGTCGATGACGTCCTGCTCGGTGACGCCGAGGCGCGTCGCGATCAGCTTGACCTGATCGGGCCGCAGATCGCCCTCGTCGAGCGCCGAGATCTTGCTCTTCGCCTTGCGCAGGTTGAAGAACAGCTTCTTCTGGTTCGCGGTGGTGCCCATCTTCACGAGCGACCACGAACGCAGAATGTATTCCTGGATGGCGGCCTTGATCCACCACATCGCATAGGTGGCGAGGCGGAAGCCCTTTTCGGGCTCGAACCGCTTTACCGCCTGCATCAGGCCGACATTGCCTTCGGAAATCACTTCGGCAATCGGCAGCCCATAGCCGCGATAGCCCATGGCGATCTTGGCCACGAGTCGCAGATGGCTGGTGACGAGCTGATGCGCGGCATTACGGTCGCCGTGCTCACGCCAGCTCTTGGCCAGCATGTATTCCTGCTGGGGTTCCAGCATCGGGAATTTGCGGATTTCATCAAGATACCGGCTGAGGCCGGCTTCCGCCGTCAGAATTGGTAACGCTGCAGATCGGGCCATTTCGCGCCCTCCATGTTATGCCCCCGGATGCTCCGGCAGGCGATCAGCGCCGTCGCTCCCCGAGCCGACGGCGAAATCCCAAAATGCTGCGACCGCGAAGCGTGATCGCAGTGCAAACATTACAGGACGAATTGGGGCAAAAGGAAGAGTGATCCAAGTCAAGTCGCCGTGACAGGTTGGCGCGGCCGCATTACCGCGTAGTTGATTGATATCAACATGTTATCGCGAAATGCTATCGCGAATTTGTCACGACTTGGCCGATCCCGCCGCTACCGCCTGTAAGGCCAAGCGTAAACGGGCGAGGTCGCTCGGCAGTTCCGAGCGAAATTGGAGAATCTGTTGTGAACGGGGGTGCTGGATGTCCAGCATATAGGCATGCAGGGCCTGTCTGCCAAGACATGCCAAGGCCTCACGCGCCGCCGGGTTCAGCCGGGTCGCTTTGGTGCGGAAACCCGGTCCGTAGGTGTCATCGCCGAGCAGCGGATGCCCGATATGGGCCAAATGGACGCGGATCTGGTGAGTGCGGCCGGTTTCCAGCCGACAGGCGAGGAGACAGGCGACCGGTTTGCCGTCGTGGCCGGGAAATCGCTCCAGCACTTCCCAATGGGTGATGGCCTCGCGGCCGCCCGGGCGAACCGCCTGCTTGTCGCGGGCGTGCGGGTGGCGGTCCAACGGCGCATCGATGGTGCCACGCGGCCGCGTCGGTGCCCCCCAGGCGAACGCCAGATAGCCGCGGGCGAGGTTGCCGGTCCGCCCGTGGTCAGCGAATTGCTCTGCTAAGTGTTTGTGCGCCATATCGTTTTTGGCCACCACCATCAGCCCGGTGGTGTCCTTGTCCAAGCGGTGGACGATGCCCGGACGCTTGACCCCGCCGATGCCTGACAGGCTGTCGCCGCAATGCGCGATCAGCGCATTGACCAGGGTGCCGGTATGATTGCCCGGCGCCGGATGCACCACGAGGCCTTTCGGCTTGTCCAGGATGATCAGATCGTCGTCCTCATAGACGATGGCCAGCGGGATGTTCTCGCCCTCGGGCGCCGCTGCAACCGGCTCCGGCACCTCGACCACGATGCGCTGGCCGGAATTGACGCGCAGGCCCGGATCAAGGATCGTGCGGCCGTCGACGGTCACCTTGCCGTCGAGAATGAGCGCCTTGAGCCGCGTGCGTGACAGGTCCGCGAGGCGGCCGGCGAGCAGGCGGTCGAGGCGTCCGCCGGCATCCTGATCCGCCACCATTTCCTCGCGCTGGGCCTGATATTCCGCCATGAGTTCGATCCAAGACGATGACGAAAAGCCGCTCGATCCGGCGGCCGCCGCGATCGTGGCCAAGGTGCGCAAAATGACGATGATTTCCGGGCTGATCACGGCGATCGGCATCGGCGCCATCTTCGCTGTGATCGGCTATCGTGTTTTCAAGTCCGAGGGAAGCAGCCCGGCCGCCATGGTCGAGGCCAAGGCCAACCTGCCGGCGAATGCGCGGGTGCTCGGCACCTCGATCGGCGGCGAGCGCATCGCCATCACCATCGATGTCGGCGGCAAGGTCGAGATCCGGACCTTCGACGTCAAGACGTTGCAGCCCGTCGGGCGTCTCATGGTGACCGGGCCTTAAAACGCGTCCAATTCGGTGCATTAAGTTCGCGACCGGACGCAAAACCCGGCGCCGGCTTTCCCAGGCCCGCTTCGTCAGAGCAAATTAGCCCAATTATCCGGTTGACACCACAAACACATAATCTAGTATCCACATCGCGGAAATGTGGATTGTGCCGCTGGCGCGCCCTGTGAATTTGAACGTTGTTTTCGAACACCGTATGGTGGTGTGGCCCCACGCGCTGAAACCTCGCCTGATGGGGCGAGGGCGCGGCCCAGGTCGTGGCTCCTAGAGCCTAAGTGCGTGGGGCTCTTCTTTTCGCTTCCGCATCGAAATCAAGATGCCAAATGTCGAAGCCTTTGCCGGCCTTGGCGGTCGGAATAGCTAGGCTGTGGACGCCCGCGCATTTTGTCATATGTCGCATCATGGCGGTCTTATGTGCTGCGGCGCTTAGTGCCAAGTGATGCATGTTTGTTGCCGATGCGATGGCGCCTGTAATTAGATCTGTGATCTGAACTAACCGGCTCTTTTTGGAGTCTATGAAC
>JAQGJU010000102.1 GCA_028290465.1 Xanthobacteraceae bacterium | reverse complement strand
GGCGCGCGGCGCGCTGCGGGCCGGGGCAGGGCTCGTCACCATCGCGTCGCCGCAGGCCGCGCTCGCCGTGAACGCGGCCGCGAACCTCGCTATCATGGTCCGGGCTGTGGATACCGCGGCGCAGCTTTCGTCCATGCTGGAAGACCGCCGGCTCAACGCGGTGGTGCTCGGGCCGGGCGGCGGCGTCGGCCTGCCGCTGCGGGAGAAAGTGTTGGCGGCCCTGTCGGGGCCGCGCGGCGTCGTACTCGATGCTGACGCCCTGACCAGCTTCTCCGGCGACCGCCAGGGGCTATTTTTTGCAATCGGCAAACGAGCCGGCAGCGCCACAATCCTGACGCCGCATGACGGAGAATATAATAGGTTGTTCGATGGCTTGGACGACAAACTTAAACTTAATTCGAAGCTTGAGAGGGCGCGGGCGGCGGCCCAGGCCTGCGGGGCCATCGTGCTGCTCAAGGGGCCGGACACCGTCGTGGCGGCACCGGATGGCCGCGCCGCCATTGCCGACAATGCGCCGCCCTGGCTGGCCACCGCCGGCGCCGGCGATGTGCTGGCCGGCATGATCGCCGGGCTGTTGGCGCAGGGCATGCCCGGCTTCGAGGCGGCCTGCGCGGCGGTCTGGCTGCACGGCGAGGCGGCGGCCGAGTTCGGGCCCGGCCTGATCGCCGAAGATCTGCCGGACGGGCTGCCGAAGGTTTACCGCAAGCTGTTCGCCAAGCTGGCTGAGCCACATACCCATACCTGAGGGTGTCGTTAGCCCACCGCGAACCACGTCTCGGTTCGCTCTGGACTGCCGAGCGTTGCGCAGGCCAGCCGCCACGATCCCGGATTGTCGGCCACGAAGGCGATGCGCTCGGTCTCGCCCGGCCCGACCAGTAGCGTGTCCAGCCAGAACGGTTTCCAGCCATCGTCGAGGCGGTCGAGCAGCCGGAAGGAATGGCCGTGCACATGTACGGACTGCGCAACCTTCTCCCGGTTGATTAGCGCCAGCATCACGGTGCGACCCCGCGCCACGCGAAACAGCGGGGCGCGGTCGGCCGGCGCAGCGATCGGCAACGGGACGTCGAGCTTCAGCGCGCCGCGAAACTCCATCCTGTCGGGCAGGCCACTGGCCGGCAGGGGCGCGGGCTCGGCCAGCGGCGCGGTGCGCGCTGGCGGACCATCCGCATAAACCAGATGCGCGGCCGGCAGGAAGCCGCTTTGGGCCTCGGCGGTTTCGATTGGCGCCCGGGTGCGAGGCTCCAGAACCGCATCGACGAACAGGTCAATCCGATTGCCGGGACCGAGCCGTATAGCGCCACCCCGAGCCGCGAACGGTTCGGCCGGCTGGCCGTCGATCGCCATTACCCGGGGCGCGTGGCGGTCGATGCGCACGGTGATTGCGGTGTTGGTCGGGTTGATCAGGCGCAGCCGCAGCCGTTCGTTCTGACGCACCAGGATATCCTGCGGCGGACCTGCGCCGCCGAGCATCAGCGCCACGTCGCGGTCGACCGCGACCGGCTCAAGCTCGTCAACCAGCAACACGCCGTGCAGACGATCCTGCGCGCTGCCGAGCGCGTGGTACCAGAACGTGCCGGCATCCGGCGCGGTGAAGCGGGTGTCGAAGCTCTGGCCCGGCGCGACCGGCGCGCCGTCCATCGCGTTCGGCAGCCGTATTCCGTGCCAGTGGATCGCGGTCGGCTCAGGCAGTTCGTTGATCAGGCGTATTTTCAATTCGGTGCCACGTCTGATGCGTAGCAGCGGGCCAGGCAGGCGGCCGTCATAGCCGCCGGGGCGGGCGCGCAGCACCCGGAAGCCGTCCGGCGCGACTTCCTCGCTTGGCCGCTCCCGGTCGCCTTTCTGGGCATGCGTGGGTCGCGGCAGGGCCAGCGCGGCGAGCGTCAGACCGGTGCCGGCGACCAGGCGGCGGCGGGACAGGCGATTCGTCATCGGCGGGTTCCTGGTCCCCCGAAGCGGCCGGGGGCGGTCAGCACCGTGGCCTCCGAAAGGCGCCGATTCAAGCCAAACCGAGCCTTGGGATGGGTTTCCACCATGGCGGTAGTCCGTCGCAGCGCTTATTTTGTGGTGGTCGACTGGCCGACGCATGATATAAGCCGCGCCGCCTGACCACTGCAAAGCGGTCGTGGGTGCCCTCTTTGCGGGCGTGGCGGAATTGGTAGACGCGCTGGATTTAGGTTCCAGTGACGAAAGTCGTGGGGGTTCGAGTCCCTCCGCCCGCACCACGCCGGGGCGCATCCATCGGCACGAACCCGATTCATCGATAACCGCCGTACGCTTCGCGCAGCGGGCGGCGAGGCAGGACGAAGATTATGCAGGTAACCGCAACGCAGACCGAAGGCCTCAAGCGCGAATTCCGCGTGGTGGTGCCGGCGACCGAACTCGACCAGAAGATGCTGGCGCGCCTCGATGTCCTCAAGGACCAGGTGAAGATCAACGGCTTCCGCCCGGGCAAGGTGCCGGTGGCGCATCTCAAGAAGGTCTACGGCCGCTCGGCGATGGCCGAAGTGATCGAGAACGCGGTGCGCGACGCCAACACCCAGATCGTCACCGACAATGGTTTCAAGCTGGCGACCGATCCGAAGATCACCATGCCGACCGAGAAGGCCGAGGTCGAAGAGCTGATCAACGGCAAGTCGGATCTGTCCTACACGGTCGAACTGGAGATCGTGCCGGAGATCAAGCTTGGCGACTTCAAGGCCATCAAGCTGGAGAAGCTGGTCGCCGACGTCTCGGACGCCGAGATCGACAAGGCGCTGGCCGCGATCGCCGACCAGAACAAGCCGTTCGCCGACAAGGGCGAGGGCACCAAAGCCGAGGACGGCGACAAGCTGATCGTCTCGTTCACCGGCAAGCTCGAAGGTGTGCCTTTCGAGGGCGGCACCGGCGAGGACATCGGCGTCAATCTGGGCTCCAACACCTTCATCCCGGGGTTCGAGCCGCAGCTCGTCGGCATGACGGCCGGCGAAACCCGCACCATCAAAGTCACGTTCCCGAAGAACTATATGTCGGACACGCTGGCCGGTAAGGACGCGGAGTTCGAGGTCACGGCCAAGTCGATCGAAGCGCCCGGCACCGTCACCATCGACGACGCCTTCGCGATCTCGCTCGGCCTGGAGTCGCTCGACAAGCTCAAGGACGCGGTCAAGGAGCGGCTGCAGAAGGAACACACCCAGGCGACGCGGCAGAAGCTCAAGCGCGGCCTGCTCGACGCGCTCGACGAGACCCACAAGTTCGAACCGCCGCCGACCCTGGTCACCGAAGAGTTCGAGGCGGTGTGGCGCTCGGTCGCGGGCGAGATCGAATCGCAGGGCCGCACCTTCGCCGACGAAGGCACCGACGAAGAGAGCGCGAAGGCCGAATACCAGAAGATCGCCGAACGCCGGGTGCGTCTCGGACTGGTCCTTGCGGAAATCGGTGACAAGAACAATATCAAGGTCGCAGACGACGAGATGACCCGGGCCGTGGTTGAGAAAGCGCGCCAGATGCCAGGGCGCGAACAAGAGGTCTGGGACTATTACCGTAACAATCCTCAGGCGCTGGCGAGCCTTCGTGCGCCGATCTTCGAGGAGAAGGTGGTCGACTTCCTGTTGGAACTCGCGACCGTCACCGAGAAGAACGTACCTGTCGAGGAACTCTACAAGGAAGCCGAGTAACCATCCGGTCGCGTCATGGTGGCGTGAGCGGATCGGATCGGCAATGTACGTCTGCCGCTATGGTGGCGGAAACTGATTCGCGGCACGCCCGCGCCGATTACCGGCGGCGGGCTGGAGGGAAGCGACGATGCGAGATCCCGTCGACACATATATGAACTACCTCGTGCCCATGGTGGTCGAACAGACCAACCGGGGTGAACGGGCCTACGACATCTATTCGCGCCTGCTGAAGGAGCGGATCATCTTCATTACCGGCGGCATCGAAGACGGCATGTCCACGCTGATCGTCGCCCAGCTGTTGTTCCTGGAAGCCGAGAATCCGAAGAAGGAAATCTCGATGTACATCAATTCCCCCGGGGGAATTGTCACGTCGGGCTTGGCGATCTACGACACCATGCAGTTCATTCGCCCGGCGGTGTCGACGCTGTGCACCGGACAGGCGGCCTCGATGGGCTCGCTGCTGCTCACCGCCGGCGCCAAGGGCATGCGCTTCTCGCTGCCGAACTCGCGCATCATGGTGCATCAGCCGTCCGGCGGCTTCCAGGGCCAGGCGACGGATATCATGCTGCACGCGCAGGAAATCCTGAACCTGAAGAAGCGGCTGAACGACATCTATGTGAAGCATACCGGTCAGGCGCTGAAGAAGATCGAGGATGCGCTGGAGCGCGATACCTTCCTGACCGCCGAGATGGCCAAGGACTTCGGTCTGGTCGACAGCGTGATCGAGCGGCGGGCCGAAGAGCCGTCCAAGTAAGGCCTTGGGCTTGGAGGGATTGGGACAATCCCTTGACGCCTCCTATATGATTGATTCGTTCGGCCTTCGGGCCGGACGACTTCGACGGTAGCGGGTGCCGGCATGCCGAGATGCTGTGCTGGCATGCTAAAAACCGATGGTTCCGCGTTCCGGTGCGGCAATATCGCCCGGATAGGTACGGAATAGACGGTACGTAGCAAAGTGTTATCGTTAATACATTGTTGATCGGTCGGCCCCTAGCATGCTTCGCTAGGGTTCTGCTTCGGTGCACTGCGAGAATCGGCTCACCGAATTGATCGCAGAGTGTGGGTTTCGCGCTACGGTTTCTTAGGCGCGGGACTGTTAGAGACGGGTTAGGCGTAGACACTGAATAGGCATAGTCGTCACGAGGTCGATGGGGCGCCGGGGTTTGTGACGCGCAAGGCACGACGGAGACGCGAATGAGCAAGGTCGGCAGCAGCGACGCGAAGAACACGCTCTATTGCTCGTTCTGCGGCAAGAGCCAGCACGAAGTGCGCAAATTGATCGCCGGTCCTACGGTGTTCATTTGCGACGAGTGCGTCGAGCTCTGCATGGATATCATCCGCGAGGAGAACAAGTCCTCGCTGGTCAAGTCGCGCGACGGGATTCCGACGCCGAAGGAGATCCGCAAGGTTCTCGACGATTACGTGATCGGCCAGGACCACGCCAAGAAGGTGCTCTCGGTCGCCGTTCACAATCACTACAAGCGGCTCAACCACCAGACCAAGCACAACGACGTCGAGCTCGCGAAGTCGAACATCCTGCTGATCGGCCCGACCGGGTCGGGTAAGACGCTGCTCGCCCAGACGCTGGCGCGCATCCTCGACGTGCCGTTCACGATGGCGGATGCGACGACGCTGACCGAAGCCGGCTATGTCGGCGAGGACGTCGAGAACATCATCCTGAAGCTGCTGCAGGCGGCCGACTATAATGTCGAGCGCGCGCAGCGTGGCATCGTCTACATCGACGAAATCGACAAGATCAGCCGCAAGTCCGACAACCCGTCGATCACCCGCGACGTGTCGGGTGAGGGCGTGCAGCAGGCGCTGTTGAAGATCATGGAAGGCACGGTTGCGAGCGTGCCGCCGCAGGGCGGTCGCAAGCATCCGCAGCAGGAATTCCTGCAGGTCGATACCACGAACATCCTGTTCGTCTGCGGCGGCGCGTTCTCCGGCCTCGAGAAGATCATCTCGTCGCGCGGCCGCACCACCTCGATCGGCTTCGGCGCCCAGGTGATGGCGCCCGAGGACCGCAAGGCGGGCGAGATCTTCCGCAATGTCGAGCCCGAGGATCTGCTGAAGTACGGCCTGATCCCTGAGTTCGTCGGCCGTCTTCCGGTGGTCGCCACGCTCGAGGATCTCGACGAGGCTTCGCTAAAGAAGATCCTGACCGATCCGAAGAACGCGCTGGTCAAGCAGTATCAGCGGCTGTTCGAGATGGAGAGCGTCGACCTGACTTTCGCCGAGGAGGCGCTGGGCGCCATCTCGCGCAAGGCGATCGAACGCAAGACTGGCGCGCGCGGGTTGCGCTCGATCATGGAGGGCATTCTGCTCGACACCATGTTCGACCTGCCGGGTCTCGAAGGCGTCGAAGAGGTCGTGATCTCGCGCGAAGTCGTCGAAGGTACGGCGCGACCGCTGTACATCTACGCCGACCGGTCCGACCGGGCGAACGAGTCCGGTGCCAGCGCCTGACGTTCTGAGTTTCGGTTACAACATGCGTCGAATCGGCGCCGCCGGCCCATGCTTTGAAGCATGGGCCGGCGGGCGATGCGGGGAACTGCGTCTTCCGCACAGCCGACTTGACGAGGTGGCCAAGCATATCCACCTAATGACTTCTGAATAAAGCCTTGAATGAAGCCTAAAGCGTACGAGGTCTCGCGTAGCAATCCCGGGCAGGGCTCGTACCCGCCCCCAGGCGCTCGGTTTCCAGGTTACGGCAACCGTGTTCCCTCCCGGCCCACCATGCACTCGACTCGGGTGCCGCCTTGCGCGGGCCAGAGGCGAGGGGCGCAACACATGAGGAATTCGGGCCATGACCACTCCTAAGACTCCCCGCGCTCTCCCGGCCCCCGGCGAGACCAGGGCCTATCCGGTCCTGCCGCTCCGCGACATCGTCGTGTTCCCGCACATGATCGTGCCGCTGTTCGTTGGGCGCGAGAAGTCGATCCGCGCGCTTGAGGAAGTGATGCGTTCGGACACGTACATTCTGCTGGCGACGCAGAAGAACGCCTCCGACGACGATCCGGCGACCGACTCGATCTTCGAGGTCGGCACGCTGGCCAGCGTCCTGCAACTGCTCAAGCTGCCCGACGGTACCGTCAAGGTGCTGGTCGAAGGCGCCGAGCGTGCCAAGGTCGTGAAGTACACCGACCGTAACGAATATTTCGAGGCCGACGCCGAAGTGCTGCCCGACCAGGCCGGCGAACGCGTCGAGGCCGAAGCGCTCGCGCGCTCGGTGGTCACCGAGTTCGAGAGCTATGTGAAGCTCAACAAGAAGGTCTCGCCCGAGGTCGTCGGCGTCGTTCAGCAGATCGACGACTACGGCAAGCTTGGCGACACCGTCGCGTCGCATCTCGCGGTCAAGATTCCGGACAAGCAGCAGATCCTCGAGACCACGGTCATCGCGGAACGGCTGGAGAAGGTGCTTGGCCTGATGGAGAGTGAAATCTCCGTCCTGCAGGTCGAGAAGCGCATCCGGACCCGCGTCAAGCGGCAGATGGAGAAGACCCAGCGCGAGTACTATCTCAACGAGCAGATGAAGGCGATCCAGAAGGAACTCGGCGACGAAGAAGGTCGCGACGAGTTGGCCGAACTGGAAGACAAGATCAAGAAGGTCAAGCTGTCGAAGGAGGCCCGCGAGAAGGCGACGCATGAGCTCAAGAAGCTCAGGCAGATGTCGCCGATGTCGGCGGAAGCCACCGTCGTGCGCAACTATCTCGACTGGTTGCTGTCGATTCCGTGGAACAAGAAGTCGAAGATCAAGAAGGACCTCAACCTCGCGCAGCAGGTCCTCGATCTCGACCACTTCGGCCTCGACAAGGTCAAGGAACGCATCGTCGAGTATCTGGCGGTGCAGACCCGGGCCAATAAGCTGACCGGCCCGATCCTGTGCCTCGTCGGACCTCCGGGCGTCGGCAAGACCTCGCTCGGCAAGTCGATCGCCAAGGCGACCGGCCGTGAGTTCGTGCGCGTGTCGCTCGGCGGCGTGCGCGACGAGGCCGAGATCCGCGGTCACCGGCGGACCTATATCGGCTCGATGCCCGGCAAGATCATCCAGTCGATGAGGAAGGCCAAGTCGTCGAACCCGCTGTTCCTGCTCGACGAGATCGACAAGATGGGCGCCGATTTCCGCGGCGATCCGTCGTCGGCTCTGCTTGAGGTGCTCGACCCCGAGCAGAACTCGACGTTCAGCGATCACTACCTGGAGGTCGACTACGATCTGTCCAACGTGATGTTCATCACCACGGCGAATACGCTGAATATTCCGGCGCCGCTGATGGACCGCATGGAGATCATCCGGATCGCCGGCTACACCGAAGACGAGAAGATCGAGATTGCGAAGAAGCATCTCATTCCGCACGCCGTGTCCAAGCATGGACTCGACGTCAAGGAATGGACGATCGAAGACGATGCGCTGCTGATGCTGATCCGCCGTTACACGCGGGAAGCCGGCGTGCGTAATCTCGAGCGCGAATTGTCGACTCTGGCCCGCAAGGCCGTCAAGGAGTTGATGACCTCGAAGAAGAAGACCGTGAAGGTGACGGCCAAGAACCTGCCGGACTATCTCGGCGTGCCGAAATATCGCTACGGCGAGATCGAGGCCGAGGATCTGATCGGCATGGTGACGGGTCTGGCCTGGACCGACGTGGGCGGCGAGTTGCTGACCATCGAAGGCGTCATGATGCCCGGCAAGGGCAAGATGACGGTCACGGGCAATCTGCGGGACGTGATGAAGGAATCGATCTCGGCGGCGGCGTCTTACGTGCGCTCGCGGTCGGTCGCCTTCGGCATCAAGCCGCCGCTGTTCGACAAGCGCGACATCCACGTCCACGTGCCGGAAGGCGCGACCCCGAAGGACGGACCGTCGGCCGGCGTCGCGATGGTCACGGCCATCGTCTCGGTGATGACCGGCATTCCGGTGCGGCGCGATGTGGCCATGACGGGTGAGATCACCCTGCGCGGCCGGGTGCTGCCGATCGGCGGTCTGAAAGAGAAGCTGCTCGCCGCGGCGCGCGGCGGCATGAAGACCGTGCTGATCCCGGAGGAGAACGCCAAGGATCTCGTCGAGATCTCCGAGGCCATCAAGAAGAACCTGGAGATCATCCCGGTGACCCGGATGGACGAGGTGCTGGCGCACGCCTTGGTGCGCAAGCCCGAAGCCATCGTCTGGGACGAAGAGTCCGAAAAGCCGACCGCCACGTCGGTGAAGACCGAGCCGGCGGTGGACGAAGAGACGGCGGGTCTGACGCACTAAGGCCCGACTGAAGCGAATGAGCGACACGACGGCGGCACTGGCAACGGTGCCGCCGTTGGCGTTTTGGGCTGTACGGGAGCGCGAAGGGCGCCGTTGCACCCTTGTGGCGCTTGCGCGCGCAAACGCCTCAGCGGGCTCCGCAAGCCAGCGCAAGGCGGACACACAAGCGCGTGTCGTCCTTCGGATTGTTGGTGTTGTCTATTCGGGTGGGGTGGCGGGAGCGACCGGGCTCGAACCGGCGACCTCCGGCGTGACAGGCCGGCGCTCTAACCAACTGAGCTACGCCCCCACGGGATGATGCGGACTTAAAGGGCGGCTTCGGCCAAGTCAAGAACGGTGGTGAAATAGGCCGAATTCCCGCGCAAAATGGCCTCAAAGTCGCGTCCGAGCCCATTTCATAAGGCTTTATTGGCCATGAAGGGCCGGAAACCCCGATAAAATCGGCATTAGACGTGGTCAGACCGGCCCCGAATCGTCTAAGCCCGCCGCAGGCAGCGGTTTTCGCGCGCCAAAGTTTCCAACGAGGAGGGTCATTACATGGCTAAGGCAGCAGCAGCGGCAAAAGTGAAGTCGGCCACACCGGCTACCGTCACCCTGAAGCATCTCGCGGCCAGCATGGCGGAAGCGCACGAGATCTCGAAGAAGCAGGCCGAACAGATGCTCGGCGAGCTGATCGAGAATATCGTCAAGCAGCTCAAGAAGGGCGACCGCATTCGCATCGGCGGCCTCGGCATCCTGCAGGTCCGCAAGCGCGCCGCCCGCATGGGCCGCAACCCGGCCACCGGCGAGCCGATCCAGATCAAGGCCAGCAAGAAGGTCGCGTTCCGCGCCTCCAAGGAACTCAAGGAAGCTATCTAGTCGAACGGCCGTCTTTGCCACGCGCAAGACGGCGGTCGTCAAAGGGGGCTGGCCGGACCAAGTGACCGGCGGCCAAGGCCCGGTGGGCCGGTGGCGGAGATGTGACGACGCTGGGGTTTGACGACGAGGGTTTGCTGCCAAGGCTTGGTGGGCGAAGGCTTGGTGGGCGGTGACGGGCTCGAACCGCCGACATTCTGCGTGTAAAGCAGACGCTCTACCAACTGAGCTAACCGCCCGACTGTCCTTGTCGCGCCGTCCTTATCGCTCCATGCACGCTTCGAGGCAAGATGGGCCGTGCAGGCGCTTAGAGCGCGTCCAGCAAAAGTGGACGCCGGTTTTGCGTCCGGCCGCGCTCTAACTCTCTAAAAGGACGCGTTTTCTTCACGCGAAGTGGATTCCACTTCGCTTGAAAACGCTCTGGCCCGAAATAAAACGCCCCCGCGCCGCGCGCGGGGGCGTTTTGCTGTGTCGGTCCGGCCCCTTATCAGCCCCGGTACACCGGCTCCGGCTGCGCGAAGAAGCTCCCCAGGATGTGGTAGACCATCAGGTAGTTCTTCTGCTGGAAGCTGGCATGCGAGATGCCGGCCATCGAAGAGAACTGCTTGTCCGGGTTCGGCAGCCGCTTGTAGAACTCGATCAGGTCGTCGAACGCCGCGATGCCGTCCCATTGGCCGCGCAGCACGATGGTCGGCATGGTGATCTTTTCCGGATCGACCACCGGCAGCTTCGAGCACATGTCGACATAGGTGCCGGTCGGCACCGAATCGTCGAGCGCCGTGATGGCATCGGCGAAGGCCTCGATGGTGGCGTCGTCGGCGGTGCCGGGATGGTCGCGCGAAAAGATCGAATGCACGAACGCCTTGTCGATCGGCCGGCGATTCTTGGTCAGGAATTCCGGCAGCCGCTTGCGGCGCTCGACCAGCGTCGGGGCGCCTTCGCCGGTCCATACCATGGCGTCGAGTGCGAGGCGGGCGACCATCTCCGGATGACGTTCGGCAAACATCGCGGCGCGTAGCGCGCCGGACGAGATGCCGTACACCAGGAACGGGCGCGGGCCGCGCAGCTTTTGGATGTACTGGGCCGCCGCGTAGCAATCGTCGGCGCCGAACGAGATCGGCGCGTTGTTGTCGCGGTCCTTGGTCGAGCGGCCATAGCCTTCCAGGTCGAAGCACCAGGTGTCGTAGCCACGCTTGGCGAACCACTCCATCACCGAGGAATCCGGCCGGCCCGGTACCTGCAAGTCGAAGGTCGGCTGCGACGCCATCGACGAGCCATGCACGAACAGGATGGTGCCCACGGTCTTGGCGGCGTCGCCGATTACCTTATTGTACAGGGCCAGCTTCACGTCGCTGCCCTTGTTGGTCCAGTGATCGCTGGCCTTGATTTCGCCGGCGGAAACGTCGTTCATCGGTCGTGCCTTTCGTTAGCGCGTGGCAAGGGTGCCGGCGCCTTTATTGAAGATTACTGGAAAATTTCCTGGAACCGGCGCTTCACCCGCGCCGACTCCTTTTCGATTTCATCATAGTCGAGCTCCAGCGCCTTCACCTTGGTGGCGTCCGGATTGCCCTTCGGCGGTGCGATGTCAAACCGCGCCGCGTAGCCGCCGTCTTCCGGGAACAGGTTCTGCACCGCGTCGCTCAGCATGAACTCGGCGAACAGCTTGGCGGCGTTCGGATTGGGCGCCCCCTTCACGATCGCGGTCGGCGACGGAATGATCAGCACGCCGTCCTCGGGGTACAGGGTCAGCATCGCGTGGCCCTGCTTGCGGTCGTCGGCCGCGTAGGAATCCAGCGCGCCGGCCGCGATCAGCCGCTCGCCGCGTTTGAGCATGTCGGAAACCTGCTGGTTGCTCTGCACCACCATGATATCGTTCTTGCGCAGCTTTTCGTAATATTCCCAGCCGAGCTTCTTCGACAGGGTCGCGACCGTCATCAGGCCGAGCGCGGTGAACGACGGGTCGGTCATCACCAGCTTGCCCTTATATTTCGGATCGGCCAGATCCGCCCAGGTCTTCGGCACGTCGCCGCCCGTGACCTTGTCCTCGCGGACATACATCGTGATCATGTTGAGACGCTGCGCGATGTAGCTGCCGTCGGCCGCCTTGCCCTCGGGCGCCACCTTGTCGAAATTCTTCGGCTTGAACGGCACGAAGGTGCCCTTGCGGGCGAGCAGCGCGGAGGCCGCCGGGTCGGACGTGGTAAGCACGTCGGTCATCACCCGGCCGGCCTGCATCTCCTGCTGGAAGCGACGCAGGATCGCGGAGCCGCCGGACCGGAACATCTCGACCTTGATGCCGTATTCCGTCTCGAACAGCTTGCCGATCTTGTTGGCGGTCTCGACCGGGGTCGAGGTGTACCAAACGATTTTGCCTTCCTTCTTGGCGGCCGCGACGTCGACCGCGTCCTGCGCCCGGGCCGGAACGGCCGCCACGGACAACGCCAGAATAGCAAGTGTTGCCAGACTCACCCGTCGTCGGGTCAGATGCATGGTGTCCTCCAATGGCGGTCTTGGGACCGCTGTCTTATGTTCGTTTGAGCATGATCTTTTCGGAAAACCGGTTCCCACTTTTCCGGATCATGCTCTAGCCGTCGATCTTTTTAGCCTTCGATCTTTTCAGTCGTGCCGGCCGCGAATACGCTGATGGCGGTCGGCTCGAAACTGACCACCACACTTTCGCCGGCCGCAAATGAACTGCCGGGGTGGGTCTGCACCCGCAGGCTCGGTCCGGCCTGCAGCGTCACGTCGTATTCGATCAGGTTACCCAAAAACGTCCGCTCGCTCACCTGTCCGAGAAGGCCCGACGTCGCCGCGCCTTCGCGGGACAGGATGACATTTTCGGGCCGAACCGCGACATCGACCGCGTCGCCGGTTGCGAGGCCGGCCGGAAGCTCGGCTTCCAGCGGCAGACGATCCAGCAGCATCACCTGGCAGCGGCCATTCGCGGCGCTGGTGATCCGGCCGGGCAGGAAATTGATGTGGCCCATGAAGTCGGCCACCATCCGGTTCGCCGGGCGCGCATAAATCTCGGCCGGCGGGCCGTATTGCTGCAGTTTGCCGCCATTCATCACGGCGATCTGATCGGACAGCGCCAGCGCTTCCGATTGGTCGTGCGTCACATAGATGAAGGTGATGCCGGTGCGGCGCTGTAGCTGCTTGAGCTCGGTGCGCATGCGGTCGCGCAGCTTGGCGTCCAGATTGCTGAGCGGCTCGTCGAGCAGCAGGATGTCGGGTTCGACCACCAGGCTGCGCGCCAGCGCGACGCGCTGCTGCTGGCCGCCGGACAGTTCGCCCGGCAGCCGGTTCTCCAGGCCCGACAGATTGACCAGTCCCAGCGCGTGCGCGACCTGTTCGCGGGCACGGGCGGCCGGCGTTTTGCGCACCTTCAGGCCGAACACGACAGTCTCGACCACGGTCTTGTGCGGCCACACCGCGTAGTTCTGAAACACCATGCCCATGCCGCGGCTTTCGGGCGGCACCACATGCTCCTTGGACGAGACGACGCGACCATCGACTGCGATGGTGCCGGTGTCGGGGTTCATATAGCCGGCGATCAGACGCAACGTCGTCGTCTTGCCGCAGCCGCTCGGCCCCAGCAGGGTGACGAATTGATTGTCGCCGATGACAAGGTCGAGCGTGCTCAGCGCCGCCGCTCCGTCGCCGGTATAGCTCTTGCTCAGTCCGCTGATCGTAACACTGGCCATGCTTGTTCCCGTTAAGTCGCGCCGAGGCCGCCGGCGCGCGTGGTTTCGCGGCCGCCGAGCCAATGGGCGAGCCAGATCGCGGCTCCGATGATGATGATATTAATGATCGAGAGCGCGGCCACCGGTTCGGTATAGCCGTTCTCGTAGAGATTATAGACCGCGACCGCGAGCGTCATGGAGCTTGACGAGAACAACAGGATCGATGCGCTGAGTTCCTGAATCGACGGCACGAACACCAGCAGCCAGCCGGCGAACAGGCCCGGCCGGATCAGCGGCAGCGTCACCTCGCGCATCGTCATGCCCCAGCCGGCGCCAAGGATGCGCGCGCTTTCTTCCAGCGACGGATCTACCTGTCGCAGCGACGCATTGGCGGCCCGTACGCCGAGCGGGATGTAGCGGGCCGTATAGGCCAGCAGCAGGATCGTCAGCGTGCCGTACAGCGCGATCGGCATCTTGAGCCAGAACTGAATCAGCGCCACCGCCATTACGATGCCGGGCAGGCCAAGCGGGACAAGCGCCACATAGTCCAGCAGCTTGCGGCCGGGGATTTTGCTGCGCAGTTCGATCCAGCCGATCACCGCGCCGATGGTTACGGCCAGCAAGGCGGCCAGCGTCGCCAGGAACAGGCTGTTCAGAATGGCGCGCTTCGTGACGTCGTATTCGAACAAGATGAACCGATAATTGTAAAGCGTCAGGTTCTTCCAGAAATCGAGGCCCCACGATTTGCTGAACGATACCGCGATCAGCGCCGAATACGGCAACACGATCGCCAGGATGAACACCAGCACCGCGAAGCCGAACAACAGCCAGCGGCCGGGGCCGAGATTGACCAGCTGCGGCCGCGAGCCTTTGCCGGACAACGTGACGAACGAACGCCGCGCCAGGAAACTGCGCTGCAGGAACAACGCCGCGACCGTGACCAAGATGAACACCAGGGACAGCGCCGATGCCAAACCGTAGCCTTCTGGAGAATCGAACAGCGCATAGATCCGCGTCGGCAGCGTCACCACGCGGCCGGGCAGGCCGATGATCGCCTGCGAGCCGAACAGCGCGATCGAATTGACGAAGGCCAGCAGCGTTCCGGACAGAATCGCCGGCGTCACCAGCGGGGCGGTGATCGAGAACGCGGTGCGCCATTTGCTGGCGCCGAGAATCTGCGCGGCCTCTTCATAGGAGGCGTCGACCGATTTCAATGCGCTCGCGGCCAGCAGGAACACGAATGGGAACGTGTGCAGCACCGTGACCAGCACCAGGCCCTTCATCGTAAAGATGTCGAAGGTCAGGAACGGCAGGCCGAGCACATCGCGCATCAGCTTGTTGATCAGCCCGGAATTGGGGCCGAACAGATTGACGAAGGCGATCGCGGTCAGGAACGGCGGCGACAGATAGGCGAGGGTGGCCGTGAGCGTGATCAGCGCTTTGGCCGGTACATTGGTGCGGCTGACCGCCCAGGCCAGCGGCAGGCCGATCAGCACGCTGAACAGGCCGGTCCAGGCGCCGAGGATCAGCGAGTTGGCGATGGCTTGCAGATAAAGCCGGCCCGTCAACGCCTCGTGGAAATTATCGAGTGTCAGGCCTTGCTCCGTCGTGACGCTGCCGAGGAACAACGAGCCGAGCGGCAGCACGATCAGCACGATGAGCGCCACCACGGCGGCCGCCATCACGACCTGATCTAGACGGATACGGAAACGCGGCGCGCGCGCCGGCATAGCGGCGCTGCGCCTCACGATGGGCTGCGTCAATTCTGGCTGGGTCACCTGGCCGGCCTTCCTCGATTTTCTCAACACGCCACCGGGCCGGCGAACGCCATTTGCCAAATTCGTGGCGCCCGCTGTCATGGTCCGCCCGCACGGTGCCTATTGGCACTCTTTCAAACGCGCGGCGGAGCGGCACTATTGGGAACGGATTGCGGCGCTGTCAATGCGGCGCGGTGCCCGGAATTTTCTCAGGCGGCGGGGAATAAACCGGATTGGGCGAGTTCGGCCGCTACGGTAGCGATGACGCTCGCCCAGTCGCCCGGTTTCGTCTGGCGAAATAGTCGCGCGCTCGGATACCACGGGCTGTCGATACAATCCGTCAGCCATCGATAGTCCGGCGCGAATGGCAGCAGTATCCATACCGGCTTGCCCATGGCGCCGGCCAGATGCGCGACCGACGTATCGACCGTGACGACGAGATCGAGCGCCGCGATCGCGGCGGCGGTGTCGGCGAAACTGGCGAGATCGCTGCCGAGCGGCACGATATGCGGACGCTCCGCTAGCGCGGCGGCGTCGGCCACGTTCAATTCTTTTTGCAGGCTGACGAAACTGCGATCCTTCACGGCCAATAAAGGATCGAGCGCTGGAAGGGTGAGCGAGCGCTGCGCGTCATTGTCATGCGTGCGCCGTCCGGCCCAGACCAGACCGACGCGGCGGCCCGGCACCGAACGAACACGCTCGCGCCAGCTTTCCGCCCGGGCCGGCGGCGCGGCGAGATAAGGAATCGGAACCGGGATGGTGTCGAGCCGCGTGCCGAAGGCCAGCGGCAGGCTCATCAGCGGACAATGCAGGTCGAACGCCGGGAGAGCCGAGCCTCGCGGGATCACGGTCGCGTCGCCAATGAGGCCGGACACCAGGTCGATCAGCTCGGCCGGCACCTCGACCAGCACCTGCGCGCCGAGGGCCGCGACCTGGGGCAAGTATCGGATGAATTGAATCGTATCGCCGAAGCCCTGTTCGGCATGCAGCAAGAGGGTTCGGCCGGCGACCGGCTCCTGGCCGAGCCACAGCGGCACGTCAAAGCCGCGCCGCTGTGGCACGAAGAACGGACTGTCCCACCGCGCCTCGTAGGCCGGCCAGCCGGCCGCGAAATCGCCCTGGCGCAGCAGCGCCAACGCCATGTTGTAGCGTGCCTGCGCAAATTGCGGCGCGCGGGCCAGTGCCGCCTCAAAGGCCGAGACCGCCTCCCGGTCACGGCCGAGATTGAACAGCGCGCTGCCACGGTTATTCAGAATCTCGGCATCGTCCGGCCGCAGCGCCAGCGCGGCCTCGTAGCTCGCCAGCGCCTCGCCGAAGTGCCCCAGGCTGCGCAACGCATTGCCCCGGTTGGCCAGCGCCTCGGCCAGGGCCGGCTGCAGGACGAGGGCGCGGTCGTAGCTGGCCAGCGCCTCCGCCGGTCGGCCGAGTTCCAACAGCGCATTGCCCCGATTGTACAGCCCGGCGATGTGATCCGGCGCCAGAGCCAACGCCTTATCGTAGTCGGCCAAGGCATCGGAGGTGCGGCTCAAGCGCATCAGTGCGTTGCCGCGGTCGCACAGAATCGCGGGGTGGCGCGGCAGCATCACCCGCAGCCGGTCGTACAATACCAGCGCCTCGTCATAGCGCTGCTGCCGATAGTGCAGCAGGCCGAGCCCGTGCAGCGCGTCGACATGGGTGCTGTGCAGCTTGAGGAGGTGGCGGTAGGCCGTCTCGGCTTCGGCGAGCCGCCCCTGCTCATGCAGGCCATGAGCCTGTTGCAGCGCCTCTTGGATCGCCGCCGGAGTGGGACGTTGCTTGGCCATGGTGAGGGCGCGAGGTTGCGGTCTCGAATCGGGTGCCGGAGGGCATGACTATCGGTAAGCGCGGTCGCGATGTCGACCGCGCGCCAGGATCGCGCGCCCGGCGACGGGCGTCGCGAAACCTCCTTCAACGCGGACAGAATAGCTACCCGGTATAGTGAGCCGACATGCGCGTTCCGCGCTTGCCACTCATTGTGCGCTGCGCTAAGCCTCGGCCATTCCCGTCCTTGGAACGAATCCAGAGCGGTAGGGGCGAGTCTCATTCGGGCGACGGCGGTGCCGGCAGGCTGCGGACAGGGATGGGTTTCTGCGGAGCCGGAAGATTATGAGTAAGGGTCGCCGATGAGCGAGCTTTTGCTGCAGTATCTGCCCTTGGTCATTTTCATCGGGGTCGCGTTGGCGATCGGCCTGGCGCTGTTGATCGCGCCGTTCCTGGTCGCCTACCGGTCGCCGGATCCCGAGAAGTTGTCGGCGTATGAATGCGGTTTCAACGCGTTCGATGACGCTCGGATGAAGTTCGACGTACGGTTCTACCTCGTCGCCATCCTGTTCATCATTTTCGATCTGGAAGTCGCGTTCCTGTTCCCGTGGGCTGTCGCCTTCGGGAAGCTGGGCCTGTACGGTTTCTGGTCGATGATGCTGTTTCTCGGAGTGCTGACCATCGGCTTCATCTACGAATGGAAGAAGGGAGCGCTCGAATGGGATTGAGCGACTCACCCCGGACCCTGGTCGCGCCGGCGCCGCGAGGCGTTCTCGACCCACGCACCGGCCGCCCGATCGGCAGCGACGATCCGTATTTCCTCGGCCTGAACGACGAATTGTCCGACAAGGGCTTCCTGGTCGCTGCGTCCGACGACCTGGTCACCTGGGCACGCACCGGCTCGCTGATGTGGATGACGTTCGGTCTGGCGTGCTGTGCCGTCGAGATGATGCAACTGTCGATGCCGCGTTATGACGTCGAGCGTTTTGGTTTCGCGCCGCGCGCCTCGCCGCGCCAGTCCGACGTGATGATCGTCGCCGGCACGCTGACCAACAAGATGGCGCCTGCTCTGCGCAAGGTCTACGACCAGATGCCGGAGCCGCGCTACGTCATCTCGATGGGCTCGTGCGCCAATGGCGGCGGCTATTATCACTATTCCTATTCGGTGGTGCGCGGCTGCGATCGCATCGTGCCTGTCGATATTTACGTGCCCGGTTGCCCGCCTTCCGCGGAGGCGCTGCTTTACGGCGTGCTTCTCTTGCAGAAGAAGATCCGCCGCACCGCCACGATCGAACGCTGAGGGGTCATCATGTCTGTTGAAACGGACGCTCCGGCTGAAGCCTCCACCGCGTCTCCCGGCGTGGCGGAAGCTGCGCGTCAGGTGCTCGGCGACCTCGCGCTCGATTTGCGCGAAGCCTTTGGCGAAGTCACCGTCATCGTCGCGCGCGAGGCCATTGTCGATGTGCTTGTCAAGCTGCGCGACGATCCGGCGTGCCTCTACAAGTGCTTCATCGACATTACGGCTGTCGACTACCCGCAGCGCGCGAACCGTTTCGACGTCGTCTACCATCTGCTGTCGCCGCGCCATAACACGCGCATCCGCGTGAAGTGCGAGACGGACGAGATGAACCCGGTCCCCTCGGCCATCCCGGCTTATCCCTCGGCCAACTGGTTCGAGCGCGAGACCTACGACATGTTCGGCGTGTTCTTCTCCGGCCATCCCGACCTGCGCCGCATGCTCACCGACTATGGTTTCGAGGGGCATCCGCTGCGCAAGGACTTCCCGATGTCAGGCTTCGTCGAGGTCCGCTACGACGACGACCAGAAGCGCGTCGTCTACGAGCCGATCCGGCTCAACCAGGAATTCCGCCAGTTCGATTTCCTCTCGCCGTGGGAAGGCGACACGCCCTACCAGCTGCCGGGTGATGAGAAGGCCGATCGCACATGAACGATCACAACACGCGCAATTTCTCGATCAACTTCGGCCCGCAGCATCCGGCCGCGCACGGCGTGCTGCGCCTCGTGCTCGAGCTGGACGGCGAAGTGGTGGAACGCGTCGATCCGCATATCGGCCTGCTGCATCGCGGCACCGAAAAGCTGATGGAAGCGCGCACCTATATGCAGAACGTGCCGTATTTCGATCGGCTCGACTATGTCGCGCCGATGAATCAGGAGCACGCTTTCTGCCTCGCGATCGAGAAGCTGCTCAACGTGCAGGTTCCGCGCCGCGCGCAGCTCATCCGCGTGCTCTATTCGGAAATCGGCCGCCTCCTGTCGCATCTTCTCAACGTCACCACGCAGGCCATGGACGTCGGCGCGCTGACGCCGCCGCTCTGGGGTTTTGAAGAACGCGAAAAGCTGATGGTGTTCTATGAGCGCGCCTCGGGCTCGCGCATGCACGCCAATTACTTCCGTCCGGGCGGCGTCGCCCGCGACCTGCCGCCGGCGCTCATCGACGACATCGAGGCTTTCTGCGATCCGTTCCTGAAGGTCGTCGACGATCTCGACCAGCTGTTCATCGGCAACCGCATCTTCAAGCAGCGCAATGTCGACATCGGGGTCGTGCCGCTCGACGAGTGCTGGGCCTGGGGCTTCTCGGGCGTCATGGTGCGCGGTTCGGGAGCGGCGTGGGATCTGCGCAAGTCGCAGCCCTACGAATGCTACGAGGAAATGGACTTCGACATTCCGGTCGGCAAGAATTGCGACAATTACGACCGGCAGGTGATCCGCATGGAAGAGATGCGCCAGTCGGTGCGCATCATGAAGCAATGCGTCGCCAAGCTGCGCGAGCCTGCGGGGCAGGGGCCCGTGACCGTCGTCAACAACAAGATCTCGCCGCCGACGCGCGCGCAGATGAAGCGCTCGATGGAAGCGCTCATCCATCACTTCAAGCTCTACACCGAAGGCTTCCACGTTCCGGCTGGCGAAGTCTACGCGGCCGTCGAAGCGCCCAAGGGCGAGTTCGGCGTGTTCCTCGTCTCGGACGGCACCGACAAGCCGTATCGCTGCAAGATCCGCGCGCCGGGCTTTGCGCATCTGCAGGCGATGGACTTCATGTGCCGCAAGCACATGCTGGCCGACGTCTCGGCGATCCTCGGCTCGCTCGACATCGTGTTCGGCGAGGTGGACCGGTGAGCATCCTGCGCCCCGACGTCAGCCAGCGCCTGCGGGAAGCGGTTCGCTTCCTGCCTTTGACGCTGA
>JAQGJU010000092.1 GCA_028290465.1 Xanthobacteraceae bacterium | reverse complement strand
GGTCGACGCGGTGCCGAAGATCAGGATCAGCACCGCCATGACGACGAACGTATACGGCCGCCGCAACGCGAGCCGAACGATTCCAATCATAGCGCTCTCCAATGTGAATCGATGTAGCCGTAGCCGGCGACCCTTAGGGCCGCCTTAGCGCGCCGGTGCCCATGCCATTGCTCGGCTGAGGCACACTTGTTCCAACCGACAATCTCGAATCTAGGGTTGAATTTCGCATTCGTAAAATGCATTCGCTTCATCCGCACATGTTCATTCTGAATTACCGGATGGAGTACCAATCGTTTGACGAAGACGGCCCCAGACTGGGTGCGATTGACCTGAACCTATTGGTGGTGTTCGACGCCATTTTGAGGGACAGATCCGTCTCGGTGGTCTTCCGATCATCGGCAAACTGTGCCCGAGCGGCTCATGCTGCAGGTGACGCCATGGTCAGTCAGCAGCCGCTGGAACGCGACAACGCCCCCCCTCTAGAGGTGGGTCGCGCATCGCTTCCGCACTGGCGAGACGTCCGCGCCCGCGTGCATCAGGCGCATCGCATCTGCATAGGCCTGTGCCATCAAGGATGAGCTATAACGACTAACGTCTTCGTATGACGTAGCGCACACGCCAGACAGGTTTCCAGCGTTTCGGGATCGAGGGCGGCGAAGCTTTCGTCCAGAATCGTGAGCTCGGCCTTTTGCAGCAGTGCCCGCGCAAGGAAAATGCGGCTTCGTTCGCCGTGCGACAGTTGCCAGCCTGTCTCGCCCACTATCTGCATCATACCCGAAGGCATCCGTTGCAGCAGGTCGCCTAACCCCAGTTCGATGCAGAGGTCGTGCGCCTCTTGCAGGTCCTGGTCCGTCGCCGGCCAGTTCCGACCCATAAGCAGATTAAAACCCAGCGTTCCACTCAGTACATGGTTTTCGTGGAACTGCGGCGCCTCGGTCGCGAATTGGCGCCACGAGTCCTCCAGGGTGTGCCGATCGAGGCCATTGAGCAGCAGCAGGCCCGACTCCGGTTTGCGCAAGCCCACCAGCAAAGATCCGAGCGTGGACTTTCCTCCGCCCGAAGGGCCTTCGATCAAAATGCGGTCGCCATGGCGGATTTTGATGTTTGCTGCATCCACCGCAGGGCGGGAGTGCTCGTCGTAACGGTAGGTCAGCGAGTCGGCCTCCAACAATGGGCGGACAACACCATCAGCAGCGTGCGCCTCCATCTGCTTGGGGCCGATGAATGGAGCGGTGGCAGCCTGGCGGTCGGTCTGGCGCAGCATCGGCCCAATCTGCTGCCAGGCAATGATAGCGCGCGCGAGCGCTTCCAGCCCGGAGGAGATCCCGGAAAACGCCCGGTTAGCCAGCAGCACACCGCCCAGCGCGACCGCCATGCTGGCTGGCGTCGCGATTCCGGAGGCGAAAGCCGGCACCAGCGCGGCCAGGCCCACCACGGTCCATCCGCTCGCCACGCCGGCGAGGAAGGGCACGGACGAGCGGTCGAGGTCGCCGGACACACCGACATAGTTCTTGAGCTCGGTGTCGTCACGCCGATCTCGTCGATCAGGTATCTCCTGTACGAGTGTGGTCCGATGCCCAACCATACGTTCGATGAGCCCGTGGGTCATATCGCGCCGCATGAAGGTCCAATGGCGAAGCTGCCGGAAGTAACGGAGGCTCAACGCCGCGGAGACCAGCACCCACGCCAACAGTGAGAAGACCTGCAGCCCGCCGCCAGCCCCGACGCTCAGCACCCAAGCGGCCAGGCCGAGTTCCACAATGGCCACCAGGGCCGCCAAGCCGCCATTGAGGGCCAAACCCTCAAAGGCTTGCGCGTCCATGACGCGGCCCAGCAGCTGTCCCACCCCGTGGCGCCGGATGCTGATCAGGTCGAGTTTCAGGGCTCCATACAGCAGCCGCGACTTGAGCACTCGCCCGATGTCGAGGCTGAGCTTCGCTTGCAGCCAGCCGCCGAGCAGCCGCATGGGAATGATGGAAAGCGTCAGCAGCATCCAGGCGGAAAGCCATCCGAGATCGAGCCGGCCGTTGAGTGCCGCGTCGCCAACGACGCTCCAGCCCACAATTTCCAGCGCGTAAAGGCCGGCGAACAGGCTTAGCATCAGCCCGAGGCTGCGCCACACTCGCACCTCCCTTAGATGCCGGCGAAAGTCGGCTTGAGGCGGCAGGCGCAGGAGCCAGCAGCGTCCAACCCGCTGTACCCCGAGGCGCTGGCGCGCGACGGCCGAGCGGATTTTCAGAACTTGGCCGGACGGAACGGCCGCGAGGTCCAGCAGGCGGTCGATTTCCGGTAGCAGAGGCGCCTCCAAAGCCGCACACACGACTTGGCTGATCCTCTCCGGTGAGCAAACGTGGACCTGCAAGTCAGGGCCCAGCATGCGGAGCCGGCCGAAACGGGACGCGAGCAGCAGAAAGAACCGCCGCCAGCCGCCATGGGTGAATTCAATCAGGGCGGGTCCGCCGCCGCGCAGGACGGCGTCCAGATCGCTGGCTGCAAGGTCCAACGGCTTGGCTTCGAGGCCCAGGCGCTCCGCAGACCATATTACCCAACGGCCAAGCTCTCCGGCCTGATCGTCGCGGACGGCATCCGGCACCGCTGGCAATTCGGCCGGAACCGGCGCCAAGCCGGAGCGGCGTCCTAACGCTTCCACCGCCTCGCCCAATCGCGATACCGGCCAGCTGAGACGCTCAATTTCCTCGCCGCCGGCGGGCCAAAGCGTTGCCGCAGCCGAAACGTCCAGTTCCGGATCGAGCGCCAAGTTCGAGCGATGTTCAGTCCACGCATGCGACATTGCCGTTTTCCACCCAAATGCGCCGCCACTGTGCACCCTGCCACATGCGCTCGCGAACGCGCCGCTCGGCGCCGAGGAGAGCCTGGTAGCGCGTGCGCTTGATCGCGAGTTGCCCTGGCGCGTCGTCTTCGATGATCCTGCCGTCCTCGACGACGAGAACGCGGTCGAATCCCAGAGTCTCGCTCACGTCATGCGTAACGCACAGCAAAGTGACACCGCACCACTGCTGCCGTGCGTCAGCGAGCAGGCCGCTTCGCTGCTCGCGGTCCATTCCGCGGAACGGCTCGTCGAGCAACACGAGACGGACATTGGATTGGGCCAAAGCGCGTCCGAGCCGCACGCGCTGGCCCTCGCCTCCGGACAGCAATCCTCCCCCTTCGCCGAGCGAAGTCTGCAATCCGTTTGGAAGCTTCTGCAGAACGCCGCGCAGCCGCGCTGCATCCACGGCGGCGGCGGCCCGGCCCAGATCGGAATCCGGCGAGCTGTAGATCAAGTTGTCCAGGAAGGGCTTATTCCAGATCTGAATTGCGGGATCGACCCACGCGATCTCTCGGCGCAAGCGTTCGAGTTCGCCTCCACGCAGCTCCACCCCGTCCACCAGCACGCGTCCGGTCGCTGGGCGATGCCAGCCCAGCAACAGGCCGAGCAAGCTCGACTTGCCGGCCCCCGACAGGCCGACGACGGCCACGTGCTCGCCAGGCCTCACGGTGAGGTCGACGTCGGACAGAACAGTGTGCCCGGCCACGACCACGCTGCCGTTCTGAATATCGATGCTGGCCGGGCTCTTCCGCGGATTTCGGAAGGGCAAGACTTGCGCACCGTTCGCGCCGCCGAATGCCTGGGCGGCGGCCGGGCGCACGCGATGCTCCTCCGCTGACGGCGACTCCTCGGGCGACATCAAGGGTTCGAGCAAACGCATGATGACATTGCGCTGCATCGGATACAGATGCGCGAGCGTCACTAGCGTCTGCCCGACCGAAGAGAGTTTCAGCGCCCAGTACACGAGCAGCAGGTCCGAGCCGGTGATGCCCTGCACGCGCACGAAATGCTCGATCAGCAGGGCGCCGATCAAGGCTGTGCAGCAGGTCGCTTTCAATCCATCGGCCCCGGTCGCCACGCGCACGAGCCGCCGGCTGGAGCGTGCCCACTCCACCAGCAAGCTTTCGTGCTGGTGGCGCACCGCCTGTTCGGCCCGATGCGTCCTGATCGGCACGAGTCCGAGCAATGCGTCCAGGAAAAACCCGTTCAATGCCGTGGAATGGCTGCGGACCCGCAGATCGCGCTCGTTGATCACGGGCTGAAACATGACCGCCACAACAGCAATCAGGATGACGACGCCGGCGGCGAACATCGCACTCGTCGGGTCGAGAAATGCCAAGCCGACCAGAATGAAGGCGACCTCGCAAACCGACTGAAGAAAGTGGATGGCCATCCCGGGCAAATTGCGAGTGAGGTGAACCAAGTGCGCCCGGTCAGCCATATCGCTGATCGACCTGCTCTGGAAATAGCGGTCGCTGAGCCGAGGCAGCTTACAAAGCAGCGCCACCCGCAACCGCGCGTCGAGCCGCCGCCCAAGCCGCAAAGATTCGGTCACGATCGGAATTCGGAAGACCAGGGCGGCCGCAATGAATGCAAACAGCGCAATCACCGCGAGGAGCCGCTGACTGCTCAGATTCAAATGCGCGCCGATGTCGAACATGGCGCGGAACAGCAGGGCGTCGGCAAGCGTTGCGACGACCCCAATGGCGGTGACCCCGGCAAGCGCGAGCGGCGCGAACAGGCCGTCTTCCTTTAGAAGGCCCCAGAGCGAGCCCAGCGGGTTTGGTGACTTCTCCGCCAGGGCCGCTTTCAGCTCCAGCGGCAACGCCTCCGACGGCGGCTCGAGAGCCGAGACGTCGCCACCATCTTTCCGCGCGGAAATACGCAGCAGCACCGCGCCACGCAGCAGCAAGCGCTGCTTGTTCGCATCGACACTTTTCGGGTCCGGACAGACCGACCAATAATCACGCGGGAGCAGGGTAAATATGTCGAGCATGCTGTCGCGGGTCCGGTGAAAGAGCGCGTGCAGCAACGCCGCTGCGTTTGGCCCTCTTGTCACCGCCCTGGATTCGATGAGAACGTCGACCAGACGTAATGCGGCATCAAGCACGCCGAGCGCGAACCAGCCCTCGTCCTCGAGGGCCGCGGTGGTGAGCCCCGCCACCTCCTCGCGATTTGCACCAATTCCTTTCAGGCGTTCGATGAGTGCGCCCAGGAACTCGTCGGAGCCGGCCCAGGCCCGCCAGTCCGCGGCCGGCACGCTCATCTCATGACGGAAGATCTCGCCGGCGAAATCACGGCGGCGGACCCAGCGTCGCCCTCCGGCCGGGTCCATGACCTGTAGCCAGTCCCCCACCCGGCTCCAAGCCACGACAAAATGCGGCGCACCATCGGGCTGGCGGACCACCACCAGCGCCGGCAAGGCCGGCGCGCTATCGAGGAACAGATGCTCGACCGGAAGCAGCACCTGTTCGGCGCAAACGCCAAGCTGGTTGGCGACTGTTTCGATCGTATCGATTGATGTTCCGTCGACGGCCGTCTGGCAGGCTTCGCGCAGGCGGCCATAGCTGACCGAAATCCCGAACCCTTCGAGCAGGCATTTCAGCGCCGCCGGACCGCAATCCATGTTCGAGGTTTGAACGACCTCCGGAGCGAACCAACGCCGGCGGGAGCCGGTGATAGCGAGGGCGGTCATCGGGTGGCTCCCGAGGACGCTGTGGCGCGTGTCGGCGCCGACAGCAGCACCCCCGCGGCGCGAAGAACCAATGCGACGGGCGCAACTTCCTCGACGGTGACTTCTATCGCCCCTGGCAATCCATGCTGCATGACGATGCCGCTCGCCGGGACGGCGTCGAGCGTGAATTCCACTCGGACGAAATTATCGCGAATCTCACTGGCGACGCGGCTGACGGTGGCAGGCACCGAGCCGAACTGCGCCCACGGAAAGCCGTCGAGCCGGAGCCGGCCTTTTTGTCCCGGCTGCACCCGGCCCAGGGTCAATGACGGGCTGAAGTCGGCCATGACGATCAGATCGCCGGCTGGCACGATGCTGGCGAGCCGCTGTCCTTCCTCTACGTAGGAGCCCGGATTGAGCGGAGCGGCCTCGCCGATCCGGCCGGAAATCGTCGCGCGGATCACATACCTTTCGATGTCAACCTTCAAACGTTCCACGGTGGCCTGGGCCGTAAGTTGATCCCGCTCCAGTCCGACGATGGTTCGTGCGACCGTTTCGATCTGCGCATCATGCTGGTGCGCACGCGCCTTTGCGTCGACTTCCGCCTTCTGCAGGTCCGAAGCCAGGGCGTTGCGCACGGCGACGAGTTTTTGCGCTTCGGTCGCCGCCCGCATCGAGTCGACCGTGGACACGCCGCCGGTCGCGCTCAGCTTGGCGTAGCGGCGCTCGGTCTCCCGGGCGAATTCCGCAGCCGCCTCCGCTTCCTCATTGCGGAACCTGACGGCGTCGGCCGCGGCGCGAGCAGATTGCAAGTCCTCCACCTTGAGGCGCTCGCGGGCCTCCATCTCGCGCCGTAGCGAAGCGATTTCGCGCGGGAGTGATTGGAGTCGCACTTCCTCCTCGCGCAGCCGATAACGTTCGCTGCTCGCATCAAGCTCGACCAGGAGATCGCCGGCTTGAACTTCCTTGCCGATCGCCAGGGTGGTGGTAACCACCTTGCCGGCAATCAACGCGGCTGCCGGATGCGCGGCCTGCCGCACTTCAAGGCGGGCTTGTTTCGAGACTTCGTACACGGTGACGGCGCCAAACAAGAACCAGACCGCCCACGCGACCAGGAGAACGCCGCTCGCCGCCCACGCCATGAATGCGTATCGCGCCGTATCGCTCGCCAGCGATCGTGTGGTCTGTGAGAATTGCCCTGCCACCCCTTCGCCCTCCTCCGCAATTCGTCATTTTCCGTCGGCGCCAGCCGTCCCCGACTCTGAACTGAATCGGCAAGAACTCGGCCTGACCATCCGGCCGCCGCTCGGCACGGTTGGCGCGCGCGAGACGACGATACGGATTCGTATCGAGCGGGTGCAAATGGTGGGGTATTTGCCCCACCGGCGGGGAATTTCCCCCACCGTCGCGGGAGACTGGGCATGCCCACCGTCGCCCCCGCCGCCATGGTTGATGCTGAGCGACATGCGTTAGTCGCGCAGTCGGCGGCTCGTGAACGCGTTTGGCACACCCGTTGCAATCGGATCGGCGACCGCGCCGCCGTGCGCAAGAGTGCAGATAAATGGATTCAAACTTCGACAGTGTCTGTGTTGGCGTCGAGCCGCTTCCGGCCGCATTGGCATCGCGTCGGGCCGACGCGCCCGATATGGACGACATGCTGGCGCTGCCGCTGCACAAGCGCATGGTGTCACAATATGCGGCCGGCGAATCCGGCGCGCGCGAACTGCGCCTGTATTACGGCGCGAAGGAAATCTCGTTCGACGAGCCGGAGCTGTTCGGCTTCGGCGAGGCTCTTGCCAAGCAGTCACAATTCCGAGCCCGCGCAGCCATGGGCTGGGGCAGCGGGTATGAATGGCCCCAGGTGAAGGAGCTGCTCGCACACCTGATCGAAGAAGGCGTACTCGAATATGCGAGCTTGAACGTCGGCGCGATGTCTGCCGCGCTGAACCGCTCCTGTCCGTCGCCACTGCCGCCAGCCGAAGCCGCGCACGTGCGGTCCTGGAGCGAATGCGAGGCGATCACACGGGATCTGACCGGGCGTCCCGTTGAATTCGGGTACCTGGAACTGATCGTTCCGATCTTCCGCGTCGCGCACATGGCCCTTGATGCGGACGGCCGCCAGGTCGGCGAGGCGAACGTATTCCCGCGCGCGCTGCGTCTGGACGTGCCGACCGAATGGCTGACTTGCACCTATCCGGGCACACGCTACCTGGTGGACCGGCCGATGAACGCCACGGCGCTGAAGGCCATGCGTAGCCATTGGCCGCAAATGATGGCGGCGTTGCATCGCATACGCAGCTCATTCCTGCACCGTTTTCCGCGCGCCGAAAATGGCTGGACGGTCGGACACCTCGAGCGATTGGCGACGCTCGTCCTGGCGGTCCCGTCGTATCAACTGATGCGCTGCGACCGCCCGTTCGGCCACGGCCAATTGCACCCCGCGCTGTCCTCCCTATTCCGGGTCACGGATGGACTGCGCATGGTGATGCACCAGATGCTGTTCGTTCCGATGGGCGAACCTACCCTGGCTCCGGACACGCCGGTCACGAGCGAAGAAATCCTGGAATATGCCGAGCGAAACTACTCGTTTCATTCGGAAACCGGCGTATGCGCCGGGCCGAAAATTATGGTGCAGGAGTTCCTCAGCGTTCTGATCGACGGCCATAATCTCGAAAAATACGCCTCGATCGTTCTGGAGCCGGAGCTCGAATCGGCGCTGCGCGACGTCGATGCGGCTTTCGACTATGGGCTGCTCGGGCTTCGCGCCTATGCGGCCGTCTTCTCGCTCTGGCCCATCATGACCAGGGCCTACGAAGATCTGGGGCGGATCGCCGAAACCGCGGTGCAGGACGGCGTTGCGCACCTGACGCCGCTTCGGAATCGCCTGCGCGGCCACGTCGAGCACGTCAGGACCGCGACCTATCTTGCGACCGAAAAATGGCGCGCGGATCGCGAGCACGTCTACGCCGATATGTACGCGCAGTGCGGGCGCGGCCTCCTCGGACGCGATGGCGAGGCCAGCTTGCCGGAGCAACTCGCGGCAACCCGCTCGCAGACGCATGCGGATGCAGAGCACATGCTCCGCGCCGTCCTCCGGCAGCGCTTCAGTGACGCGAACGGAAGGCGCGGCCATCTGGACGCGCTCGCCGCCTCGATCATGGACTTCCTTGTGAGGGAGCAGCAGGTGCTGGCCGTGGCGACGGCGGTGCAGGCCGAGATCAACCGCCTGCTCGGCCGAGCCCAGCCGGTCCGGCCGTTCGGGGCCGGCGAGGTGGACGTCCACAATCTTCTGCAAGGCGCGGAGTCGCGGCGGCTGCCGTACCTCCTTGACGAACTGGGCGACGCGCTGGGGATCGACTTCGTCGTCGACGCCTGCCGCATCGAACTGATCGACCGGGCGCAGCAGGCCTTCGAGTGAATTCACGAGCTTCATCGGGCGATAATGCCCGTTGTCGGCTGCACCGTCAGGTGCAAAACATGGAGAATACATCGTGCAGATCAAGACCAATGTTCGCGCCGGCTCTGGCTCCGACAGCACCGCAACGGACAGCTCTTCTTCCTCGAGTTCGAAACAGAACCGGGGCGGCAGCGCCGGAACGTTCGTCTACACTCCGCCCGTGAGCCGCTGCGTCGGCCTCTGAGAACCTCAACTCCGAACTACCACTGACTTCGGCTATGACGCTCCTCAGATAAGTTTGGTTATTGGGGCGTATCCCGGGGGTGGCCACTTCGCGGTGGCCACCCTTGTGGTGGTTAAGCGCGTCTGCCCGGCCGCCCAAGCGAAAGGACACGACCAATGCCCAGGCCCCGAGCCCGAGCCTGTTCCAGTGAGCGCCTGCGCGTCTCGCCGACTTTCGCGCTGACCTTCACGCTTGATGGCCGTCCCTATATTGCGCAGGAAACGGAGCCGTACACCCAGTACTGGCTCAATGACACCTATCGTCTCCTGCATTCGATGTTCGCCGCTCGGAGTGGGTCAACGCCCGCCGAAGCGATCGACGGGTATTTGCGTCTCACCGGCGCCAGTGACACGGCGGGGCGCCGCCGACGCCTGGTCAACGCGGTCGAAGACATGCGCGAGACGGGCGTCCTGATCTCCACCAAGGACGACACCTCCCGCTATACCGCACGCATGGTGCGGGACTATCTCGAACATCGGCCGTTCCCGCAGGAATTGTCCCAATCAGTGATCGATTCTGCCCCGGTCACGCGTTCCAGCCGTGTTTTGGATCTTGCCGGCGGCCCTGGCGATCTCGCGCTGGCGCTCGCGCAGCAATCCGATCACGTCTCGATGATGGAGTTGTCGCGCGGATTCCTGCGTGCCGCCAGCTCGCGCTGCAGGCAGCAAGGGCTCAAATTGAACGCGCTGCACGACTCGTGCAACCGCCTCGTCCACCGGGACGATTCATACGACGTCATCACCGTCGCGCAGGCGCTGCATTGGCTGGACGACGTCCTGGTCTGCCGCGGCGTGTGTCGCCTTTTGCGGCCAGACGGCAGCTTCTTCGTCATCCATAGCGCGATCGAACTCGATGACCAGCATCCCTTGGCTTTCGTCTTCGGGAACAACTCGATTCTCGGGGCGAAGAAAAAGCAGCCCTTTGTTTCGGAAGTCGCTCCGCTGATCGAGCGGCTGACATTGTTGTTCCGGGCGTTGGATGCTCCGGATGTGCAGCGAATCGACCCTGCCCAGCAGCGGCCGACGGGGGCGGACGACGGAGCGCGCATTGTCCCGGCCAGCGCTTCGTTGTTCCGTGAGCACCGGCAGTTTGGGTTGGGCTACGCACGCGCATTTCTAACGGCGAAACATATCGAAGCCGCCGGACTGAGCGCGGCGGCGTTTTGGGCCGAGCTCGAGAAGCGCTGTGCTGCCGTAACTCCAGAGCAGACCCTCGGCGTGCAGAATTGGGCGGTTCTGCACTTCCGGCGGGGCGGGCAAAGCGCCGCAGGCGGCGCGATCGAGTCGCTGCCAGTGCGAGAGATCCTCCCGCCGACCGCCAGGAGGGAAGACGTCTCTCCCACGACTCACGAGGCGCGCCGGCAAGGAAGCGACCACACCAGCGACCGCAGACGTAACGGAACGCTGGCTGCCTGAGGCTCGCCCTGCCCCACGAATTTCCGGCCGGCCGCAGTTGGGGCCTGCCGCTGAATTGGATATCAGGCTAAGTAATTTTCCCTGAGTAAGGACTTTGGTCATGTTGAGGCGCTACTGGGTTGCCGGCAGGATCGGGTGGCCGCACACTGATTCCAAGTTTGCGGGTGCCTCAACTTGGCTATCCCAGGGCGCCAGCACCAATCTCATGAAACGCTACACATTCAATCTCCGCCTCTGGTTTGCGCTCGGCAGCTTTGGCAGCATCGCGGTCATCTGTGTCATTTCCGCGTATTGGGTCTCGAGCTTTGTGACCCGCAGTCTGCTCGAACGGGAGAGCGAGGTTTCGCAAGAATTCATGGAAAGCATCGTCCGTGTGGACGGCAGCGCCATGTTCAACGACGATGGGTCTGCGCCCCAGGTCCCGAGCGCGGCGCTGCTCGATTTCGCCCGCCACATCGTCAGCATGCCGGGTGTATTTCGGGTCAACATTCACGCGCCTACCCACAGGATCTTGTGGTCGACTGAAAAACAGCTGGTCGGCCAGAAGTTTGAACGAAATGCTGAGCTCGACGAAGCCTTCCGCGGCCAGCGCGTGACCGAGATCGGAACCTTGCCGGACGAAAGCAAGCCGGAGCACGTTGCGCTAGGGAGATTGGGCCACTTCATCGAGGCCTATATTCCAATTCGCGCGGAGGGCGGCCGCGGGCCGGTCCTGGGGGTTGTGGAATTCTACAAGCACCCGCTGGCGCTCAACGAGACTATTCGCCTTGGACAGCGCATCGTCTGGACGGCTGCCGCGTTTGCCGCCCTTGTCTTGTTCCTGACCCTCTACTGGATCGTGCAGCGCGGCGCGCGCCTGATCGAGCAACAGCAGCGGCACCTCTCCGAAATGGAGGCCCTCGCCGCCATCGGCCAGATGTCCGGTGCGGTCGCTCACAGCCTGCGCAATCCGATGTCGGCGATCCGCTCGTCGGCGGAGCTTTGGCGCAGCGAGTTGCCGGACGGCAAATGCGAGGTCGTCGACGAGGTGATCCAGGAAGTCGACCGGATGGACGGCTATGTCCGAGATCTGCTCGCCTATGCGCGGTCTGAACCTTATCAGCTGCACCCGGTGGACCCGCTTAACGCGCTGGACACCGTCATTACCAAGCATCGCGCCGCGATCGAACGGTATCGGATCGAGCCCGTGATCGTCGACAAACGGGACGGGCCCCGCAAGGTTCTGGCCGACGGACGGCTCCTCGAACAGGCGCTGACCAGCATCGTCACCAACGCGATCGAGGCGATGCCGGAGGGCGGAAAGCTAACTCTTTCGGTCGAGGCCAGGGAAAAAGATCGTCTCGCGATCACAATCGCCGACACAGGCCGCGGCATCCCGGCCGAAATTTTGGAACGCGTGGCGCAATCTTACTTCACCACCAAGGCGCGCGGCCTCGGACTCGGCCTGGTACTTGCGAAGGGCGTTATCGAGCGGTTTCAAGGAAAATTGCAGATTGCCAGCACGCGCGACCTCGGCACCACGGTGTGCATCGACCTCAAGGCGGCCTGATGTCTGGTCTCGTTCTTATCGTCGAAGACGAGAGCCTGTTGGCTCGCAACATCAAGACGTTTCTCACCAACCGCGGCTATCATGCGGAAACGGCCGACACGGTGGCGGCCGGGCTGAAGCGCTATAACGAGCTGCAGCCCGATATCGTCTTGCTCGACCATAACCTTCCGGATGGCACCGGCCTATCGCTCATCGGAGAAATTCGCGCCAAGGATCGCTGGACCAAGCTCGTGATGATCACCGCGTACGGTGGGGTCGACGTGGCGGTCGCGGCCATGAAGAGCGGCGCCGACGATTACCTGACCAAGCCGGTGTCGTTGGATGAGATCGCCTTGCTGACCGAAAAACTGTTGACGCAGGCGCGTGTCGAAGGCTCGCTGTCCTATCTGCGCTCCCGCGAGAGAAGCGCGAGCGGCGCCGATTGCGTTATCGGCAACTCGCCGGCGATTCTCGAAATGAAGCAGCGCATCAACTTCCTGCTGGCCGCGGAGCGCACGGCGGCGGCAAGCACGTCCCAGCCGGGCCCGCCGGTTCTGATTCTAGGCGAGACGGGCAGCGGCAAGGAGCTGATCGCTCGCGCGCTGCATTACGACGGACCGCGCGCCAACCAGCCGTTCATCTCGGTGAACTGCGCAGCTTTGCCCGACCAATTGGTGGAATCCGAGCTGTTCGGCCATGAACGCGGTGCGTTCACTGGCGCAAACGAGAAGAAGGTGGGCCTTTTCCAGGCGGCCGACGGCGGGACGTTGTTTCTCGACGAATTGGGCGAGTTGCCGCTGCCGCAGCAGGCCAAACTGCTGAAGGCAATCGAGGACAAGGTTATTCGCCCGGTCGGCAGCGTGCGCGATCGCGCCATCGACGTCCGCTTCATCGCCGCGACCAATGGGGCCATCGAGGAACGCTCGCGCCACGGCGAATTCCGGAGCGACCTTTTGTATCGCCTGAATACCGTCACCATAGAGGTACCCCCGCTACGCAACCGCAGCGCCGACATCATCTTGATCGCGGAGATTTTCGTTGCGGAATTTCAGCGCCGCTACGGGCGCTCGCGGCTGTCGCTGACGCTCGAAGCACGGGCCGCGCTGCTGAAGCACACTTGGCCCGGCAACGTGCGCGAATTGCGCAACGTCATCGAGCAGGCCTGTTTGATGTGTGCCCGTGACGCCATTCAGCCGCCCGATCTCAATTTGCGAGAGGTGCCGACCCTCGTCAGCGACAGCCCGGCCGCGGCGCCGCCGGGAAAGACCAACTTGGCCGGCGTTGAACGTTCACTGATCATCGACGCCCTGCGCGAGCACGGCGGTAACGTTACCATGGCGGCACGGAAGTTGGGCGTGTCGCGCGACACCCTGCGGTATCGGATGGAAAAACACGAACTTCGAAGAGGCGACTATCTGTAGACGGCCAAGGTCTCGCCGGGAGCGGCTTGCAAGCGACCGCTCTTCATCGGCGACGGCGCGGCCGACGCGAACGCGCAGAATCCTAAAGGTGCTGTCTGGATGATCTCGGCTGGAATCGCCGCATCCACAGATCAACGGTGGTCGCCAAAGTAGGTGATGGCATCAACGATGCGCCGGCATTGTGACATGGCGCCCAGCCAAGTCCTCCACAGGTGGAACATCCTACTGGTCATCGGGTCCACCTTAACCGCCCGTCTCAGAACCGGACCACTTCTAGTCTGGCAACCTAGCAGCCAGGACGGCACGGGCCTGGGCGAGCGAGGTGAACAGCGTTTCATTGAGCAGTTCGTCGCGAAGCCGGCCATTGAAGCTCTCGACGAAGGCGTTCTGCTGCGGCTTGCCGGGCGCGATGTAGTGCCACTCTATCCGCGTCTCCTGGGTCCAGCGCAGGATCGCCATGCCGGTCAGCTCGGTGCCGTTGTCGGAGACGCACATGGCGGGGCGACCACGGCAGGCAATGACGGCCTCAAGTTCGCGCGCCACCCTCAAGCCCGGCAGCGAGGTGTCGGCGACCAAGGCCAAGCATTCGCGCGTGAAGTCGTCGACGATCGCCAGGATGCGGAACCGGCGGCCCGGGGAAAGTAACCATAAAATCAACGTCGAAGGCCGCTAGAGCTTGCACTCCAGGCATCATAATCCTGGGGTCGGGGGTTCGAGTCCCTCCCCCGCTACCACTAAGCGCCTGAAATCCCTGCAATATTTCTCTTACAGCCTGCCCGTCACTCCAGGAACTTGCCCTCTTTGTGCAGTTCCCGCCGGATGCCGAACATCAGATCCTCAGCCCGGATGTCGGGCGGGTCGCGCTCCACCGCCCGCAGGCAGGCATAGCGCAGCACATTGTTGATCCCGCCGCCGGTCAATTCATGGTCCTGGGCCAGCCGGCGCAGATCGACGTCGTTGCCGAGCCGGTACGGCTTGTCCTTGAAACTGTCCTCCCACAGCCGCAGCCGCTGCTCGAACGACGGGATGCGGAACAGCACCACCGACTGGAAGCGCCGCGCGAACGCCTCGTCGAGATGGGTGCGGATATTGGTCGCCAGAATGACGACTCCCGGAAAATCCTCGATGCGTTGCAAAAGGTAAGCAATCTGCTGATTGGCATGATGATCGTTGGCGTTGCGCGACTCGGTGCGCCGGCCGAACAGCGCATCGGCCTCGTCGAAGAACAGGATCCAGTTCTGGTGCTGGGCGTGGTCGAACAGGCTGGCGAGGTTCTTTTCGGTCTCGCCGATATATTTCGACACCACCTTGGACAGATCGATCCGATAAACCGAAAGGCCCGTGACCTTGCCGAGCAGCGTCGCCGTCAAGGTCTTGCCGGTGCCGGGCGGCCCGTAGAACAGGGTGCGAAAGCCGGGCTTCAGCCGGCGGCTCAAGCCCCAGTCTTCCATCAAGGCCTGCTCATGCCGCACCCAGGCGACGATCTCGGATACATCCTCCCGGGTCGCGCGATCCAGCACGAGATCGTCCCATTCGAGTGCCGTGGTGATGCGCTGCGCCGGAAATTCCGGGCTGAACGGCGGATGATAGGTCCGGCCGGTCGACAGGTGTTCGATATATTCGGGTTCCAGAACCAGCGCCGCCGACAGCGGCGGCTCCTCGCGGTGGCGCCGATCGAGCGCGATGATGCCGCGTTTCAGGAACACATGGTCGGCGTCGAACAGCTCCTGCCATCGCAGCCGCGCCTCGATGTCCTCGCCGGCCAGCAGGAACAGGGCCGTCTCGGCGGTCGGCAGAAACCCGCCATGCGCGGTGCCGACGAAGCCGCCAAACTCAGTGAAGCGGCGCTGCACCGACTGGTTCTGGATCAGGAACGGATCCAGGACATCCGGCCGGATATGCGGGATATAGGCCAGAATGAGTACCAGACGTTCCGCCGGCCCGAAGGAAAAACGGTGGATCACTTCGGCATAGGGCGACTTGTGCCGCGGCAAATGCGGAGGCCTTAGCCGCGCAAAAATATCGCGATGCTCCTCCTTACCGGCATGCATCCGGAAGCGCCGCTCCAGCACTTCGCGAAACCAGACGATCTCGGCGCGGATGAAGGCGGCGTTCGCCGAGAGCGGGTGGTCGGTTATCGGTGCTGCCATGTCGTCTGCCATGGGGCGCTACCAGGTCACATGCAGTGGATGCGGCATCCAGGCATTGTAGATCACCGAAAAGCCCCACGGCACATGATCGACCAGCACGTCGACCGGTTTGCGCTCGACACGCAGCTCCCAGACGTCATCCTTGCGCGCCAGCCGGCCCTTGTGCCGCAGAAACGTCTCACGCAGCGCCGCGACCGAGCTGTTCTGGATCATCGTCCACTGCGCGATCATCGCCTGGAGCAGCGCGTCGCACAGTTCGCGTTCGCGCTCCGTCGGCTCGATCTCGCGCGCGACCGGCATGCCGGTCGCCACCCCGCACATGATCTTGTTGAGCACCAGCAACGGCTCCGGCGTGGAGCACGAGCCATCGACCAGATATTGCAGCAGATGCACGCCGCGCGACGCGGCGTCGTGGTCGCGCAGTTGCGGGCGCTTACGTTCGTCCCGCACCAGCATGTCGAGACTGCCGAACAGATGCGGCAGGAACGGTCCGGCCAGCACCAGACCGGCATTGTCGATGTAGACAGGGTCGCGTGGCGCCTCGCGCGGCTCATCCAGGCCGAAGGCGGTCTTGCCGCGCGAACGCCGTGTCGCCGGACGCTCGCGCGGCTCCGGGGTCGGTGTTTCCCTGCGTTGCGCCGGCCGCGGCCGGCGGTCAGGGGCCAGCGCGGCGATGAGGCGCGGACGGCCGGCGGATCGCGCGAGATCGGTCGCCGCCTGGCGCAGCACGTCGCGATCCGGCACGGAACGCGCCAAGACGTGATCCACGAAACCTTCGGTCGAGCGATCCGCCGCCGGCACGGCCGCGAGATAATCCAGCAATGCGCTCCACATTGCGGGGCGCAATGGCCGCGGCGTATGGCCGGACGTGGCGATGTCGGCGGCGGCCGCGTGCAGCAACTCGGCATCGTCGATCAGGGTGCGGAACTGGCGAGGCTCCAGCGCGTAGACGAGACGCGCCAACGCGGCCTCGGGCAGCATGCGGGTCCAGCGCTCGCGCCGCTCCGGCTTTGCCACCTGCTGGGCCAGGAAATTGCGGACATCGTCTGGAAACACCGCGATGATGTCCGGCAAGGCGGCGAGCAGCAGGTCCGGCGAGATGTCGTTTGGTTCGGCATCCGCCGCGCCGAGCCAGGCGAACAGCGCATCGCGTAAGGTCGCAGGCTGCCCTTCGGTTTCGCGGCCGGTTTCTTTCACACCCGCCGTGGACAACGCCTCGACCAACATCGCCCGCGCGGCCTCGGGCAAATCAGCGCGCTCGGACGATTCGATCAACCGCCGCGCCACAGACGCGGTCGGCGCGCCGCCGAAAATCGCATGCAGCACACGTTGCATGAGCTGGCCGCCCGCGCCAGATCCGACGCGTAGCACCTCGATCAGCACGGCGCCGCGCAACGCCGCATCGGAAGCGGGACGCTCCGACATCGGCCATGCGCCGATCGCGGCCAGAAGGAATGCGATGGCGGGTGCTTCCACCGGACGCACATCCTCGAACGTCCGCGGCCAATCGGAATAGGTTTCATCCGCCGCAGACGGCGCCAGCGGACCGGCCGCCATCATGACGTCCAGGTCGATGGCCGCGCCGTCGAGCAAGGCCGCGACGAGGTGCGCATGAAACACATCGCCATGCGGCGCGGCCGCGATGGCGTCGGCCAGCGCGCTGCGCAGCGGGCTGGCGGGCATAAGGCCCGGTGGCAGCAGACGGTTCACCAGTTCGGCCAAGCCGTTCGCCGACAAACCGCGCACGGCGCGCAGCAGCATCGGCCATCTTGTTTCCGGAGACGATGCTGCGAACAGTGCACGCAATTGCGCAATCCAGAGCGAAGGCAGACCCGCCAGCAGCACTTCGACGCTCAGATCCGGCCGACGCAGCAGCAGATCGATCGGCAGAACGCCGTGGCGCCGGTAGTGTCCAAGCGCGTCAAGTCTGACATAGCGCTCGATCACCGGGGCGGAGCCGTCCGCGTATACCGGTTCGTAGGCCGGCTCCTGCGTCGTCTCGGGCGCGTCTTCCTGCGCCAGTTCTTCGATCACCGCCGGCAGCGACGACGCGACCGGCTGGTGCCCGGCCGTCACCCGCAGACCACCGGCCAGTTCCCGTAGCAGAACGTCATAGTTCAGCATCTCTGTTTGCGCCAAACCGGTGAGCAGCCCGCGCACGAAGCTCTTGCGGTTGAACTGCGAGCCGGCATCGCGCGCCAGATAGCTCAGCGCCAGCAACCACAGCAGCCGCCGGAATGCATCCGCGCCGAGATCCAGCAACGGCGTGCTGCGATGGACCTGTCGCAGGTCGACCAAATAGGCGATGACCAGCGCCGCATGAATCGGCTCCAGCAAACGCAGCGCCGCCTGCAACGTGGCCTCGTCGAGCCGCGACACCAGCCGTTCTGTCTCGTGCCGGTCGCCGCCGTAGCGGCGGATTAGCCCGGCCAGCGCCGCAGGTTCGGAGCTTGACGAGATGTCGGACGACATATCGGCCGGATATTCCGGCTCGCTCTCGGACGCGGCGTCGGCGCCGCCAAGGTCGCGGACGATCTCGCCGATCACCGCCGGCAGCGAGGAGGCGTGCGGATGATGCGCCGCGGTCGCCCGCAATCCGTCGGCCAGAGTCGCGACCAGCGCGCCATAGTCGAGGCTTTCGCTTTGCGCCATGTTGTCGAGCAGCGTGCGTACGAAGCTCTTGCGGTTGAATTGCGAGCCGCGATCGCGCACCAGATAGCTGAGCGTCAATACCCAAAGCAGGCGCGCGAACGCCGCCTCGCCCAAGGTCAGCAACGGCTTGACGCGATGGATGCGGCGCAGGTCGACCAGATACGCAATGACGATCGCGGCGTGCATCGGCTCGAGCCGCCGCAGCACCGCCTGCAAAATCGTCTCGTCGAGCCACGCGATCAGCCGCTCCAGCGCGTTCCGGTCGCTGGCTTGGTGGCGGATCAGCCCGACCAGCGTCGCCGGATCGGAGCTCGACGAGATGTCAGACGAAATATCGGTCGGGTATTCCGGCTCGCGCTCGGCCGCGGCGTCAGTGCCGCCGAGATCACGGAGGATCTCGCCGATCACCGCCGGCAGCGACGACGCCAGCGAGGTGTGCCGCAGGGTGGCGCGCAGTCCGTCCGCGAGGGTCGCGACCAGCGCGCCGTAGTCGATGCCCTCGCCGCGCGCCATATCCTCGAGCAGCGCCCGCACGAAGCTCTTGCGGTTGAATTGCGAGCCGGCGTCCCGCAACAGATAGGCCAGCGCTAGCCGCCATAGCAGATGCCGGAACGCCGTATCGTCCAGCGTCACCGTCGGCTCGGTCCGGTGAATCTGATGCAAATCAAGCATATAGGCGACGATCAGCGCCGCATGCGCCGGCTCGATGAGGCGCAGCAAAGTGTGCAGCACCGCGTCGTCGAGCTGCAGCACCAGACGTTCCAGCACATGGGGATCGCGGCCACGGCGGCGGATCAACGCGGTCAGCGCGGCGGGATCGTTTGTGGCGAGCGTCTGCACGAGACCGTCGGCGGAGAAGCCATCGCCCGGCATGCCGGCGCTCGCAGCCCAGAACGGCAGCGTTCCGAATTGCAGATAGTGGTCGAGAACTTCGATCAGACCGCCGGTCGTTGGCTGCCCATCGCTCGACGCATGGCCGGCCGCTTCGGCGTCGCCGATGGCATCCCGCAGGCTGTGCCGCAACGCCTCGACCAGCGCGGTTTCGGCCGCGTCCTCCAGACCGGCCAGCGGCAGCACGCCGAGATCAATCACCAGCCGGTCGATGCGGATATACCGTCCCGGCACGTCGAACTCGTCCAGCACGCGTTCGATCATCGGAACGAGGCGCCCGCGATTGAGATCGCCGAAACGCGGCTGCAGCGCGAGCGCCAATGCTTCGCTGGCGACTGTGATATCGAGCCGTTGCGACCGGATGCTGTGCGAAAGTGCGGACATGGCTACCGTCTATTGGTTGACCTTCAGGTCGCCGTGCTGACCCAGGCCTTTTCCGGCATTGTCCGGCGTCACCTTGTGAATCAGCTTGTTGAGATCGGGCGCTTGGGGAGCGTCGATAGCGAGGTGCTTGCGCACCCGCTCATAGACTTTGGGATTGGCAAGCGAAAGAAACAGGCAGGCTCTGAGCGGATCGTTCCGCACCAGTTTGAGCGCAAGCTCCGGGTCGGCGAAGAAATGGATGGTCGTCGACAGGAATTCGGTGTCGTAACTCGTTTCGTAGACCTGCGACGCGTAACTGGTTTCCGGTTTGTTGCCCTGCCCGACAATGAAGCGATCGATATCGGACCCTGCCTTGTCGTGCTCAGCGTTCTGGCTGAACGGATATTTCAGGCTGCTACCGATCATGTTGGTCAGTGGCGGCGACGGGGTGATGCCGAGGTCGGGATACGCCATGTCATACCCTGTCTCGGTCTGCAGCCCGCCGGCCAATCCCTGATAGCCAACATAACGCCGCCTCTCGCTTTTGCTCCGCGCCCGCATGAAATTATGCAGCGAAGCGAACTCGCTGGGCTCGAGGCCATATTCAAGATGATGGCCAAGCTCATGCAACGCCGCGCCGGCCGGAGATGCCCAACCAAGCTGCATGCCGGTCTCGCGCATGATGCCGGATCCGGGCGAGCGCACCCGCTTGGCGGCCGGAAGGTCCGTCACCTTTCGGCCGACCAGTCGGTTGAACATGCCGGTGGCCGTCTGCACTTCGCTTGGGGCGTCCTTGGGAACTTTCAACGCGCCGCCTTCTACGGCCTCGGGCTGCTCGGCAATTTTTCCTTCAAACACGTTTTTGATGAAGGGATCGTTCTCCAAGATCTTGCTTATGATATCCGCGAATTTCGCGTCGTCCTGTGCCGCACCGAAATTGGCTTTGGCGTTGACCTTCTCATAATACCAATCGATGAGACGGGTGCCGATCAGGGAAGGTTCATTCTGAACTTCCTTTGGCTGCTGGCTTATCCAGGTCTCGGCTTCCTCGCTCTCCATATAGGCTCTCAGCTTCGGGTCATCGAGAAGTTTGACTCCCTGCTCGAATATCGCGTTTCCCTTGTGGCCTTTGGCCGTCGCCTTCTCGACCGCCCTGCGAAAGGTGACGGTGCCGAGCGACGGCACCTTCTCGTTGGCAAGGCGGACCGGTGGCCGGGCGGGAATCGCGTCTTGCAGAGCGGCTCCGCTGACAAGACCGGTGGCCCCTCCGAGCAATGCGCCGCCCAGCCCGCCCACGATGGCGCCCGGCACGCCACCGATTTTTCCGCCAAGCGTGGCGCCGGCATATGCGCCGCCACCCACGCCCGCGACCGCCCCGCCGCCGGTAACGCCGCCCAACAGGCCGCCGACCAAGCCGGCCACGCCGCCAACAGCGCCGCCGATGGTCGTTCCCCATGGACCGATGAGGCTGCCGGCCAACGCGCCGGTCTTCGCGCCCACATAGGCCGAACCGGCGGCGCCTACGAGCGTTTTGATCCCCGGAAGCCACCACGGCACGCGCTGCACCGGCGTCAGGCTGGTCGATCCCAGCAGCGTGGCACGAAGCGGCAAGCGGCCTGCAACAGTCTGTCCGTTGCCTTTCGCCTGTAGGACACCGGAACGCGCATCGCCGCGCGGCGCCAGCGTCGCGGCCAAACGGTTCTGTCGGGCGACGTTCGGCGCTTGCGCCAACATCTGCTGCAAGCCGCGCAATTGCGCGACGCGCGGGCTCTGGTCGAGCGCCTGTTGCAGGGCCTGCTGCTTCGCTTGATGTTCGGTGACCGGCGCCGCGGCCTGCAACTCGCCCGCGACGACCGGCCCCTCGCGACGTTCACGCTGAATCGGTGCGGCGTGGGTGGCCATCGCGGTCAATCCTCAGACCGGTCGAATGAGTTCGCGGCCGCGGACGTCTCCTGTTTCCGGTGCTGCTCATGCTCCAGGAAATGTCGCAGCCGCCGCGACGTCGCCCGGATATGGTGGCGGTCGCCGCGGCGCAACGCCCGCCGCCACGCGTCATACCGCGTCTCGAAATGCGTCATGCGGTGCGGGCGTAGGAAACAGTAGTCGACCGCCACATGGGCCGGCGCGTTGCGGCGGATCACCTCGGCGACGGCGGCACGGTATCCGGTTTCTTCGGCGGCGTGACGCGGAGCGGAGACCACGGCCGTGATGGTGAAGCTGTAGACGAAGCTGTCGTCGTCTTTCCTGTTCGGCTCGCCCGCCATCGGGCTGGCCGCGTCGAGCCCCTGCTCGTCGTCGGGATCCTCGCGTTCGCGCCAGCGGCCAAAGCGCAGCAGCGTATGCTCGACGATATGGAGTTGCTCGAACGTGCCCGTCAGTTCCTCCGCGAGCGCGATCAGCAGCGTGAGCACGGCCAGCGCGCGTTCCCGGTCGGCATATCGGCCGACCAGGCGCCACTCCGGCTCGGACGGGGTCCGGCACGCCGCCGCGATCATCGTATCGCCCGGCAGCGTGCCGAGACGGACATCGCCGCCCGCAAGGCCGCGCAGGAAAGTCCCACTGGTGCGATGCCCGCGCAGCAACGCCGCGGCGTGTTCATTCAAGGCAGGATCGTTCGGCGCGGCGCCGGGCGAAATGCCTTGGCGCTCGTCGCGCAGCGTATCCAGCGGCGTGAACGTCTGTTCGATATGGTCGCCATGCGCCGGCAGTCCGCCGCCGATGGTCAGTTGCTCCTCGTCCTCCGACAGACTGAGCCCCAATTCCTCCAAGCGTTCGGAAAGCGCGCGGCGAGGAAAGGCCGGCATGCCGAGTTCGATGCGGCTGCGGATCGCCATGCCGGCGATGTTGCGCGGCGATGGCGCGGCCTGATAGTCGAAACCTGTTCCGCGATCGCGGGTCGCGACGACAAGATGGCGCAGCAGTTCCAGCTTGGCCCGGATCAATCGCTCGCCAGCATCGCGGCCGTCGCTCAGCAGCGGCATCTGCTCGGCATCGAGGCGCTCGGCATAGAGCGCAAGCAGCAGGTCGAGGAAGCGGTTGCGGCGCTCCTCTGCCGGATCGTCTTCCTGCACGATGCGGGCCAGGCCTTCGCGATAGCCGGGCCGCAGCAGCCGTAGCCGCCTGACATTGGGAACGCTGCGGTCGAGATATTGATAGAAGTAGGTCGGGCTTCGGGCTTCGTCGGTCGCATAGAGCTTGCGCACATTGGCGAGTTGCGCGAAGAAATCGGCGAGCAACTGTTCGAACGCCAGAAGATAGCCCTTGAGTTGCTTCGCCTGCGCGATGCGGACGGCGCCGTCGCTTTCCGGTACGCCGAAGGAATTGATCCCATAGACGTTCGGATACTGGTTCTGGATCGAATAATAGGTTTCGACGTTGCGGTACTGGCCCTGCGGCACCGCGAAGTACTCCTGATACTGCCGCGCCAGCGGATAGGTGCGGCGATAATTGTTCCAGAGTCCGTCAAGCTCGCGTTCGACACGGACTGGGTCCGGCTTCACCTCGATGCCGTTGCGCCACAGCCGGATCGGGAAGTCGCCGTCGACCGGCCTGGTGTGCAGTTGCGGAATGCGGTCATGTGGGATCGGAATCGACGGGATCGGAGGCGACGGAAGTGACGGCGGCGGCGGTACGACATCATCGCCGATCCGCAGCGTCACCTTGCGAACGCTCCTCACGCCCGGCGTGCGCGCCATCACGCGAATGACCTCCGACAGTATGATGACTTTCGGCTTCGGGGCCAGCGTATCGTCCGCGACAAAGCCGTGCCGCAGCAGTGGCCCGTCGAAGATGGTCGCGGCGTCGAGGCCGGCCGCGATCAGTGCCTCTAGCGGCTGGCGTCGCAATTCGGGCGCCAGGAAATTGCCCAGATTGAACAGCAGGCGCGCCATGATAGTTTCGGCCGCGAGGCTGTTGTCGATGACGGCCGCGCCATGCACCACCGCGCGCAACGGTTCCAGCAGCCGGACATCGTGCAGGTCTTCGCACAGGCAGCGATGCGCGCAATAGACCCGCCGCACGCGTTCGCGAATAACCTCAGGCCGAAAATGATCGCGATCGTCGCAGCCGCACGGGTCCGCATCAGGCGCGTAAACCGCGATATCGTACAGGCCGTTGACGGCCTCCGGCGAATTAGTGCGGCGTGGGATCATCCAGACATTGGCGACGCCCGGAACGCGGTCGACGATCAGCTTGCGGTAGTCGTTCTGCGTCTGCGGCGCCGCCGGCATGATACGCCGCGGCACGAACAGCGCTTGCCGGCGCGTATCGATGCGGCCCGTCTTCGGATCGACCAGCAGCGTCTGAAGTGGAATTTCGGCCCGATAGGACAGTTCGGTCAGTGCGTAACAAAGCTGTTCCAGCGTGGTGACGCCCGGATCGTGCTCGTTGTAGTCGGTCCAGATCGCACCGGACAGTTCCTGGATCAGCCGCGTGCCCTCTTCCTTCAGCCACGCATAGTCCAGACCCTTGTTCAGGGGCGGATCGGGCGTGATGAAGACGGGGTCGGTCATGACATCGGTGCCGATCACAAGTGTCCGAACTCGATCGCCTCCTCGATCGTTGTTGGAGTTTGAGTCCGCTTGTCGATCTGTTTGCTGTGCCGCTTCCGGGCTTCTGGCGAACTGAACACTTCGTGCTCCGCCGAGGGCTCGAACATTGCATTGAGCTTGGCCACAATGCCGTTATAGTTGCTGTCCAGTCGCTCCAATTGCAGCAGTATCGCGGGATCCGACGGCGCCTTTTGTAGTTTGTCGTCGAGAGCCGCCTTTTCCTTTCTATAGGCAACTTTTGCGCTATTCATGACGTCGAGGAACACGGTGGCGCTCCCGGGAAGTTGCACCCCAAGGAGCGGCTTATCATTTCCCTTCGGCACAACTTCGAAGTCGCCTTGCGGCGTGACATGCACCAGACCGGCATAGCCCTTTACGTCGTTTTCGTAGTCTTTTTGCCTCAGTGCCTGGGTAAACGCGGCGACATATTCCCCCGAATAGCACGACGTCAGATCGATCAGCCCCTTGAAGGCGTTGGTCAGACCGAAATCCTCAAGCTCCGTTAATAGTTGACTGGGCGACTTGCCGCTAATCGTGTTGCTACTGCCGTGGCCGACGACATAAAGGGTTTCGTTGGCCCCTATCTTGCCCAGCCGATTGTCGTCGAGATTGATAAAGGTATCGACCACATTGTCCTTTTTGGCCGTGCGGAGGTTGTGCATGGTGTTGTATTGGATGTCCTTGGAAGCTTCGTCCGCGCCCATATCATGGATTGTGACGATGACCCGCTGCGCGACGCGCAGCATCGCCGAGTTGCGTGGCAACGCCTTCGCGCCTCTATCTGCCGCGCGAAACTGGAACAGCTTTTTTTCCTTCTTTTTGGGAAAAGAAAACGACGTCGTCGTGTCCAAGGCCTCGGCCTTCTTCAACAGTTCGCTGATCGAGACGTTGGGCGTCGCATCGGAAATGACGGACGGACTCTGGAACAAGTCGAAGCCGCTTTGGTCGAACGCCGGCAGCTTTGCATCGGGCAGCTCGACCGTGAGATCGCCTTGGTCTTCCGTGGCATAGAATATGTCGCGAAGTTGGTCATAGAGATCCACGATTTCATTCTGCCTCTTGAGCAGATTATCCTTGAGTGCTTGCTTAGCGGCCAGCTCGGTTTGCGTCGTTGCCAGGCCCATCATCTTGAACGCCTGCGTTTGCTCATCAAACGTCTTGGCTAACTCCGTGGTTCTGTCCTGCAAGGTCTTGTAGAGATCACGATCCTGGCTGGTCTTGAAAATGGCCTGCTTGCCATTTTCCAGTGTGATGGCATTACCGAGATTGCCCCTGACCCGCACCGCGGGGGCGTAGGCCTTGAGGAGATCGTAGAACGCGCCGAGATATCCCAACTTGTCGCCGCCCGCGGTCAGGCATCCGCTGAGATAGATCTGGCCCGCATAGGTCGATTTAAGACCTAGGTCCTTGAGCAGCGCTACCAATTGCGACGGCGTATAGCCGCCCACCTGCAGGGCGATGTCGCTGTTGGGCGCATGGGCGCCATGGCCGAAGATTCGAATATCCTCGTTACCGATGTTATCAAGCGGCCCCCAATTGAGCAGTAACCGGTTGCGCGTATTCCAGGGCCGCACCACATTTTCGTGCGTGGCTCCGGTGCGGCGTTCGACGGCCGTTGAGATGATCTGCGACGATTCCAGTTCTTCCTTCGTCGGCTTGGGGTTGTCGTGTTTCAAGGCCGCCACGTCGTCGAGCGGCAAGACCAGGCGTTGCGCGACACCACGCATCAGAGAAGCGCGGGTCGCTGCCGGTGATGCGGCCTTGAGCTGCAATGCCTTGGCACCCATCACGTCTGCTTCGTCTTCGAGACCCGGATCGTCATTAACGGCGGTGCCCTGCAACTGCATCGTCGGCTGCACGCGGCCCTGGGCCTGCTGCACCACATGCCAGGCCTCGTGCGGCAAATGCTGCTCCTGTCCGGGCGCGACATGGATGTCCGAGCCCTGCGTATAGGCGTGGGCCTGCAGGCTGGCGGGCTTCGACGAATTGTAATGGACCTGGACGCCGTCCATCGACATGCCCGAAAGGCCTTCGATGCCGCTCTTCAATTGATCCGGCATGCCGGTCGTGTTGGCGCGGCGCTGCACCGGCATCTGCTGCAACAGTTCGTCTTCTTCCGGCGCATCCTGGCGCTGCGCAGTCGTCGACTTCATTTGCGTCAGTTCTTCGTCGTCCATTTCCTGTCGCTGGGCGGCGGACTTCATCTGCGCCAGCTCGTCCTCGTCCATGTCCTCACGTTGCGCGGTGATGGATTTCATCTGCGCCAGTTCATCTTCGTCCATACCCTCGCGCTGCGCGGTCGCGGCCTTCATCTGCGCCAGCTCATCCTCGTCCAGGTCCTCGCGCTGCGCGGTCGTGGACTTCATCTGCGCCAACTCGTCCTCGTCCAGGCCCTCGCGCTGCACCGGCATCTGTTGCAGCAGATCGTCCTCGTCCATCTCCTGACGCTGCACAGCGGACTTGCTCTGGATCAGTTCCTCCTCATCGGACAGCCCCTGCCCGTCTGACATCCGGCCGAAAGGTGCCGGACTCGACATCAACTGAATGAGCTTGGCCTGGACAGCCGCACGCGGGCTCTGATTGAGCGCGTCGCTCAAGTGAAGCTGCGACTGAACCCGCGCGCTGCTATTGAGCGCGCCTTCAAGTTTGGTCTGCGCCGTCGGCACGTCGGCCGTCTGACGCTGCGGTACGCGTACGCTGTTCGTCGTCTGCACTGGCTTTGGCTCTGCGTGGGCATACATCGGTTTGCTCCTTGAGGTCAGTTCGCCGAAACTTCGTTGGACGCCATCATGCCGACAACCGCCGCCGCCGCGATGTCGTGCTGTTGCGCCGACGTCAGAAAATACCAGTCGAGATCGTCCGGCGGCGGGTCGTAGGTTACGTCGAAACTCAGCAGCGCATCGACGCCCGGCTGATTGTCGACGAACGCCTCGATCTCGTCCCGGTCCACGTAACGGCCGCCCTTGGCGGCGCGCGCCGCATTGTAGAACCAGGGCGACAGATAGCGCACCAGTTCGTTGTTGAGCCGCAGGATCGCCGCGCCGACATCCTCGGTGGCGGAGAACTGCACCGCCGCCGTGACGGTCATGCGCACATAGACCACGTTCACCACCTGCAAGCGGACGAAAGGGCTGACAAGGCCCTCCAGATATTCGCGGATAGCGCCGAGCAGCGTACCGCTAGTGACCGGCACTGTGGGATCGGCCACGTCGAGCGTATCCGGCCCGGCGATGACCACCACCACCACATCGCCAGGAGCGTTGCCGATCAGCGCATTGCGGGCCGGCAAGGCCCGCACTTTCCAGATGGTCGGAAACCTTGCCAGCACCAGACGCTCATAGTCCCAACCGACGACCGCGCGGTTCTTGTGCCGCAACCGCTCGCCGAGCCGCATCTCGAACTGCCGCCGGTCCTCGGCCGGCCGGCCGCCGAACGATTCCATCGGCTGCACGATGCTCTCGATATAGGGCAGCGGCTGCACCGAACTGACGATCGTGCCGGCCGGCAGCGGCGTGGCCAGCGTATTGCCGGTGCCGGGCTCGTCGAGCCAGTGCGCGATGGTCGCGTTCGGATAGATGCAGATCGTGTCGGGATACAGCGATGCGCCGCTCGCCACCGTGGCGCGCAGCCATTGGCTGTCGCCGGCCATTACCGGGCTGCCGGCAGGGTCGTAGGCCGGCAAGCTGAGCCCCAGGATGCCGGAATTGTCGAGCCCATGGGTGCTGTCGGCCACGATCGCCGTCGGGTCGAGCGGGTACCAGCCGGCGCGCCCCAGAACTTCGAATGCCGGGCCGGCGCGGTCGCCGCCCGCCCAACCACCGCTCGACGCCATCTGAAACAGCAGCGTCAGACCCTGCGGCGGCGCCAGTCCGTTAAAGCCGAGATAGAGATAGCCCTCGTCGCCGAATACCGGCAGCAGCGTGGTTGGCGCGGCGATGCGCTCATAGCCTCCGAACGGCAGCAAATGAAAGAAAACGCCATCCTGGGCGCCGTCACCGGACACCACACATGTCGCGCTGTAATTGATCGTCACCCGCTGTGCCGTGGGCAGCCAGGGCGTGTTGGGATAGTTCAGTTCACGCTTCGGCTTGGTGCAATCGACGATGCAGACATCGATGAATTCCTTGTAGGACTGTTCCAGCCGTACCTGACAGGACTTCAAGCCCTGTACTACGCAGCTCCGATAGCTCTGGGTTCGATCGGACACGCACATGGTCAGACATATTTCGATGCCCAGAATTGCCCCAAGCAGGCTGAAGCACTTGTCCAGGCAGGAGGCGTCGAGCTTGGCCGGCGCGCGCCACGCCTCGGCCCAATCGCGCAGAGCACGGGCGCGCTGCTGGCGCGGCGCCGCGCTGGCTTCATCGAACGACGCCTTCACGTGGCCGAAGATTTCACCGGTGAGCCGCCGCTGCGATGTGGTGGCGCAGTCCCACAGGCATTGAATCGTGTCGATCAGCATTTGATCGACGCATTGGTCCATGCACGTGTTGATGCAATTCTTGAACTGGGCGTCGTCCGGCTGCAGGCTGCATTCGTCGAGGCATGCCTCGATCATCTTGGCCGCATCGGCCACGGCCGCGTATTGAGCTTCGCATCGCTGCTGGCAGGTCACCGGATCGGGCAGATCCGAGATGACCGCATAGAGCACATTCTGCGTATACAGATCGTCGCCGAACGCATAGGCCGGCGCGGTCAGGGTCACCCGGATCGCGCCCTCGGCCGGCAGGTAGTATGGCGGTGGCGTCTCGTGCTCGATCTTCCACGTCGGAAAGGTGAACTCGGTCGTCGGGCACAACGATCCGGGCGGCTTCTTGGGATCTGTCGTCGTGCGAAACAGATAGAGGTTTTTGCCATCTTTGGGATTGACGATCCAAGAGCCGTGGTTCTGGACGTCGATCTTGGTCAGAAACACGTCGTTCGTGAACAGGTTGTTCTGTTTCTGGCCATCGAGGCCGATCACATAGTCGCGGTAATAGCCCGTGAAACCGTAGTCGTTCGCCGGCAGGCCGAACCAATCGATCGTCAGGCCCAGCGTCTCGATCCTCTTGGCAAAGAGTTCCTCCTTGCGGATGTCCAGATAGGATCCGACGACCGGCGGCGCGCCGAGCAGCGGGAACGGAGCGCTCGCATCGAGCGGCCCGGTGGTGCTCTGCAAGTCCAGATCCGTCAACCCGCTCACATCCACTTCGATGCGCAAGGTCTCGATCGGCATGCCGTCGAGCAGCGACAGCGGATAGACGTCAAAGGGCTGTCCGGCACCGCCCGGCGGCGGCATCAGCCGCACCGCCTGCTGGCGCAGATACAGCTTGAGCGTCGGCAGCTCCGGCGCCGGGTTGACGGCGGCCAGAGGATCGTCGGGCGGCGGCGGAACCGCGTCTTCGGCGGCCGGGTCGTAGGCGGCGATCGGCGGCGCGGTCGGCGGCAACGACACGTCGAGGTGAAAGCTGTTCAGCGGCTGCCAAATGACCGGATCGTCCGGATACGGCGGCAGTTCGGCCCGATATGGCGGCACCGCGAACCAGCCGGCCGCGCTCGAAGCCAGAATGGTGAACGCATTTTCGAGAACCGTCCGCCAAATTTCGTTCGGCGATAGCCCGACAATGCGGGAAATGTCCTCGAGCCGTGGATCGAGCGTATCGATCCTGAAAGCGTCGGAATACGTGACCGCGAGGGTGATTTTACGATCGCCGCCGCTCAGCATCAGATAGGGCGACGCCAGCGCAAACCCCATCGTGGCCGGCGTCGTGACTTCGACCGGCGACGGGAGCAACTCCGTCACGCCGAAGGTCGACCAGGGCATCGATTTCACGGCCGCGTCCGCCATCGCGATGTCGGAACCGAGAATGTATTGGGTGACGACCTTCGCCTCTTTCAGGTCAACGGCCGGGAGGATCCCGCGCACGCGGCGCAGCGTGCGCACCGCACCGAGTTGCGCGGCGCTGACCTGAAGATCCTTCTCGGCGCCGTAGACGATATCCAGGCCGTCGGCGTCCTGGCCGGCCGGAAAGGCCGTGCCGCGCGGCACCGTGGTGCTTTTCACCTTCTCGTCGTCGGCCAGCGTGAAGGCGAGAAACACCCGGTCGCCGACCGGGCCGGCCGGAACCTCGCGCAGCAGGTCGCGATAGTAGAAGTCGATATAGCGGCCCGAGATCGTATTGATCGTCTCCTGCGCGGTCGCGAACAGCCGCGCGAACGCGATATAGAGACCGATCTGCGGCTTGTGGTCCGGCTCCTGCAGCGACGCTTCGAAATTCGCCAGGGCGAAGCGTCGCAGATCCGCGAGGCTGTCGCGAAAGGCCGCGAAGATCGGTGCCAGATAAGGCAGCGCATGGTTGATCTTCTCGACACGGGAATGGCCGCGATAGATCGAGCCGTCCGGACAATCGTCGCGCAGGCCCCAGATCGGCAAGAAGCCGCTCCAGTCGAGCGGGATCGGTTGCCGGAGCGCGCTTTGCAGTCCGGCGCCCTCGGCATATTCCTTGAGCTGGCGCAGTTGCGGACCGAGCGACGCCACGATGGCATTGGCCAGCGCCTGCTCCAGCGCGCGCGCGACGCCGCGATCCGGGTGATGCCCCAGCGCCACCAGCCCGTCATTGATCTGGCGCGCGAGGCCTTGGATGAACGCGAACAGCCGGCACAACAGATCGAACTTGCGCGCGAACACATGGGCGGCGCGCGTCAACTCGTCGAGGCGTGTGTATTCGCGCTCCAGCGCGGCGATGTCCATGCTTTCCAGGACCGCCAGCATCATGGTCGGATCGCTGGCGAAGAAGCCGACCCAGTCGCCGTCGATCTCATTGCGGAGGTCGTAGAAATTGATCAGCGCGCCGTATTTGATCGGGAAGTCCAGCAGATCGGAGAATGAGCGCCCGTCGACCTTCGCGTAGCCTGGATCGAGCGCCGGCAGCCAGCGATCATATTGGCTGGGTGCACCGTTCAGGACGATTTTGCCGGCCTCCGTGCCCATCGATCATGGCGCCTGAATGGGAATGGTCGCTTCCTGGAGATAGAACGGGTAGACGAGATTGCTGCGCGTGTTGGTGCGGCGGACAATGTAATCCACCATGATCAGCACGCGGCCGTCCTGCGACGCGTCCGGCGTGACGCTGATGTTCACGACGTCGATCCGCGGCTCCCAATAGAGGATCGCTTGGCGAACCAAGTCAGCCAGTTGCGTCGTCAGCGTGGTATTGATGGCGCGGAACACCATCTGCCAAATCTGTGTGCCGTAGCTGGGCAACATCACGCGCTCGCCGAGCGAGGTCGAAAACAATATCCACAGGCTTTCGCGTATATCCTTCTCGTCGCTGACCATGTCGACGCTGAGCGTCGCGCGCGAGAACGTCGGCGGGAAGCTCCAGCCGGTGCCGAGAAACGATTGTTCCGGACTGGGCATGTCACCCGCCGATCATCACGGTCGGCCAGCCCAGCATGATGGTGCCGCCATGGGCCGTCTTGTCACCCATGCGGGCCGCAGGCATGCCCATGACCTTGACGGTGGCCGATCCTTTGACGATTGCGTCCGGCGGGCCGATGCACAGCGCGAGGTCGCCGACCTTGGCGGCCGGCAATCCGCCGATCAGCACTGTCGGCGCGCCGGGCCCGAGGATCGGACCGCCGACATGCGGGATCGTGACCGGCCCGACGACGGTCTGCATCGGACACTGGTGGAAATCGGTGAGTCTGGCGGCCGGCGGCATCGCGGTTCCTCCTGTCAGTTGATTTTCACCAGTCCGCCCTTGAGCGTCAGCATGGCAGAGCCGCTGACTTCGGCCGTGGCATTGCCCTTGGCGGAGAATTGCGTCTTGGCGGCGTGCGTCACCTGGAGCCCTTCCATGCTGGCCTTGGCGGCCGCCTTGAGCGCCAGGTTGCCCTTCGCCTCGATGGTGATGTTGCCCTTGGCCGTGATGCTGAGATTGGACGTGCTTTCGAGCGCGATGCCGCTGCCCGACATCGACATCGTGTTGCCCTTGCCGTCCTTGACGGTGATCGACTTCGCCTTGTCGTCCATCTTGATGCTGTGCTTGCCGGGCGTGACGATCTCGATGATCTTGTCCTGGTCGTCGAACAGGATCTGCAACTGGCTTCTTGTCGTGATCGCCTTCTTGTTGTTCTTCTCGTCCGGCGGGAACAGCGGCGGCAGTTTCTTGCTGTAGACGCTGCCGAGGATCACGGCATAGCGCGGGTCTTCGTTCATGAAGCCGACGATCACTTCATCACTGACTTCCGGATAGAACACCGCGCCGAACTTGTTCGACGCATAGAAGCCCGACAGCCGGGCCCAGACGCCCTTGGCGTCGTCCTGCAGCAGCGGCAGGGTGACGAACACGCGGAATTCGCCGCCCGGATCCTTGGCGACCTTCTTCACCACGCCGGTCTGCAATCCCTTGATGGCCGGCAATTGTCCGGAAGCGGCCGGCGCCGCGATCCCGAACGTGGTCTCGGCGAACCAGTTGGCCGACAGTCCGAACTGGACGGTGGTGAGCCAGCGTCCGTCGGAAATACTGTGGTGCACGCCGGCGATGAATGCCGTACCGTTGAAACGGTCGCCGAGCCCCGCGAGTTCGATGGTCTTGCCGACCTTGGCGAGCGCGCTGCCCTGAAACCGGACGCTGCCGCGGATTTTCGCGAGTTTCGATTTGAGAAGCTCGGCGGATGACCAATCCTGCAGCGCGGTCTTCTCGATCGGTGCGCCGGTCTGCTGCGGAACACTTTTGACACCGAATACCTTCGCGAGTTCGGCCGACGAGTAGTTGCCCTGCTCCTTCACCGACACCGTGCCGGGACCGGAATTGATCAGCTTCTGCTGGTCGGTGTCCCAGGTATAGCTCTTGATCGCCGACGAAGTGAACTGCGTCGCCGCATCCATCTCCGCGTCGAGATCCAGGATCGAGTCGCCGTATTTGACGGACAGCACAGGAGACTGCTGGGTATCGGGCTCCTTTACGGTCACTTTGCCGGCATCGGCCATGACCACGAGGCCGTTCATCTCGGCCCGCGTCAGCATCAGGTCCCAGTCGCTGGCATAGTATTGGACGATTTCCTCGTGGACCGTCGTGGTGGCGGCGACGTCTTTCGTCAAGCCATTCGCCGCAATCAATTGGCCGATCAGATCGCTGTCCTTGATCTTCTCGAACAGCGCATTGCTGCGCTCCAGCGTCATCTTGATCACTTCGTCAGTCAGATGAACCAACAGCTTCGAGCCCGCATTGCGAGTGATCTCGATGCCTTGCTTGACAATGACGCCGGTGAAGATGGATGTGGGCGTAGTGCCGCCATAACCGGCACCGATCACGACCTTGTTGCCGGGCAGAAAGGTCTTGAGATTGCTGGCTTCGAAATCCTGGGTCTCGGGACTGCCGTCGAACAGCACGATGGTCGCCTTGGGTATTTTGTTGACACCCAGCCAGGTATTGATGCTGACGATCTGGTAGGTGCTGCTGATCTCCTTGCCGGCCACCTTGATCGACAGGTTGAGTTGCGAACCGTCATTGATGTCGGGCGACGGCGCGGTCATGGCGCGGTGCTCTGCATCATCGGAAACAGCAATTGCTGGCCGAGACGAAGCTCGCGGAAATCGGTCAGGCCGTTGACCTCCGCGACCTGGAGATAGGGCATGCTGCTGCCGTAGACGCCGTAGCACATCAGCGGCAGCGTATCGCCGGCCTTCACAGTCAGCACGTGTGACAAGTCCGGAGACGACTTGTTGGCGCCGAGCGCGCTCGATGTCTCCTCGTTGTAACCCTTGACCGTAATATCGACACGCGCGCGCAGTGGCGTGCCGTCCGGCTTGAACAGCGTGTAGTTGACCTTCATGGTTTGCATCCTGCCGCGGAACAGCATCGTGCCCCACGACAGTTTGAGATAATTCGGGCTGTGGATTTTGCCCACATAGGAAAAGCACAGCGCCTTGAAGTCTTCGATTTGCTTGGCGATACCGTCGGCCGTGAACGGAATCACACCGGGCAGTATGCTCGGCACCACACCGGTGCCGTCGAACACCAATTGAAACGTCACGGTTTCGGACGGTGTGCGATTGTAGACCGGCTTGGCGTCCGGACTGCCGGCTCCCTGCACATCGTTATAGCAAATCTCGTAGACATGGGTGTAGGACGCCGGATTGATGGTGACCTGAAACGGGCTGTTGGGCGGTTTAACGGGATCCAGGAATTTCGGATCCGTATAGGCGATCACCATCATATGTTCGAGGCTGCCGGAAAACGCCATGTCAGCGCTCCCGCTGCGCCTGGAGGGCACGGAGCACGCGCGCGACACAATCCGTCACGATGGCGTCGCGCTCCGGACCGGACAATGCAGGACCGCAGGACGCGGCCGTATTGTCGCTCTTCGCCGCCGCGTCGGCCTCGTCGCCGACTTTCATCTGGATGGCGATTTCGTTGATCTCGATCGGCATGGTTCCCCTTCCTGAACGCATATACTGTCGGGAGCCGGCGATCCTTCCGGCGCCGCACCAAACGACGTGCGGCATCAACCCACTTTGACCAATCGGGCCGTCAACTGAGCAAGCTTGACCAATGCCGAGACCCCTCCTCCAAGATTGACACGTTCGAAGTAGTTGTAGGCCAGTTCCATGGTTTCGATCAGAACCTTGCTGTCGGACGCGCTGAGCGGGGCGATCTGCGAGCGCACCGGATAGGCGTTGATGAACGCCCACGCGATGAGCGGATTTCCCGACTCGTTGAGCAGCGTCACCAGGATGTTCTGCGGCAGAATGGGCAGCGACATGCCGGAGCCGACCGACTGTCCCACCCATTCCACGAAGAAAGAGTCGACCGCGACGATGCCCCGTTTGAGAACGAGGTTCGAGTACTTACCCACCTTGGGCAGGCGATGTACGAAACGGTTCTCTCCCCCTTCCGTTACGTCCTCGGTATCGAACTTGGCCTCGATTCCGGAAACCTCCTGAAAGCTCGCATCGACGCCGGACGCCATCGCAAAGGCCGTACCGCTCCCGATCACCGCCACGGTGAAGTAGAATCCTGCCGGCGGATAGTACGTATCACTCATCGCTGGTTAGGACTCACGGCGCCGACACCGTCAGCGTCTCGAACGCAAGCTCGATCGACTCGACCGCGACTTCGTTGCCTTCCGATTTCAGATCGGTACCGGTGATCTTGGTCGGCCACGCATTGTTGAGCGTCCACACCATCTTGGGCGCGCCGGTCTCGTCCAGCAGATTGACCACCACGGTTCGGCGCTTGATCGTGTTCATCTTGATTTCGTTGTAGTAGGTCCAGAACCGCGCATCGTTGACGAAGATGCCCTTGCGCATGGTCACATTGCCGACCCGGCCGAGTCCCGGCATCTTGATCGGATAGAATACCGGGCTGTTGCCGTGCCGGTACTCGATCGGCTTGGTTTCGCTCTCGAGGCCGTTCACCTCCTGGAAGTTGATGGAAGCATCGTCGCCGAGTTGGACCGAGAAGTAGAATTTCGGCAACGGCCATACATTGTCTTGTACTTCGCCTGCCATTTCGATCTCCGATTCGCTGTCACGGACCTGCCGCCGTGAGGGGAAACATCAGGAAGGCGCCGCCGCCGGGCGGCGCCCTGCGCGATCAGCCGAGTCCTTATCAGCCAAGCCCCTGCATCTTCTGCTTGAAGGTGAGTTCGATAAATTCCGCAGGCCGGATCATCTGCAGCGTAACCTGAACGATCATGTAGCCGTCGATGACGTCCATCGGCGTCATGGTGCTGCCCAGTCCGCACGATACCGTGAAGGCCTCGTCGGCCTTGGCGCCCATCAGCCCGCCCTGCGACCACACGCCTTGCAGGAAATTCGACACCATCGATGTGACGGCAACCCAGGTCTTGCCGTCATTGGCCGCGAACACGAACGGCTGCAGCGCCGCCTCGATCGACTGCTCGACATAGATCAGCGTGCGACGAACCTGGATGTAACGCCAGTCGCCGCTGTTGCCGTCGAGCGTTCTCGCGCCCCACACCACCGGACCGCGGCCGACGAACTGGCGGATCACATTGATCGCCTTGCCGTTGAGCGGGATGTTGAGGCTGCCCTGTTGCTCGCTGTTGAGTTTAACGTTCGGCGTGATGACCGAACTCAGCGGTACGTTGGCTGGCGCATTCCAGACGCCGCGCGTCGAGTCGGTGAACGTATAGACGCCCGCCATGGCGGCGCTCGGCGGCATCAGTGACATCTTCAACGCCATCACGTCTTCCATCTGCTTGAGCAGCGGAATGGCGGCGACAAGATTCTGATTGAGCCGTGTCACGTCCCCGGGCTTCTTCACAACGTTCGGGTTCATGTCCGCGATATAGCCTTTGACAGCATTGCGTTGCCGCTCTTGCTGCGGCCCCGGGTAGAGAATGTCGGCCTGATCGTCCAAGATTCCCTGGAGCAGATCGTACTGCCCCGGTTCTCCGATATTGATGCTGGTGTAATCGATCTCGCCCGGCTGAATGAGGGATGTCACCAGGAACGGAAAATAGGCCATGCCGTAGTTGAGAAAATTGTCGTGGATGCCGGCCTGGAAGTTCGCGATAAGGTGCTCCATGTTGATTTCCCAATCAGCGTTCTGCTGGTTGAGTGCGTCCGCCCCATAGATATCGAGGATGGCCACGCGGTCCTGCAGCTCGGCACACTGTTGCAGCATGTCCCGGCAGAGATCCTCGAATTGAGCGCATACCGGCACATTGTCGATGACGCCGGACGGCGGCAAAAGAACCGCATCCGGAATGACCAGCATCGTCGGCCCGGACTGTTCCTTGATGGCATCCAGGCCTTTCTTCAACGAGTTGTAGGACACCTCTACGGTTTGATCGCCGTCGAAATAGGTGCCGACCGACACGATGTAGCAGGTTCCGCCACCATTGGCGTAAAACAGCCGCAGCGCGTTATAGAGGTTGAATTGTGAGAGCTCGGCATCATCGGTATCCAGCGCGTCGACCGCAACGGATTCACTCGGCTTTTTGTTGATGCGGCTGAACTTGTAATATTCCTTCCTCCATTCATGCAGCGACGCGGAGGTCAGCCGCATGCAGGAAAAGTCGTAATTGTCGCTGGCGTCGTCGTCTTCGTCGTGCGTCAAGCCTTGGGTCTTGCGCGCCGCGTCTCCGGACACCTCCATGAGGCTGTAGGTCGGATGGAACGGGCCGCCGAATATCTGTTCATAGCTGGCCAGGGAACTGATCTTGACCGGCATGAAGTAGATCGGCTTGCCGCTGAGTTCGGCCGTCTTGGTGTAACCGATGAAGGCCGGGATCGCGGTCTGGACGCCCACGACTGAATTCGGAAAAGCGTCGAGCTCAGTGATGTAGACCCCGGGTGTAGATCGCTGCCGATAGGTCGCCATGGGCTCCGTCCTGTTTTGCTGTTGGGTGGGCGCTTAAGCTTTCAGCGGCTGATGCTCACAAAACTGATGCTCACGCACTGGCACATTGGCTCGGTAGGACTTCGGTTCAGTGGGACCTCATGGTCTGATCGGCGTGCGTCGAAGCGACGACGTCTGCGGGCAGCACATTCCCCGCCAAAACTTCGCGCTCCGGTGGACTGAGATCCATGCCGCGTAGATTCATGTCGCGTCATCCGATCGGCGTGTTGTCACGAATTCGCCGCGCTCGAAGCTGTCGCCAAGTTGCGGATCATCGCAAAATGCTTGGCGGGACGAGCTCTGATGAGGGCGACGGATTTGTAGTGAAAATCAAAATACCACACCAATGGTTGAATTAAAAGAGCAATCGCATTAATCTAAAACTATGAGATGAAGTTTTTGACAACCCGCACTTAGGTTGTTGTCGGTTGTACGCCCAGCTTCACCGTCGTCGCTTCGATCTCGGTCGGCGATGAAGGATCGTCGGCGATGAAAGTGAGTTGCATCATGCCGACGGCCGACCGGCGGTCCTTCATTCCCGCCGCGATCGGCTATTTCCTGGCGCAGGACTATCCCGACAAGGAATTGATCGTCCTCGATGACGGCCGGGATAATGTTTCCGATCTCATCCCGGCGCACCCGCAGATCCGTTATCTGCGCCACGACCGGCGTCAATCGCTCGGCCGCAAACGGAATATCTGTTGCGCGCAGGCGCAGGGCGAACTCATCGCGCATTGGGATGACGATGATTGGTATGCGCCGTTTCGCCTGCGCCGCCAGGTCGCGGCGCTGCTGACGGCCGGCGCCGACATCTGCGGCATTGATCGCGTGCTGTTTCTCGACACGGCGGCTCGCCGCGCGTGGGAATATGTCTACCCGTCCGGCCAGGCGCCATGGGTCTGCGGCGCCACGCTGTGCTACACGAAGTCATTCTGGCGCGAGAATCCGTTTCGCGAGATCGACATCGGCGAAGACTCCCGCTTCGTGTCCGCTGCGCGAGGTGCACGGATCGAAGTGATGCCTGACAACGACATCTTTGTCGGCATGATTCACCGCGCCAATACCAGCCCGAAGCGGATGCGGGATCCGCGATGGCAAAAACGAACGTTTGAGGCCGTCGAAGCCGTGATGCGTCAGCCGTCGCACATCTCAAGCGAGGCCGACGCTCACGGGCCCGCGCCTTCACTGAAAAAACCAGCCGCTCTGGTGACGGCGGCAGCCGGCATCGGCGACATCATCCGGGTGACGCCGCTGGTTCGCGTGCTGCATGGTCTCGGCTACGAGGTCGACCTGATGCTGTCGCCCGACGATCCGGCCTGCCTCGAGCTGTTTCGCGGCGCGCCGGAACTGCGCCGTGTCATTCATGTTCCGGGCGGCGCACGTAAGGGGCCGATACCGGAACTGGCGCGACAGCGCTATGCGCTCGCCACGTTCACAGCCTTGAGCGCGCCGCTGGCCGGCTCCGTCGACGCGAAGGACCGCCATATAGTCGGTCGCGCCGAATGGCTGACGCATGGCGATATCCGGTCGGTCGAAAAGATCGCCCGCACGCTGGGCTGGCAGGGGCCGTTGCCGGCCCCGTTCGTGTGCCCGTCGGAACGCCGTTTCGATCTGCCGGCCGGCACCGTTGCGCTGCATCCCGGATGCAAGGCCACATGGCCATGGAAGAAGTGGCACGGATTCGAAGCGCTGGCCCACCGGCTGCCACATGTCGTCATCGTCGGCAGCGACGCGGATCGCGACAACAGCGCGACCTATTTCAAGCGCGCCTTCGCGTGGCCCGGGCATGCGCGCGACTTCACCGGCCAGCTCGGCCTGTCCGATACCGCGGCTCTGATCGGACAGTGCGCGGCCCTCATCGCCAACGATTCCGGCCTGATGCATGTCGGCGTGGCGATCGGCGTGCCGACCTTCGGCATCTTCGGCATCACCAGCCCGCAGCGCGAAGCCATTCCGTCGCCGTCGATGATCCCCGTCACCAAACAACTACGCTGCGAGGCCGGCTGCCGCCGCGAACCCTGGGGGCGGCGCGACTGCCACCATCATCTGGAGTGTTTGAAGATGCTGACGGCCGACGAGGTGCTCGCCCGCGTTCATGAAAGACTTCCGGAACTCAGGCCCCCGCCCCCGGCCGCGCACCCAGTCATCCGAACCGGCACCATCCGTCTCAATTACTACGGCTTCGTCTTCGATGCGTCCGGCTACGGTCAGGCTGCTCGAGCCTATGTCCACGCGCTGCATGCCGCCGGCGTGAAGCTATCGGTGATCGATCTGGCCGGGCATCCGCCGCAGACCGAGGACGCCCTGGTCACGTCGCTGCTCGGCAACGACGGCGACGCCGATTTTAATCTGCTTCACGCCATTCCGTCGTACTGGCCGGGCGCCGTCCATAAACTGCGCAACGTGATCGCGATGACCGTGTGGGAAACCGACACCATGCCGTCGCAATGGCATGTGCCGCTGGCCCGCGCCATCGACGTATGGCTGCCGTGCCAGTTCAACGCCGCGGCGTTCAGCCGTGGCTTGCAACGCACGACCTTTGTCCTGCCGCACGCGGTGCCGCCGGCCGTCAGCGATGTCGCCGTGCCGTGTCCGGTCGGAGCGCCGCTCGTGGCCGACAGCGATTTCGTCTTCTACAGCATCTTCGAATGGCAGGAGCGCAAGAATCCTGGCGGCATGATCAAGGCGTTTTTGCGCGCCTTCCCTGAAGCGAACGACGCGGTGCTGGTGCTGAAGACCAACCCGGGCGCCGCCGCGGAAGCCAACGCGATGCTGCGGAAAATTCGTACCGGCACACGGGGCCGTGTCGTGCTGTGCTGCGAGGCGTGGAGCGAAGCGCAATTGCGGGCCTTTCACGCGCGCGGCGATTGCTACGTCTCGCTGCACAAGGGCGAAGGCTGGGGCTATCCGCTGTTCGACGCCGCGGCGCGCGGCAAACCGGTGATCGCCAGCGACTATTCGGCGCCGCAGGATTATCTCGACCGGCGGCATCACTGGCTGGTCCGTTGCAGCACGGCGCCGGTCCGCCAAAACTATCAGTTCTACCGGATGAACATGAAATGGGCCGAGCCCGACGTTGCGCATGCGGCCGAGGGGATGCGATGGGTCCACGGCCATCGTGATGAGGCGCGAAACGGCGCCGCGCAGGTGGTCGGGCGCCTGCTGTCCGATTTCTCGATCGAAAGCGTCGGTGCCAGCGCAAAGGCGCGGCTGCTGGCGCTTCGCGAGCAGATTGCCTCCCGGCAAACCGCGCCGATGACGCCGAAGCCGGCGGCCGGCGCGCCGATCCCTGGGAAGTGGTACGACGCCGACTATTTCGAGCTCGGTCGCAAGAGCAATTGGCGACACGGCTATAGCTGGCCGCTGTTCAAGAATGTCTTCGAAGGCGCAGCAGACTACCTGACCGAAATATTTCCGGCCGCCCGCAGTGTTCTCGACATCGGCTGTGCCAAAGGTTTTCTGGTCCGCGCGCTGCGCGCCCGTCAGTTGGACGCATGGGGCTTCGATCACAGTCCGTTCGCCATCAGGAACGCCGATCCGGCGGCGAAACGTTTCGTCTCGCGCGCCGATGCGGCGACCGCGACCTGTGGCCGGCAATTTGACGTGCTGGTGGCGATGTCGATCTTCGAAAGCCTGACCGAGGCGCAATTGGCCGTCGTGCTGCCGCGCATCCGCCCTTGGGCCGGACAGGCTTTGTTCGCGGTCATTCCGACACTCGAATCGGGTGCGGAATGCCTGCCGGGCGTCGATCGCGACCTGTCGCACATCACGCTGCGCGATCGCGTCTGGTGGGAACAGCGATTTATCGCCGCCGGATGGCGGCAATTCGGCGATGGCTTCGAACAAAGATGTCGGGCGCATCCATTCGCCGTCCAGATGGAATGGAGCGTCTACGTCCTGTCGCCGGACCGCTGAACCGTCAGGCATCGCCTCCCACGAAGGAACCGAACATGGAAGGCAACTACTGCTACAAATTTACGACCATCAAGCAGTTCATCGCGATGACGCAGGCCAAGGATATCGAGGTGATCCTCGATATCGGGGTCAATATCGGTGAGATGTCGCTGATGATGAACACCTACTTCCCGGCGGCCCGCATCCTGGGCTTCGAAGTCGTGAAGGAATATTTCGACATTGCGGTCGGGCGCACCAAGGATGTTCCGCAAATCACGATTTTCAACGAGGCCGTCACCGCGCAGCATCGCTTTTTCGACGACTTCGGCGAAAGGCCGCGCGATAGCACGGCACGCCTCGCCATCATGAAGGCACAGCCGGCCGCCGGCCCGGGCTGGGGCGGCGGCTCGTACGTTACGCCCAGCGACGACGATCTCGCCTTGGCCGGAAACAGCAACGGCAATTATTTGAGAATTGCCGAACCCGTGGCGCCGGTTTCTCTCGACGAGATCATGCAGCGCGAGGGCATTTCCGAGATCGATATCCTAAAGCTCGATTGCGAAGGCTGCGAACATTCCGTGCTCGGCTGCGCGTCGCCGGAGACCTTGCGACGGATTCGGTTCATCACCGGTGAGTACCACGGCATTGCACGTTTCACCGAAGTGATGCGCAACAAGCTGTTCGCAACCCACAAGGTGAACCTGGTCGGCGCGCAGGATCTCGGCTGCTTCTTCGCGGAGCGGCGCGACGGCGACCGCGACGGGCTGCTGCGGCATGACAACAGCGGCATGTTGGCGCTGCGGCCCTGGCTCGATGCCACCCCGATGGAATGGCATCTGTTCGATGAGCGGTTCGTATCGCCGGCCGACCGATATTGGCACGGGATGCAATAGACGATGGCAACCGGCCGCCCGCCAGCCGCCGCGAGGCAGCCGCGTTCCCGCACGGTGCTGGTTCATCTCGCATCCGGCATCGGCAATATCGTGCTGGCGACGCCGCTGCTGCTGACCTTGAGCCGCCGCGGTTACGTGGTCGATCTATTGGTCGACGGCGATTATCCGGAAACCGCCGATCTGTTCGCTGGCTGGAGCGCGTTGCGGGCGGTGTATAACGGCCGGTTGCGGCAACACCCCACCGGCCGCTATGATTTCCGCATCGCCGCGATTCCACCCTTCTATTGGAGTCGTTTCGGTCCCGCCTATCGCGGCGTTCCGAACAGTGTGGCGCGGCCGCCCGACGCGCTGTTCTACCGCGACGAGCGCGCCTACTATTTGGAATTCGCGCGCGCCCTGGGCTGCGATGTCGGCAATGCGCCGGACGGCTTCCTGCCGGCGGCGCCCGACACCGCGCGTGGCGTCGGTCCCGGCACCGTCGTCATCGCGCCCGGCTGCAAGACAGGCCGGATGGCGGCGAAGCGCTGGCCGCACTTCCCGCGCCTCGCGGCGGAATTCGCCGACATGGCCGTGGTTGGTACGCCGGACGATCTTTATCAGTTCGACGGCGCGCCGATGCGCTTTCCGGATCATGTGCGCTCGCTGATCGGCCAATTAACCTTGCGGGAGACCGCCAATGTGTTGGCCGCCGCCGCAGTGGTGGTGGCCAATGACAGCGGCCTCGGCCACATGGCGGCCGCGCTCGGCGTACCGACGGTGTTGCTGTTCGGCCCGACGCCGGACGCGACGCTTGGCCGCTCGCCGCCGAACGTCACGGTGTTGCGGGCGCAACTGGGCTGCGAGCCGTGCTGGTTCTCCGCGCCGCTGTCGGCGTGCGGCGACCGGGTGGACTGTTTGACTCAATTGACGGTCGACAAAGTTGCCCGGACGATCCGGACCGTCGCTCCGTCCGTCTCGCGGCCACGGGCGCCGGCCGGGCCAACTCACACATAGACGTAGATGTCAGAATAAGTCTGATCGACGATGCCAATCCGCGGCGGCACGAGCTGGTTGCTCGCCGCGACCGGCAGCCGCGTGACCAGCACGTCGTCGATCGCCGGCGCGCGCGGCGAGCGGCCCTTGAGGCGGAACCGGAAGAACGATCTTTGCAGCGTCGGCAGCGGGTCGTCCGATACAAACCGATAGGCCAATGCGCCGTTGATCAGTGTGACAGTCTCCGGCCCGGAGAACGGGATATGCTTCAACCCGCCTTCGGTCTCGATCGCGAGATCGTCGAGTGCCGCGCGCTGCGGCTGCGGCACGATATTGTAGCGCCAATGGGTTCTGCGCGGCCGGAAGCGCAACGTGTAGCGCATCGGTACAATGGTCGTTTGATCCTTGGGATAGAGATGCTGCACCGGATAGAAATCTGCTTTCCGCCGGGTCGGGTTGGTGAGCAGCAGGTCGATAAAGCACAGCGGAATTGGCTCGGGCATGGTGTACAGGATCGGCCATCGCCGCCCCACATCGCCGATCACCTCGATCTCATATTTGCCCTCGCCCAGCTTGGAGAAGTCGAGAAACACGGCGTCACGGCAGACTTGCTCGGGCGGCGAGGCTTTCACCGGTACGCAGCGCGGCACGGTAAGGACGGGCTCTCCGGCGATATTGTAGGCCACGACTTCCTCCACGCCGGGCGGCGTCAAGACCCGCACTTCCGCGCCTTCGACCGGCAGCAATGCATCGCCGTCGACCCAGTCGTCGGTGGTCAGGACGACCTCGGCGCCGCCGTCGATCCGGTGAGCATTCTGGTTGGTGAAATAGAAATTCTGCTGAGTCGGGTGGGTGTAGATCGGGATCTCGGTGAAGTTGATGAAGGAAGGATTGTTCAGCGACAGGATGAACGACAACCGCGTCCAGTGCTCGAGTCCCTGCCTGTGCGTCGGCGACGTGGAATGCTGGCGCAGATACCAGAACAGACCTTCGGCTCGGGTCGGGTCATAGAGAACGGAAAATCCCATCGGCTCCGGAAAAAACCGCAGGCCGAGCGAGCGCATCAGCGCGGCCGTTTTCGGCGCCGGTCTTGCGTTGAAGTCGGGGCATGCGCCTTCGGAGTCCGCCGTCGCATAATAGCCGTGAAGAATCTCGACCTGCATCAGCCGGGCGTAGCGATTGTCACCCGCGCGGTGGCGCGCCACCGCGTCGGTACGTATTCCGTCTTGCATCGAGCTCCTCCGATCCGGCATGTCGCTAACCCCGTGTGAGCTATGCCCCGGGCGAACTCCCCAACGTGTCGTCGCCGCTGACCTGCGGCGTCACGCCCGACATGGCGTCGCCGACAAACGGCAGCATGCGCAGCTTGTAATAGACCGACGGCAGGTACTTCACGCCGAGCATGCCCATCAAATAGTTGAGTTCGAGCAGATCGAGATTGGTGATTTCCATCGTGAGCTTGTCGACGACCGGCGGCAGGTCGGGCGCATTGGACGCATTGAGCCAGGGGTTCTGTTGAAAATAGCTGATGGTGCGCGAAATCATCGCCAGGCCCTGGCGATAATTCTCGTCGTAGAAATTGGCGTAGAACAGAATGTAGAGGTCGATATAGAGCGGCGTTGGCACGATGGCGTAGGCGCTGGTCTTGGTCCGCACGGTCGGCGTATAGGTGCTGATCACCGTCTCGTGCTTGATGTTGGCCAGCACCATGACGATCTTGTCCTTCGATCCCGCGAAGGCATGACCGTCATTGTCGACGATATTGGCGAGCGTCACCCACTCTTCCCGGCGGGAATCGATGTTGTTGAAATACTCGTTGAGCCTGTGCCGGATCAGATCGAGCACCGTGCGGATAAGGTCCATCTCGCATCCCGTCCGATCAGGTCCAGGCCGGTGCCGTCGGCCGCATAACGCGGACGAGCATATCATAATTTATACAACCATAGCGTAAGGTTCGCGCGAATTCCAAGCGCGACATTCCTCTGTCCGAAGATTTGCGATTTTTCGGCCGTTCGGGCACTTCGCCTGTCAGGATCTGCAAAGCGTGCGATCGGGACAACAGGCGGGTCCGCTTGGCGGCCGGCCACGGCCGGGTCCGCGTCCCCGAAGGTCGGGGTCACGCGAATCCGGCGTCACTCGTGAATTTTACGGCAGGATCGCGGTCGAACGGCGGTGCGCGCTCCAGTTGGCAAACAGCGCCGTGCCGGCATCGCGGTCGCGACCGCCGACGCCGGCCGCGAACCACGCCGCCGCGGCACCCATCAAGGCCGCCGCCCCAACCATGAAGGCCAGGATGACGCCGCTGCGCCGGGCACGGTTGATGTTGTCCCGCGCATTGGCGATCGCGGTGTCGGTGCGCCGCTCGGCTTCGGCCGGGGCCACGCCGGTACGGGCCGCTACCAACCGCACCAGGTAGGCACGGTCGTCGGCCAGCACGCCACGGTGACTCGACGACGTCAGCAGCACCCGCGCCGCCTCCGACCGTGTGTAGGTCATGTCGGCGTCCGCCGGGCGGCGTTCTGAGCGGAACAGCTTGTCCAGGTCGTAAGCGATGATGTTCTCGCCCGCCACCGAAGCAGCGGGTCCGGCACTGCCGGCCGAAGGCGCCGCGAGCCGCGTCATGGCGGTCGCCGTCAGGCCTATCAACAAGGCCGTGAGCAGAGTCGCCAGCGCCCAAGTCAGCAGGCCATGCGCGCCATCGCGCACTTCCACTTCGTCAGATGTACCGCCCGTCAATGTGCTGCGCAGCCGCCCGGCCACATAGCCGCCGAGCCCATAAGAGGCCAGTGCCACCAGGATCAGATACAGGCCGGACAACAACCACAATGCGATCGAAGCGTCGCGCCAGGTGGGCGCGGTCGAAGCTACCGCAAGGCCGATCGCCGCCGCGAAACTGTGCAGCACGAAGGCAAGCGCAGCCGCCGAAATGGCGCCGGCGATCACCGGTCCCCACTGGATGTAACTGAAGCCCACGGGCTCATAGGCCGCCGTCGCCGCGCGCGGCTCGGACATAGACAGGTCTGACATTGGATGTTCCTTCGATGCGGATGCGAAATTCAGCGCAGGCCGAAGAACGAAAGGATTGCCATGATCACAACGATCAGACCGATGAGATAAATAATTCCATGCATTGTCGCCTCCAGGTTTCGGCAATAGCCGCCACTGAAACGACAAAGCCGGCCGAAGGTTCCGCCTTATGGACAAAAAGCACGAGCGGGAGTCCATCCGGGCGCGCTGCACTTTTCAGGAACAGCGCTAACGCCCGCGCTGCAATGCACCGTAGACAAGGCCAAGCGTGCGCGAACGTCCGCTTTGCGCCAGGAGCGGGCCTTTCGGAGGACACGATCGAGTAGCTGCCCCCGTGCGCCTTCAGGATCGCGCTCTTCGGGCGTGGTGGGCATCGGGTGGATCAACTGCACATCGGGGCCAAGCAAACCCTCCGCCTCGAGGATGCCGATAGGGCTTGGACCGAAGGTGTGCAGCGTGATCGGCGCGCCCAGCGCCCGCGCCCCACCCAATCCTTGTTCACCCGGGCGCTGGTGGTTAAGTCACGGTCGCGTTGCAACGCCGCGGCGCCCTGCTCCGGGAACGGGTCGTCAGGTCGGCCAGTTTGCCTTGCTGCGCAGCGTCGCCGCTGCTTCCTGGGCGTCGCGCACGACCTTGGCATGGTCGAGGGCGGTGAACTTGCCCGCCTGGCGCAGAACACGACCGTCCACGATGACGGTGTCGACATTAGCCGGCTGCGCCAGCGAGACGAGCGCCTCGTAGGAGTTTCCGATGGGCGTCATATTGATGTCGGTGGTGCGCACGAGGATAAGGTCGGCCCGCTTGCCGGGGGTGAGCGAGCCGGTCCGGTCGGCGATGCCGAGGTCGACCGCACCGTCGAGGGTGGCGAGTTGGACCAGACGTTTCACCGTCAGCGGGACTTTGTTACCGATGGGGTGCTGATGCGCACCCCTATACGCTGGAGAAGATGCCGTACGATCTCGATCGCGATCTGGCGCCGATCGCGCAGGTCACGGACACCATCCTGTCGGTTACCGTTCCGGCCTCGTCCGAGATCAAGACCATCGCCGACTTCGTCAAGGCCGCGAAGGCCGCTCCGGAAAAATACAACGTCGCCGGCACGGCCGGCCTGCCGCAGTTCACCGTGGATGCGTTCATCAAGGCTCAGGGCCTGACCGTCACCAAGGTGCCGTATCGCGACGTGGTGCAGGCGGCGCGCAATCTCGCCGAGGACCGCATCCAGTTCCTGCTGTCCTCGGTCGCGGTCATGAACGCGCTGGTCGAGGGCGGCAAGGCACGCGTGATCGCGATCGGCGCGCGCCAGCGTTCGCCGCTATACAAGGATATCCCGTCGGTGGTCGAAGCCGGCTATCCGGGCCTCGTGGTCGAGACCACGGCCGGCTTCTACGGCCCGAAGGCCATGCCGCTGGAACTGCGCAAGCGCGTCGGCGCCGACATCGCCACGGCCGCCAACGATCCCGAGATCGTCACCAAGATCTCCCGCACCGGCCAGGATGTGCGGACCGGCGGTCCGGACCAACTCGCCGTGACCGTCAAGCAGCAAGCCGCCAACACCGCCGCCGTGGCGCAGATCCTCGGCATGGCGAAGAAGTAAGGCGTCAACGCAAAAACGCCCCGCCACCGTTTCCGGGTGGCGGGGCGTTAAGACTTGCAGATCGGTCGCAATTCCTTCTAAGCGGCCTCGGCCAGCGCGACGTGTAACTGACGCGGCAGCCAGGTGAGATAGTTCTTTATCTCGGATTCGATTACCTTGCTGATATCGGGCTTGGGAATGCCGCGTTGCGCCGCAATCGACTGGCTGACCGCGTCGCTCAGCTTGGAGGCCAGCGTGGCCGGCGCGCTCGCTGCCAATAACGGTGCGACGGCTTCGCGCAGAATGACGCCGGCGTTCTTGTCCTTGAGCAGATCCTCCATCGACAGCTTGGCGCCCAGCTTGACGCACAGCACCGCATAAACATCGTTCAAACGCTTGTCGGCGGTCGGACAGACTTGCTCACGCACGTATAGCGCCAGCCCATTGAAGAACTGCGCTAGCCAGACTTCGCCGAAGCGCGAGATCTGGTTGGGGAAGGCTGGCCGCGCCGCCTTGTGGCTGCCGGCCGACAACAGCGATGCCAGAATGGTATCCCGGGAGAACAGCGCCGGCGCCGAGGCCGCGCTCGCCTCCATGCAGTTCTGATGGCAGCTTTCGAAGAAGTTGAAGGCGCCGACATAACCACGCAACACCTGCAAGCGCGCTGCATCTAATTCGGCCAAGCTTATGCTGCCGCCCTGCTTTTCACACAGCGCGTGGAGATGTTTGAACACCATTTCGGTCACGGCGGTCGCCGTGCCAACGAAATGATGCGGGCCCCGAAGCGCAGCGGACATCAGTCACTCCCTAGAAGCATTCTTAGGTAGAGTACAAACTAAAAGTCTTTTAAAAAAATGAATGGGGAATACTTGGTATGACAGGCTGCCGCAGGCCCTACAAATGGTGCCAAATTCGTTGCAAGACGGACTAATTCAGGCTCCGCGTCGCTTAATATGGTGGTTTGCTTGCGGGGCTATGTCGAAAGATATGGGTGATTTTGTGTCTTCCTGGTCGGCAGGCACAAATGGAACTCGCCGTGGCCTGTTCTTTCAATCCAGATGATCCGACGCCAGACACGGATCGAGCAGTGCGTGATGCGGATCGACCCGGGCATAGCCGCCTTTGGCAAACACTGTGTCGCCCGGCTTCATGCCGTTCTGGCTATAGGCAACGCACAAAATTCGCACGTCCGGCGACGAACACAGCGTCAGATACCAAAGCACACCGTCAGTGCGGATCGAGGTCAGCTTGCCGGTAACCGACAGGTCGATGCGGGCTTCGGTCGCCGGCAACGCCGCCGACATCGCCCTTACCTCGCTGCAACCCGCCCAGGACGTGGCCGGCTGATCGCCGGCCGAAAAGGCAGGGGTTTTGGCGAAGAAATCGCCCGGCGGGGCTTCCTCGGCGGGCGCGTGCCCGGCGAGCGCAAGCGTCAGCAGCGTCGCGACTGCCGCGAGCCTACCCATCGGCCAAAAGGTCATCCGCAAAGGCATCTTTGAATTTTCCTCGCCCGCAGCATCGGCCGCCGGCACGTTAGCGGAGGCTTATGGCGGAAAGATCTGAACCCGTTTCAGGCCGACCGCGACCTATTCCCAGAGCATGATTCAGAAAGCCTGCCCTCGACTTGATCCGGGGGTAGAAACCGTTTTTCGGAAAAGATCATGTTCAGGCGCCTGCCCGTGCAGGATGGCCGGAGTCGGAACGAAATCGCCGGCTCCGACTTTAATTTATATACGCCCCATCATGAGTTTGGCCATGTCCCAGCGTTTCCTGCGCGCTCGCGCTCCCGTATCCCCGCCGCCGCGCTCTGACCGATATGTCGGTGGTGTCTGGGCGACTCCCCTGCCTCGTCCGCTGGTCTTGCCGGGCCGGATGGTCATCGGCACGCTGGGCAGTGCCGCCGCCTATGTGTTCGCCCTGCCGAAGCGGCTGGCGGATCTGCCGGCGTGGCGGCTCGCCACCGCTGGCATCATGGCGGCCTGGGAAAAACCGACGCCGGAAGCACTCGCGGAAGCGCGACTGCGAATCTTGCGCGCCCTGGAATCCTGAGCGGGAATAACGCGCGGCCATTCGACCGCCAAACAGGCCTCGTATCGAGGGCTCATTGAGCGCGCATATCAAATGACATAGCCAATTGCTCGCGTTTACTGAGGCGAATTCGTCGAGGGAACTAAAGCGCTCACCCGTTGTTGCTTGCACAACGGAGGACGACATGGCCAGCCAAAATACGCAGAGAGCATCGTCGACGGGGCGCAACGGTTCGATGGAGCCGCCCAAATCCAGTGAAATGTCCAGCAAGGTTGGCGAAGCCGCGAACGAGGCTATGGCGGCCGCGTCGAGCGTCGCCCAGCAAGCGACCGAAGGCGCCAAGCAGTCGGCCGCCTATGCGGTCAATATGGTCTCAGGCCAGTTGAAGGAATTGCTCGACCAACAAGTCGTCAACGGCGCCGACATGATCGGGCATGTGGCGAAGTCGGCGCAGCTTGCCGCCGACGATCTCGATCAGAACGTGCCGCAGGTCGCAAAGCTGGTGCGAGGGCTCGCCGATCGAATCGAAGTCGTCGCCGACGACATCCGCGATCAGACCGCTGAGGAACTGGTGAAGAACGTCGCCGACTTCACACGCCGGCAACCGGCGCTGACGTTCGGCCTTGCGGCGCTTGCGGGCTTCTTCGTGTTCCGGGCGCTCAAGAGCTCTCCTTCCGTGACATCCTCGTCGCCGATTCAGCCGGACCATGACGGTAGCCCGTCTAACGCGCGTGCGTTCCATGGCACATGAACAGCTTAAACAATCCAGCCTGAATCACAGCCTGTCGGATCTGATCGGCGACATCGCCGATCTGGTGCAGAAGGAATTCCGTCTCGCCAAGGCGGAAATCTCGGCCAAGCTGTCGATCAAGATCCAGGGGATCGCATGGCTGGTGGCGGCCGCCATCATGGGGCTGATCGCCGCCGTTCTGGTCGTTCAGGCCCTGGTGTTCGGCATCGCCAGCCTTGGCATCGCCATGCACTGGTCGTGTCTGATCGTCGCCGCCGGCTTCGCGGCGGCCGGCGCGCTCGCCTTTTACAAGGGCCGCGCCGACGCCAATGAAGACCTGATGCCGACGCGAACGCTGCAACATATCACACGCGACATGACGACCACCGGCATGACGACCAAAGGGAGCCTCTGACATGAGCCGCAATTCCGGAATGACCACTGACGGGCTCCTCGGCGCGCTTACCAGCAAACCGGAAGGCCTGCTGCTCCTCGCCGCCGGTGTTGCCCTGATGCTGCGCAGCGGTGTCAGCGCTCCGTCGCGCCCGAGCGCGACACGCGGTAACGACAACCGCGCCGCGCGCCGGCGTCAGGCGGCGCAAAGCCGTGACCATGAGGACGACGACAGCAACTGGAATTTCGGCGAAGGCATCTCCGAAGGCATTTCGCAAGCTACCGGCAAGGCGAGAGACATCGCCGGCAAGGCCCGGGAATATGTTTCGGACGTCACCGACCGCACTGTCGAAACGGCGGGCGCCTATGCGTCCTCGGTCTCGGATTCGGTGTCGGATTATGCCCACCGGGCGCGCCGTGGGGTCGTCGATGGTTCGGGTCAGTTTGCCGAGACTTTGCAGCAGACTGTACAGCGTGTGGTTCGGGAGCAGCCGCTGACCGTCGCCCTGGTTGGTCTCGCGGCCGGTGCCGCCGTCGCGGCCGCGTTCCCTGCAACCGAAGTCGAAGGCCGGATGTTCGGCCCGGCCAAGCAGAAGCTGGCCGACGCTGTCGGCCAAGCGAGCGAACAGCTCAAGTCAGCTGGCGCCCAGGCCGGCGAACGCTTAGCAGAGGTCGCCGAAGAACGCGGCCTCAATCGTGACGGCCTGAAGGAGGCCGCGCGCGATGTCGCGGATGCGTTCAAGGGCGCGCTGTCGGGCGATGGCGACCAGAGCAAGCCCGCCAATGCTTCAAACGCCAAATCGTCGTCCGGAACAACGAACGGAAAACCGCCGTCAGGGACACCGAACGGTTCGTCCGGATCGACGCCTCCGGTTTCTTTCGGTCCGTAACAGCCATTCGGCGCAAGTTAGATCCGGCAACAAATCGGCCGAAACAGCCGGCGCAGGGAGACCGACGATGGACGCAACTCTGAGGCAGCTTGAAAGCGAGGCGGAAGCCGCGAGAGCCAAGCTCGCGGCCGATCTGGCTGTGCTGCGTTCCCCGTCGACCTATTCCGAATTCAAGGACGGTTTGAAGCAGGAAGCGATGGACGCCCGCGATGCCGTCGTCGATTCCGTTCGGTCCAACGTTAAATCCACCGCCGAAAGCTGGATCGACGAGATCAAGGCCAAGGCCGCCGCCAATCCGGGCGCCGCATTGCTGATCGGTGCCGGCGTCGCATGGCGCCTGCTTCAGAACCCGCCGATCGCCACCGCGCTGGTCGGTGCTGGCCTGTTTAGCCTGCTGCGAACCAAACCGCAGGCGGGTTACCGTTACATGAGCGATGAGGCCTATCTCGAACAAGCGAAGCACCGGCTTAAGGAGCAGGCTAGCGATCTCGCCGTCAGTGCCAAGGAGCACGCAACGGATCTGGCCCACATCGCCAAGGAGCGCGCCGCCGAATTGGCCAGCAGCGCCAAGGCAGGCGCGGTCGAGCTTGCGAGCAGTGCTAAGGAGCGCGCGCTCGAACTCGCCGGCAGCGCCCGCGCGCAGGTGTACGATCTGGCGGACACGACCAAGGCGCAAGCCCACGATCTGGCCGACGGCGTCAAGGACCGTGCGAACGCGCTGAGCGATGGCGCGAAGGCACAAGCCGCTGAATGGCAAGACTTCGCCAAGAGTAAAACCCAGGAATGGCGCGATGCCGCGACCGCCGCGACGCAGGAACTGCGCACCGAAGTTGCCGATCAGGCAACTGGTGCCGCCCTTCGCGCGGCCGGCGCTATCGACGACGCTTCCAACGCAGCCATTGAAACCCGCGACCGCGTCGCCCGGAAAATAGCTGCCGCCGCGGACTACAGCGCGACCACTGTCGGCGACAGTTATGCTGCCGTCCAGCGCACGGCACGCGACGCAATAAGCGAACCAGGCCGCGACAAGCTACTGCTCGGCGCCGCTGGCATCGCCGTAACGGCCGCGCTGACACTTGCGTTGCAGCGCCGGATCAATGGCACGGCGTAGTGCCTGCCACGCGCGCAGAAATGCAAAAAACGCCCCGCGACCTTCCGGCCGCGGGGCGTTTTTCGCAAACAGGCTCTATGTCGTCCGGGTAAGGACCGTTTAGGCTCGCACGTTGGTCAAGAACTTGGTCACTTCACGCTTGAGATTGTTGCTCTCGCCGGTCAGTGCGCGCGCCGAAGCCAGCACCTGAGCGGACGCCGATCCGGTTTCGCTGGCGCCGCGGTTGACCGCGGTGATGTTCTCGGCGACCTGCTGCGTGCCCTTGGCGGCCTGGCCGACGTTGCGGGCGATTTCGCCGGTCGCAGCGCCCTGCTCTTCGACCGCCGTCGCGATGGCGCCGGCGATCTCCGCAATACGAGCGATGGTGCCGCCGATCTCCTTGATCGACGCCACCGAATCCTGCGTCGCAGTCTGCATGCCGGCGATCTGCGCGCTGATCTCCTCGGTGGCCTTGGCGGTCTGACTGGCGAGTTGCTTGACCTCGGACGCCACTACGGCGAAACCGCGGCCGGCTTCGCCCGCACGGGCCGCCTCGATGGTCGCGTTCAGGGCCAGCAGGTTGGTCTGCTCGGCGATCGCGGTGATCAGCTTGACGACATCGCCGATGCGCGCGGCGGCTTGCGACAATTCATTGATGCGGGCGTCGGTCTTCTGCGCCTGCTGCACGGCCTGCGCCGAGATATTGCTCGATTCCTGCACATGACGGCCGATCTCGCCGACCGACGACGACAGTTCCTCGGTTGCTGACGCCACCGCCTGCACGTTGCTGGAGGCTTCTTCCGAAGCGGACGCCACGATGCCGGAAAGCTGTTGCGTGCTATCGGCGTTTTGCGTCAGCGTTGATGCTGCCTGCTCGAGCTGCGCGGAGGCCGACGACACCGTCGCGACGATATTACCGACCGCCTGTTCAAAGTCGTCGGCAAGCCGGTGACGCTCGGCGCGACGCGCGACCGAATCCCGCTTCTGCTGCTCGGCCTGTTCGGTTCGCATGTTCTCGACTTCAATGCCGTTCTTGCGGAACACCTCGACCATCTTGGCCATGGTGCCGACCTCGTCCTTGCGTTCGTTGCCGGGCACTTCAATGTCGTATTTGCCGCTGGCCAGCGTTTCCATGCAGGCGACGAGGCTGCGGATCGGGCGCACGATGCCAAAGATGGCGATGAGCGCCGCCAGCACCACGCCGATCACCAAGCCAGCGCCGGCCAGTATCTGCGTGAGGCTGATCGTCCGCCCGGTCATGGCGCTCAAATCGCCGGAGCCGGTCTTGATCATCTTGTCGAGCGCGGTGCGCAGATCGGCGGCGTCCTTGGCGATGGCCTGGAATTTCGGGTCAAGCGTGGCGTGCGCGTAGGCCACCGCCTCATCGTTGCGGTTCTGTACCGCGAGCGCCATCATCGGCCCCATCAACCTGCCGAGTTCTTGGCTCTTGGCCTCGATCGCGTCGACCGCGGCCTCGAGACCTTTGGCGTTATCTTTCACCAACTTGGTCAGCGTGGTGGTCTCTTCGAACGTCTTGCGCAGTTCGGTCTCGGCCTTCGCGATCTCGTCCTCGCTGGTCTCCGCAATCGCCCGATAGGCGAAATACCAAGTCCGATACACGTTACGATTGAGTCGAGCCGATGTCACCCAGGCCAACGCCTCGCGCTCCAAAAAGCGCGTATAGCCGTCGTCGATCTGCGACATGCGCGAGGTCGCGAAATATACGCTGCAGACAATAATCAGCCCCATCAGGCCGATGACGCTGAGCACCTTGGTGAGAATGCCGAAGCGGGCAAGCAATGACATGAAAACTCCGTAGGCGCTGAATGCCGAGTTCCAAATACTGACTTGGGTAAAAAGCACCTGTCACGGATAACGGTCGGTTAACGACATGCGTCATTTCGCCCAATACGGGTTTGCGCGTAATACATAACCACCGTCGGAGAGGCGCGAGGGCGCCGCGCCCGCGCGCGTTGCCTCAAATTACACGCGCCAATGCGTGCCTGACCGGCAACATCTCGCCACGCTGGTGGATTTCTGGTCGTCGGTTGGGCTCAAGACCGGCCGTTATCGCGGCAATCCGCAAGCCGCGCACCGGCCGCTGCCGCTGCCGAAGAGCATTTCGCGCGCTGGCTATCGCTGTTCGAGGAAACGCCAAAACGCCCCGCCACCGGTTTCCCGGCAGCGGGGCGTTAGAATGTAAATGACGGCCCGCGAGAAATTTAGACTGCGACCTGCGTGCCGATCTCGACCGCGCGGCCGGTCGGGATCTGGAAGTAGTCCGTCGCGTCGTTGGCGCTGCGCGCCAGCACGATGAACAGCCGGTCCTGCCAGTCCGGCATGCAGGAATTCGCCGCCGGCTTGAGGGCGCGCCGCGACAGGAAGAATGACGTCGACATGATGTCGAACTGCCAGCCGAGCCGCCGCGCGATGCCGAGCGCCTTCGGCACGTTCGGGGTTTCCATGAAGCCGTAGCGGATCACGACTTTGGCAAAACTTTCGCCGAGCGGCTCGATGCGCACGCGCTCTTCCGGAGCGACGCGCGGCGTCGGCGCGGTCTCGACCGTCAGGATCACGTTATGCTCGTGCAGCACCTTGTAGTGCTTCAGGCTGTGCAGCAGCGCGGTCGGCGCATTGTCGACATCGCCGGTCAGGAACACCGCGGTGCCGGGCACGCGATGCGGCGGCTTCTTCTCCAGCATCGCGACCAGTTCGGCCAGCGGCATTTCGTGACGCCGGGTTTTCTCGGCCAGCACCCGCGAGCCGCGGCGCCACGTATACATCACCCCCATCACCAGGGCTCCGAGCGCCAACGGCATCCAGCCGCCATCTGCGATCTTCAGCAGATTGGCCGTGAGAAACGTCATGTCGATCGCCAGGAACGGCAGGATCACAGCAGCCGCGACCACCGGATGCCATTTCCAGATTTTCCACACCACCACGAACGCCATCATGGCGGTGACCACCATGGTGCCGGTGACGGCGATGCCGTAGGCCGAGGCCAGCGCACCCGACGAACGGAACAGCCCGACCAGCAGCAGTACGCCGACCAGCAACAGCGTGTTGACGCGCGGCATATAGATCTGGCCGGCTTGGCGCTCGGACGTATGGCGAATTTCGAAGCGCGGCAGCAGGCCGAGTTGGATCGCCTGGCGGGTCAGCGAATAGGCGCCGGTGATCACCGCCTGGCTGGCGATGACGGTCGCGGCCGTGGCCAGCACGACCATCGGCAGCAGCGCCCATTCCGGATAGAGCAGGAAGAACGGGCTCTCGATTGCCTTCGGGTTGGCCAACACCAGCGCGCCCTGCCCGAGATAGTTCAGCACCAGCGCCGGCAGCACCAGCGACAGCCACGCGGTCTGGATCGGACGGCGGCCGAAATGTCCGAGGTCGGCATACAGCGCCTCGGCACCGGTCACGGCCAAAAACACCGCGCCGAGCGTGAAGAAACCGATCATCCGATGCGTAAGCAGGAATTCGACGCCGTAGAACGGATTGAACGCCCACAGCACAACAGGATTTTGCGCGATGTGCCAGATGCCGGCGGCCGCGATGGCGGCGAACCACACCAGCGTGATCGGCCCAAAGAATGTCGCCACCTTGGCGGTGCCGCGCGACTGCACGGCGAACAGCGCCAGCAGGATCACCACCGTCAGCGGCACCACATAGGCTTCCAGCGCCGGGGTGACGATCTTCAGGCCCTCGACGGCGGACAGAACCGACAGCGCCGGCGTGATGATGGCGTCGCCATAGAACAGCGCGCCGCTGACAATGCCGAGCAGGATGATGACGCCGCGGCCATTGCCGAACACCCGCTGCGCCTGCGCCATCAGGGCGAGCGTGCCGCCCTCGCCGTTATTGTCCGCATTGAGCAGCAGCACGACATATTTGAGCGTAACCACGACGATCAGCGCCCACACGATCAGTGACAGGATGCCGAGCACGGCGGGCTCGCCGGCCGGATTCCCCGGCCCAACAGCGGCCAGCACCGCCTCGCGAAACGCGTAAAGCGGGCTGGTGCCGATGTCACCATAGACGACGCCGACGCTACCGATGGTGAGCGCCCAAAAGCCGTTGGAGGAATGCGCCGCGCCATTCGGGGCAAGCGCCGACGGGCTTCCGGCGGAAGCCGCTGCGATCTGAGACATAAAGGGCTGGTCGGGACGAGGCCCGCTCCATGTTGCACCGCAACATCTGCGGGGCGCGGGATATACGCCCGCACCATGGAAGAGTCGATACGCCGCCCATGCGCGGGCGCCTGGGCGGCCATGCAGGGTCGCCATAAGGGTTCCGCGGGCCGATCCTGCGCGCAGCGGTAAGGTTTACATAAGCCCCCGTTCAGAAAGGGCTTTTCAGGACGCCATTATTGTAATACCGGTGCGGCTTGTAGATTGTAACCATGTGTGAGGAGAGACGGATGGCGTTCGCATCCGCGGATTTCAGGGCGCAAGCCGCCAAATGCGAACGGGCCAGCCAGACGCCCGGCGTATCCGTGCGCCAGGCCGACATGCTGATGGCGATCGCCCGGAGCTGGAAGACGCTGGCCAACCAGACCGACCGTCTGGCCGAGGTCATGCACGACGAGACCGAAGGGGCTTATTGAGCACCTCCCCGGCGCTCAGCGCCACTTGATCTGGAGTTCGGGTTTCTCGCCGTCCGACCCGCGCTCATGCTCGATGTTGTGGCGGGCGCGCACCGGCACATAGATCCGCTCTCCCGTACGCGTCGACTCGACGCCAGCTGTTTCTGTGATCGCGTTAATGACGCCTTCACCCTGGTGAAGCCGGTGTGGGAATTGCCGCAACCGATCGCCGCTTGAACTGTTATGCCGAGGACCGAACGAAGGGGACCGGCCTGATGACAGCATTGATCGTGTGGAGCGCCATCATCCTTTGGATCGTGATGATGGAAATCGCGCGCCGCAGGGCTGTCCGATGGAATGCACGGCGGGGCCGGCCATCATCGGCCCGTTCGTGATCGCCAATGACGACGCGGCATTGAACCAGTGTAGAGCCGTTCCCCGGGAACCGCTTCGGCGCCCTCGCTCCAATCGCGGCGCCTTCTACCCAAATCCAGCAGCACTCCGTTCTGAACCCGCGCGTTCCAAATCGTTCGGTCTCACCTCACTCGCGTGATCCCATCCGGCCGATGTTATGTTGATACGGCTACCGGCTTCGAGGTTGGACAACCTGCCATGTTTATCCAAGATCGCGACATCTCCTGTGCCGGTATCGACGGCCATCACATTTCCAAAAAACTTGTCGCGACTCTCGTCTTTGGAAAATGACAGCCTCAGCTTTCCGTCCGAGTTGGCGACCGACGCAAGCTGCCCAGATTCGAAATTTACAAAAGTAGAATCCCCAACGGAGAGTTCTGCAGAGCCATCTCTGCCACGGGTCAACGAAACCTGAGCTTTGGACTCATTGGGTTGACCGGATATCCCAACTTCGCCGCTCGCGAAGTTAAACGGAACCTTGTCGTTGAACTGCTGCTTGATATTGAATTGCGGCGGCTTCTCGTCCTGCTGAAGCCCCGTCAATCCCGTACGAACAACGGGATTTCGGTCACCACGAGAGGGAACCAAGCCGTCACCACGCGCTGTCAGCGAAACCAGCTCCTTCTGCAATATGCTTGGAATTCGTGAAAGAGCGGACATATCAGATCCTGGGATCGCGGCTTCCAGCACATTCAAAGCGTAGTCGGTACCAACCAGCACAGGATAACCGTTGTAGTTCGGATTCTTCACTTGATACTTCAGGGCCGCAGCCATGGCCTTATCGGCCTGCTCGTCCGAAATCGGGAGTGTGAAAGATTTTACATCGTTATGCGTCGCATCGACGTAATGGTACTCACCTGGATTTATCGCCTCTTTTCGCAACGCCGCCACCGGCGAGACATCCTTGTCGAGCGTCACGACGTCATAGCTGGCGACATCTTTGGGCTCTCCTGCCGTTTTTGGACCAAGACCAAGATACGTAGCCTTCTCGCCCCTATTGATCTGAATTGTCGTATGACCGGGGAACCCAGCGCCAACAACGATGGTGATCGAAGCCATTCCCGCGGTTGGGTCCTCGGAGGCGTTAGGGGCTGCGGAGCTTGGCGCGAAAGAGCTGGGCGAAGCAGAATTTTGCGAGGTGAGGCTTGGTACGAGAGAATCTAACGCGCCTTTGCCAGACCCGATGGCCCAAGGATCGCTGCCATCAGCGATGCTTGGTGACCGGCCTTCGACGGCAAATTTGTGGACTGAATCTTGACCAGGGTTAGGCTCAATGGCGACGGCGCCATCGGCGCCATCGGCGCCGGGCACAGCGTACTCACGGTCCAATCGGGAGGAATCACCTGGGACATCCCGCCGCTCTATCTTCTGCTTCAGCTCTGGCGGAACAATGGCGCGCGGACTGCGGGATTTCAGCTCCGACGGATCTATCGTCAGAAGCAGGTCGACCTTGATACCCAGACTTTCCAGCAACACCTTTTCGGATTGGGACAGCTTGACGCCGCGATCGACCGTGTCCCTTATGAAAGACATGATATTTGTCGGATCGAACCCACCATATCTCAGCATCACAGCCGAATATTTTTCCCATTCCGTCAAAGCGGTCGTAGCGATAGATCCGTCGGGTCTTTTTCGCTTCACATGTGCATAACTCAACTCACCCCAGAACGTTATGACCTCCGGCGTGCTGTACTTGATCTTCATCGCATCTAGAGTCAGTCGCGCCTTGAACTCAGTGTCGCGGGAAAATGTCGAAAGAATTCCGCCGCCGATCCATTTCCTGGCAGGCGACTGACTGCTGAACACCTTCCCAAGATTCATGCTCCCGAGAGTTAGATTTCCATACGTCCTGACGTCATCGAATGTTGGATGCGCGCCAGCATAAGACGTCCAAGCGGCTATAACATTGATGCGCCCTTGAGTGGTCAGCCATGGCTCCGACATTCAGGTCTCCACGTTTCAGAGTAAAAATATCTATTTCGTCCGGATCGGACGCTTTACCTTGAGCGGATCAGATGGACATCCCAAAAGGCCAATCCACATACGGATTTCTGATCCGGCGCCAGCATGCAAGATCGAGCCAAGACGACATATTCCGATACACCATCCGGCCCCGGTTCGCCCGTCGACGATTTTACTCCCCAGAGAAAAATTTGGCTGTCGTCCCGCTTCTCGCGAATGTCAGCCACTCCGGCTTTGCGCAACTCTATCTTCTGCTCTGGAACCCACCAAACAATGGGAAGATGTCCAAAAATCATGCCGCCAGAACGAATGCCAACAACAAGCTTGTTGCCATCATTACATGAAATGGCATGAATTATAGCATTCTGCTCCTCATCGAGATACGCTTCTACATTCAATTTATCGAAGAACCGAGGACCGGACATACTGGCGACTGGCTTCAGTTTTTTAAACGACGATGTTAGTGATCCCAGCTTCGTTCCAAAATGATCCAGACTTTCCTTTGAATAAACCCAACGACTGCAATCGTGCTGCTCGGCACTCACGCCTCCCGATAGACTTATCGTAACGAGAGTTGCAGCGATGAGTTTAATTAGCGTATGAAGTGCAAATGTGCTGTGTGACATGCTATCCCCCAAGCCGCAAAGCGGCAGATCCCACCACGCCGCCATATGAAGCAAGATCGCCGACCACGATATATTCATGCAGACTATCGGCTGGCCGTGGCAAACGGTCGACCCTGCCTACTCCCTCACCCCATCTTATCGTCGATCTTCTTTTCCATCCTGTCCATACGGATTTCGATGCGGTCGAACTGATCGCCCAGCATCTTTTCGACCCGGCCCATGGCGTTGTCGAAGCTGCCCTTGCGTACGAATTCGTCGCGCGCCCAGGTCTCGATCTCGTGCACCTTCTGCCGGATCGCCGTGACGGTCTCGCCGAACTCGCGCGCCATCCGGTCCTGCTTGTCTTCGATGTCGCCGCGCGACGTGTTGATGGCTTCGCGCAGCGCGATCTCGGTCTGCGACAGCCGCCAGGTGACGGCGACCAGCATGCCGCCCGCCGTCAGGATGAAGCTGGCGATGGTCACTATGGTGCTGGCGTATTCCCACATGCCGTCATGCACCTTTCCGGATGATGCGCGCCACGCTCTCGATGGTCCGGCCGCCGAAATACGCCGCCGCCACGGTGACGATCAGGGTTTCCATGCCGCCGGACAGCGCGTCCGTGGTGCCGCCCGTCCACGGGCCGAGCACCTTGTCCCACACCACCAGCTTCCAGGTGTAGATGACGAACGGCAGCGCCCACAGCGGGCGCACCGATCGCGTGAACCAGTTGCCCTGCTCGGCCACGACCACACTGGCCGCGACCTCGCGCTCGCGCTGCTCTACGGCGAGCTCGCGCATCGCGATATCGGCCGCGATGCGCTCCGACGTGTTGCCAGCGTCGAGTTTCTTCTGATAGGCGCCGAGCGCCGCATTAAGGAGCGGCCCCGTGATCAGGCTAGAGAGCCATCCCAACATGGTTATACCCGATCGGCTTCAGGCAGCGCGACGACATCCAGCGGCTTGGTGGTGTCCTTGCGCAGCCGTTCGCCGATCTGTCCGGCGACGAAAATGACCAGCAGCAGGTATGGCGCATAGCCTTCCGGCACGATCGCCAGATAGGGCGCGATATCGACCGCGCCGACGAATTGCAGTAACGGCACCACGAGGCCGACGGCCTGCAGGAACCGCGCCCACAGGATCGACTCGGATTTTCGCCACAGCGCGATCTCGACCGGCTCGATGCCGGCGAAGAAACCTTGTGCCCACGGCTTGTCGCGCAGCCATGGCCGCAGCCAAACCACATAGAGCGCGACGAACGCGGTGAGGCCGATCAGGAAGGCGAGCAGATTCATGGTGTGGTTTTCCTTGTCTCAGAACCAGTTGCGCAGCACGGCTGCGTGCTTGCGGGCGATCAACCAAGCGGCAATCAGCACGACGCCGACGCCAGCCCCGATCAGCGTCCAGGCGACGAACGGCGGGAGCAATGTCTTGGTTGGGTGTTCGGTATGCATGCCAGTCCGCTTCGCTGCGGCGGCCTCGCTGGCACCGCCGAGCGTCGCGCCGCCGGCGCCGGCCGCCCGGGCCTTGCGTTCCTTCGCGGTCGCAGCGTCGAGTACATCCTTGGGCGGCTTGGTGGTCGAAGGCCCGCCCGGCAGCTTGTTCAGCGCCGGCATCATGGCGTTGGCGAACTCCAGCCGGGCAATCGCTGTGTCGTTGCCGGCCAGCATCGCGCGGCGGTCGGCGAGGCCGTTGGTGCCGCCGTTCCATACCTTGACGCCGCCGACGAAATTGCCGGTGTCGGCGAAACGGTTGAGCCCCTTCCACGATACGAAGGCGGCCAGGATCGCCGGCTGGTGCTCGGGCTTCGTCGCCAGTTCCGGGTCGGCCTTTAGCGGCAGGCCGCAGCGCGCACCGACCGCCTCATAACCGTCGGCGCCGGTCACCTGCGGCCCGCCGCGCCCGATATAGGTCGAGCCGTCATGGGTGCCCGGCCGGTTGCCCATGCGGTTGCCGTAAATGTCGTCGAACGCCTTCCTCTGCCAGCCGGGCGCGGTGCCGTATCGTTCGCGCACCACATTGGCGCTAGCGAAACGATGGGGCCACACCGCCGCCATCCGGGCGGCCGTGTAGTTGATGTTCTCGGTCAGGTTCGGGATAGTGAAACCGCCGCACTCGTGCTCGACATTGGCGATGGCGAACGCCAAGCGCGGCCGGGTTTCCAGCACGCCGGCTTTGGCGAGCACGTCTTGCTTCTCGACAAAGGCATCGATCACGGATTGCGGCGCGCGCGGCAGCACGGCGCGCATACCCTCTCGGGTCAGCACGAGCGGCATGGGGACCTCGTTGTCTGTTTGGGAATGCAGTGCGGCTTACCGCGACGCGATTCACGCGCGCGCAGAGAAACAGAGCCGTCAGCTCATGCGAGCCGGATTGCCATGAAAGAGCGTGAAGCGACGCGCGGTTCGCGCTGTCAAAGACGCGCGGTTAAAACGTGATCGAACCGCTGCCGGTCCATCTGTAGATTTTGTTGCCGCCGCTGTTTGAAAAGCTCGGCGATCCCGTGGTAGCCGTCGCATCGGCATATGTGTTTGGATAGCTCACGATCACGACGCCGGATCCACCCGCTCCGCCGCTTCCGCCGGCAGCACCTCCACCGCCGCCACCACCGCCGGTATTGGCCGTTCCGGCAGTTCCGGCCACGCCGCTTGTCCCACCGCCACCACCGCCGCCACTACCGCCCGAGCCGACCGTTCCGCCACTTGGGCTTATGCCGCCGCCGCCGCCGCCCGAATAGGTTACGGATGACCCAGACAAACTTGAAGCCGTTCCGGCACCGCCATTGCCGGCGGAGGCGCCGCTAACGGCATTGCCGCCGGCTGCTGTTGCGCCTCCACCACCGCCACCGTCATTGGCATTTCCAGAACCACCGTTTTGTCCTTCGGTCCCACCGTTTCCAGAGCCGCCGGCAGCTAAACCAGCACCACCATTCCCGCCCCCGCCAGATCCGCCATTGCTGCCGGCCGTGCCGGCGGAGCCGCCGCCACCACCACCTCCTCCGGTCGACGTTATGGTCGCGAAAACAGAATTTCCGCCACTCACACCGTTCGCACCTGTGCCGGTCGATCCGGTTCCGCCAGCGCCGACAGTAACCGTATAAGAAATCCCGGCCGTGACGGCGTATGACGTTCCAGTTTTGAATCCGCCGCCACCACCGCCGCCGCCCATGTTGAATCCGCCGCCGCCACCTCCGGCAGCAACAAGATAGTTCACGGTTGGTGTGGCACGGCGCACAGCACGTGCGACGGCCCCGGTCATTCCAGGAATCATGGCTTACTTCGCTACGACGGAGTTGACGATAAAATGGCTCGTGCTGATGCACATGATCGTCAGCAGATACCATTTGGTGCTGGTGCAATCGCTGATCGACGGCAACGTCCCGAGGAACTGGTTGCCGAACGTAATCGTGCGGGCGTTTGCGTCGTTTCCCTGCACCAGAATGGTGCGCCAGGTGCCGGGCTGACCATTGGTCGGATTTCCGACCGCCCTGTTCGCCGTCACGGTCAGCGAGAAATTGATGCCGGCGTCCCAGTCGACCGCCACCGTCGCGGCGTCGGCGAGCGCGATCAGCGCGGACGCTGATTCAATCTTCTCCGCCGTGACCGCGAGACTGCCGGTCGCCGCCGCCCTCACCTCGCCGATCGAAGCGACTTCGAAAATGCCCGCTACCGTTTCAGTTGCCGGAACGGCGCTGACAAATTCCGAAATGACGAGACTTGTCGATCCGATGGTGCCGCCCTTGTTCGACGTGCAGCGCCACAGCGTGTCCGCCTTCGCTGTCCCCTCCATGACGGAGAAATACGTGCCCGGCAGTTCATCGTAGGCGTCAAAATCCGTATGGCGCGACGCGGCGCCAGATGCCGGCACAACATAGACGCCATTATCGGCGGTGGCCGATTGTCCGGTCAGCAAGACAAGATCGTTAGTCGCAAGCGTAACACCGTCAATCGTGTCTCCATTTTTAAGCGCCGTAAAGAATGCGATGTTGGTCGTCGCGACAACGCGGACCCGAGTTAAAGCGCTGGTGCCCCCGATGCCGGCCGCGCCCGTTGCTCCGGTGGCGCCCGTCGCTCCCGTCAAACCGGTTGCCCCCGTGGCGCCAGTCGCTCCCGTGGCTCCGGTTTGACCCGAAACCACCGTGAAGGTCAGGTTGGTCGTGCCCAACACAATCGGGTCGGCCGTGGTGAGCTGATATAGCTTTTGCGCCCCGACAGAACCGGCGCTGATGGCAACGACCACGCCGCTGGCGATTTCCGCTGAGGCGTCGAAATCGACCGCGCGGGTCCAGTTGCCGGACGACACCACGTAGAGCCCGTTCCGCGTCGGGTCGGTCTGGTTCTTGGCGAGTACGCGATTGCCGGCAGCAAGTGACACGCCGTCGACGGTTTGCAGCCCGGCCAGGGCCAGGTTTCCGGTCGAAGCGACGCGGCATGCCAGCTTGATCGCCAGCGCGACATCGGGCATGTCAGAGGACGCAGGTGAAGAGCCGTCGACCGTCAGGCCGCGGCGATCGATGATGGCCATGTGTGGACCTATGTTTTGGTGAGGGAGTTGGGGAGGCTGCCTCGCATTTCATATTTTCCATGGAAAAGGGCCCGGATCGCTCCGAGCCCTTTCGTCTTAACTTCCAGATTCCAGCGTTGCCTACGCGTTGGTATGGATCGTTCCTGGAAATACTCGCCATTGCGCAAAAATGGAGACAATCAGCGCGTTCATCGGTGTCTCGTAGAATCGGTAAATTCCGATCGATAACGTCGCAATGATGAAAATTACAACAAGCGGCACCAAGGCAGCCATCCCACCGCTCAGGTGCAGCGCGGACGAAAGACTATCAATAAGCGTGATGCCTATTAGTTGGTGCAATAAATAGAAACTGTATGAGGCTGCGCCGACCAACGCGATGGGGCGCCATGAGAATAGTTTCTCGGCCATGGTATTCGTCAAAGCGGCATAGAAAATGAGCGTGAACAGAACAGCCGAGATGGCGATGACTAAGTCACGCTTTACTGCGGCATAGCCGAGCAGAGACAGCAGGCCGACAACGGTGAACAGACATGCATATTTGCGATCACCAGTGAACCAATAATACCCGCCGATCCCGATGACGAACCACGACAGATGGCCGGAAATGAACACGCTCTGCATCACACCGCGCAGCGGAGCCAAGCCGAGAACCGACGCCGCCCCGGCAAGGCCCGCGACGAGAACCGCGAAGATTATCATCGCCTGCTTGAAGTTCTGACGCGCGCCGAAGTAGATGACGGAAACCAGAACATAGAATTTGACTTCGACAACGAGGCTCCAATACGCGCCGTCCATCCAATCGAAGCGCGTCGTGCCGGTAATCCAATTGAATACTGAAGGCTCGATGAACGTGAGCGAAGGTATGAAGTTTAACGCATCGACCTTAAACAGAGTATCGCTTGTCGAGAGAGATACGAATGTGATGACAGCCGCCAGCGCCATCGTCGGCCATAGCCGCGCAAGGCGCCTAACAGCAAATTCCGTCAGGGTCCGGCAGCGCGACAGCGTCATCACGATCACGAATCCCGAGATCATGAAGAAGAGCTGGACGCCTAAATAGCCATGCGCGAAGATCGTTGCGAGCGATGTCCCATATGGAAAAAAACTCTGCCGATAGAGCTGTGCGCCCACGGCATAGTAGTGGAACAGCGCCACCAACATGATCGCCAGAAACCGCAGTCCATCAAGAGCATCTATTCGCTGCCGGGAAGCGGTCATTTCGTTGCTTGCCTAGACGGTTCAAGTGAGGAGTACCATCTAGCTGGTCAGCTTGCCAACCGTCAATTGATGTTGCGTGTCAAAGCGGCCGCTCATCTCTATGTTTTGATTACGTAGCTCAAAATGATTGTCGGTTGCACATTGTTATGATTTCCGCCACCTCCTGCAGATGAGATCGTTGCCGTCGCGGCGTCCGTTGCTTGAAATTTGTTGGTGGAAATCGGCATTATGGTTCCACCAGAATTAAGCCCGGCGCTGAATGTTGTATTGCCAAGTTCAACGGTGGACAGATTGTGACTATGACTGCCAGTCGCTCCCCCATGATCATGCGCAGCCATTTGCGCCAATGTCAGCATATGCGTCTCCGCGCCGCCCGTCGCGCCCAGCACGTCGCCGTCCAACCCCCCGCTAAGCCCGGTCAGTCGATTGGCCGACGTGCCGCCCATATTGTCCTTGCCGGCGATGACGCGCCCGCGAAGGTCCGGCAGATTAAAGGTCGTTGAGCCGTCGCCGGCCCCGTACGTCGCGCCGACGATGCCGAACAGCGCCGCATAGGTGGCCCGCGATACGGCCTGTCCGTGGCACAACAGAAAGCCAGCCGGCGCCGTGGAGCCCGCATAGGCATGCACGGTGCCGGTCGGGATCAACGTGACGCCCAGCGTGGCAAGAAACGCCGCCGCCGTCGTGTCGTCCAACAACGTCTGGACGAATGACGAGACGCCGGAGATCGAATTGGTCGTCAGCGCGAAGGCGAGCGCCGTGCTGCCGACCGAGATCGGATTCGCGGTCGTGACTTCCCAATAGCCGATATTGCTCGAACCGTTGGTGATCCGGACGACAGTCCCCTTCACGATGTCGAAGGCGCCGTCGAAATCGCGCGTGCGCGTCCAGTTGCCGGTCGAGACTTCGTAGATGCCGTTCTGCGTGTCGTCGGTCTGGTTCTTCATCAGAGCGCGGTCGCCTTCCACCAGGGCGACGCCATCGATGGTCTGCTCGCCGGCCAGCGTGATGTTGGCGGTCGTCGCGGCGCGGCACGGCGCCTTGATGGCGGTGCCTTCGGAAACACTGTGGCGTCGATCGATGATGGTCATGCGAGCATTCCTAGCTGGCGCGGCCGGCCGCGAGGCGCGGCGTCAGTTCGGTCTGCACGAAGTAGCGGGCCTCTTCGCGCGACACGATGCCCTTCTTCATCACATGGCCGTCGCTGGCCCGCGTCACCTTCCACTTGTCGAAGCCGCCGCCCCACGACACCGCGAAGCCGTTGATTTCCTGCTCGTCGATGTTCGGCGGAGCGAGGCCGCGACGGTACAGTTCGCGCACCTCCACCGTATCGGTCGACGGATTGGACGACACGACCAGCAGCTTGGCGTAGAACGTGAAGGCGTCGTTGACCACGTCGATGGTGTCGCGCGCGCTCATGCGCCTTGCGTTGAGCTTCCAGTAGGTCGACTTGAGCACGTCCGCATAGGCGATGCCGTCCGGCACGATGGCCGTCCAGGCGCGCGAAGAAAACGACAGCTCGCCGAAACGTTTAGTATCGAGCGTCAGTGGCTTCTTGAAATCCAGCGGCGCGCGGCCGGCGCTCGCCTTCGACTGGGCGGAAGGATGAATCTGCGCGGTGGCTTTGGTCATGGGCGGGCTTTCTGCTGATCTTTGTGGGTGACGGTGTGAAGGAGCGCTTCGACGCGCGGGCGCAAGGCGTCGAGCGTCTCGATGGCGTAGCGCAAGTTGTCGGTCTGCTGCGTCGTGGTGATGGCACCGTTCGACAGACCGCGCTCGGCCTGCGCGATCCAGGACTCGAAGTCGTCGAGGCCGTGGACGTGCGAGCGCGCGGCGTCGCGATAGGTCAGCGGTTGGCCGATGCTCTTGCGGGCCGTTTTGTCTTTCACATCATGCGTCATGCGACGGCTCCGGTGGATTCGGTCGGTGTGGCCGTGGGCGCGGCCGCTTGCGGCGCGCGTTGGGACGAGGCGTCGGAGGGTGCCGGCGTATCCCCGGCCGCGCCGCTCTCGCGCTCCAGGATCGCGCGATATTCGGCACTGAGCCCGGTCTCCTCGTGCCAATAGGCACTGGTGCGGTCGCGCATCAGGGCCTGCAACTCGGTCTTGCGGGCGGCATCGTCGTGGCGCGGCTCCGGCGTATGGGCGCCCTCGCCGCTTTCCATGCGCTCCAGCAGCGCCTGATATTCGTCCCGCATTGCCGGGTCGTGCCAATAGTCGCTTTCGCCGCGCGGCTTGCGCATCTCGGATTGGATCTGCGCGAGACGCGCGCGGTCGGCGTCGGTGACCGGCGGCGCCCCTACCTTCGGCATGTTGTCGAAGCCGCGCGTGTTGACCTGGTCGAGCCAGCTTTCCGACAGGCTGGCGAAATCAGGCCCGATGCCTTTCTGCGCGCACAGGATGTCGAACTGCGCGGACAACTCCTGCGGCGAGCCTTGGAACTCCGCGCCGAACCGGATCGCGGCCTCGATCTGCGGGGCCGCCATGCCGAGGCCCTGCATCACGCCGGCATAGTGCTTGGCCTGCGCGTGATATTCGATCGGCACGCCGAGGCTGAGCAGCTTCTCGCGGCCGAGAGACGTGTGGTTGGAACGACTCATGCGTATCCCTTGTGAATGGCCCAAAGAAAAAGCCGCCCGGAGGCGGCTTGCGGTGGATGGCAGTCAGCAGCTTGCGACAGACCTAGCGAGGCGGAAAACGCTTATGAAATTCCGCCAGAGGAGAAGCGCCCGGAAAATAAAACTACCAAACAAGCCGCCTGACGCAACCCGCTTAAGCGGAACTATCAGCCGATCACCCTCTCTCTGTAAACTAAGCCGCCACACCACTCAGTTTAAAACTGAATCACAGATCTAAAATACCAGCGTAACAATTTTAGTTTCTGCAGCCCTATGCTGGCAACGGCTAGCCATCTCGTCAGCCATCGTATGGATCAACATCGGCATGCGATATTCCCAACTTCTTAAGTATATCCAATGCCCGCTCTGAAATAACGAGCCGCCTGTTCGGTGCTATACCAAAATCATCGACGCCGGCTACACCTTGAGCTTTCAACCAGACATAGCTCGGCAATTCACGGCCAGGATGAAACTCCCGAAACTCTTCAAATTGATCCGATGTTGTTATTTCCAGTTCATCGAAAGCTGCGCCACTGACATGAGCGTCCAGCAATTTCTGCTTCGCTTCTTCCGTTACAACATGGGCCGGAAAACTCGTGATAAGCGCATCATCGCTGAACGCATCGAACTCATAGTGAAGCCTGCTCACCAACGGCGGACTGACGCTCGTATCCATGACCGTATTGTCACCAAGACTGCCCGGCACTTCAGGATGAACATAGAAATATTTCATTTCTCACCCGCTTTGTCATGATTCGATGCTAGCGCATGAAGACAACGATACCACAAAGAATTCGCGTGCAACATCTGTCAAAGAATCTCCGGTTTAGTGAACTTTAGCGGCGGAATGAAATTCGACCCCCATTTTCGGTCAATCTCCATGGCTTTGTTGAGCAGTTTCTTTTTGGTTGTCGTCGGATTCTTGAGATAGAAATCGTCCCATTCCTTGCGAATTATGCTCAAATGCAGCTCGTTGTTCTTCGACTTCGGAATGCCTCGAAGATTCTGCAAAGAATGCATCTCTGATTCAGATATCAACCCTGGGTACATCTTCAGAGTCCTTTGTTCTACAGCGTGATGTACTACCGTCTCTCTCGGGACGCCTGGGTTTGCTTTGAAAAATGTGGTTCGATATTCCTTGCTCGTCGAGGTGCCAAAACCTGCCTTCTGATTGACGATAGCACGAATTCGGCGCGCCGACCGTGTGGCGCCCATGCCGAGAATGACTTCTTCAGGAGCCGCTATTTGCGGCTTTACGAAGCTTCCTCCGGTGATCAGCCCCGACATATCGGAGACGCGCTCCAAGAGCTCCTCTTCCGATGTGATGCGGCCTGCCACGGCATCTCCGGGCGCGGTGAACCCGCTATATGCGGATTGAACGGCCCGACCCGGCCATGTCTCGCTGAGCAACTCCCACCATGATGGCGGCCTGCCCTCCCCAGGGTTTGATTGCGGAGAAGCGTCAGCTTGCGGCGTTATGTTCCAGCGGGCCTCAAGCAACGCGCGAGCCTGTGCTTTTGCCAGCGACATGTCGCGTGTCGCGGCATAACGATCTTTCACAAGATCGGCATAGGCTGCGAACATCGATGCCGCTGCATCTGGCTCGGCGGTCGGTAACCCGATCAAATCGGTTACGGAGATAGCCTTGGCGACTGCGGCATCAAGGTCAGCGCTGCTTTGACGATCATCCGAATCCCTTCGAGATTCGGATGACTGAAGTTCGATAATCCGCTTGACCGACTCTTCAGCCGAGGTACCGCGCGCGGTCTCATGCCGAAGTTGTGTGACTGCATTCAATAGCCTCTCACCGTCCTCCTCAATCGACAGAAGACCTGGGAATTCCTCATTGATCCAGGAGGCCGTATCGACCGCTCGCTTCACACGCGCGGGCTCACCTGACGCAAGATCGCCAAGCAATAAGTTACGCGCCGAAGGCGGCATCATCCCGGTTCGCCTTACTACGACGTACAATGCAGCATCGTTTGCGCCGCGCGCCTTATAGATACGATCTGCAAAGCGGCGCGTATCCGGGTCGAGCGCGTTGAAAGAACCTGCATTGAGGTCATCGAACTTGGCCGTGAACCAGGCATAGTTCTCCAGTTCATCGAGGGCCTGCTGGCGACTCTGCTCCAGCCGCGCGCGCGACGGCGCATCCAAATCCGGATCAGATGCGATATCGTCGGCCGACGGCATCAATGTGCCTTCGTTCAGAGCTAAGTTGATCGCGGCTTTAATTCGGACCAGGCCCTGAGCATTCCGTTCCGTGTTCTCGCGTACCAATTCGGTCTTCGCTTCGAGTTGTATCCGCGCCTGCACGTCCGCCGGCAGCATGCGGGCCAGTTGCGTTAGGTCGCCGTGTTGATACGCTGTCTGATCCGCCGCCGGCTGGGTGCCTGTGTCCGCCGACGCGGTCGCGGCGTCAGCCACCTCGGGCTTCATCGCCTCGATGGCCGCGAGCCGCGCGGTCGCCGGAGCTTCGAGCAGCGCCCGCTCGGCCAGATCGGTGGCCCAATTGCGTTTGAGATCGACAGCTTTCGCCTGATCGATCCATCCGGTGCCTTGCCATCCGTCGACGACGCCATGAAACACATCGACCGTGCGGTTGATCGCCTCCGGATCGCTCGACTTCAGCGCCTCGTCCCGGGCCATGTTCACCATGTCCAGGTCGGCCGCCATGCCGCCGTCGGCGGAAAGCACCGTCTCCTTTTGCGTCGCGGCCCGCGTGACGCCGGCCACGTACCCGTCGCGATGCAGCAGTAAGTTCGCCCGTAGCCGCGGATCGGAAACGTGCTGCGCCGCCTGTTCGAATTCCTTGGCCGCCTCGCTGGCATGACGCTCGACCATCCCGACCGGATCGCTCTCGCGCTCGATCGCGTTCGCCCGGGCCAACTCCTTGGCTGTCAATTCGACATTGCCGCGCGCCAGTTGAAGCTTCTGCTCAGCCGCCGCCTTTTGGGCCGCATTGGCCGCATAGACCGCCAGCCCCTTGCCGGCCGTCGCGATACCGGAGCCGAGATCCTTGACCCCCTCGCCGATCGCGGCAGCGCCACGCGCATATCCCGTGGTGTCATAGGTCGCGGTGGGCCGGCCGGAAGTACCAGCCTCGAGCGAACCCAGGGCCGTTTCGTCGGGGAGCCTTGCCATTACTTTTGCCCCCCATTGAACTGGCTGAACGCGGAGCCGAAGCCGCCGATGACGGTGCCAAGGGCGGAAAGTTTCGACGCCTGTTTCTTGGCTTGGCCCTCCGCGAAGGCGGCTTCGCCGGTCATGCGCGACGCCATCGCGGAGTCGTCCAACCCGCGCGCCCGGTTCTCGCCCTGATAAAGTTTGAACAGTCCGTCGTATTTGGCGCGGCCCGCGATATTGCCGGCGAGGTTGAGAATGCCGACATCGCCCGCATTGCCGCCGTCCGCCGCGCCGTAGGCTTGCAGCTTCGACAACAGCAGCGTCGCCTTGCGATCTTCCTCCAGCGCCTGGCGTTGCGCGACCGCCCGCGCCTCCTGGGCGGCCATCTGCTCCTGTTTAGCTTTGAACTCGTAAGCCTGCTGGGAGCGGATACCGGCGTCGGCCGCCGCGTTGCCGCCGGCGATCGTGCCCATCGCGCTGACGGCCGAGCCCGCCACCGTGGCGCCCGCGGCCATAACGGCCATCGGCGCGAAGCGCGCCACGTCATAGAGCCGGTAACTTCGGATCGGTGTGTATTGCATCGCTATCTTGTGCTCCGCCAAATCCAAGCTGAATCGGTGCCCGTGCCGGCGCGCTCGAAGCCGAGACGCGCCAGCCAGGGTTCGGCCGCGGGGTTGTTGTGTTCGGCTGTCGCCGCGAGGCGCCGAATGCCGAGCCGGCGCGCGTCTTCCATCATGCGAAGGCCGGCCTTGTGCAGCGCGAGCTTGAAGCCGGGCGCGCCGCGTTCGCCCGACGCCAGGATGAGAAACGCCGCGACGGTGTCGTCCGGCTGAAACGCCAGGCCGCCGACCGCGACCAGCTTGCCGTCGCGCTCGGCCGCGACCGCGCGCACGCGATACGGCAATGGCTCGTCGATCAGGGCGTCGAAGTCGGCACGAGTGGCAGGGCGGACGAGGACGTTACGGTGCCTGCCGACTCGTAAGCTGGATTGTCATCTTGAGGTACCCGCACAACGGGCGCGCCGATCCGATGATTGGCGCTTAGCCTCGAAGTACGACAACCGGTGATCCCACGCATGACCGCCCATCCTCGAAATAAATTTCAAGGACGAATAACTCAGGATGACAGGTCAAGCTTTGAGGAGACCGGCGCCGGACACGTAGTCCGCTGCGCCGCAAATGTCGGGCTGTACTTCCTGCGGCGTAACGCCCGGCGCGTCAGACCTCGGCGCAACCGGTGCCGGCTCTTCGACCTTCAGCCCTGGCGTCGGCACCTGCTGCTTCGGCGGCCCCTCGGGCGTTATGCCGACATGCCCGCTCTTTGCGTTGCCGTTCTTAGCGGTGAAGCCGCCAAGGACAGCCCCGCCGACAACGGCGCCGCCCGTTCGCCATGGATCGATTTTGTTGAACGCCGGCCTTGATAGGATTCCACTGCGCTCCAAGATCGGCCGCGCCGGCAATGCCAGCCTGTTGCAGCGCCGCCTTCATCGCGCGGACGCCCCAACTCGCGCCCTTGACGCTCCACCCGACGTAACTTTCCGGGCTCAGCAGACTGGCGACGATCTGTCCGGCCGCCGCGGCGCCAAACTCCGAGGCGGAGTTGTGACCTTTCATGTCGTCGTAACGCTTGAGGTCGGCCTGGATTTGTCGGTAGCGCTTCGGTGCCGACTTCAACAGTTGCAGTTCGTATTGAATACGCTCCCCCAAAGCGGATCTGTCAGCCGATTACCCTCTCTGTACACTCAGGATGCACTAGCCTTCCGCGATTTTCTTCTTCAGATACGCCATCGCCTCACGGAACCAATCCCAGGACCCGCCGAGAGACTGATTATACTCCATCCCCATTCCGGTAAGATCGTCAGCTCCCTTCATGCCAGCCTCAACTTCTTTAAGGAACATCTCCATCTCCTTCATCAATTCTTTCTGTTCTTCGAGTTCGTGCATTTCGCAAAAAACATCGATTGGATCCGTTCTCGACACAAATATGCTCTCAAAATCCTGATGATACTCGCCACACAACTCTCGTAGATACTTATACATAGGTTTCTCCAGGCGTGTTCAGCGAATGGGATAGGCGGTAATTACTCTGAACCCTTCCGGCATTTGAGCATTTTTCTCAATAACAATCTTCACGCCATTACCAGGCAAAAGAGATGAAGACTTCCGCTCAAGTACCGAGCCGATTGGACCAAAGTTGGGACCAAGATCTGCCATCGTCACTTCGAACCCTTAGGCTTGGTATATTTCGGATTTGCAAGCCATGTCGAAATTTCGTGTGCACGCTTGTCAAGCACCAACCGTGCCGAAGAGTTGGCCTCGGCATGATTGTGGAACGTAGAAGCGGCCGTTATTTTTTCCGTCTTCAGCCGGTTTTCTAGGTACCCAAACGACATTCCACTATGTTTGCTTAGTGGATGATACTCTTTTCCATTTTCATGCTTGGCAAGATCTATCTGCGACCAGATGGCCCGCCTCTCTGAGGAAAGCTGGGACGGATTTTTGCCAGTAGACACAACCGGAGCTGCGGACTCATCCGGCGCTTGATGCTGACCTTCCACCGCAGGCGCAACCGGCGCCGGCTCTTCACCGCCCACGCCGAGCGGTTGCTCCTGCTTTGGCGCGCCTTCCGACGTCGGCACCTGCTGTTTCGGCGGCCCGCTGGGAGTCGGCTCTATCGCGCCCGGCACCTGTGACGGC
>JAQGJU010000090.1 GCA_028290465.1 Xanthobacteraceae bacterium | reverse complement strand
GCTTCATCGGCGAGCCGTCGCGGTTGTTGAACTTGAGCACGCATTTCAGCGTGCCGTACCCGGCCTCCGTCAGGTCCGCGCCGGTATAGACCCCGAGCACGCCCGGCATGGCGCGAGCCGCTTCGGTGTCGATGCCGCGAATGATGCCGTGGGCATGCGGACTGCGCACCATCGCGGCATAGACCTGACCGGGCAGGTTGATGTCGTCGGTGTACCGGCCTTCGCCGCGCACCAGGATCGGATCCTCGGTGCGGGTGACGGGTTGGCCGATGCCAAAGCGCGCGATGGCCATCCGGTCCGGGTCGTTGTGCAGGTTCATGCCGAGCATTCCATGTAGCCCGGCCGGCGATCCGTCGGCGGCGGGATCACGGAGGACGGGGATGAAGGCGGAAGGAGCCGCCTTCGGCGGGACCGTCGCGAAGTCTGGGAATTAGGGTATTTCCAAATATCGGAGCCGGACCCGATCCACAAGCAGCCGGGCCGCATGGGAGCGGCCCGTTTTGCTCAGATCTGGATGGACCATCCGTGATTGCTGCAGTGCAACATGGGTTGTTGCCTGGGGTCCCGACGCTTACACTTAGAAATGATTTGAAATTGAGAGGGCCTCCGGCGCGCTGGAGCGTGTTCGGACGGCAGGAAGGCATTCGATGGATGACGAGGCCCGGGCAACCGTTGGCCTCGACCTCGACCGTGACCCGGTCTCGCGCAAGCGGCCCTGGGATGGTCGACGGTCGCCGTACGGTTTTGCGGAGCGCGGTCCGGCCGACAGCCGTGGTAACGGCGGTGGTTTGGGCCGGGCACGGGACACCTATGCCGCGCTCGATCTTGGCACCAATAATTGCCGGTTGCTGGTGGCGCGGCCGACCGGCAACGCGTTTCGCGTGATCGACGCGTTTTCGCGCATCGTCCGGCTGGGCGAGGGTGTATCGGCGTCCGGGCGGCTGAGCGAGCCCGCGATGGCGCGTGCCATCGAGGCCTTGAAGATTTGCCGCGACAAGATGCGCAACCGCGACGTGACGCGGGCGCGGCTGATCGCGACCGAAGCCTGCCGCACGGCCGTCAACGGCGCGGAATTCCGCGCCCGCGTCGCCGAGGAAGCCGACCTGTCGCTGGAAATCGTCGACCGGGAAACCGAAGCGTGCCTCGCCGCGACCGGCTGCACGCCGTTGGTCGACCCAACGGCGGACGCCGTCATCCTGTTCGACATCGGCGGCGGCTCGTCCGAACTGGTCCGGCTCGGCCGGGGACAGCCGTGCCGTCAGGGGCCGCCGGCGCCGGAAATTCGCGGCTGGGACTCGCTGCCGGTCGGGGTGGTCACGCTGGCCGAACGGCATGGCGGCGTCGCCGTCACGCGGGCGGTCTACGACGCGATGGTGGCCGAGGTGGCAGCCCACATCGATGCTTTCGCGGTGGCGAACCGGATGTGCGATCACGACAGTTTCCACATGCTCGGCACCTCCGGCACGGTGACGACGATCGCCGGGGTTCACCTCGATCTGGCGCGGTACGACCGCCGCCGCGTCGACGGATGCTGGCTCAGCGATGCTGAAGTCACGGCGGTGGTCGACCGGCTACTGGCCATGAGTTTCGAGGAACGCGTCGCCAATCCGTGCATCGGGGCCGAACGCGCCGATCTGGTGCTGGCCGGCTGCGCCATTCTGGATGCGATCCGCAATGCGTTTCCGTGCGCCCGCATGCGGGTCGCGGATCGCGGCCTGCGTGAAGGCATGCTGGTGCAGATGATGCGCGAAGACGGCGTCTGGGCGCCGTCCGCCGTGGAGGCATCATGACAGCGAAGACGAGTGACGGCGCCCGCGAACTGAAAGTGCGCGTCAAGAAAGCGAAAAAGCTCTCGAATTCGTCGGTGCGTTGGCTGCAGCGGCAGCTCAATGATCCTTACGTCGCGAAGGCGAAGCGCGACGGTTATCGGTCCCGCGCGGTGTATAAGCTCGAGGAAATCGCCGACAAGCAGAAGCTGTTCAAGGCCGGCGGCCGCGTGGTCGATCTCGGCGCCGCACCGGGCGGCTGGAGCCAGTTGGCGGCGCGCCGTGTCGGCGCTGCCGACGGCAAGGGTCGCGTCGTCGCGCTGGATCTCCTGGACATCGAGCCGATCGCGGGCGTCGATTTCCTGCAACTCGATTTCCTTGATCCCGATGCGCCACAACGCCTGACCGATCTGTTGGGCGGCCCGGCCGATGTGGTCATGTCCGACATGGCCGCTAATGCGACCGGACATCGCAAGACCGATCACATCAAGATCATCGCGCTGGCCGAAGCCGCGGGCGAGTTCGCCTGCGAGGTGTTGGCGCCCGGTGGCGCGTTTCTGTGCAAGGTATTGCAGGGTGGAACGGAGCATACGTTGCTGACCACGCTGAAGCGCGATTTCGCGACCGTGAAGCATCTCAAACCGTCCGCCAGCCGCGCCGACTCGGCGGAACTTTATCTGCTGGCGACCGGCTTCCGGGGCCGGCGTCCGGCTGCCGCCGGACGGCCGGATTCCGAATTTAGCACCGGTTGAAATTGCTCTCGGTGCTCTTGTCTTATAGTCTCGCCTAAAGCTTTGCCGCACAGTCTTACGCTTACGCGGGGGATCGCCATGCGGGTGCGAACCGAAAAGTGGCATCGAGTTGGCATTGCGGCGCTGGCCGGCGTCACGGCGTTCGGCGCGGCGCTGATCGGGGCCTCGCCCGCGGCAGCATTTGGCGCCCTGGCGGTCGGTGATAGCAATGCGTCCGGCTACTCAGCCAATTATGGTTCCGAAAGTGAGGCGCGCGCCCGCGCGCTGAAGGAATGCGGCGCGACCTGTCAGGTGGTCGTCGTATATCAGCACACCTGTTCGGCTTTCGCGGGCGACAAAGTCAGCCGTATTTATGGTTGGGCCTATGCGCCGACCAAGGAAACAGCTCACCAAATGTCCCTGGGGTTCTGCCGCAAGGAGGGCGGAACACAGTGTGAGGTTCGGGTCTCATCATGCGAGCCCGTCGGCCGGGACAGGACCGCGATCGCGAAGAACGTCATCGGTGCCGAATATCGTGGACCGCAAATCGCGCAGGTTGCCCCAGCGCGCGTGGCGCCTAAACCTCCTGAAGACGGCCGTCTCGGGCGCGCCAATCTACCGCCGACACCGCCGGCCCCGCGCGTCGATCCTCCGCAAATTCCGCCCCCGCCGACGCCGGCCGCCGTTGTCATCGACCCGCCGAAACCGCCGCCAACCGCCCCGATTGTCGGATTGCCGAATGACGGCGCGCGGCGAGTTGCGCTGGTGATCGGCAACGATCGCTATGAAAGCCTGCCGAGGCTGCAGAAAGCCGTCAACGATGCGCGCTCGATCGGGGATACGCTGACGCGCCTCGGCTTCGAAGTGGTCCGGGTGGAAAATGCGCCGCGCCGGGCGATGAACCAGAAGCTGGTCGAGTTCACCAGCAAGATCGGGCGCGGCGACACCGCGTTCTTCTTCTTCGCCGGCCACGGCGTCGAAATTCGCGGCGTGAATTATCTGCTGCCGGTCGATACGCCGGCCGCGCGCGACAATGAAGAAGGGTTGATTACCGGCGAAGGCATTCCGGCGGACTCCATCCTGGAGCGGCTGCAGGATCGCGGCGCCAAGGTCAGCCTGATGGTGCTGGATGCGTGCCGGGAGAATCCGTTCAAGAAAGCGGGCTCGCGCGGCGTCGGCGCGACCCGGGGGCTGGCCCAGATGACCACGCCGGAAGGCGTGTTCGTGCTGTATTCGGCCGGCGTCGGACAGACCGCGCTCGACCGGCTGTCGGACAACGATCCGAATCCGAATTCGGTGTTTACTCGGGCCTTCATCGAGGTGCTGTCGAAGCCCGAGGTGTCGATCCAGTCGATGGCCAAGACCACGCAGCAGGAAGTGCGGCGGCTCGCCGCCACCGTCAATCATCCGCAGATGCCGGCCTATTACGATCAGATTCTAGGTCAGTTCTCGCTGGCGCCGGCGCGTTGAATATTTGGCGTTACGGGTTCACTCGGCACCGGCGCTCTTGAGCGCATTCTGCGCCGATGCGAGACCCGGCCGCAGTTCGAGCGCCTTGCGGAAGTCGGCGATGGCGCCGTCCTTGTCGCCTTTCATCATCCGGCCCTGGCCGCGATTGTTGTAGGAAAACGCGTCATTCGGATCGAGCTTGATCGCCTGATCGTAGTCGGCAATCCCGCGTTCGGCATCGTTCGTATACAGATACAGCGCGCCGCGGTTGCGCCAGCCGCGCGCGTCGTCCGGCGCGATCTTGGCGACTTCGCCGTAATCAATGATGGCCTTGTCGAAGCGGCGCAGATCGCGCCAGACATTGCCGCGCCGCAGCCGCGTATTGAGGTCGGTGGGCGCCAGATCGACGGCGCGATTGAGATCCGCGAGGGCGCGGTCGAGCACTTTTTTGTTCTGCCAAGCGAGGCCGCGATTGCTGTAGGCCAGCGCGAATTTGCCGTCGAGACGGATCGCGTCGTTGAAATCCGCGATCGCCTTGTCGATCTCGTTCTTCTGCATCCAGGCGTCGCCGCGATTGTTGTAGGCGAGGGCGAACCTGGCATCGAGCTTGATCGCCTGGTCGTAGTCCGCGATCGCGCGGTCTAAATCCCCCTTGAACCCATAGGCACGCCCGCGATTGACGTAGGAGCAGGCATATTTGGCGTCGAGCTGGATGGCCTGATCGAGATCGGCGATGGCCTTGTCGTATTCCTTGCCTTCGGTCAGCGCATAGCCGCGAGTGCAATAGACGGTCGCGAGGCTGCGGCCGGTTTCCTTGCCGGATTCGATGACGGCGGTGCAGGCCGTGAGGCGCTCCGGCGGGGTCGCCTTGGTGCCCTGGCACAGCGCCAGTGGGCTGGTTGCCGACTTGCTGCCCTGCGCGACGGCCGTTCCGGAAAACGCCATCCCGGAAAACGATATCGCCAGCACGGCGAACGCGACGGAGCGGGCAGGCAGAGCGAAGCGGCCGGAGTGCATGACGGACCCTTTTAAAGATGATTTATGGCGCGGAGTTGAAAGCCGCTGCGCACTTAGGTCGCGCCCCGGTCGCTTAAGGTTCATCACAAAGCGTTTTCAAGCGAAGCCTGCCCCCGGACTTGATCCGGGGTGGAACCGGTTCGCGTGAAGAAAGCGCGTCTTCTCAAAGCTAGAGCGCGATGCGCTTGAGTTGAATCGCCATCGCGCTCTAGCCTTTTGTTTGAACATGATCTTTTCGGAAAACCGGTTCCCACTTTTCCGGATCATGCTCTAGCCGATACGGTCGTCGCCGGGCTCGGTCGGGGCCGGCGCTGCCGCGCGTTGCGCGAGTTCTGCGCCAGCATCTTCCGGAAGTTGCGCGAAGGCCAGGAACGACGCCGCCGAAATGAGACCGACTACCAGGAAGGCCGGTGCGAAGTCGGAAGCGCCGATGACATTGGCGCCTTTGAAATGCAGCGTCAGCTCGACGGCGAGCGCGCCGACCGCGACGCCAGCCGCGAGCGATAATTGTTGGCCGACGCTGGTCAGCGAGGTCGCGCGGCTCATGCGGCGCGCATCGACATCCGCATAGGCGATGGTGTTGATGCTGGTGAATTCCGCCGAGCGCAGAAAGCCGCCAATCAACAGCACGGTGATCATCGCGGCTACTGGAGTCTGGGGCGAGAACGCCGCGCAGGCGGCGAGAAACACCGAGCTCAGCAGTGCATTGACCATCAGCACGCGGCGGAAGCCGTAGCGCTTGAGAATGCGCGGCACCACCGCCTTCATGCCCATGGCGCCGATGGCGCTGGAGAACGTGATCATCCCGGACTGGAACGGCGTCATGTTGAAGCCGATCTGCAACATCAGCGGCAGCAGGAACGGCATGGCGCCGATGCCCAGCCGAAACATGAAGCCGCCGAGAACACTGGCGCGGAAGGTCGGCAGCGCGAACAGCGTGAGATCGAGCACCGGCGCTGCGGTGCGGCGGGCGTGCAGCACGTAAGCGAATGTGAACACCGCGCCGCCGCCGATCATGGTCAGCACGATCCAGAGCGGCAGGTAGTCGAGCCCGAGCACCGAAAGGCCAAACGCAAGACCCGCGATGCCGACGCCGGCCAGCAGCATGCCGGTGAAGTCGAACGGGTCGTGCTGTTCGGCCCGGACATTTTCGATGTAGCGCGAGGCCAGCACGATGCCGACGAGGCCGATCGGCACATTGATCAGAAAGATCCAGTGCCACGAAAAATAGGTCGTGATGAAGCCGCCGACCGGCGGGCCGACCACCGGACCGATCAGCGCCGGAATGGTCACCCAGGCCATCGCATTGACCAGTTCACGCTTCGGAATCGAGCGCACGAGTACCAGACGGCCGACCGGCGTCATCATCGCGCCGCCGATGCCCTGGACGATGCGTGCGGCGACAAAATCGGTGAGCGAACCCGACATCGCGCAGCCGATCGAGCCCACCACGAACACCGCGATGGCCGCCCGGAACACGGTGCGGGCGCCGAACCGGTCGGCGGTCCAGCCGCTGGCCGGGATGAACACCGCGAGCGATAGCAGATATGAAGTTACCGCCAGCTTCAGGGCGAGCGGACTGGTGCCGATGTCGGTGGCGATCGCCGGCAGCGACGTGGCGATCACGGTCGCGTCCATGTTTTCCATGAACAGGGCGACCGCGACGATCAGCGACACCAGTCGGACGGACGCCATGGGGAACCGGCGGGTTCGGGGAGTGGAGAGGGACAGCACCGCTACAACGCCCGCCGTCACAACGCCAGCGGGAAGGCCAAACGAGAAGCGCTTATATCTTTGTGATTTACCGCGCGCCGCTGAGCCGCTTCAGCGCATCCGCCGGCTGCTGGAAACCCGGATCGAGCGCCACGGCTTTCTTGAAATCGGAGACCGCCTGATCGCGCGCGCCGAGTTTCTCGCGGATCAGGCCGCGCAGGCTGAGCGTATTGGCTGAGTTCGGATTGAGCACGGTCGCCCGGTCGGCATCGGCGAGCGCCGGCTGGTAGCGCGCGGCGAGATAATGCGCCCAGGCCCGGTTGTAGAACGCCAGCGGATAGTCCGGATTGAGCGAGATCGCCTTGTCGTAGTCCTCCACCGCGCGGTCGAAATTGCCCTTGTTGCGCCAGGCATTGCCGCGATTGTTGTAGACATGGGCGGCGGCGGGGTCGCGTCTGAGCGCGACATCGAAATCGGCCAGCGCCTTGTCATAGTCGCCCTTGGCGTCATAGGCGGTGCCGCGATTGTTGTAGGCGGCGGCGCGTTCCGGATTGAGCTTTATCGCCTGATCGTAATCGGCAATGGCGCGCTCCAGGTCGCCCTTGCGGCGCCAGGCGATGCCCCGGTTGTAATAGGCCGCCGCATAATTCGGATCGGCCCGGATTGCCTGATCGTAATCGGCGAGGGCGCGCTCGCGGTCGCCTTTTTCGTCCTGCGCATTGCCGCGATTGTTGTACGCGATGGCGAATTTCGGATTGAGCCGGATCGCCTCGTTGAAGTCGGCGATGGCGCGATCGTAATTGCGCTTGTCATATTGGGCGAGGCCGCGTTCGTTGAACGCGTTGGCATTATCACGCTCTAAACGGATGGTCTGATCGTAGTCCGCGATAGCGCGGTCGAACTCGCCCTTGCGGCGCCACGCGATGCCACGATTGTAATAGGCTTGCGCGTAATTCGCATCGAGCTTGATGGCTTGGTCGTAATCGGCGATCGCCCGCTCGTGATTGCCGATGTCGTCAAATGCGTTGCCGCGATTGCTGAAGGCTCTCGCGCTGTTCGGCGCCAGCCGGATCGCCTGATCGAAATCGGCAATGGCCTTGTCGTATTCGTGCTTGTCGTAAAAGGCGAGCGCCCGGTTGAGATAGGCCAGCGCGAAGTCCGGATCGAGCGTGATCGCCTTGTCGAAATCCGCGACGGCGCGGTCCAACTCGCCCTTGCCGCGCAACGCGTTGCCGCGGTTATTGTAGGCGCTGGTATAGCCGGGATCGAGCGCGATAGTGCGGTCGTAATCGGCGATGGCGCGATCGCGCTCGCCCTTGTCGGTCAGTGCGATGCCGCGATTGTTGTAGGCGGCGACGTAATTGGCATCGAGCCGGATCGCCTGATCGTAGTCGGCGATGGCACGGTCGAGATCGCCCCGGCGGCGCTGCGCGAGGCCACGGTTGAAATAGGCGGAGGCAACGCCAGGGGCCAGCCGGATGGCCTGATCGTAATCGGCAACGGCGCGGTCGCTGTCGCCGTTTTCGTCATAGGCGTTGCCCCGGCTCATGAAGGTGGTGGCGTCCTTCGGGTCGAGCTTGATGGCTTCGTTGAAGTCGGCGATGGCGCGGCCGAAGTCGCGTTTGATGTAGTTGGCATTGCCGCGGTTGAGATAGGCCCGGACATGGCGCGGATTGGCCCGCAGCGCCTGATCGAAATCATTGATCGCGGAATCGATCTCGCCCTTGCGGCGATAGGCGACGCCCCGGTTAGAATAGATGATCGCAAGGTTCTGGGTGTTGAAGCGGCCGCTGCTGATCAGGGTCGAACAGGAGAACAACTGCTCCTCGGTCGAGGCGGTGACCTGACCGGTGCAGCGTTGCTCGTCGGTCGCCTCCTGGGCGGCGGCCCGCAGGGCGAAGCCCACCGTCACGGCCAGGATGGCGGCGCCGAGCAGGCCATGGCTCCACTGCGCGACGTGATGCCTCGTCGCAAAATGGCGCCTCTTGAAGAACAGGTCCGGCATCGTATCTCTCCGACCACAAACCTGCGGGTCGCGGCAGCTTACATTCTGCGCGATTCGGGCTCCAGCAAGGTGTCTTGCCGGTGACTAGCCCGGGGGAAAAGTGCCGCAGGGCGTTCCGGCCATCAACATCTTGGCGGAAAGGCCCGCAGACGCCCTAGGAATCGACGCCAAGCCGTGATAACGACCGGCGTCAACCCAAAAGCGGACGCCGAAGGCGGCGGCCAGACGGTCGAGGGGGCTTCCTTTCGGCAGGCAGGGGCGTTTTCCCCGCCGACGTCCGCATAAGTTGCCCGGGATCGGGCTGATCGGAGTTGGCGATGGCCGTATTTTCAAACAACAGCCCGCGCGAGGCGCTCACCTTCGACGACGTGCTGCTGACGCCCGGCCTGTCCGACGTCATGCCGTCGGATGTCGATATCCGCAGCCACATCACCCGCTCCATCGCCCTCAACATCCCGATCATGGCGTCGGCCATGGATACGGTGACCGAGTTTCAGATGGCCATCGCGATGGCGCAGGCCGGCGGCATCGGCGTGCTCCACCGCAACATGGACCCGGCCGAGCAGGCCGCGCAGGTCCGCATGGTGAAAAAGTTCGAATCCGGCATGGTCGTGAACCCGCTGACCATCCAGCCGGACGCCATACTGGCCGACGCGCTCGCTTTGATGAAGGACAACCGTATTTCCGGTGTACCGGTGGTGGAGCGCGGCACCAATGGCGGGCCGGGCAAGCTGGTCGGCATTCTGACCAATCGCGACGTGCGGTTCGCGACCGACCCGCGCCAGCGGGTCGCCGAGCTGATGACCAAGGAAAAGCTGATCACGGTGCGCGAGGGCGTCGACCAGGACGAGGCCAAGCGCCTGCTGCATCAGCACCGCATCGAAAAGCTGCTGGTGGTCGATGAGCAATATCGCTGCGTCGGGCTGATCACCGTCAAGGACATCGAAAAGGCGGTCGCCAATCCGAATGCCTGCAAGGACGACCAGGGCCGGCTGCGCGTCGCCGCCGCCACCACGGTCGGCGATACCGGTTTTGCCCGCACTGAGGCGCTGATCGATGCCGGCGTCGATCTCGTGGTGGTCGACACCGCGCATGGCCAGTCCCGGCACGTGCTGAACGCCGTCAACCGGATCAAGAAGCTGTCCAACGCCGTCCAGGTGATCGCGGGCAATATCGCGACCGGAGCCGGCGCCAAGGCGCTGATCGACGCGGGCGCCGACGCCATCAAGGTCGGCATCGGGCCGGGGTCGATCTGCACCACCCGTATCGTGGCCGGCGTCGGCGTGCCGCAGCTCACCGCGATCATGGATGCGGTCGCGGCGGCGCATGCCAGCAATACGCCGGTGATCGCCGACGGCGGCATCAAATATTCGGGCGATCTGGCGAAGGCGCTCGCGGCCGGCGCCAGCGTGGCGATGGTCGGCTCGCTGCTGGCCGGCACCGACGAGGCGCCCGGCGAGGTGTATTTGTATCAGGGCCGCTCCTACAAGAGCTATCGCGGCATGGGCTCGGTCACCGCGATGGCGCGGGGCTCGGCCGACCGTTATTTTCAGCAGGACATCAAGGACTCGCTCAAGCTGGTGCCGGAAGGCGTCGAAGGCCAAGTCGGCTACAAGGGGCCGGTCTCCGGTGTGCTGCATCAATTGAGCGGCGGCCTGCGCGCCGCGATGGGCTATGTCGGCGCTGCGACTTTGACCGAACTGCACCAGAAGGCCGAATTCGTGCGCATTTCCGGCGCCGGGCTGCACGAGAGCCATGTGCACGACGTGACCATCACCCGCGAGAGCCCGAACTATACGCCGCGGGGCTGAGGGCTCGGGCGGTGATGTCCTCCGCAGACCTTCTCGTCTGGCCGCTGCTCGCCCAGATCGGATGGACGTTCATGCTGTACGCATGGCTGACGGTGGCCCGCAAACGTGCGGTCGACGGCGGTCGGATCGAATATTCGGGCTTCGTCCTCGGGCGCGACGAGCCGCTCGAAGTCGCGCGCATCACCCGCAATCTGGCGAACCAGTTCGAGCTTCCCGTGATCTTCTACGCGGTGGTCGTGCTGTTCGTGGTGCGCGGGCAGGCATCGGTGTGGGACGTAGCGGCGGCCTGGGTGTTCGTCGCCGGCCGGATCGCCCACACGCTGGTTCAGACGCTGACCGACAACGTGCCGCTGCGCGGGCGCGTGTTCACCATCAACTTCGTCGCGCTCGCGGTGCTGGTCGGGCATCTGGCGTGGCTGTTGGCCACCGGCGGGCGTTGATCAGCGCCAATTGGAACGCGGGACCGGGTTAGCGCGTTCCTTGTCGCTAGCCGGTCTGCCCAGCCTTTCCGCCTAACCTCTTTCAGAAAGCATTCTCGTGAATCCGTTATCTGAGCGCAGCAAATCCCTGTGGACCCTTGGCGCTGTCGCGTTTCCGCGCCTCGAAGGCGACGAGACCGCCGACGTCGTCGTTGTCGGCGCCGGCATTGTGGGTCTCTCGACCGCGTATGAGCTAGTGCGGGACGGGCAGGATGTCGTCGTGTTGGATCGCGGAGCGGTCGGCGGCGGCATGACCCACCGCAGCACGGCGCATCTGAGCACGACCTTCGACAACCTTTATATCAAGCTGATCGAACTGCGCGGTCTGCCGATCGCGCAAGCTTATCGGGCCAGTCAGGCGGCAGGCCTCGCCCGCATGGCCGAGATCTGCCAGCTCGAAAACATCGACTGCGACTTCAAGTTCATCGCCGGCTATCTGTCGTCGACGCCGGACGATGAAGCGGACCTGCTGGATCGGGAATTGGCGGCCGCGACCGCCGCCGGCATGCCGGGCGTGCATTTCGTGCAGGGCGCGCCGCTCGGCGAAAATGAGAACTCGCGCACGCTGTGCTTTCCGGACGAGGCGCGGCTGCATCCGGGCAAATACACCGCCGGCTTGGCGCAGGCCATCGTCCGGCATGGCGGCCGGATTTATGCCGACAGCCCGGTGATGACGGTCGATGAGGTCGATGGCGCGGTGCGGGTCACCACGCAGCACGGCCACACCGTCCGAGCGAACGCCGCCGTGATCGCCAGCAACGTGCCGGTCGACAACGACACGGGTTTGGACGGCCGGCAGTCGCCGGTGCGGACCTTTGTGGCGGCCGGGCCGGTGCCGAAAGGCTCGGTCGAAGACGCGCTGCATTGGGACACGGCGCAGCCGTATCACTATGTCCGGCTGCAGCCCGGCGAGGATTTCGACTGGCTGATCTATGGCGGCGAGGACCATCGGCCCGGCGAAGCCGACGACGCCGAGGCGCGGTTCGCCCGGTTGGAGCGCTGGGTGCGGGACCGTTTCCCGATGCTCGGCAAGGTTTCCTATCGCTGGTCCGGCCAGATCATGGAGCCGTTCGATCATTGCGGTCTGATCGGGCGCTCCGGCGGGACCCGGATCTTCGTCGCAACCGGTGATTCCGGGCACGGCATGACCACGGCGGCCGCCGCGAGCCTGATCCTGCGCGATCTGGTGGCGGGCCGCGAAAACGTGTGGTCCGAGGTGTATGACCCGGCGCGCTTCACGCCGGCCGCGACCGATGCGCTGCTGCGCGAGACCCGTTTCGTGACCGGGCATCTCATGGAGCGCATCCGGGAAGGCGACGTCGATACGCTGGCCGAGGTGCGGCCCGGACAGGGCGCGCTGATCCGGCTCGGCGGCACCAAGGTCGCCGCATACCGTTCGCCGGACGGCGAACTCAGCCTGCATTCGGCGGTGTGCACCCACCGCGGCGGCATCGTGCACTGGAATTCGTTCGAGCGATGCTGGGACTGCCCGTGCCATGGATCGCATTTCGCGACCGACGGCTCGGTGCTGCACGGGCCGGCGACCGAGCCGCTGCCGAAGTTCGATCTGCCCTATGAAACAGCGCCGCCGAGCGCGAGCCTGGAAGCCGATCCGCGCCTCGACGCCGACGAGCGCATTGCCGAACCGGGTGAGTTGTGACTATGTCGCGCGCGGGCTGAAATAGCGCCGCACCCCAGGACATACGCCGATGATGCTGCAAGCCGTCCTTTTGCCCGTTTTTGTGATGGTCGCGCTGACCTTCGGGCTACTGTTCTACATGGGCAATGTCCGGGTCGGCACACTGAAGCGCGGCGAGGTCAAGGTGCGCGACGTCGCGCTACGCCAGCCGAACTGGCCGGAGCGCGCCACCAAGGCCTCGATGGCCTATCACAATCAGCTCGAACTGCCGCTGCTGTTCTATGTGCTGGTAATCCTGGCGCTGTTCACCAAGCAGGCCGACCTGCTGTTCGTGCTGCTGTCCTGGGTGTTCGTCACCCTGCGCGTGCTGCATGCGCTGATCATCGTCACCAGCAACCGGATCCAGCATCGCTTCGGCGTGTTCGCGGCCAGCGTCCTGGTGCTGCTGATCATGTGGATTATCTTCGCCATCCGCATTCTCACGGCCATTTAGGATGACCCCCGCAGCCCGTATCTCCGCCGCCATCGAAGTCCTTGCCGACATCGCCGAGCGCCGCCGTCCGGCCGGCGATGCGCTGAAGGACTGGGGCCTGTCGCACCGCTTCGCCGGCTCGGGAGATCGCGCCGCGATCGCCGGGCTCGCCTATGACGCGCTACGCCGCAAGGCATCGTCGGCGTACATCATGGGCGCCGACACGCCCCGCGCGATCGTGCTCGGCATGCTGGCGCGAGAACGAGATTTGAGCGTCGACGCCGTTGCGCGGCTGGCCGATGGCTCGCGCCACGCACCCGAACCGCTGACCGATGACGAGCGGGCGCGACTGGCACAAATTGGTCTATCCGGCGCGCCCGCCTGGGTTGCCGGCGATTACCCGCAATGGCTTGATTTTTATATGGAAAAGACCTTCGGCGACGAGCGGGTCGAGGAGGGGGCTGCGCTCGCAGGCCGGGCGCCGCTCGACCTGCGGGTCAACGGGCTCAAGGCGGATCGGGATACCATCGCGACCGCGCTGGATCATCTCGGCGCGACGCCCACACGCTGGTCGCCGGTCGGGCTGCGGATCGTGCGCGCGCACGACGCCAAGAGCCCAGCCGTCCAGGTCGAGCCGGCCTTCATCAAAGGCCAGATCGAGGTCCAGGACGAAGGCTCGCAGCTCGCAGCATTGCTGACCGGCGCCAAACCCGGCGAACAGGTGGTGGATCTGTGCGCCGGCGCCGGCGGCAAGACGCTGGCGCTCGCGGCCGCGATGGACAACCAGGGCCAGATCTACGCCACCGATTTCGACAAGCGGCGTCTGGCGCCGATCCATGCCCGGATCGACCGGGCCGGCGCCCACAATGTCCAGATCCGCACTCCCAAGCTTCATCGCGAGGTCACCGACGAGACCAATGCCGGCACCGACAGCGATGTGCTGGCCGACCTCAAAGGCCACATGGACCTCGTGCTGATCGACGCGCCGTGCACCGGCACCGGAGTATGGCGTCGTAACCCGGACGCCAAATGGCGGATGCGGCCGGGCGCGCTGGAACAGCGCAACAAGGAACAGGCTTTGGTGCTCGACCGCGCCGCCGGCCTGGTGAAGCCGGGCGGGCGCATCGCCTATGTGACGTGTTCGGTATTGGATCAGGAAAACGGCGAACAGGTGCGCGGCTTTTTGGCCCGGCATCCCGAATTTGCCGTGAAGGCGCCGTCCGATGTGCTGGGCGCGCTCGGCGAACGGGCGTTCCTGTTTCGAAAAGCCGTGATCGCCACCCCGGAGGGCCTGCTGCTGACGCCGCGGCAGACCGATACCGACGGTTTCTTCATCAGCGTGATGACCCGCACCGGCTGAATTGTTTCTGGATGTCTGTCGTGACGCCGCGCTGCCTTGAAAAACAATGTGCGCGCCGCCGGCTTGCCGTTTTATCGGCCTAATTTTATTGTCGAAGGGGTAGATTGATCGCATTTTCCGCGGGGTAGACGTTCGTGTCGGATTTTGACGTCAGCATGCGCCTTCACCGGCCTGAGGAAGAACGCGTCAAGGCGGAGCGAAAACCCGTCGACTGGTCGAAATTCACCACGGCGATCCAGATCTGCGGCGCGATCCTGACCATTCCGGTCGGCGTTGCCGGCGTTTATGCGGCCTATCGCAGCAATTTTTCCGTCGAAGTCACCTGCCAGGCGCTGCGCTCGACGATCATTTCCACGTTGGAAAAGAACGTCGACATGGAGACCAAGCGGGCGTTGGCCCGCCGCGACGTCGCTGAGTTCGAGCGCACCTGCGCGGCGATCGACCCCGACGCCAAGCGGGTGTTCGCCAGCATGATGACGCCCAAGGTCGAGCCGGTTGCGGTGCCGGTCGTGACGGCGCCGGAACCGGTCTCCAAGCCGGTGATCAAAGCCAATGCGGCGCCGCTGGACCCGATTTCCGAAGCGATCGAGCGGGAATCCGCCCGCGTCGGGGCGGCCAAGGCGCCGGCCACGGTCGCGACGCCGCTCACGACCCCGACGGTGAAGCACAGCGCCGCGCCGGCTCCGGCCGCGAGGCCGCAGGCCGTCGAGCGCGCCACCACTGAGCGAAACACCACCGATCGTACCGCCGTCGCGCCGAAGGGCGACAAGTCCGCGCTGGGCGAGCCGCCGGCGCCGCTCGGCAAATTGGCGGTTCCGGCCGAGGCCGCGCCGATGCCGGCGCTCCCGTCCGTTGCGACCCGCACCGAACCGGCGCCGCCGGTCCACGAGCGGGCCGCATTGCCGGTTTCTCCCGTGATACCGCCGCCGCTCGCGAGCGCCGAGGTGCCGGCCATGGCCCCGCCGTTCAGCCAGCCGGTGGCCGCCGCGCCCCGCCCGGAGCCGGTCAAGAAATCGGGCTCGGTGATTCCGTTCGTCAGGGAACTGTTCGGCTCCGCGCCGCCACGCCCGCCGGGCGAAATCTCCGCCCAGGACGGGCCGCCGGAAAATGGCCCGGCCAACTAGTAGCGCGAGCTGGCTTCCTTCACCTCTCCCCGGCGGGGAGAGGTCGGCGAGCATCGCAGGCAAGTTTACGCAGCCTGCGTGAACTTGGCTGCGTGCGCGAGCCGGGTGAGGGGGATCGAGAATATCGATACTCCTAGAGACCCTCACCCCAACCCTCTCCCTGACAGGGAGAGGGAGCCTGCAGCATTCGCGGCACCTCAATGAACACAACTGAACGGGGATAGGGCGGGCGCTTCGCGCCACTCAGGCTTGACCCGCGCGCCTCCGCACCGCACATAACGGAGCTTGCACGGCCGTTGTGCCCCGATCCTGGTTCGCGGCGGATCCGTCGGAAAACGGCTCCACATGACCGACCAGACCGCCGCACCGTCGACCGAATACACCCCGGCCACGACCGTCGACCTGTCCCAGCACGACAAGATTCTGATCGTCGATTTCGGCTCGCAGGTCACCCAGTTGATCGCCCGCCGGGTTCGCGAGATGGGCGTCTATTCCGAGATCGTGCCGTTCCAGAAGGCCGAATCCGCATTCCGGGTGATGAAGCCGAAGGCCGTGATCCTGTCCGGCGGGCCGGCTTCGGTCCATGAGGCCGGCGCGCCGCTGGCGCCGCGCGCGATCTACGAGGCTGGCGTGCCGATCCTCGGCATCTGCTACGGCGAGCAGGCGATGGCGCAGCAACTTGGCGGCAAGGTCGAGGGCGGACACCATCGCGAATTCGGCCGCGCCGAAGTCGAAATCACCAAGGCCTCGCCGCTGTTCGACGGCGTGTGGGAAGTCGGCGGCAAATATCCGGTGTGGATGAGCCATGGCGACCGTGTCACGCAACTGCCGGACGGCTTCGAAGGCCTCGCCCGTGCGCCGGGCTCGCCGATATCGGTGATCGCCGACGAGAAGCGCAAATTCTACGCCGCGCAATTCCATCTCGAAGTCGTGCACACGCCGGACGGCGCGAAAATCCTGCGCAATTTCGTGCGTAACATTGCCGGCTGCACCGGCGACTGGACGATGCGCGCCTTCAAGGAAGAAGCGATCGAGAAAATCCGCGCCCAGGTCGGCAAGGGCAGGGTGATCTGCGGCCTGTCGGGCGGCGTCGACTCGGCGGTCGCCGCCGTGCTGCTGCACGAGGCGATCGGCGATCAACTGACCTGCGTGTTCGTCGACCACGGCCTGATGCGCAAGGGCGAGGCCGAGCAGGTCGTCGCGCTGTTTCGCAACACCTACAATATCCCGCTGGTGCATGTCGAAGCCGAGGACATGTTCGTCGGCCAGTTGACCGGCGTCAGCGATCCGGAGGTCAAGCGCAAGACCATCGGCAAACTGTTCATCGACGTGTTCGACGCCGAAGCCAAGAAGATCGGCGGCGCCGATTTCCTGGCGCAGGGCACGCTGTATCCGGACGTGATCGAGAGCGTGTCGTTCACCGGCGGGCCGTCGGTCACGATCAAGTCGCACCACAATGTCGGCGGCCTGCCGGCGCGCATGAAGATGAAGCTGGTCGAGCCGCTGCGCGAATTGTTCAAGGACGAGGTGCGGGCGCTTGGCCGCGAACTCGGCCTGCCGGATGCGTTTGTCGGCCGCCATCCGTTTCCGGGGCCGGGCCTCGCGATCCGCATCCCCGGCGAGATCACGCGCGAGAAACTCGACATCCTGCGGCTCGCCGACGAGATCTATATCGAGGAGATCCGCCGCGCGGGTCTCTACGACGAGATCTGGCAGGCCTTCGCGGTGCTGCTGCCGGTGAAGACCGTCGGCGTGATGGGCGACGGGCGCACCTACGAATTCGTCGTCGGTCTTCGCGCCGTCACCTCGACCGACGGCATGACGGCGGACTTCTATCCGTACGACATGAAGTTCATCGGCCATGTCGCGACCCGGATCATCAACGAGGTCAACGGTGTGAACCGCGTGGTGTATGACGTGACGTCAAAGCCGCCGGGCACGATTGAGTGGGAGTGACGAGGCGTAACGCGGCATAAGATTTGTAACTAACGCGATAGTTGTATAATGTCATGGTGCAATCAACTTGGAGGGCGCAATGACAATGCAACTTGAGCCTGGAGCTGATGAGGATTTTGTCGAAACGTATTACCGTCGGACCAAAGGGTGTCCTGCTCCTGCACCAACTCCTCCAAACCCAACCGCTCCATACCGACTGCGTGGTCCGCAAGTGGAGTATGCTGCAGCATACTGGTTAATCAACAGCAAGCTGCGTATGCCTACCCTTGAAGAAGTAACTACCGAGGTCGGAAATCCTCCGCCATATTCACAAGATCCTACGTTCCTGAATAAGGAGATTGCGGAATTAAAGAACTTGGCAAGCCGAAGGAATGATCCTCTTCCAGAAAACTATCTAAGTGATTTTATCCAACTTCAATCCTCACCGTTTGGAACAATTATTAACGCGACACACGCGAGAGTACAGTACCGTACTGACTATCCAACCATCCAAGACAGCCGGATACACCGTCTGCGTAAAACAGTGGTTCAAACGGGACGTGAACTAGCGCGAATGTTCGAGATCGAGACGCCAGGGCTGCTGCATCGACATGCGTTGAATTGGTTCCTCTTCTATCGATCCGAAATTTCTCCCCCCCGCCAAGCACGTATTTGGATGGCGCTTGACCTTGCGCTTTACGCGGCGTTAGCCGCGGCGTGGCATTACAAGTGGGCGGCTGGACCATCTGTAAGCTTCCGACAGCGCCCATGGGAGTACGATCAGACGCTTTCGGTTCTTTTTGATCATGAAGTCGGCAGTCGTGGAGACGGAAACGGACATCCGCGCGGCTGCCCCTGCCCAGCGCCTGGGACTCCCCGCCATCCGGCGTACCCTTCAGGTCACAGCACTTACAGCGCAGCGGGCAGCGCAATCTTAAAATACTTCTTCCGTGACACCTACGCCGTGGCACAGCTAGATAAGCTCGCGAGCAACATCGGCGAGGCTCGACTGTGGGCTGGCGTGCACTGGCGGACAGACCATGACTTCGGCCAAAAAGTGGGTGGAGCCGTGGCCAAGCTTATCATCGAACAGCTAAAGTCCGACTGTATTCCCAACTTTGACAACAGGGCATGCTCTGCCCATCCGAACGACCCGCCGCCTACTGCCGCGGAACTCGCCGCCGCTGAAGCAGCACGCAGGGCGCCTTGCACTCATCCGACGGCGCACGATAGCATTCCACCACGGAGGCCGCCGGGTGAGCGAGAGTTGGCCGTGTTCTAATGTACTGGTGCGCAGGTCTCAAAAAACGTGTGGCGCTTATACCTGGCAGGCGTTCGCGGTGCTGCTGCTGGTCAAGACGTCGGCGTGATGGGCGACGGGCGCACCTATGAATACGTCGTGGGTCTGCGCGCCGTCACCTCGACCGACGGCATGACGGCGGACTTCTATCCGTACGACATGAAGTTCATCGGCCATGTCGCGACGCGGATTATCAACGAGGTCACTGGCGTCAACCGGGTGGTGTATGACATTACGTCAAAGCCGCCGGGCACGATTGAGTGGGAGTGAAAGTTGTCGCCTCGTGCTGATCACGGCGATGAAGGGCGGCCAATTTTTAGTGACTTGTTGTTGAAGTCGTACATGTCACCCACAGTCAGTTCCGCAATGTTTAGATCTGGGGCTATCATGGAAGTCGTGAATATTATTTGATGGTCTGAAGAAATTAAATCGCTCACGCGTTTGATGATTCGTTGAAAGTTCTGGCTGCGTACTTCAGTCATTCCCTTATCTTCAATGTTGTCCATCAAGAGAAATCGGGGGTAACGGAAGTCTGGGCTTTTGCACGCTGACCAGTGCAACGCTAGGTGAAACGCGTTCCGTAGAATCGTTAATGAGCTCGCGGAAAAGCCCGCCTTCCCATTGACCGTTATGCGATCTTCAGCAAAGTTAAAATAAACATCACTTTCATCCGAAAATTCAGCTTCCGTATGCAGATCTTGCGAGAGCAAAGACGCTGCACTCTGCTTGATTAACAGATATGCGCCAGCCTGTTTGCGGTCACGCTGTTCTCGCCATGATGCTATACTCTCTTTTAGTCTCGTTATCTCTTCGTTGATGGCGGTGCGTTCTCGAGAAAGCTCAGCAAGTTGTTGGGCTAGTGCACGCTCTCTGCTGATGTCGATCAGTTCGCGTTCGAGGTAGCCTAGTCTGCTTGTTAAGCGATCGATTTTAGCATCGGTCTCGGTTAGATAATTTCTTCCGACTCTTAAATACTCCATCGCTAGCGTGTCTCGGACTGCGCTAAGTTTTTCGAGTTTAGAGCGGTTGGCGGAGAGGTCCGTCTTGCGCTTCTCCTGCAATTGAAGCGATTCTTTCAATTGCAGTTCCAGTTCATTCTTCATGCGCGCCAAGCGCGATTTATCGCCATGAGGCTCTATGTGCGCATGACAGAGCCTGCAAGAATGCTCGGTTTCGGCTTCTTTTATTGGTGTGAAGCAGCTAGGGCAAAACATGAAGCTGATCGGCCCTAAGGATGTCGCAGCGACTGAGCCTTCCTTCAGGCGATCGAGCGTTCTACGTATTTCTTCGATAAGTAATTTGGCGTCCTCTATTCCATAAGTAAGTTGCCCGGCCTCTGCCTGCAATTTGAGGATGGCGATATTGGTTTTGTCCAAGTCCGCTTTCAGAGAAGCTGCGACACCTTCATCGAGGTGCGAGGTCGGTGACTGCTCGAACCGATGCTGTTTTAATTTCTCGATCTCAGAAATTGTCTTTTTTGTTTCTGCGTCGACACTGCGTTGGCGGGCCTCAACAAGGTCGAGGTTGAAGGCTTCGCCGGAAGCGTGCAGTACTCGATTGAAACCGCTCAGTTGCTGTGTGGCAACTTCATAGGCTGTCTCTTTGTCCCGCAATTCAAGTTGAGCAGGATAAATTCGGTCGTCTAGCACTCCGCAAAGTAAGTCGCCTACCGCTTGTCGGCGCAAAGCTGAATCTCGCGCTTCGAAACGAAAGATACGGTCAACGGGCGTCATTTGGTCCACGTACATCAGTCTTAGAATCTGATGCATTGTGATATTGGCTTCAGCTTCCGCCGGTACCTCCGGCATATCCATTAGGCGAAAAAGTACTTGAGTGAAGCTCTCTTTGTCGCCGTAGCGACGGTAAGGAAATTTTTGCCATCCATCATCAGCGTTGGCCAGCGCGCTACTGAAATTACCAAAGAAGATCCACATTGGCTGCTGGATCGTCTCGGTGATCTCGCGCCTTAGAGTTACGCTGGCGCCGTTGATAATCAGCTCAGCAAAAGTAAGGTCGCACGACGCAGCTTCGGGCTTCCAGGACGACAAATCGCCACCAAGCGCAAAGAAAATCAGGTCTGCGATCGTTGATTTTCCAACGCTGTTACCTCTGCCGGGCACGCCCCGAATTATGTTTACGCCAGCATGAAAGTGTTCATCGTAGGCGCGTTTGCCGTCCTTCATTACGACAAGCCGGGAAAGCAGTAGGCTGGGGTCAAGCCGCGTCATATCGGTGTTCCAGGAGGCCGGTGCGTTGTTTTAGGCCGCGTGGCCCTGAAAGTGGAATTGCGGCGATCTCCACAGCGAGCATGGTCACCAACTGTTCGTCATTAGACGCGGCAGCAAACGCGGTCATTAGATCCGGAGGGAGAGATTGTGGCGTGCGTTTGAGATGCTTGTCTTCGAAGCTTGTTGCGTCAATGAAACCCTTTCCAATGAGGGATCTAGCGACAGACTCGTGAATGCCAAGAATCTGCTGGATGAAAACCTTTGGCGTCGGGACGCGAGTATATTGTGATCCAAGCTTAGCGAGTTCGTTTTTTATTTTTGTCATTTTTGAGGGGAGCGACGCGTCTTTTAGTAGGTGCGGAAATAAATAGTAGAAATCTAGAATTCTGAACGTGTCCCATTGAAGTGTATGTAGCGGATTTATCTCAAGGAGGCGCAACATACGGAACATGCCATGGTTGACATCAAGAGCCGGATGATAAACCAGCATCAGTGCCACCTTAGATGGCAGTTTCCCGTCAGAAAGTATATCATGCCGCGCACGGTTGCTATGGGTGCACCGTCATGATCTGGGCACATCTCAAGTTCTGCTACGATGGGCTTGACCACGTAAATGTTGACCAATTGATCGATCTCTTCTCGATCTGCTCCTCGGGCAATTGCAGGCCGCACCCAGGTCTGAAATTCTTCGTGAATTTTGCCCATAAGGGTCGCATAGATTGTTTGAAATGTTTTTGAAAACATGTTTTTACGAAGCTCCCCATAGACCAGTTCTTTCATGGCCTTTGCCATATCTAATTGGTCGACCCGGTCGGATGCGAGGAGTTTGCTATCTAGTCCTACGACTGTTTCATCTTCGACTAATCTCGTAAAAATTTGCAGTTGCCCAATATATTCAGTAAGCTGTTCATCTCCTTTTGCTTCGCTAACAAGGCGCTTGTACAGGCGACTGAGGGCGGTATCTTTCGAGTGATATAATGGTAGGTTCAGGTCGCCTTCAACGTGAATTTCTAAGGTATTAACGTCGCCAGCCGCCATATGGCCGCCGGCCTTATTGTTGTTCTGTGCGACCTGGTTGCCAATTGGCACAAGTTGCTGTCCGCCAGAGGGCTCATCACTGCTCATTTGGAATCAGTTTTGATATTGCCGCCTGCGATGTGGCCACCAGCAGTGTTGCCACTTTGGACTACCGACCCATGCGTCGCGCGCACGGTCGAGTTGATGCTTTTTTTGCTGGTGCGTATTTCTATCGCGACTCTAATTGTATAGCCGGCAAGTAAGCCTGCGACAAAAGTGCCAATCGCTACCCAGTCCATGTTTTCCTCCCGTTTATAGAAATGTACTTTAGTGCTGGTAGTAAGTCATGCAACAAGTTTGTCGCCAGCACATATTTAGCGAATTCGTGGTCAGGGACTGTGATGCAGGCTAGGACATCTTAGGGCCCGGGCTGGCTAAATCTTGATGCGACATTCCGGGCTGCTTGCTGCCCGCTTTCGCCACCGTCCCTCAATCCCCCTTCTTAAAATGCGCCATCTGATCCGCATACGCCTTCTTAAACGCCGCACGACCCGTCGCGCGCGCGACATAGTCACGACAGGCCGGATAGTCCGCCAGTCCGTCAAACCTGTTCACCAGCCGCAGCACATCGGCCATCAGAATGTCCGCGACCGAGAACGGGCCGACGAGCCATTCGCCTCCGGCTAGCACCGTCTCCATATGCTTGAGCCGGTGCTGAAACAGGAAATCGTCGAAGAACTTTCGCATCGGGTTGTCGCCGGCGTCACCGGAGAACATGAAGAATGACCAGGGCTGGCTCGCGGCCTCGACCGACGCCAGCGCCGCGAACAGCCATTGCGTCACCTCGGCGCGGCCGCGCGGATCGGCCGGCATCAGCGTCTCGCTTAGCCCGCCGAGATGCAGCAGGATCGCGCCGCTCTCGAAAATCGAAATGTCGCCATCGGTCAGCCACGGCGCCTGGCCGAACGGCTGGTGTGCGAAATGCGCCGGTTTCCGGTCGCGAAACGGCGTGCTCTCGACCCGATAGGGCAGGCCGGCCTCTTCCAGCGCCCAGCGCACGCGCAAGTCGCGCACATAGCCGCGCGGCGGCTCGGGCACCCAATCGAACGTGGTCAGAACCAAGTCGCCCATGCGGCATCTCCCTTCGGGAAACAGACCTATGACAGTTTTGAGGTAATGCAGAAAGAGCACTGTGTTTCCAACGGGCGCGCGCCGCCGGCATAGGTTGTCCGCATCAGCGCGATGGCTGTCACCTTGCGCTCCGGATACGGGTGACTATGTGGCCTTTTTCTGGCCTCGACCGGCGTTCGCCCGCCTGCCCAGGAATCGTAAAGCCAAGTCATGACGGCAGGAGCGCGAGATGGACGCCATTAATCCCAATGCATTTGCCGTGAAAAGCAAGACGTCCGGCATCAACTGGCCGCTTCTCGCTTTGGCGGTCGGTGCGTTCGGCATCGGCACCACCGAATTCGCCCCGATGGGTCTGCTGCCGGTGATCGCCGATGGCGTCAACGTCTCGATCCCAACGGCCGGATTGCTGGTCAGCGCTTACGCCATCGGCGTGATGATCGGCGCGCCCATCATGACGCTCGCCTTCGGGCGGTTCGGCAAGCGCACCGCGCTGATGCTGCTGATGGGCATCTTCACCATCGGCAACCTGATGTCGGCACTCGCGCCCGGCTATGGCACGCTGCTCATCGCGCGCCTCGTCACCAGCCTCAACCACGGTGCTTTCTTTGGCCTCGGCGCGATTGTCGCTTCCAGCGTGGTGCCGAAAGAGCGCCAGGCGAGCGCGGTCGCGACCATGTTCATGGGGCTGACCATCGCCAATATCGGCGGCGTCCCGGCCGCGACCTGGATCGGCCATCAGATCGGCTGGCGCATGGCGTTCGGCTGTACGGCGGGGCTCGGCGTGCTGGCCATCGCGGCGCTGTGGTGGGCCTTGCCGAGGGGCGCAGCCGGCACGATGCCGGATGTGCGCCGCGAATTGCGCGTTCTCACGCGGCCCGCGGTGTTGCTGGCGATGGCGACCACGGTGATGGGGGCGGGCGCGATGTTCACGCTCTACACCTACATCGCGCCGGTGCTGACCTCGTTGACCGGCGCCTCGGAGGCATTCGTCACGCTGGCGCTGGTGCTGATCGGCGTCGGCTTCACCCTCGGCAACGGGCTGGGCGGCCGGCTGGCCGACTGGTCGCTGGACGGCGCCACGCGGATATTCCTCGGCGCATTGGCTCTGATCATGTTCGCGTTGCCGCTGATCCTGACCAGCCATGTCGGAGCCGTGATCGGTCTCCTCGCCTGGGGCGCGGCGGCTTTTGCCATCGTGCCGCCGGTGCAGATGCGCGTGATGCAGGCGGCGTCGGAAGCGCCGGGCCTCGCCTCGTCGATCAATGTCGGCGCGTTCAATCTCGGCAATGCGCTCGGCGCCGCCGTCGGCGGCGCGGTCATCAGTCTCGGGCTCGGCTATGCGGCGGTGCCGGTCGCTGGCGGGCTATTGGCGGCAGCGGGTCTGGTGATGGTGTGGTTTGGGCGGAAGGGGTGAGGGCGGGCGCTTATCCGTGCGGCATTTACGCCGCCTTGTGCTCGATCCCGCCGGCACCAATATCGAAGTCGTGTATCATGGGCCGCGAAGCGCTCGGCGGACAGCGTGAAGATCGAATTCGAGATGTGAAGCGAACAAATTGATGGCCCCCGTCAAAGTCGATCCCGACAAGGTCCGCGAATTCAAGGACGCCGCGAGCTTTTACACATGGCTCGGCAAGCATCACGACAAGGACGATGAAGTCTGGATCAAGATTCACAAGGTGAATTCCGGGCTCGCATCGATCACGCCCAAGGAAGCCATCGACGTCGTGTTGTGCTGGGGCTGGATCGACGGCCTGCGCAAGAGCTTTGACAAGCGCAGCTTCCTGCAGCGCTATTCACCGCGCACGCCAAAGGGTGTCTGGAGCCAGATCAATGTCGGCAACGTCGCGCGGCTGATCGAGGAGGGCCGGATGACCGCGCACGGCATGGCGCAGGTCGACGCCGCCAAAGCCGACGGGCGCTGGGACCGCGCCTACGGGAGCGGCAAGGACATGAAGATCCCGGCCGATCTCCAGGCCGCCATCGACGCCGAGCCCAAGGCCAAGGCCATGCTGGCGAAACTCAGCGCGCAGAACCGCTTCGCGCTGGCGTTCCGCGTCCACAACATGAAAACCGAAGCCGGGCGAAACAAGAAGATCGAGACCTTCGTCGACATGCTCAAGCGCGGCGAAACGATCTACCCGCAAAGCAAGAAATGAGCGTTGGGTGCGCGGGCGCGGCGCGCCCCAAGGTTGCGCGAGACAAGACTGTGCGAGAAGCGCCGGATCACGACCGGCGGTCGCCGTTTCGTTGGCTTGAGATCAGCTTGAGCCAAGGAGCCAAATGGAAGGCGCTCATCAGCCCGTACATGGCGGCCATTCCGCTCAGCGGCGATCCGTTGTACGCGGCCGTGCAGATCATATCGGGCGAGCCGCCACCCACAACGCCCGTAAGCAACGCCATGATGGCGAAGGTCGGCGCGGCCGCGAGGTGTAGCCAGTCGGCTGCACCGAGGGCGGCGGCGCCGTCACCGGTATAGGTCTCGCTCATGTTTTATCTCCTTGAGTAAGGCGCTGTCGGCCGGCGGGACTCCGGAGACGAAGCCCCGGAGTCCTGCCTTCGCGCGAATGAACGGAACGTGTCAGCCGCCCGCGACTCGGCTCAAGCGCAGCACGCCGCGCTCGAGGTTTTCGCCGGCTCGTCGTACTCGTCGTGGCGGCGCCACCAGACCCCCGTTTCGTTGCGGCCCTTGGGCGCGCGGTCGAGCCATTGGTACATGTTCCAGAGCCCATCCAGTCCGCGCGCGAAGGCAGAATAGGTGTGGTAGACGACGCCGTCCTCGAGCACGAATGTGCTCAAGCCCGGCCTGTCGCGAGAATAAGCGGCCACGTCGGTGCCGACTGCGGCCGCGCTATCGGAGACGGCCCGCGGAACCTGCGTCGCTTTCATGGTGAGGCCGCCGCGCTTGAAGTTGTATTCAATGAGCCCCTTGCGCTGCTGCTCCTCGGTGAACGAGACGTTGAAGTCGAAGTTGAATTCGCCGCCGAACGAGGACGCCCAGGGAAACGTCCATCCCATCCGCCGCTTGTACGCCTGCAGCTTTGTGAGCGGCGCCCGCGACACAGCCGAAAGCGTGACGTCGTGGTTCTCCAAATGGACGGCGATGCCGTTGAAACCGTCGGCGATCGAGGAGCAGGACAGGCACCCGGCCTTGTAATCGGGCCCGAACATGAAGTGGTAGACGAGGAGCTGCGAGCGCCCTTTGAAGAGGTCCGCCAGCGAGGCGCTGCCTTCATCGGTCTCGAACCGGTATTCCTTGTCGACCCGCACCCATGGCAGTTCCTGACGTCGCCGGGCTACCTCGTCGCTGCGTCGCGTCAGTTCTTTCTCGGCCTCGAGCAGCCCAAGCCGCGCTTCCAGCCACTCTTCACGTGTCCCGGTCATGTGTATTGTCATCGCTCTTGTCTCCTTACGGTGTCCTGCGCCGTTCGTACCGGTCTCGATACGACGTGCTGGTTGGTGGTCGTGAGATAGATTAGGACCGGCATCGAACGGGTGGGAGTGACAAGTGTGACGGGATTTCGTGTGGCGGAATTTCGATGGACTCGCTGATCACGGCCGCGGCACGGGCGCTCGCGGCGGGTGATCCGCTCGGCGCGCTGAACCGGGTCGCCTTGCGTGACGACGCGCCGGCGCTCGCGCTTCGCGGCATCGCGATGGCGCAGCTCGGCGACTTCGTTCGCGCGAAGGCTCTCCTGCGAAGCGCGGCGCGCGCGTTCGGTCCAAAAGAGGCCATGGCCCGTGCGAGGTGTGTGGTCGCCGAGGCCGAGATCGCGCTCGTCTCGCGCGATCTGGGCTGGCCGGCGAAGGCGCTCGACACGGCGCGGGCGACGCTTGAAAAGCACGGCGACTTGGTGAACGCCGCGCATGCGCGCAATCTCGAGGTGCGGCGCCTGCTCCTGATCGGCCGTCTCGACGAGGCCGAGCGCATGCTCGCCGAACTCGACCTCGCGCCATTGCCGCCCGCATCGAGGGCGGCCCACGAACTGGTGGTCGCCGGAGTAGCGATTCGGCGCCTGCGCACGAAGGAGGCGCGCGCCGCGCTCACGCGGGCCGGGCACGCCGCGCGCGAGGCGGACATTCCCGCCTTGATGGCGGAGGTCGAAAGCGCATCCCTCGTGCTGAACACGCCGGCGGCGCGCCTGATCGCGCGTGGCGAGGAACGCCTCGTGCTGCTTGAGGAGGTTGAAGCGCTGCTGGCGTCAGGGGTACTCGTCGTGGACGCGTGCCGTTATGTGGTGCGTGACGCCCGCACGGTGGTCTCGCTGGCGACGCGCCCGGTATTGTTCGCGCTGGCACGCGCGCTCGGTGAGGCGTGGCCCGGAGACGTGCGCAGGAGCACGCTCGTCGCCCGCGCCTTCCGGGCGAAAGATGCCGATGAATCGCATCGCGCCCGGTTGCGGGTCGAAGTCGGGCGGCTTCGCGGGGAGCTTCGCGCGCTGGCAGACGTGAACGCGACCAAGCAAGGCTTTGCGCTGGCGCCGCGCCGCGCCGCCGAGGTCGTGGTGCTGGCGCCGCCCGTCGAAGAGCCGCATGCGGCGGTGCTCGCCTTCCTGGCCGACGGCGAGTCGTGGTCGAGCTCGGCCCTGGCGATGGTGCTTGGCACCAGCCCGCGCACCGTGCAGCGGGCACTGGATGCGCTTGCGGCGGCCGGCAAGGTACAGTGGTTCGGGCGCGGGCGAGCGCGCCGTTGGATGACCCCGCCGGTGCCGGGATTCCCGACAACCTTGTTACTCCCGGGTCCGCTACCGACCGACTAATGTCCCGATTGTGAACTTCGGGTTCGGGCAAGAGGATTGAACGATGAAACGGTCAGACGCTGAAATCATCCGCGAATATGGACCCTTTCCGGGTGTGGACGCCGTGCATGGCGTGACATGTGACGGTCAGCACGTCTGGTTCGCGTCGGGAGACAAACTGAATGCCATCGACCCGGCGAGCGGCAATGCAGTGCGCTCGATCGATGTCGCAGCGCATGCTGGAACGGCCTTTGACGGCGAGCATTTTTATCAGCTCGCCGAAAACATCATCCAGAAAATCGATCCGAAGACCGGGCGCGTGCTCACCACGATCCCGGCGCCCGGAGACGGCGGCAATTCGGGCCTCACATGGGCTGAGGGAACGCTCTGGGTCGGGCATTATCGGGACCGCAAGATCAGTCAGATCGATCCCGGCACAGGCGCGGTCCTTCGCACCATCGAGTCCAACCGCTTCGTCACCGGGGTCACCTGGGCTGACGGCGAACTCTGGCACGCCACCTTGGAAGATGATGAGAGCGACTTGCGGCGGATTGATCCGCGGACCGGAGAGGTCCTGGAGCAGCTCGATATGCCGCCCGGCATGATCGTGTCTGGACTCGAGTCCGGTGGCGGCGACCGGTTCTTCTGCGGTGGCGGCAAGAGCGGGAAGGTGAGGGCGGTCCGCCGGCCGAAGCGGGACTCCGCCAGCAAGTAGTTGCAGCGGTCACGAGCATCGGGTGACGACCTCGCCGACCCATGATCGGCGAAGTCGTAAGTCGCAATCCTCACATTTCCTTCTTGATGTACTCGACCATCTGCGTGAGCACCGTGCCCCAACCATCGTGGAAGCCCATCTTCTCGTGCTTCTCGCGGCCGGCCTCGTCGCGGTGAATCGCGATCGCGACGTAGCGCGTGCCCTTGCCTTCGGGCGTGAGCGTCAAAACGGCGGTGAAGAACGGCTCCGGCGCCGGGCGGTAGCCCGGCAGCAGCGTATCGGTGAAGATCAAACGCTGGTTCGGAACGACCTCGAGATAGCAGCCGACATTGGGAAACTCCTGTCCCTCGGGCGAGCGCATCACCGA
>JAQGJU010000017.1 GCA_028290465.1 Xanthobacteraceae bacterium | reverse complement strand
AGCCGTGAGCTCATTGCTGCGCTTTCCAGCGAAGTGACGGGTCGCGACGGTGATGCGCCGCGCGTGGCCGAACGGCTTGCCGGAGAGATCGAGGGCTTCGACCGAACCTTGCTGCGGCATCTCGAGGATGAAGAGGATCTGATCATCCCGCTCATCCTGGAGCGCACTCGTGATGATCCGAATTTTCGTTAGGAGCTGCAGTGTCAAGAACGGCGCTAGGTACCAGGGCTTGTCTTACGGATCCACCAAACGCCAATCCGGCCGCAATTAAGGTGTGCTCATGAGCGCAATAACTGCCCGTTTGGCCCGAACACCATCGATAGTCGACGACGGGCGAACACGCCCAACGCTCGCCGACGATTTGCGAGGAGAATGAAATGGGATTGCTCGTTGACGGTCGTTGGCACGATCAGTGGCACGATACCTCGGCCAGCGGCGGACGTTTCGTGCGTCGGGACAGTGTTTTCCGCAACTGGGTGACCGCCGACGGTACCCCCGGCCCGACGGGGGTCGGCGGCTACCGAGCCGAGGCCGGGCGTTATCATCTCTATGTCTCCCTGGCCTGCCCCTGGGCGCATCGGACCCTGATCTTCCGCGCCTTGAAGGGGCTCGCGCCGCTCATCGATGTCTCGGTGGTGCATTGGCTCATGGCCGAGCAGGGCTGGAGCTTCGCCGCAGGCGATGGTGTGGTTCCCGATCCTATCGGCGGCGCGCACTATCTGCACGAGGTCTACACGAGGTCGGACCCGACCTACTCGGGCCACGTCACGGTTCCCGTTCTATGGGACAAGAAGACCGGCACGATCGTCAACAACGAGTCGTCCGAGATCATTCGCATGTTCAACACCGCCTTCGACGGTATCGGCGCGAAGGCAGCCGACTATTATCCCGAGGCGCTCAGGACCGAGATCGACGGCTTGAACGCGCGCATCTATGCGACAGTCAACAACGGCGTCTACCGGGCCGGTTTTGCAACGACGCAGGAAGCCTATGAGGAGGCCGTCGGCCCGCTGTTCGAGACACTGGACTGGCTCGAGGATCGCCTGTCATCCCGGCGCTTCCTAACGGGCGGAGAAATCACGGAAGCCGACTGGCGGCTGTTCACGACGCTGATCCGGTTCGATCCCGTCTATGTCGGCCATTTCAAATGCAATATCCGGCGGATTGCCGACTATCCGCGCCTTTCTGACTATATGCGCACCCTGTTCCGGATCGAGGGCGTCGCCGCGACCGTGGATTTCGGCCATATCAAGCGCCACTACTATCAGAGCCACCGCAACCTGAATCCGAGCGGTATCGTTCCGGTAGGACCACTTATGTGATGCGCGACAGCGCGACCACGCCGATCCGAACGCCCTAACTCACGGCTCCAGCTCGGTGTCCCAATAGAGATAGTCGAGCCAGGATTCGTGCAGGTAGTTCGGCGGAAACAGCCGGCCGTTGCGATGCAGGTGGTGCACGCTCGGCTGGAACGGCATCTGCGACGGAAACATGTGGGCTTCGGCCGCTGTCATGCTGCCTTTGCGCAGATTGCACGACGAGCAGGCCGCGACCACGTTGCCCCAGGACGTGATGCCGCCGCGCGAGCGCGGGATCAGGTGGTCGAAGGTGAGGTCGTCGCGCGCGCCGCAATACTGGCAGGCGAACCGGTCGCGCAGGAACACGTTGAACCGCGTGAACGCCGGATTGGTCGAGGGCTTCACATAGGTCTTGAGCGAGACGACGCTCGGCAGCTTCATCTCGAAGCTCGGGCTGTGCACCGCGCGGTCATACTGCGCGACAATGTTCACCCGTTCCAGGAACACCGCCTTGATGGCGTCCTGCCAGGACCACAGCGATAGCGGATAATAGCTCAGCGGACGAAAGTCCGCATTGAGGACCAAGGCCGGCCAACCGGTCGGCGATACGTGCGACACATGCACGTTCAAAGCCGCGCTCCTTCGCTCGTCACGCTGCCACGCGGCAGCTTGGCCATAGTCTATAGCCAGCGTGACGGCATTGTGAAGCGCTTCCAGGCATTTACCACCCATGCGTGGGTAGGCCATGCCCAGACAGGCGCGGCCTTAGCGGGCGCGGGCGAAGCGCCGCGCCAGAAATTCGCCGCCATGGCGCAGGCCCTCGCCGTCGATGCCGTGGCCGATGCCGGGGGAGACGTGAAATTCGGTCGGGACATCCATCGCGGCCAGCCCCTGCGTGGCATGGAACAGGGCCTGCACCGGGATCAATTCGTCCGAATCGCCATGGACTAGCAGCACCGGCGGCCGGGAGCGGACCTGCGCGATCACATCCTCGATCGGGCCTTCGGTCGGCACCGCCAGCAGGCCGGAATAGCCGACAATGCCGGCCATGGCCTTGGGGCGGCGCAGCCCGGCATGCAGCGCCATCATGGTTCCCTGGCTGAAACCGACCAGCGCCAGCGCCGAATCAGCCAGGTTGCGGCGCGCCAGCTCGGCATCGAGGAACTGGTCAAGGCCGGGCGAGGCCTGGTTGACCCCGGTCCAGCGCTCTTCCTCGTTGCGAAAGGTGAGCGGAAACCACTGCCGGCCGGACGACATGCCGCACGGCTCCGGGGCATGCGGCGACACGAACGCGGCATCCGGCAGCAGCGGCTGCCAGGCGCGGCCGATCTCGATCAGGTCGTTGCCGTCGGCGCCATAGCCGTGCAGGAACACGACCAGTTGGCGGGCGGTACCCGAGCGCGGCTCCAGCCGTGGACCGTCCAGCGTTGCGGCCATCACGACCTCCGTTTGGGCAATGTGGGTGGTGGAAGCGGCGCCGCGTCGCGCCCTTTGACGGCCCGATAATACGACCACAGCAGCCGGGCCGCCACCCCGCGCCACGGCCGCCAGATCTCGGCGAGCGGTCCCATGTCCTTGGTGGTCGGCCGCGCCTCTAGCGCGAAGGCGATGCGATAGGCTTCCTGTAGCGCGAGGTCGCCGGCCGGCCAGGCGTCGGCATGGCCGAGGCACGCCAGCAGATAGATGTCGGCGGTCCACGGCCCGATGCCGTGCAGAGCCGTCAACATGGCGTGGGCGGTGTCGGCCGGATGATCGGCCAGCCCGGCAAGGTCGATTTCGCCGAGCCGCTCGGCCTTGGCGAGAGCTTTGAGGGTGCGGATCTTGCCGGCCGACAGGCCGATCCGGCGCAGCCGGTCCGGCCGCGCCCGCGCCACACTCGCATGGTCGAACGGATCCAGCGCGGCCTCCAGCCGTGCCCAGATCGCGCCGGCGCTGGCGACGGAAACCTGTTGCGACACCACGATGGTGGCGAGGCCCGCAAGGCCGCCCGATCGGCGGCGCAGCGGCGGCATTCCGGCGAGTTCGAACACCGGCTTTAACCGGGGGTCGGCTTTGAGCAGGCGCTTCAGGGCGGCTTGGAGATCGGCTTGCGTATCGATGCGCGGGGACATGAGGAATCAACAAAGTATGAGCGTGCGGACGAATCAATCTATTTCATATTTTCCAGCCGGTACTTCCCAAGTCATTACGTTCGTCATGACGAGTTCTCAATGACCGTTCCCGTCCTGCGTTTTGCCCCAAGTCCGAACGGCTATCTGCACCTCGGCCATGCGTTGTCGGCGCTGGCCAATTTCGATCTGGCGCGGAGCATGGGCGGCCGCTTGCTGCTGCGGCTGGAAGACATCGACGTGTCGCGCTGCCGGCCCGAATACGAGACGGCGATCTATGAGGACCTGGCTTGGCTCGGCATCGAGTGGGAACAGCCGGTGCGGCGGCAGTCGGAGCATTTCGATGCGTCGCTGGACGCGCTGGAAAGGCTGGAGCGGCGCGGCCTCGTGTTCGCCAGCTTCGAAAGCCGCACCGAGATTCAGCGTCTGGTCGAGGGCCGCGAAATCCATGGTGCCTGGCCGCGCGATCCGGACGGCGCGCCCCTTTATCCCGGCAACGGCAGGATGCTGTCGGCAGAGGAGCGCAACCGGCGCATGGACGCGGGCGACGCCTATGCGCTGCGGCTGATGATGGACGTAGCGGTCGCGCAGGCCGGACCGCTGGATTGGTTTGAGGCCGGCGAAGGCCCGCGCGGCGAGACCGGCACCGTCCAGGCGATGCCGCAGGCCTGGGGCGATGTGGTGCTGGCCCGCAAGGAGACGCCGACCAGCTATCATCTCGCGGTTGTGATCGATGACGCTCTACAGGGCGTCACCCATGTGGTGCGCGGGCAGGATCTGTTCTGGTCGACCAGCGTGCATCGCCTGTTACAGAGGTTGCTCGGCCTGCCGGCCCCGGTCTACCAGCATCACAAGCTGATTCTGGGCGCCGACGGCCGCAAATTGGCGAAATCGACGAGAGCTACGGCCTTGCGGGAGCTGCGCCATGCCGGGGTGACGCCGGCCGATATCCGGCGTGGCGTCGGGCTGCCCTGACCCTGTCGACGTGGGGCCAGGGAGCGTGGGGTCGCGCGGGGTTGCACGGATTGGCCCTGCCGGGGCTTCATGCCATGCTGGAGTGGGGTGGATGAAGCGTATGCGTGCAACGAAAAGTCCGGCGCCGTCACGGCGCAGACGGCCTGTGAAGCGACCGATCAAACAAACGACGCGGCAGCCGGCGGCGCGCAAAACGCGTGCGGTCGAGGCGGCGCTCGCGGCGTTCGCACATGACATCCGCACCCCGCTGACCGGGATTCTGGCGCTCGGTGAATTGCTGGCGAGTTCGGACCTGGCGCCGCGCGAACGCGCCTGGGCGCAGGCGGTGAAGAGTTCGGCCGAATATCTGGCGCAGCTTGCGACGCTGGCGGTCGACGCCGCCAAGGCCAATACGAATGGACTGGTGTTGCGCCGCGAGGCGTTCCGTCTCGGCAGACTGGTGGATGGCATCGCCGCGTCGCTGGCGGCGCGCGCCGAGACACGCGGGCTGACCAGCGAGGTGCGGGTCAAGGGCGCGCTGCCCGATATCGTCATCGGCGACGTGCTGCGGTTGCGCGCCGCGCTGGAAAATCTGATCGACAACGCCGTCAAGTTTACCGAGCGCGGCCGGATCGCGCTCGATGTCGCGGCCGGGCGCGCGGTGCGCAAACGGATCAAGCTCACCTTCACGGTCACCGACAGCGGCATCGGCCTGACGCCGGCCGAGATCAAACGGCTGTTCCGGGTGTTCACGCAGGCCAATGCCGACGTGGCGCAACGCTTCGGCGGCGCCGGTCTCGGGCTCGCGCTGGTCAAGCATATCGCCAAGGCGATGGGCGGCGATCTGACGGTGACCAGCAAGGCCAGGCGCGGCGCGACGTTTCGCCTGACCGTGACGGTGGACGCCGCGCCGGCCGGCGCCACCGCACACGGTGCCGATGCCGGCACCGCGGCGAACGGCACGCCGGTGCGCAGCCTGCGCATCCTGTGCGTCGAGGATAATCCGTATGGCCGGGTCATCCTCAACACCATCCTGACCGAACTCGGCCATCGGCCCGATTTCGTCGGCTCGGGCGAGGACGCGATCGAGACCGTGAAGGACGGCGCTTTCGATGTCGTGCTGATGGACATTACGCTGCCGGCGATGGACGGCTTTGAGACGTCGCGCCGCATCCGCGCACTCGGCGCGACGGTGGGCCGCGTGCCGATCGTCGGAGTTTCGGGGCGTGACGAGCCCGGCCAAGCGGTGGCCGCGCGGGCCGCCGGCATGAACGAATATCTGACCAAGCCGCTGTCGCCGAGCAGCCTGGCGCAGGCGATGGCGGCGATCAGTTCAGGCTGACGCGTCATCCTTCCCGGCTCTGAGGTCCGCGTTCACTCGGTGACGTCGAGCGCCCAGGTCTCTTTCGCCGACGATAGCGCGATGATGGTCTCGGTGCGTTGCACGCCGGCGACGGCTTTGACGGTGTTGGCCAGGAAAGCCTCCAGCGCCCGCGTGTTCTTGATGCGCACCTTGAGCAGGTAGTTCCAGACGCCGGTGACGTGATGGCATTCGAGCACGGCCGGCGACGAACGGATTTTCTTCAGGAAGACCGGCTCGACTTTCGGATCGCTCCATCCGACCAGCACGAAAGCCAGCAGATCCAGTCCCAGCGCCTCCGGCGCGAGCCGCGCATGAAAGCCCGTGATGGCGCCTTGGCGCACCAAACGCTTGATGCGGTCGTTGAGCGTCGAGGCGGCGACGCCGGTCGCCGTGCTCAATTCGGCGAGCGCCAGGCGGTCATTGTCCTGTAGCAGCGCCAGCAGCCGGCGGTCGATCGCATCCAGATGACTCATAGCGGGTCCGTCAGCGGCTGCCCGGCGAGCCGGCAACCGGAATCGATAGTGGTGCGCGCGACAATGGCCGCGTTCGTGGCGGCTTCGCAACCCCGTGGTTCAAGGGCGCTGAAGCGGTGGCGGCCGATCCGTTTAATAGCCGGGATTTCATGAAAAATCCGAATTATTTTTGACTATGGATTGTAATCCCGTTTGAATGTCGGTAATTTGATGCTGCGACCGGGGTGGACTTGATCGCAAAGGCTCGGCATCGCCGCTTTACGGCGCGCCAGGTTCGGGCTCAGCGAGATGCCCTGGTTGGTTGGAAATGAATGTGCCCGACATCGATCGACGCGCGAGCAAACCATCCCGAATCCGTTTTTCAACCGACGATTTGCCCGAAGAAGCGCGCTTCGCCGCCTGGAGCGATGGCTTCGTCCATCGCCGCATGGAGATGGAATTCATCGATCGGTCGACGGACGGCCTGCGTTTTTCCGTCGATTTCATTCCGCTCGGCGGCGTTGCGGCCGGCATCGTACGCGGCACGCCCTCCAGCTTCATTCGCCGGCCCAAGCAGGCCAAGGACGGCAATGATGGTTTGTATATGATCATCGTGCGGGCCGGCGGCTTCCGTATCGTGCAGCAGGGTGAGGTGCATCACCTCGCGCCCGGCGATGCCGCGTTGTTCGACAACCGTTGCGAAAACGAGTTCCACAGCCTGGACGAGGGCGAGACCTGGTCGATCAGCCTACCGCGCGAAGCGTTGCGCCATCTGGTGCGCGATATCGACGGGCTGGTGGAGCAGTGCATCCCGGCGTCCCATCCGACCTTGCGGCTGCTGGTCGGCTATCTTGAAACGCTGTTTTCGCTGGACGACGTGAATGAGCCCGAGCTTGCCGGCGTGCATGTTGCCGACCTGGTGGCGAGCGCGATCGGGCCGCGCAAGGATACGCAAAGTCTGATCGAGGAGCGTGGCGTGCGGGCGGCGCGGCTGCGCGCGGTGCTCGAAGCCATCACCAAGGACGCCACAAACTCGGATCTCGATCCAGGGCGCATCGCGGCGAGCCTCGGCTTCTCGGTGCGCTATCTGCACCGGCTGCTGGAGGAGACCGGGCGGACGTTTTCCGAGCATTTGCTCGATCGACGGCTTGATCGCGTCCATCGTCTGTTGCGCGATCCGCGGGCGACGCGGCTAAAGATCAGCGAGATCGCGCTGGAGGCCGGCTTCCCGGATCTGTCGCACTTCAACCGCAGCTTCCGACGTCGCTTCGGAAATACGCCGTCGGCCGTGCGCGCCGATGCGGCGCGGCTCGAGAATGAGTGAAGGCTACACGAACACCGCTCGCTCAGGGCCCGAACGTTATCGTCAGGCCGCCGCCGGCGTAATAACTGGTTTCGCTGGCGAACTTGATGCCAGCCGGAGTTTGCTGCAGGCCGACGGGAGTTGCGAGAGATCGAGGGCGTTAATGTGATGCGGTCAAATTGGTGATCGCTCGCGGCCTTTAAATTGATCTGCCAAGCATCGTAGTCCGTCGACAAGGATGAGGACGTTCTACAGCCGACGCAGTTCTTCAGGACCAGACCCGGCACCACAGTCGGAATGATGCCGTTCACATAATTGCAGCGCGACACCGCCGGACGCGCCATCGGACCCCGATGCGGTGTTGCGAGCGTTTTGCGCGCGTTATTGCGTAAGGTGCCAGCTACAACCTATTGCCCGCCACTTACGCCGCCGTCTCGGTCTCGTCGGCCTTGCGCTCCACGACGCGCACGATATCGGCCATGATGCGGTTCAGCTCGAAATCCTTCGGCGTATAGACGGCCGCGACGCCGGCCTGCTTCAGCGTGCGTTCGTCCTCGGGCGGAATGATGCCGCCGACCACGACCGGCACGTCGTGGAGCCCGGCTTTGCGCATCTGAGCCACCACGTCGCGCGCCAAGGATACGTGCGAGCCGGACAGGATCGACAGCCCGATCACATGGGCGCGTTGCTCGACAGCGGCTTCGACGATCTCGGCCGGAGTCAGCCGGATGCCCTGATAGGTCACGTCCATGCCGATGTCGCGGGCCCGTACCGCGATCTGCTCGGCGCCGTTGGAATGGCCGTCGAGGCCTGGCTTGCCGACCAGGAATTTCAGCCGCCGCCCGAGCTTGCGCGATACGCGGTCGACATCGGCGCGCAATTCGTCGAGGCCGTCGGCGTCATTGCGCATGCCGGTGCCGACGCCGGTCGGGGCGCGGAATTCACCAAACGATTCTCGCAGCGCGAAGGCCCATTCTCCCGTCGTCACGCCGGCTTTCGCGCAGACGATCGACGGCGGCATGATGTTGCGGCCGTCGCGAGCGGCAGTTCGCAGATCCTTCAGCGCGGCTTCGACGGCGGCGTTGTCGCGGGCTGCGCGCCACGCCTGCAGCCGTTCGATCTGCACGGCCTCGACGTCGTCCGAGACGGTCATGATCGAGTCTTCGCCGGCCCCGAGCGGCGAGGCTTCGGTTTCGGTGAATTTGTTGACGCCGACCACGGTCAATTCGCCGCTCTCGATGGCTTCGACGCGGCGCGAGTTCGACTCGACCAGTTGCTGCTTCATGTAGCCGGCCTCGACCGCCACCACGGCGCCGCCCATCTGTTTGATCGTGGCCATCTCTTCGAGCGCTTGGCGTTTGAGCTCGGCGACCTTGTTGGCGATCTCGACCGAGCCGTCGAAGATGTCGCCGTATTCGAGCAAATCAGTCTCGTAGGCCAGCACCTGCTGCATGCGCAACGACCATTGCTGGTCGAACGGGCGCGGCAGGCCGAGCGCCTCGTTCCAGGCCGGCAATTGCACCGCGCGGGCGCGGGCCTTCTTGGACAGCGTCACGGCCAGCATCTCGATCAGGATGCGGCTGACATTGTTTTCCGGCTGCTGTTCGGTGAGGCCGAGCGAGTTGACCTGCACGCCGTAACGAAACAGCCGCTGCTTCGGATCGGTGACGCCATAGCGCGTCGCCGTAATCTCGTCCCACAACTCGGTGAAGGCGCGCATCTTGCAGATTTCGGTGACGAAGCGCATCCCGGCATTGACGAAGAAAGAGATGTGCCCGACGACCTCGCCGAAATCCTCCGGTGCGACCTGGCCTGACGCCTTCACGATGTCCAGCACCTCGACCGCGGTGGCGAGCGCGAAGGCCAGTTCCTGCACCGGCGTCGCGCCGGCCTCCTGCAGATGATACGAGCACACATTCATCGGATTCCATTTCGGCATCTCGGCGGTGCTGAACAGGATGGTGTCCTTGATCAGCCGCATCGAGGGTGCCGGCGGAAACACGTAAGTGCCGCGCGACAGATATTCCTTGATGATGTCGTTCTGCGTCGTGCCGGCAAGCGCCGCGCGCGGCACGTCCTGTTCGTCGGCGAGCGCGCAATACAGTGCCAGCAGCCACGCGGCCGTGGCATTGATGGTCATCGACGTGTTCATGGTGCCGAGCGGAATGCCGTCCAAGAGCGCGCGCATGTCGCCGATATGCGACACCGGCACGCCAACCTTGCCGACTTCGCCCTTGGCCAGCGGATGGTCCGGGTCGTAGCCGGTCTGGGTCGGCAGGTCGAAGGCGATCGACAGGCCGGTCTGGCCTTTGCTCAAATTTTTTCGGTAGAGCGCGTTCGAAGCACTGGCCGTGGAATGGCCCGCATAGGTCCGAAACATCCAGGGCTTGTCGCGGCGGGGGGCGCTGTCGCTCATCCGGTCGTCTCCGCAGTCAGCATGGGCCGGCTGTGGAGGAGGATTGTGCACCGCAATAATGCGGCGTGCAATCGGTCAAAGGGCGCATGATCCCGAAAAGTGGGTACCGGTTTTCGGAAAAGATCATGCGCAAACAAATATCTAGAAAAACGGCCGCATCGGCGGTTGCCGGCGCGGCCGTTTCTTTAAAATAAACGATCAAGCGTCAGCGCCGCCGGACGAGGCCGATGATCAACAACAGGACGATCGCGCCGATCATCGCGTGAATGATGGCGCCGACAATGCCGGCGCCGATATGGACGCCGAGGCGCGGCAGCAGCCAGCCGGCGATGAAGGCGCCGACAATGCCGACCACGATATTGCCGACCAGGCCGAAACCGAAGCCACGGACAATCAGACCGGCGAGCCAACCCGCGACCGCGCCGACCACAAGCCAGATGAGCAGTGTTTCAAGAGCCATGTTCTTCCTCCCGTGCGCGGGCTCAGGCGGCCCGCATCCCCTGCCTAATACCTGGAAGGCTAGCTTGTTCCACCGGCGCTGTCAGGGGCCTGTGCGTTTGATTCGATCGTGTTGCGCCGCAACATCAATTGAGTCAGTATCGGTGAAGCAAAGTTCGGTGCTGCCGCCGCGCTGTCGCGGCGAAAGGGAGGACAGGCATGTCCACGGCCGCCAAACGCCAGCCGCAGGCCTCCGCCGTCAAGGATCTGTATGACATCGGCGAATTGCCGCCGCTCGGCCATGTGCCGGCGCGGATGCATGCCTGGGTGATCCGCAAGGAACGCCACGGCCCGCCGGAAACCGCGATGCAGACCGAGGTGGTGCCGACCTGGAGCATCGCCGACGACGAAGTGCTGGTCTACGTGATGGCCGGCGGCGTCAACTACAACGGCATCTGGGCCGGCCTCGGCCAGCCGATCTCGCCGCTCGACGTGCACAAGCAGCCGTATCACATCGCGGGTTCGGACGCGTCCGGCGTGGTCTGGGCGGTCGGCGCCAAGGTGAAGCGCTGGAAGGTCGGCGATGAAGTCATCGTTCATTGCAATCAGGACGACGGCGACGACGAAGACTGCAATGGCGGCGATCCGCTGCTGTCGCCGTCGCAGCGCATCTGGGGCTACGAGACGCCGGACGGCTCGTTCGCGCAGTTCTGCCGGGTGCAGTCGCGGCAATTGATGCAGAAGCCGGCGCATCTGACCTGGGAGGAATCCGCCTGCTACACGCTGACGCTCGCGACCGCGTATCGCATGCTGTTCGGCCATGCGCCGCATACGCTCAAGCCGGGCGACAATGTGCTGATCTGGAGCGCGTCCGGCGGCCTCGGGGTGTTCGGCCTGCAACTGGTCGCGGCGTCCGGCGCCAATGCGATCGCGGTGGTGTCGGACGAGTCCAAAGCCGAATACGTTTTTAATCTTGGCGCCAAGGGCGTGATCTACCGCAAGGAGTTCAAGTGCTGGGGCCAGATGCCGACGGTCAATACCGCCGAATACAATGACTGGACCAAGGAAGCGCGGCGCTTCGGCAAGGCGATCTGGGACATCACCGGCAAGCGCGACGTCGATATCGTGTTCGAGCATCCGGGCGAGCAGACTTTCCCGGTGTCGTGTCTCGTGGTGAAGCGCGGCGGCATGGTGGTGTTTTGCGCCGGCACGACCGGCTTCAACCTGACCTTCGACGCGCGTTACGTTTGGATGCGGCAGAAGCGCATCCAGGGCTCGCACTTCGCGCATCTGAAGCAGGCCAGCGCCGCCAACCGCTTCGTGCTGGAGCGGCGCATCGACCCGTGCCTCTCCGCGGTGTTCCCGTGGGCCAAGATCCCGGACGCGCATCACAAGATGTGGAAGAACCAGCATCCGCCCGGCAACATGGCGGTATTGGTCAATGCCCCGCGCGCCGGCCTGCGGACCTTCGAGGACGTCGCCGAGGACACCGGCCTCGAAGAATAGGGACGTGGCCCTATTCCTCCCGCATTTGTCGGGCCAAGGTTTCTTGCAAGCTTTTTTGGGACGACAGTCACATAGCCGTCGACGGCGCGGCGGCGCCGTGCTTGTTTCCGATTTCAATAACGACCGGTGAGACATGCGGGGATGTGAGGCGCGGCCGGTGGGCCGCAAGTACGGGTATGGCTGGGCTTTGGCCTTGATGCTGGCCGTCGGCATGGCGGGCGCGGCGCACGGCCAGACCGAGACGACCTCCAAGCCGACGAGTGCCCGATCACCATTGGCGTCGGTCGGCGATTTTATCTTGGCGCAAGCCAAGAAAGAGCCTGAAAAGCCGGGCAAGAAGAAGTCCGCCAAGCAGGCCGCCAAACCGGTAGCCGAAAAGCCGGTCCGAACCGCCAGGAAAAAGCGCAAACCGGAACCGATCGCGCAGGCGACGGCGGCGGCCTCTGCCACCGAAAAGGCCGCCAAGAAGACCGGCGCCAAGGCTAATGCCAAGGTCGAACCGAAGGAAAAGACCGCTGCCGTGGCGCCGGACAAGTCGCAGCCTGGCATGCCGGCCGGCACCCCGTCCTATATTCACGCCAAACCGGCCCCGATCACCCAGGCGCTAGGCCCGGACATCGCCAAGAAAATTTTCTCCCACGCCTATACGCCGGTGCGGCAGCTCGCGCTCGGCCGCTCGGCGCGGGAAATCCCCGGCTATGAGTGTCCGAACGATCCGGCGGCGGCGCTGACCGATATCGTGCCGTTCCCGGTGAAGCCCGCCACCACGTCGTGGGTCGAGAGCTATGTGGTCGGCTGCAAGCCGCGCACCAAGCGCAATTTCCTGGTGATGCTCGAAGAAGACAAGCCGCAGATCGCGGAGCTGCTTCCAGGCCTCACCGTGACCGATCCGCTGCTGCAGCGCGACGCGGTGACGGGCGCGCGGGCTTTCGTCGACGTGCTCAAGCCCGAGGGCTGCGAGAAGATGGTGTTCGCCGATACGAGGCTCGCCGAGCCTCTGCCGGGCGCCGGCAAGCCCTGGGTCGAAGTGTGGACCTTCAACCAGTGCGGCACCATGGGCTCGGTCGAGATGACGTTCACACCGTCGCCCGACGGCACCAAATGGGCCGCGAAGCTGGTCAAGTAACGCGCCGATCAAGGATCAGGCGAGGCCGCCGGTCTCGGCTCCGGCGGCAGGTCGCGCCACTCGCGGATCACCGAGTTCAATTCGCCGCCATAGATGAAGATCGACGCCGAGAAATACAGGAACACCAGCGCGATCATCGGCGAAGCCAAGCCGGCGTAGTAGAACGAATACGTGAAGGCGTAGTCGGCCAGATAGCGGCCGAACAGCGTGCCGGCTGCGAGCCACAGCAGCAGCGTCGCCAGAATGCCGGGCGCGATGTCGAAGAATTTCCGCCGCCCGGCCGGCAGCCACATGTGCACCACGATCAGCGCCACGATCAGGATCAGCGACGCGACGCTGAAGCGCACCACCGTGACGATGTCGGTCATTGCCTCGGCCCCCGGTACGTATCTGACCACGGTGCGCCAGATCAGCGGCGCCAGCACGACCAGAAACGATAGCGCCAGCAGCGCGACGGCGGACACCAGCACATAACCGATCGATTCCAGGCGCAGCAGCCAGATCGGCCGCGGGTCGACGGTCGCATAGGCGCGGTTGAGCGCGATGCGCAGGCTCTCGATGCCGCTCGACGAGAAGTACAGCGCCAGCACGACGCCGACGGTCAGCACCCGGCTGTGCGCGCTGGTCAGGACATTATGCAGTTCGCCGGCCACCGCGCCGGCGACCTCTTCGGGCCAGGCTTCAAGCATTAATTTGGCGGCTTCGTCGGCGAGATCCTGCGAACCGAAGATGCCGGCGAACGCGGTCAGCACCAGAAAGAACGGGAACAGCGACATCAGCGCCGATAGCGCGATGTGGCTGGCAATCGCCCAGCCGTCGTCGCGGTTGAACCGCTTCACGGCTTCATACGCAATGGCAAGGAAAGTTCGCATCAAGGGCACCGGCGAGGATGCTCATCACTTGCCGCCTGCGGCACCGCAATGCAAGGCCCGGCTACCGGGCCGCGCGCGGCGGCCCGGGCCTAATGGTCAAATTGTCGCGCGAAAGCCGCGCGGAATGCGTGCCGGGCATTGCTTTTGTGCATTGCACGCGTAGTCTTGGACGATCTGCGGCGGCCTGCCGGGGACCGTTTCAGGTCACGACTTCGTTCAGACCCCTTCGGAGAGCGCGCCATGTCGCAACCCGCCCCGCGTCTTGCCCCCGGTCATGACCTTGTCGTGATGCTCCGCGAGGCGGTCGGCGCCGTCGAGGCATTGGTCGCGGACGCCACGCTCAAGATCCGCGACAAGGTGATGGTCGAGGGCCGCGCCGTCGGCCGGCTGGTCGACCGCGAGCAGCGCGCCACCCATGCGCTGGCCTGGTACGCCACCTATGTCGAGGCGCTGCGCCAACTCGCCGCCTATACCGAGCGGCTGCAGGAGGCCGGGATCCTAGGTGAAATCGAGGAACAGGCGATCCGCATCGGCGCCGGCGAATATCTGGCGCAGGTCATCGGCGGCATTCCGATGAGCCAGAACGAAATCGTGCGCCCGTCCGATCTCGGCCTATCGATGACCCAGGTCGCGGCCCGCATGGCGCCCGCCGTGGACGCGCTGATCGCGTCCGGCAACACGCCGCAGCGCCGCGCCCGGCTGGTCGAACTGATGCGCGCCAACCACGATGCCTCGGCCGGCGCGTCCGGTCTCGATGAGAGCCTGGAAGCGGTGCGCGACGAGATGCGCAAATTCGCCAATAGCGAAGTCATTCCGCATGCCCAGCAATGGCACCTGACCAACAGCTACATTCCGATGGAAGTGATCGGCCAGGTCAGCGAACTCGGCGTGTTCGGCCTCACCATTCCGGAAGAATATGGCGGCATGGCGCTGGGCAAGGAATCCATGTGCGTCGTGTCCGAGGAATTGTCGCGAGGCTATATCGCGGTCGGTTCGCTCGGCACCCGCTCGGAGATCGCCGCCGAACTCATTCTGGGCAGCGGCACCGAAGACCAGAAGCGCCAATGGCTGCCGAAGATTTCGACCGGCGAAGTGCTGCCGACCGCGGTATTCACCGAGCCAAATACCGGCTCGGATTTGGCTTCGCTGAAGACCCGCGCGGTGCGCGAGGGCGATGTCTATAAAGTGTACGGCAACAAGACCTGGATCACCCATCCGGTGCGCGCCGACCTGATGACGCTGCTGGTGCGGACCGATCCGAAGGAGCCCGGCTATCGCGGCCTGTCGATGCTGCTCGCCGAAAAGCCGCGCGGTACCGATGAAAATCCGTTTCCGGCGAAGGGCATGTCGGGCACCGAGATCGAAGTGCTCGGCTATCGGGGCATGAAGGAATACGAGATCGCGTTCGACGGCTTCGAGGTGAAGGCCGAGAACCTGCTCGGCGGCGTCGAAGGCCTCGGCTTCAAGCAGTTGATGCAGACGTTCGAATCCGCACGCATCCAGACCGCGGCGCGCGCCGTCGGCGTTGCGCAGTCGGCGATGGAACAGGCGCTGACGTATACGCAGCAGCGCGTGCAGTTCGGCCAGCCGATCATCGCGTTCCCGCGCGTCTCCGACAAAATCGCCATGATGGCGGCCGAAATCCTGATCGTGCGCCAACTCACTTACTTCGCCGCGCGGCAGAAGGACTCCGGCCGGCGCTGCGATCTCGAAGCCGGCATGGCGAAATTGCTCGCCGCCCGCGTCGCCTGGTCGTCGGCCGACAATGCGTTGCAGGTCCATGGCGGCAACGGCTTCGCCCTGGAATTCCCGATTTCGCGGATTCTGTGCGACGCCCGCATCCTCAACATTTTCGAAGGCGCGGCGGAAATTCAGGCGCAAGTGATCGCCCGGCGGCTGCTCGATGGATCCAACTGATTTGGTAGGTTTTGGTAGGTTTTCAGCCTCAACACCAAAATAAATTTATTATATAAATCAATAACTTATCCGAATTACAGTGGCTGTGCGCCGCGCCAGGCAACCAACCGGCCCGTTGCGACGTTTTCGATGGATGGCAAAGCGCGGCCGGATTCATCCGACGAGGCTTTTCGCCATGGGAGGTGATTGCATGTCCAATTTGAAGATCGCGCAAGGCGAATGGGTTCTGGTGTGCGACGGCGCCAAGGCATTGATGTTGGAGAATGAAGGCGACGCGAAATTTCCCAACCTGAAGACCCGGGAAGTCTTTCAGCACGAGGATCTGCCGACGCGCGAAATCGGTAGCGACAAACCCGGCCGGTCGATTCAATCGGTCGGCTCGGCGCGCAGCGGTATGGAGCAGACCGACTGGCACGAGCAGAACGAGCGCGGCTTTCTGCACCGGCTGATCGACCGGCTCGACGCCGATATTCTGTCCGGCAAGATCAAGCGGCTTACTGTGGTGGCGCCGCCACGCGCGCTCGGTCAATTGCGCGAGTTCTATTCGGCACATGTGCGCGGCGCGCTGCACGCCGAAATCGACAAGGACTTCGTCAAGATGCCGGTGCACGAGATCGAGAAGCACCTGACCGCCGCCTAGGCGGATCTGCGGGGCGGGCGCTACGCGTTCCCGGCGCGAAGCGCCCGGTCGAGATCGTTGTAGAGGTCCTCCGGATCTTCCAGACCGACGGACAGCCGCAGCAGATCGGGCGGGCAGGGTGAGTTCGCGCCTTCGATCGAGGCGCGATGCTCGATCAGGCTTTCGGCGCCGCCGAGCGAGGTCGCGCGTTTCCACAATTCTACCCGCGCGGCCGCGCCGATCGCGGCGGCTTCGCCGCCCGTGACGCGGATCGACAGCATGCCGCCGAAGCCGGTCATCTGCCGGGCCGCCAGCGCGGCGCCGGGATGCGCCGGCAGGCCGGGATACAGAACCGACGCCACATGTGGATGCCGGCCAAGCCGCACCGCCAACAGCGCCGCGCTTTCGGCCTGGGTGCGCACCCGGACATCGAGCGTGCGCATGCCGCGCAACAGCAGCCAGGCCTCGAACGGTCCGAGAATCGCGCCATGCTGGCTGCGTACCGCCAGGATGCGGGACCACAGTTCATCGCTTCGCGCGCAAGCCAGCGCGCCGGCGATCACGTCGGAATGGCCGTAGAGATATTTGGTCGCCGAATGCATCACGATATCGGCGCCAAGTTTCAGCGGCTGCGCGAACACCGGCGTCGCCACGGTCGAGTCGACGGCCAGCATCGCGCCGGCCTCATGCGCGATCGCGGCGATGGCCGCAATATCGGTGATCGACCACAGCGGGTTGGACGGGGTCTCGACCCACACCAGCTTGGTCTCGCCCGGCCTGATGGCGGCGCGCAGCGCGTCGGGATCGGTCATGTCGACGCAGTCGGTCTTGATGCCGAGGCGCGGCGCCGCGTCCAGCAGCCAATGCCGGAACGCCCAGTACATCTCGCGCGGCGCCACCACATGGGCGCCGGCCCCGAGCGCCAGGACCACGGCGGTCGCGGCCGCCATGCCGGAGCCGAACAGCGCCGCCTGCTCGGCGCCCTCCAGCCCGGCCAGCACCGCCTCGGCCTGCCGCACCGTTGCATTGTCGGGCCGGCCATAAACGTAGCCGGACCGATATTGGTTGTCCGGATCGCGCAGATAGGTGGTGGCCATATGGACCGGCGGAACCACCGCGCCGGTGACCGGTTCATCGTGTGTCGGCAGCGTGCCCATCGCCTGGGCGGCGCGGGTACGGGGTTTCCAAGAAGGAGCTTTCGGGGCGGGAGGTTTCGGCTCGGTCATGGTGGGCTCATGGCAACAATGCGGGGCGCCCTTGGAAAATTGCGGGGCGGGTCACAGCTAATACACCTGTAGCGATGTGGTTGCTATTTTCGAGGTTCCGATGACGTTCGTCACAACCGGGAGCCCGCCGCCACGGCGCTAGCTGGCGCTTGTTCTGCTGGGATGACTTAGCCGGCCGACCGGTGGTAAGGAGAATTCGATGGCTGTATTTCTTTCCACCTATATCATTCCGATCGCTGTCGGCGCCGTCGCCGTGGTGCTGCTGCTCGGGCTCATCAACATGATGCGCGGCGGGTCCGGCAGCACGTCGCAGAAGCTGATGCGCTGGCGCGTCGGGCTGCAATTTGTGGCCATCGTCATCGTCATGACGACGATCTGGCTGATGGGACGCTAAAGCGTTTTCTTCACGCGAGGTGGATTCCACTTCGCGTGAAGAAACGCGTCTTTATAGTAGTTAGGGCGCGTCCGGACGCAAAACCGGTGTCCACTTTTGCTGGACGCGCTCAAGCGGGGGGCCGCGCGCGCCGATGGTCGTACTCAACAAAATCTACACCCGGACCGGCGATGACGGCTCGACCGGTCTCGGCACCGGCGAGCGGCGCAAAAAATACGATCTGCGGGTCGCCGCCTATGGCACGGTTGACGAGACCAACGCCGCCGTCGGGTTGGCCCGGCTGCACACCGCCGGCGACACCGATCTCGACGCGATGCTGGCGCGCATTCAGAACGATCTGTTCGACCTTGGCGCCGATCTGGCGGTGCCGGAGGCGCCGGCGGACAAAGAAGCCAAGCGTCCGCCGCGCGAACGGCTGCGCGTCGTCGACGCGCAGGTGACGCGGCTGGAAGGCGAGATCGATGCGCTCAATGCCGATCTCGCGCCGCTGACCTCGTTCATCCTGCCGGGCGGCAATGCGGCGGCGGCGTATCTGCACTTGGCCCGCACGGTGTGCCGGCGCGCCGAGCGGCTGATGGTCGAACTGGCCGGCATGCCGAATGAGATCGTCTCGCCGGCCGCGATCCAATACATCAACCGGCTGTCGGATTTCCTATTCGTCGCGGCGCGTTACGTGAACGGCAAAGGCGCCGATGACGTGCTGTGGGTGCCTGGGCAAAATCGATAAATGTTCATCCCGCTGCACGACGCCAATCCGCTGCGCCATCTCAAAACAGCCTATGTCACGCGGTCGATCATCGTGGTCACGGTGCTGATCTATGTGGTCTTTCAGTCCGGGCTGATCTTCGCCGGCGGCGAAGAGGTCGCGGCGATCGGCTTCGGCGTGATCCCGATTGAATTTCTGCATCCAGCCGGGCTGCGCCCACTGACCTTCGTGCCCGAGCCGTTGACCTTGGTCACCTACATGTTCCTGCACGGCAACTGGCTGCACCTCGGCGGCAACATGCTGTTCCTGTGGGTGTTCGGCGACAATATCGAAGACGCGATGGGCCATGGCCGGTTCCTGGCGTTCTACCTGCTGTGCGGAATTGTGGCCGGCCTTGCCCATACGATCGCGTTGCCGAGTTCCGAGCAGATGCTGATCGGCGCGTCGGGCGCGGTGGCCGGCATCATCTCGGCCTATGTGATCCTGCATCCAAGGGTGAAGCTGTGGGTGCTGGTGCTGATGCGGATTCCGCTGCGGATCCGGGCGATGTGGGCGATCGGCGGCTGGATCGCCTATCAGGTCGTGGCGGTTCTGATCGGCATTCAGGACCAGACGTCGTGGTGGGGGCATCTCGGCGGGCTGGTGGCCGGCGCCGTGCTCATTCCGTTCTTCCGGCGGCCCGGCGTGCCACTGTTCGACCGCGGGCTGGATTGATTCGGCATTGATTACGTTGACACTTGTGCGCCGCCGCATTTACTAGGTTGAACGCCTTCCGCCGGCGGCCGGGTCGGCCCGACGATTTCAGCGAGAGCCTGTCATGAAAATTCTCGTGCCCGTAAAGCGGGTTGTCGACTACAACGTGAAAATTCGGGTGAAGGCGGACGGATCCGGCGTCGAGCTCGCCAACGTCAAGATGTCGATGAATCCGTTCGACGAGATCGCCGTCGAAGAGGCGATCCGGCTCAAGGAAGCCGGCAAGGCGACCGAAATCGTCGCGGTATCGATCGGGACGGCGCAGGCCGCCGAGACCATCCGGACCGCGCTCGCCATGGGGGCCGATCGCGGCATCCTGGTGAAGACCGACGGACCGGTCGAGCCACTCGCGGTCGCCAAAATTCTCAAGGCCATCGTCGAAGCCGAAGCGCCGGGCCTCGTCATCATGGGCAAGCAGGCGATCGACGACGACTCCAACCAGACCGGCCAGATGTTGGCCGCATTGCTTGGCTGGGCGCAGGGCACCTTCGCGTCCAAGATCGTGATCGACGGCGAGGCGATCAGCGTCACACGCGAAGTCGATGGCGGGCTGCAGACGGTGAAGCTGAAGATGCCGGCCATCGTCACCACGGATCTCAGGCTCAACGAGCCGCGCTACGCGTCGCTGCCGAACATCATGAAGGCCAAGAAGAAGCCGATCGACGAAAAGACGCCGGACGCGTACGGCGTCGACGTCAAGCCGCGGCTTGAAGTCGTCAAGACGGTGGAGCCGGGCAAGCGCCAGTCCGGCGTCAAGGTCGGATCGGTGGCCGAACTGGTGGCCAAGCTCAAGGATGAGGCCGGGGTGATATGACCACGCTGCTGATCGCTGAACACGACAACAAGTCGCTGCGCGACGCCACCCAAAAGGCGCTGACCGCCGCCTCGGCGATCGGCGCTGAGGTGCATGTGCTGGTCGCCGGCAAGGGCTGCCAGCCGGCGGCCGATGCGGCCGCCAAGCTCAAGGGCGTCGCCAAGGTGCTGATCGCCGACGCGGCGCCCTACGAGCACATGCTGGCCGAGCCGGTCGCCGCGCTGGTGGTGTCGCTGGCCTCCGGTTACGACGCGATCGTCGCGCCGGCCACCGCCAATGCCAAGAATTTCATGCCGCGCATCGCCGCATTGCTCGACGTGATGCAAGTGTCCGAGATCACCAAGGTGATCGCGCCCGACACGTTCGAGCGGCCGATCTATGCCGGCAATGCGATCCAGACCGTGAAGTCGACCGACGCCAAGAAGGTCATCACCGTGCGCACCGCGGCGTTCCAGTCGTCCGGCGAGGGCGGCTCGGCCGCCATCGAGCCGGCCGCGGCCGCAGCCGATCCGGCGCTGTCGTCGTTCGTCGGCGAGGAACTGTCGAAATCCGACCGTCCGGAGCTGACCTCCGCCAAGGTGATCATCTCGGGCGGCCGTGCGATGCAGAACCGCGAGAACTTCACCAAATATATCGAGCCGGTCGCCGACAAGCTCGGCGCCGCGATGGGCGCGTCGCGCGCCGCCGTGGATGCCGGTTACGCGCCGAACGACTGGCAGGTCGGCCAGACCGGCAAGGTGGTGGCGCCGGACCTGTATATCGCGGTCGGCATTTCGGGTGCGATCCAGCATCTGGCCGGCATGAAGGATTCCAAGGTCATCGTCGCCATCAACAAGGACGAAGAAGCGCCGATCTTCCAGGTCGCGGATTACGGGCTGGTGGCCGACCTGTTCCAGGCGCTGCCCGAACTGGCGGCGGAGCTCGGCAAGCAAGGCCGCTAAACATCATCCACCGCGGCGCCGATACACGGTGGTGTCGGAGCGCGGTTCGGCGTAGAAACAGCTTCCCCGGCGGAGACGGTCGGGCGGAAACGGTCCCTTGGCGACCGCAACCGCAAGCCGCACCTGCCGGGACAGGCATCGGGACGTACCATATGGCGTTTGCTATTCGTAAGATTGGCGTGATCGGCGCCGGACAGATGGGTAACGGCATCGCGCATGTCTGCGCGCTGGCGGGCTTTCCGGTGATGCTCAACGATATGGCGCCGGACCGCATCAAGGCGGCGATCGCGACCATCAACGGCAACCTCGCCCGTCAGGCCGGCAAGAAGCAGATCACCGAGGAGCAGCGCCAGAGCGCGCTCGCGCTGATCGAACCGGCCGAGACGATGGCCGCGCTGGCCGATTGCGATCTGGTCATCGAGTCCGCGACCGAGCAGGAAGACGTCAAGCGCAAGATTTTCACCTCGCTGAGCGAGGTATTGCGGCCTGACGCCATCCTGGCCACCAACACCTCATCGATTTCGATCACCCGTCTGGCGACCGCCACCGACCGGCCGGAGCGCTTCATCGGCATTCATTTCATGAATCCGGTGCCGTTGATGGAACTGGTCGAACTCATTCGCGGCATCGCGACCGACGATCCGACGTTCGAAGCCTCGAAGGATTTCGTCTCCAAGCTCGGCAAGATCATCGCGGTGTCGGAAGATTTTCCGGCCTTCATCGTCAACCGCATTTTGCTGCCGATGATCAACGAGGCGATCTACACGCTGTATGAAGGCGTCGGCAACGTTGAGGCGATCGACACCGCGATGCGGCTCGGCGCGCATCATCCGATGGGGCCGCTCGAACTCGCCGATTTCATCGGGCTCGATACCTGCCTGTCGGTCATGCAGGTGCTGCACGAAGGCCTCGCCGATTCGAAGTATCGGCCGTGTCCGCTGCTGGTGAAATATGTCGAGGCCGGTTGGCTCGGCCGCAAGACCAAGCGCGGCTTTTACGATTACCGCGGCGAAAAGCCGGTGCCGACGCGCTGAGCCGTTCGGGTTTCGCAATCCGCGGCGCTGCTAACGCTTCATTAACCATAATCGACAGGACCGGCCGGATTACCGTGCGTACGCACATGGGATCGGAAGCCGGCAGTCTTTCGTTAACCGTCCCCATCCTAGCGTGCTCGTGGCGCATTCCAGGATGGAAAAAGCATGGCCTCTATCGGCTCAGGTTCGTCGCTGTTGTCTTCGATGCAGTATTGGCAGGCGAAGCAGAAATCCTATACGGCGACGTATCTCAACAATGCCGCCAGCCTTGGCGACGACATCAGCACCAGCACGCTGACATTGTCGCAGAATATGGCGACGTTTGCCGGCCAGCAGGCCCTGGCGCGAATTCAAACCGCTGCCGCTTCCAAAAACACCACGACCAGCAACGCCGCCGATCCTTTCGCGTCGGCGAACGTCGCGAAAAAGCTTTCGCAAATCGTCAACGGCACGGCTTTCATGGTCGCGAACGCCACCTCGACGACGGATGCGGCCAAGACCGTTAGTCAGATCATCAATGGTACGGCCGGTCTCGTGAAGACGGGAAGCCCAGGAGATGTGACCAAGACGATCAATCAGATCATCGCGGGCACCGACAAGCTGACGACTACCGCAGGCAGCGCAATCGACATGATGAGTCTGACCAAGATCATGTACAACATCGACAAGCTGCCGCTGCCGCCGACCACCGACGTCGCCACCTGACCTGAGTTCGAAAGCCAATCCGCATGGATACTTCTGCCCTCGCTTCCGCATTCGTCGGCGCTCAGACCGGTCAGGTCCAGATGGCGATGGCGGCTAAGATGCTGAAGATGAACGCCGAGCAGGGCGCGGCGGTGGCTAATCTGATCGATGCCGCCCAGCAGAATCTCCAGGCCCTGACCGCGGCCGGCGTCGGCCAGAGCGTCGACATCAGCGCCTGATCGGCCAACCTTTCCCAACTCATTATCGGATCGTTGACTCTCCCGGCCGTTGGTTGGGATCGTTTACGCACGCGCAAGGTTCTCCGCTCAGCCTGTTGGTACGGGTATGAAGCGGAGGTCACCGTATGAGCGTGGACATGTCCGGTCTCACCGCCGCCTGGCTCGGCGCGGTCGTCCGATCCCAGGCCAAGCCGACTTTGTTGCCGGAGCGGCCGTCCGTCGAGCAGAACACCCTGACCGACGTCATCGAGGGCGCGCTGCGCACCGGCGGGTTGGATTCCAAGGATCCCGATTGGGTGGATCCCCTGGCGCCTGGGCAATTGGTCGACCGCAACGTCTGAGGCGGATCGCTGTCATGAAGTTGGCGCGCGATCGGACAGAAAACCGGTGACCACTTTTCCTGATCGCGCGCCTATTTCCCCAGCGCCGCGCGGATCAGCTTTTGCGCGTCGTCGCCGGCCCATTCGGCCGGACCGGCCAGCGCGGCGATTTCGCAGCCGTCGGGACCGACCAGCAGCGTCGTCGGCATGCCGAACGCCTTGCCGGCCGCCTTGAGATCCTGGAACACCTTGGCGGACGGGTCGGCGTAATAGCCGAGTTTGGTAACTCCGGCCGTTTTCAGCCAGGCCAGCGGCTTGTCCGGATCGCGGGTGTCGATATTGACCGCCACCACCTGAAAATCCGGCCCGCCGAGCTTGTCCTGCAGCGCATCCAGCGCCGGCATTTCCTGGCGGCACGGCACGCACCATGTCGCCCACAGGTTCAGCAGCACGGTCTTGCCGCGCCAGTCGGCCAGCGTCTTCTGGACGCCGTCGGCGTCCTTGAACGCTAGATTGGGCACCGCGACGGGCTTGCTGGCGACCGCCACCGCCGCGACCTCGCCTTTGGCGAACGGGGCCGCGCGCTTGGCCCGCTCCAGGGTGGCCGTACAGGCGGCCGGCCCGCTCGCGGCCGATGTGGCCGGATTGCGCATCGAGGCCGCGATCCCGTATACCCCGGCGGCGGCAGCCAGCCCGACCGCAAGGCCGGCCACGGTGCCGCCCAGCATCACGGCGAGCCGGCGTTTGGCGGCACGCCTGTGGGCGTCTGGTTTTTCGTTCAAGCCGGTCATGGACGGCGCAACCTCGATGAATGTGATGGTGTCATGAGCAATGAGATGTGGGGCGGGCGGTTCGCCTCCGGTCCGGACGCCATCATGGAAGAGATCAACGTTTCGATCGACTTCGATCGGCGGCTGTACCGCCAGGACATCGCGGCGTCAAAGGCCCATGCCAAGATGCTCGCCAAGCAAGGCATCATTTCGGCAAAGGATGCCAAGAGCATCGGCCAGGGTCTGGACGCCATCCTGGCCGAGATCGAGGCCGGTAAGTTCACCTTCCAGCGGGCGCTGGAAGACATCCACATGAATGTCGAAAACCGGCTGTCCGACATGATCGGGCCGGCGGCCGGGCGGCTGCATACCGCGCGCTCGCGCAACGATCAGGTGGCGACCGATTTTCGGCTCTGGGTCCGCGACAGCATCGATGCGCTCGATACCGCATTCGCGGCCTATCAACTGGCGCTCGCCGAGCAGGCGCTGGTCTATGCCGACACCGTGATGCCGGGCTTCACCCATCTGCAGACCGCGCAGCCGGTCACTTTCGGTCATCACCTGCTGGCCTATGTCGAGATGGCGGCACGCGATCGCGGCCGCTTCAAAGACGCCCGCAAGCGGCTCAACGAATCGCCGCTCGGCGCCGCGGCGCTGGCCGGCACCTCGTTTCCGTTGGACCGGGATATGACGGCGAAGGCGCTCGGCTTCGACGCCCCGATGGCGAATTCGCTTGATGCGGTGTCGGACCGCGATTTCGTGCTGGAGACGCTGGCGGCGGCCTCGATCGCCGCGATGCATCTGTCGCGCTTCGCCGAGGAACTCGTAATCTGGACCTCGCCGTTGTCGGGGCTGGTGAAGCTGTCCGACAAGTTCACCACCGGCTCCTCGATCATGCCGCAGAAGCGCAATCCGGACGCCGCCGAACTGGTGCGCGCCAAGACCGGGCGCATCGTCGGCGCGCTGCTCGGTTTGCTGATGGTCATGAAGGGCCTGCCGCTGGCCTATCAAAAGGACATGCAGGAGGACAAGGAAGGCGCCATGGACGCGCTCGGCGCGCTGGCGCTGGCGCTCGCCGCGATGACCGGCATGGCGCGCGATCTGGTGCCGGACGCCGACCGCATGAAGGCGATGGCCGGTTCTGGATATTCGACCGCGACCGATTTGGCCGACTGGCTGGTGCGCACGCTGGCGATGCCGTTCCGGCAGGCGCACCATGTCACCGGACGCATCGTCAAGGCGGCGGAAGCCGCCGGGGTGCCGCTCGAGCGCCTGCCGCTCGATGTCATGCAGAAGGTCGAGCCCAAAATCACCAAGGACGTGTTCAAGGTCCTGTCGGTCGAGGATTCGGTGAGAAGCCGTACCAGTTTCGGCGGCACGGCGCCGGCCAATGTCCGGCGCGAGGCGCGCAAGTGGCTGCAACGGTTGGCTAAACAGAAGCCTGCCAAACAGAAAAAATAGCGGCCTCTCGCCTGGCCCTGCCGATCTGCTATGGTGCGCCCGAATGCATGGAGCCCGCGACGTGATTTTTGCCGCTAACCGCCTGTTTGCCCGCCTGTTCCTTTGTGTCGTGCTCGCCGGTTCGGTTGGGCTCGCCGGCTGCGGCCGCAAAGGCCCGCTGGAGGTGCCGCCATCGGCCTCGATCGCGCCGCCCGCGCTCGGCCCGGACGGTCAACCCGTCGCGGCGACCCCGGCCGACAGCTTCGACGAGCAGGGCCGGCCGGTCGCGCCGCGCGGCAAGCAGCAGCGCTTCTTCCTCGACTGGCTGCTCGACTAGAATCTGATCCGCTTAGATTGAGGCGGATCAGATTCCAGATTCCTTGTGACGTCGTATTGTTGGACGGCGAACCGGATGCCACTTCGCCTGACAATGCTCTGAACCTGAGCCCACCATGCATCATTTCAGCTTTCGCGACGGCGTGCTGCACGCCGAAGCGGTGAACCTCGCCGATCTGGCCGAAACGGTCGGCACCCCGTTCTATTGCTATGCGTCGGCCACCCTGGAGCGCCACTACAAGGTGTTCGCCGGGGCGTTCGCCGATGTCGACGCCCTGGTCTGCTACGCCATGAAGGCGAACTCCAACCAGGCCGTGATCGCGACCTTGGCGCGGCTCGGCTGCGGCGCCGACGTGGTGTCGGAAGGCGAATTGAAGCGCGCGCTGGCGGCCGGTATTCCGGCCGACAAGATCATGTTTTCCGGCGTCGGCAAGACCGGGCACGAACTCGCGCTGGCGGTCGATACCGGCATTCTGTGCGTTAATGTCGAATCCGAGCCCGAACTCGAACTGCTGTCGTCGATCGCGACCGCTAAGGGGCGCCGGGTCGACATCTCGATCCGGGTCAATCCGGACGTTGACGCCAAGACCCACGCTAAGATCGCGACCGGCAAGGCCGAGAATAAATTCGGCATCCCGATCAGCCGCGCCCGCGACGTCTACGCCCATGCGGCCAAACTGCCCGGTCTGAAGGTTGCCGGCGTCGACATGCATATCGGCAGCCAGATCACCGATCTCACGCCTTTCGAAGATGCCTTCGTGCTGCTGTCCGGATTCGTGCGCACGCTGCGGGCCGACGGCCATGTCATCTCGCATGTCGATCTTGGTGGCGGGCTCGGCATCCCGTACCGGGACGACGACGCGCCGCCGCCGCACCCGGACGCCTATGCGGCGGTCGTCAAGCGCGCGACACGCGACCTCGGCTGCCGGCTCATCTTCGAGCCGGGCCGGCTGATCGTCGGCAATGCCGGAATTTTGATGACGCGGGTGCTGTACGTGAAGCACGGTGAGGCCAAGACCTTCGTGATCGTCGACGCCGGCATGAACGATCTGATCCGCCCGACGCTGTATGAGGCGCATCACGAGATCTGGCCGGTGCGCGAACCGGTCGCTGGCGCCTGGCGGATCAAGGCCGATGTCGTCGGGCCGGTGTGCGAAACCGGCGATTATCTGGCGCTCGACCGCGATCTGGTCGAGCCAAAAGCGGGCGATTTGCTGGCTGTGATGACGGCGGGGGCCTATGGGGCGGTGCAGGCCGGCACCTACAACACCCGCGCCCTGGTGCCCGAAGTGTTGGTGCGGGATGCCCAGTGGGCGCTGGTCCGGCCGCGTCTTAACGCTGAGGCGCTAATCGCCCTCGACCGGATGCCCGACTGGATGTAAGTTACCTTCGGTGGATGGGTGTCGAAGTGGCTTAACCCAATGTTCCGTCGAACATTGACAGTTTAACATGGTACCTGCTTGGTGCGACAATTCGTCCATCAGCCTTTGGAGGGCTCTCTAATGAAAAAGCTCGCAGTCCTCGCCTTCGTGGCGGGAGCGGCTCTGACGACCAGCAGCGTGGCGTTCGCTCAGTATTACGAACAGCCACGCCACGAGCGCCAGGAATATCGTGAGCGAGTGGAATGCCCGCACGGCTTTCGTGTGCAGCACGGCCGCTGCGTCGAGATCGTGGTCCGGCAGCATTGCGAAGACGGCTGGACGTGGCGCGATGGCCACTGCCGGCCGCCGGCGCGTCGGCACTATAACTCGTACTGAAACTCGTACTGAGTTTTGCCAAAAATTGAGAAAAGGCCGCCTTCGGGCGGCCTTTTTGCTTTTAAGGGCTTCCGGTTGAGGGCGCAGGCGCGGCGTTGCCGAATTCTGTCTCCCTCCGGCAACACCGGCCAAAAACCTGCTGATTGTTCTCGCTGCCCCTATTCGGCTTCCCGCGGCGCCAAGATGCCCGCCCGGAACCCGGCTAATTTAAATCCTGGTTTTTGCCACGCACGGCCGATCGCGGCGCCACCGAATCGGCCGTGTCTCATTTTCAGGAAAAACACGATGAAGCTCTGGCTGATGACCGTCGCCGCGCTGCTCACCGTCGCCCCGGCCATGGCGGCCGATCTTCCGGCCGCGCCAGTCTACAAGGCGCCGGTCTACAAGGCGGCCGCGCCGTATAATTGGAATGGCAGCTATATCGGCGCGAACGGAGGCTACAGCTGGGGTCGCTTCAACAGCACCAGCACCGCGGACCTTTTCAACACCGGCGCCGGTTCCGGCTTCGCCCCCAAGGTGGACGGCTGGCTCGGCGGCATCCAGGTCGGTCGCAACTGGCAGACCGGTTCGTGGCTGGTCGGCATCGAGGCCGACGCCCAGATCACCGGCGAGAAGGACAGCCTCGAGCGTTCGATGGTGTTGGGCTCGGTCCCGGTCGGCGGCGGCGTCGTCACTCTCAGCCAGAACGTCGCCAATGAATGGGCGCTGCCTTGGTTCGCCACATTGCGCGGCCGGGTCGGCGTGACGGCGAACAACTGGTTGTTCTACGGCACCGGCGGCCTGGCGCTCGGCCACGTCAAATTCTCCAATACCACGACGCTGGTCACCGACTATGTCGGCCTGCCGGCCAATGTCACCACCTCGGTGGCGGCCAGCCTGTCGGACAGCGCCACGCGCGTCGGCTTTGCGCTCGGCGGCGGTGTCGAGACCGCGCTCAGCGACCGCTGGACCGTCAAGGCCGAGTATCTCTACCTCGATTTCGGCTCGCACACCTTCCTGGCCGGCACCGGCTCCGACACCACGGTCAGACTGCACGATCACATTCTTCGGGTCGGCATCAACTACAAGCTCGGCACCGACGATCCGATCGTTGCCAAATATTGAGCGCGCGATCCTGGCAGGTCGTTTTCGACAGCGCTTTCGGGCGCGCCATTGGTTGATCGCGGGGCCGCCCATCGGGCGGTCCCGGCTGTTTTCGGGACACCCTAAGGTACCGGAGGATGGCTCCCGCGAAGCCTTCGCGGCCCCGTTGGGGGTCATTTGACGGCCATTTTGCCGCAGGTGATGATCGCCGGCGAATATCACGAATGCGCGGGGTGCGCTGCCGCGAACCCGCCACCATGCTAGAGTGTTATCGGTTGATTCCGGGTCAATGCGGACCGCGTCCGCCACGGGAGACAGAAATCCAGTGACTGACCGTATGGTGGATGGGCCTGAAGAGCCGGGACGGCGCCAGGAATATATGGCTGCTACGGTGCTGGAACGCGCGCTGGGCCGGGCCCGGATGACCCTGTACTGGGAGCGCTTGTGGCCGGCACTGGCCAGCCTCGCCACCGCCATCGGCTTGTTCCTGGCGGTATCCTGGCTCGGGCTGTGGCTCTGGTTGCCACCGCTTGGCCGCGCCATCGGCCTGTTCGGCTTCGCGGTCCTGGTCGCATTGTCGCTGGTGCCGCTGTTCCGACTTCGGCTTCCGACCACCGCCGATGGCCTGCGCCGTCTCGATCGGCACAGCGGGCTGGCGCATCGCCCGGCCACCGCGATCGCCGACGCGGTCGCGACGCCGGTGACCGACGCCGGCTCGGTGGCGCTGTGGCGCGCCCATGTCGAGCGCGCGCTGCGCAGCGTGCAGGATCTCAAGGCCGGCCGCCCGGCGCCGCGGCTTGCCGTGCGCGATCCGATGGCGGTGCGCGCGCTGGTGCTGCTTATGGTGGTCGCGACGTTCTTCGCGGCCGGCGGCGAGCGCGGTCGGCGCGTCGCGTCCGCGTTCGACTGGACCGGCGTGGTCACGCCGGCCAACTTCCGGGTCGATGCCTGGGTGACGCCGCCGCCCTATACGGGACGCGCGCCGGTAATCCTGCCGGGCGTCCGGGCCGGCGAACCGCCCGCGACCGCAACCAATCTGTCGGTCCCGGCCGGCAGCACGCTGGTCATCCGTTCCACCGGCGACGTCCGGCTCGAGGTGGTCGCCAGCGGCGGCATCAGCAAGAACACCGACGCCGTCGCGGCGCCGGCCGGCAGCGAGGAGTTTCGCTTCAACATCGCGACCGCCGGCAACGTCACGCTGCGCGGCGCCGGTCGCGATCTGACCTGGAGCTTCGCCGCGATCCCGGACAAGGCGCCGAGCATCGCGCTTGCCAAGGATCCCGAGCCGCAAGCACGTGGGACATTGCTACTATCCTACAAGATCGAGGACGATTACGGCGTCACCGAAGCCAAGGCGACGTTCGCCGCCCAACCCAGCGCCGACGCCAGCGCTAACGCCTCTGCGCCGGCATCCGGCCGGCCCAAGGCGGCACCGCGCCCGTTGTACGACCCGCCGGATTTCCCGCTGGTGCTGCCGCAGTCACGGGCCCGCAACGGCGTCGGCCAGACCGCCAAGGATCTCACCGAGCATCCGTTCGCCGGCACCGACGTGACCATGACGCTGGTCGCCAAGGACGAAGGCGGCAATGAGGGCTCAAGCGCGCCGCATGCGTTCCGGCTGCCGGAGCGCCCGTTCGGCAAGCCGCTGGCCCGTGCCCTGATCGAACAGCGCCGCGATCTGGCGCTCGATGCCGGTGCGCGGCCGCGCGTCCTGGCGGCGCTCGACGGGTTGTCGATCGCGCCGGAGAAGTTCATCCCGGAGCCCGGCATCTATCTCGGCTTGCGCTCGATCTATTGGAGCCTGGTGCGGGCCAAGTCCGACGATGCGCTGCGCGACGTGGTCGCGCGGCTGTGGCAGATGGCTGTCAATATCGAGGACGGCAACGTTTCCGACAGCGAGAAGGCGCTGCGCGACGCGCAGGATGCTTTGCGTCAGGCGCTGGAACGCGGCGCCTCCGACGAGGAGATCAAAAAGCTCACCGACGACCTGCGGGCCGCGCTCGACAAGTTCATGCAGGCCCTGGCCGAGGAGATGCGCAAGAATCCGCAGCAGCTCGCCCGGCCGCTGGACCGCAATACCAAGATGCTGCGGCCGCAGGATCTCAAGAGCATGATCGACCGGTTGGAAAACCTGTCGCGGTCCGGCGCCAAGGAGGCCGCGAAGCGGCTGCTCGAAGAGCTGCGCGCGATGCTGGACAATCTGCAGATGGCGCGGCCGGGCCAGCAGCAGGGCGGCGAGGACGACGACATGATGTCGGCGCTCGACGAACTCGGCGACATGATCCGCAAGCAGCAGCAGTTGCGCGACAAGACCTTCCAGCAAGGCCAGGACCAGCGCCGCCAGCAGCGCCAACCGGGTCAGCAGGGCCGCCAAGGCCAGCAGGGCGACAAGTCGATGGACGAACTGCGCCAGGACCAGCAGGCGCTGAAGGACCGGCTGAGCAAGCTGCTCGAGGAACTGAAAAAGCGTGGTCTCGGCCAGCAGCCCGGCGAAGGCCAGCAACCGGGTCAGGGTCAACAGCCCGGCCAGGGCAACGAGATGGGCGAACTCGGCCGCGCCGGCGACCAGATGGGCAACGCCGAGGGCCAGCTTGGCGACGGCAATTCCGACGGCGCCGTCGATTCGCAGGGCAAGGCCCTGGAGGCGATGCGCAAGGGCGCGCAGGGCCTCGCCCAGTCGATGCAGCAGCAGATGGGGCAGGGTCCGGGTCAAGGCCCCGGCCAGCCCGGCCGCAATCCCCAATCGCGCGCCCAAGGGGAGACCGATCCGCTCGGCCGGCCGCTGCGCGGTCGCGACTACGATGACAGCACCGTCCAGGTGCCGGGCGAGATCGATGTGCAGCGCGCCCGCCGGGTGCTTGAAGAATTGCGCAAGCGCTTCGGAGAGCCATCGCGGCCGCAGTTCGAACTCGATTACATCGAGCGGCTGTTGAAGGGCTTTTAGAGCATGATCCCGAAAAAGCGTGCCCCGGACTTGATCCGGAGCGGGAACCGGTTTTCGGAAAAGATCATGATCAAACAAAGCCGGCCCATAGTTGGTGCCGGCGAAGGCACCGAATAGCGACCGTCTTAACCGGTCGCTGCGTGATCCTATTTCCGGGTCGTCGCCGCCAGCGCGCCTTTTACGGCCAGCTTGAAATCCGCCAGCGTGAACGGCTTGGTCAGCACGTCGTGGATCAGCGCGTCGAGGCCGTGGGCGCGTTCGCGCTGGTCGGCATAGCCGGTCATCAGCAGGATCACCATGTCCGGATAGTCGCGCGCCGTCGCCAAAGCGAGCGCGATGCCGTCCATTACCGGCATCTTGATGTCGGTCAGCAGCAGATCGAAATTGCCGGCCTCGCGCGTGATGATGTCGAGCGCCTCGGCGCCGTCCTGCGCGGTGCGCACCTCGTGTCCTTCGGACGTCAGGCCGCGCGCGCATAGGATGCGCAGCGATTCCTCGTCCTCGGCGATCAGAATGCGAGCCATGATTACTGGGTTCCGGCCGTCACGATGTCGCGGTGATGAAAGAACCGCACCAGCACGGCACTGGTGTCGGGCGGCGGCGAGGACAGCCGGCTGCGGAACGGCAGGCTTTCGCCCGGCGGCAGCATGGCGCGCGCCGGCAGCGCGGTCCAGGTATAAACCTCCTGGCCCTGTTCGTTGCGGATCGCAAAGCGCAGGCGCGGAATCTCGACCGGTTTCGACGCCTTGCTGACGATGGTGCCTTCGATGATCAGCACGCCGACATTGTCGTGCTGCGCACGCGAAATCTTGATGTTCTCGAAGGCGAGGCCGCGCAGATTCACGCCGAGCCCGAAGGTAGAATAGAACGCGGCGGTCTGCGGCAGCAGCCGTACGATGCTGGCCCGCCAGCCCAGCAGGCCGCAGGCCACCACGGCCAGCAGCAGGATGGCGGTGCCGGTCATGTCGAGCGGCCAGCGCAGACGTACACGCGAGGCCTCCCGGCGCGACCGCACGGCCGCGAGACTCTCGATCCCCTCGGCCGCCGCCTGCTCGAGCGCGGCGCGCTTCAGGCGATAGTAGTCGGCGGCGTCAGTGACGACGCCTTCCGGCAGCTCAGGCAGTTCGGGCGTATCCGGCGCGAGGGGCGGGGCTTTGCGGACCTTGAGCATGCCCGGCGGGACGCCGGCCTCGGCCGCCATCGCGGCCGCCATCTCATCGTCCTCGGCCGCGTCCGGCTCATCGCTCTGGCCGACCGGCAGCCCCCATTCGTCGAATTCGGGTTCGGCGGCGGTGGGCGGCGCGTCCGTCGGCTCGGCTGGCGCATCCGGGGCCGCGTCAAAACCTTCGTCCATGGCGTTCGCCATGGCGAGCTCGGGCTTGCGCGCCAGCCAGGTATTCTTGCATCGCGCACAGCGGACGCTGCGGCCCTCGGCGCCGAGGGCGGCTTCCGGGACATCATACGTCGTCGCGCAATTCGGGCAGGCAATCTGCATGGGGCGATTCGGCACCGGTCGACTAAAACCCGAGGCACCCTAACAACCGTCCGTTAACGGACCGGAAACCATGAAAACGCCCCCGTCGGGCACCTATTACCGCCCTGTCCGGCGGACATCGCTGGTCCCGGCGTGGTAATCCTTAAAAACGCGAATCGATTGTTCGGCCGGCGAACCCGATACCACCTCGCCGGACAATGCTTTAGGCATGCGGCCTCGCGTTTTGGAGGGCTGGAGAGCGGCGTGGTCCGATTTGAAAATGTGGGCTTGCGCTATGGTCTCGGGCCCGAGGTGCTGCGGGATCTCAATTTCCGCATCGAGCCGCACTCGTTCCAGTTCCTGACCGGCCCGTCGGGCGCCGGCAAGACCTCGCTGCTGCGTCTGCTGTTCCTGTCGCTGAAGCCGACCCGTGGCATCGTCACTTTGTTCGGCCACGACATCGGGGTGCTGGGCAAGGATGCGCTCGCCACGCTGCGCCGGCGCATCGGCATCGTGTTCCAGGATTTCCGCCTGCTCGATCACATGACCACTTATGAGAACGTCGCGCTGCCGTTCCGCGTGATGGGCCGGGAAGAGGCGACGTATCGCGACGAGGTCGTCGAGCTGTTGCATTGGGTCGGGCTTGGCGAGCGGATGTGGGCGCTGCCGCCGGTACTGTCGGGCGGCGAGAAGCAACGCGCCGCGATCGCGCGCGCGGTGATCGCACGGCCGCAATTGCTGCTCGCCGACGAGCCGACCGGCAATGTCGATCCGAGCCTGGCGCAGCGGCTGCTGCGCCTGTTCATCGAGTTGAACAAGTCGGGCACTTCGGTGGTGATTGCCACCCACGATATCGCGCTGATGGACCAGTACGATGCGCGCCGTCTGGTGCTGCATGACGGACGCTTGCATGTGTACGACTGAACAGCGTCGGAACCGAATATGAGCATGCCGGACCACGCGCATGACGAGATGGCGGCTGCGCCCCGTCCGCCGGGCGGGCCGATGCCGCGCTTCGAGGCGGCGATCGTGCCGAAAAGTTCGATCGCCGGCCGCGCCCTGATGGCGGTGGTCGCGATCATGACGTTCCTGGCTTCATTGACGACCGGTGCCGTGATGCTGGTGCAGGCGGCGGCCGGCGAATGGCAGTCCGAGGTGGCGCGCGAGGTCACCATTCAGATCCGTCCGGCGCCGGGCCGCGATCTCGATGCCGCCGTAAACCAGGCCGTCGACATCGCGCGGGCGCAAAAAGGCATCGCCGAAGTACGGCCGTACAGCCGCGAGGAATCCGGCCGTCTGCTGGAGCCCTGGCTGGGCAGCGGACTGGCGCTGGACGATCTGCCGGTGCCCCGCATCATCGTGGTCCGGCTGGCCAGCGATGGTGGCCACGATGTCGCGGCGCTGCGTCAGGCCATCACGGCGCTGCCGGGCGCCAGTCTCGACGATCATCGCGGCTGGGTCGAGCGCATGCGCGCGATGGCCCGCACCGCGATCGCCGGCGGCGCCGCCGTTTTGGCTTTGATGTTCGTCGTCACGGTGCTGTCGGTGGCATTCGCGACCCGCGGCGCCATGGCGAATAACAAGCCGATCGTCGAGGTGCTGCATTTCATCGGCGCCAAGGACGGCTACATCGCCGGCCATTTCCAGCGGCATTTCCTGGCGCTCGGCTTCAAAGGCGGTGCGATCGGCGGCGGCGCCGCCATCGCGCTGTTCGCGGCCGCGCAACTGTTGAGCGACTGGTTCCTGGCGACCGCCGGCGGCGATCAGGTGTCGGCGCTGTTCGGCAGCTTCTCGATCGGTGTGGCCGGCTATTTGGCGGTGGCGCTGCAGGTCGGGCTGGTCTCGATCGTGACGGCCGTCACATCGCGCCGTACCGTCCGGCAGACCCTGGCCGAGATGACCTAGCGTTTTCTTCACGCGAAGTGGAATCCACCTCGCGTGAAGAAGACGCGTCAATTTAATATGTTTAGAGCGCGTTCGCAGATAAGTTTACGCGATCTGCGCATGCTAGATCGCTTTCCGCAAAACCGGTGTCCACTTTTGCTGAACGCGCTCTAGCTCCGTTATTTCCGTCCGAACGCCGGATTTCGGCTATGATTCGGGTCCAACCAAGGGCAGTGACCAACAGGATGGCGGCCTACGGACAAAACGGCACCGGGACGGCAGCCGCGCTGGCGCGCACACGCTGGCGGCTGCGGCTGCGCCGCTTTGCGTTCCGTCTGGTGCTGATCGCCATCGCCGCATGGGTGCTCGGCTTCGGTGTGTTCGTGCTGCGGGTGCCGATGGAAGAAGTCGCGCTGACCGAGAAGGCCGACGGGATCGTCGCGCTGACCGGCGGCGCCTCGCGCACCAACGACGCGATCGAGTTGCTGGCGTCGGGCCGCGCCAAGCGGCTGCTGATCAGCGGCGTGCACCGCAATACGACGACCGGCGAGATCGCGCGGCTGATGCCGGAGCATGAACGCGTCATCGCGTGCTGCGTCGATCTTGACCACTCGGCGCTGAATACGCTCGGCAACGCGATCGAAACCCGGCGCTGGGCCGAGCAGCAGGGCTTTCGTTCGCTGATCGTGGTGACGTCGAGCTATCACATGCCGCGCGCGATGGCCGAGATCGCGCATCAATTGCCGTCGGCCCGTCTGATGCCGTTTCCGGTGGTTTCGGACACGCTGCGCAACGAGCCGTGGTGGTCGAGCGGCGCCACGGCAAAGCTGCTGCTGTCCGAATACCTGAAATACATCTATGCGCTGGTCCGCATGAGGCTCGATCCGATGCTGGGCGAGGAGCCGAGCTCGCTCGGAACCACGAAGGAAGTGGGCGGACTATCGCGGCCTGATCCAGGCGTGGTACAGCCGCCTGCATCCCAGCCCGGCCGGCTGTAAGCGATCCCGCATCTAAAACGGCACGCCTGCGAAGGTTTTCATGCTCGTCCGTTCCATTCTGTTCAACGTGCTGTTCTATCTCAATCTGCTGGTGCACATGCTGCTGGCGATGCCGACCATGGTGCTGCCGCGGCCGGTTTTCATGGTGCTGGTGCGTTCCTGGGCCCGCGTCAGCCTGTGGCTGCTCAAGGTGACCTGCGGCATCAAGGTCGAATGGCGCGGGCTTGAGAAACTCCCGAAGGGCGCGTTCATCCTGGCGTCGAAGCATCAATCGACCTGGGAAACCTTCGCGCTGATCACGAAGGTCGCCGAGCCGACCTTCATCCTCAAACGCGAACTGATGTTGATCCCGCTGTTCGGCTGGTGCCTGTGGAAGGGCGGCATGATTCCAGTCGATCGCGGCGCGCGCGCCAAGGCGCTGCCGGCGATGATCGCCCGCGCCAGGGCAAAGCTCGCGGCCGGCCGCCAGATCATCATCTTTCCGGAAGGCACCCGCACCGCGCCCGGCGCCGAGCCGGGCTACAAATCGGGTGCGGCCTATCTGTACGAAGAATGCGGCGCGACCTGCGTGCCGGTCGCGCTCAATTCCGGCCTGTTCTGGCCGCGCCGGGCGCTGCGCCGGCGGCCCGGGACCGTGATCGTGGAAATTCTCGATCCGATTCCGCCGGGCCTCAAACGGGCGGAATGCCTCGCCCGCATGCAGGCCGCGATCGAGCCGGCGGCGGCGCGGCTGGTGGAGGAAGGCCGGCGCGAACTCGCGGCCGCCGGCTATCACGTGCCGCTGCCGGCGGCATCGTAATCCGTCACCCTGAGGTGCGAGCAAAGCGAGCCTCGAAGGGCGACGGCCCGTTCGTTGCAACATCTTGGCCGTCTATCCTTCGAGGCCCGGCCAAGGGGCCGGGCACCTCAGGATGACGGAGAAATGCCGCAGCCGCTTAATCTAAAGCACTCTTGGCTTTGTCGCTCGCCCCCTTGAGGCGCTCGGCCACCTGATGCAGTTCGGTATCCCGATAGCCGAGCTGTTCCAGCGCCGTCACTGAAGCCAGAACGTATTCGCGGTTGGGACCGGCTTGGCCGTGGCCTTGCCGGACGAAATGCACCTGCTCGTCGATCGGCAGCCGGCCGGCATATTGCGCGTGGCCGCGATCGACCATGTAGCACAGCGCCCGGACCCGTTTGCGGGCGTCGTTCTTCAGCCAGACCGGCCGCACGGCCTCGCGATACACCATGGTGACCTGCTCGCGGGCCCGCAGATAGGCGATGGTCTCGGCGCGCTTCGCGGCCACGACCCGGAACGCCATGCCCCGGCAGGCGCCGCCGCGATCGAGGCCGAGTACCAGGCCGGGCCGCTCCGGCGTGCCGCGATGCACGAACGAATAGACGCACAAAGATCGATGGGCGCCGACCAGCAGCGCCGGGACCCGCTCGACATGGTCGAAGCCCGGACGCCAGATCAGCGATCCGTAGCCGAACACCCAAAGATCTTCGGAAGACGTAAGTGCGAGTTCCATAAAGGGTGTTTTGCTGACCGAAGGGCCGGTTGACAATAGCGCCATTTCGCGGTGCCTGAGCCGCATTGCTGCAACACGCCTGTTCGTCTGATGCGGGGTGTCCTTCGAAACGCCGCATTGGCGTCCTTGAAGGGGGGATTATTGCCCAAAATTGTTCGCCGCCCCGCCGGGCGCGCTTTAACGCCTTGGAGCGTCGAATAGATGTACCACCCGACCTTGCGTCCGCGCCGCCGTTGGCCGCTGTTCCTGCCGTTCGGCATCGTCGTTGTGCTGGCCGCGGCGTGGTGCGGGCTGTGGTTCTATGCGGCCAACCGGGCGCAGATCACCATCGACGGCTGGCGTGCCCGTGAGGCGCAGGCCGGCCGGGTCTACAGCTGCGCGAATCAGTCGATTGGCGGTTTCCCGTTCCGCATTGAGGTGAATTGCACGACGCCGGTCGCCGAGATCCGCGGCGGCACGCCGCCGGTGGCCTTGCAGGCGACCTCGATGCTGATGGCGGCGCAGATTTACGATCCGACGCTGCTGATCGGCGAATTCACCGGACCCATTCAGATCGGCGAGGCCGGCCAGCGGCCGACCGTGGTCGGCAATTGGCGGCTGGCGCAGAGCAGCGTGCGCGGCACGCCGCGCGAGCCGGAACGCGTTTCGCTGGTGCTGGACGAGCCGCGCTTCGAGCGCATGGTGGCGCCGGTCGCCGAGACGCTGGTGACGGCGAAGCAGATCCAGTTTCATGGCCGCATCGCGCAGGGCTCGGTACGGGCCGATCCGGTGCTCGAACTCGCATTGCAACTGGTCGGCGCCGCGGCGCCGGGCCTGAATGCTCTCGCGGCGCAACCGTTCGATGCCGATATCGCCGGTACCCTGAACGGGCTGAAGAATTTCTCGGCGAAGCCCTGGACCGACCGGCTGCGCGAAGTGCAGGCCGCCGGTGGCGGCTTCGACATTACCAAGGCCCGGATCGCGCAGGGCGAAGTCCTGATGGTCGCGACCGGGACCCTGCGTCTGAGCCCGTCCGGCCGTCTCGACGGGCAGTTGCGGGTGACGGTGGCCGGCGTCGAGAAAATGCTGGCGCTGCTCGGCGTCAATCGTGGCACCTCGGAAGGCGGCGGCCGTCTTGAGCAAAAACTGGCCCCGGCGTTCGGCGCGTTGGACCGCATCGCGCCCGGGCTCGGCAATCTGGCGCGCGAAAAGGCCGGCCCGACCATCGCGGCCGGGCTCAACCTGCTCGGCGAGCCGACCATGCTGGAGGGGCAGCGCGCGGTGACGCTGCCGCTGCGGTTCAACGATGGCGCGGTGACGTTAGGGCCGATTCCGATCGGCGACACACCGGCGTTGTTCTGAGCGAGCCCGCTTTTACTCGTCGTCCGCCGCATAAGGGCGGGGCTAGCTTTCGTCTGCCGCGTAAGGACGCGGCAATGCGCCCTGCGGCAGATCCGGATGCGGCCGGCCGAAATCCGGCGCCGGTGAATCCTGGCCGATCTCGACAATGCCGCGCCGGATCGCGCGCGTCCGCGTGAAATGCTCGAACAGCGCTTCGCCGTCGCCGCGCCGGATCGCACGGGTCAGCTGCGACAGGTCCTCGCTGAAGGTGCCGAGCATTTCCAGCACAGCTTCCTTGTTGTGCAGGAACACGTCGCGCCACATCGTCGGGTCGGACGCCGCGATGCGCGTAAAGTCGCGAAAGCCGCCGGCCGAGAATTGCAGCACTTCGGAGCGCGTCACCTGCGCGAGTTCGTCGGCGGTGCCGACGATCGTGTAGGCGATCAGATGCGGCAGATGGCTGGTGATGGCGAGCACCAGATCATGATGCTCCGGCGTCATGATTTCGACCTTGGCGCCGATCGCGCGCCAGAACGCGGCGAGGCGTTCGGTCGCGGCCGCGTCGGTGCTGGGCGGCGGCGTCAGGATGCACCAGCGGTTGACGAACAGTTCGGCAAAGCCGGCATCGGGACCGGAATGCTCGGTGCCGGCGACCGGATGCGCCGGCACGAAATGCACATGCGGCGGCAAATGCGGGGCCATGTCGCGCACGATCGCGGCCTTCACCGAGCCAACATCGGACACCGTGGCGCCGGGCGCGAGATGCGGACCGATCTCGGCCGCGACCGCGCCGCAGGCGCCGACCGGCACACAGGCGATGATCAGATCGGCGCCTTTAACCGCTTCGGCCGCGGTCTCGACCACCTGATCGGCCAAGCCCAGCTCAGCAACGCGCCGCCGGGTTTCCGGCGAGCGCGCGGTGGCGACGATCGAGCCGACGCTGCCGGTCGAGCGCGCCGCGCGGGCGATCGACGATCCGATCAGACCGACGCCGATCAGCGCGAGGCGGTTGAACAGCGGCGCGGTCACTTGCCCAGAAACTCCTTCAGGGCCGCCACCACCAGATGGTTGGCCTCTTCACTGCCGACCGACATGCGCAACGCGTTCGGCAGGTGGTACGCAGCAACGCGGCGCAGCACCAGGCCGCGCGACGACAGGAATGCGTCGGCGTCGGCGGCGGTCCTACCCTTGGTGTCGGGGAAGTGGATCAGCAGGAAGTTGGCCACGCTCGGCGTCACCGTGAGCCCAAGTTGGCCGATCTCCTTGGTGAGCCAGGCCAGCCATTTGCTGTTGAACGCCACGGAGGTTTCGAGATGCGCGGCATCGCCGATCGCCGCGACGCCGGCCGCGATCGCGGGCGCATTGACGTTGAACGGTCCACGGATGCGGTTCATCGCATCGATCACCGCCGCCGGCCCGTAGATCCAGCCGACGCGCAACGCCGCGAGGCCATGGATCTTGGAGAAAGTGCGCAGCATCAGCACATTTTCCGACGTTGCCACCAGTTCGATGCCGGCCTCGTAGTCGTTGCGCTGGACGTATTCCGCATAGGCGGCGTCGAGCACCAGCAGCACATGCGGCGGCAGGCCGGAGTGCAGCCGCTTGATCTCATCGAACGGCAGATAGGTGCCGGTCGGATTGTTCGGATTGGCCACGAACACGATCTTGGTCTTCGCCGTCACTTTGGCCAGGATCGCATCGACATCGGCCGTGTAGTCGGTCTCCGGCGCCACCACCGGCACCGCGCCCGCGCCCAGCGTCGCGATCGGGTACATCAGGAAGCCGTGCGTGGTGTGGATCGCTTCGTCGCCATCGGCGAGGTACGCGCGGGCAATGAGATTGATCAGATCGTCGGAGCCGGCGCCGCATACGATCCGCGACGGATCGAGGCCGTACGCCTTGCCGATCGCTTCGCGCAGCGCGGTCGCGGCGCCGTCCGGATAATCGTGCAATTCGCCGGCGCGCTCGCGGTACGCCGCGATGGCTTTCGGCGAAGCGCCAAGCGGGCTCTCGTTGGACGACAGCTTGAACACTTTGGCGACGCCGGCTGCGGTGCTCTTGCCCGGCACATAGGCCTGGATCGAAAGAACACCGGGACGCGGTTGCGGACGTTGCGGGGCGGACATGCGGACGGCTCCTGGAGCATTTTTAGAGGTCTTTAACGCGCGTTAGCGCGCGCCGACCGTATAGCGGGTCGCGTGGCTGCCGACGAGGGCTTTGGCGCGCACCGAGGCGCCGGCCGCCACCAATTGGCCGGTAATGCTGTCGATGTTGCCGCCGTCCGGCACCGACACGAGAAGCGCCGCCCCGTCAAAGGCGCGGTCCGGCACCGCCACAACCTCGGCCAGCGGGGCGATGGCCTGCGCGGCCGCCGCGCTCCAACCGGCGACCCGGATGCTCCACACCTCGACCTCCTTGACCATGGCGTCGGGCGCGGCCCGCGACACCACGAACACCGGCATCGCGGCCGGATGGTCGGAGCGGTCGACGAAGGGCAGGCGGGCGATGATCTTGGGCGCGGCGTCGAACTCGAGTGCGGTCCACCAGGCGCCGCCGCCCGGCGAGGCGAAGGCTGCGACGAGACCGAGGTCGCCCTTGGATTCCGACACCGCCGCCACGACCCCGGCGGCCCCCATATGGGGCACGAACGGCACCGTGAAGCCGAAATGGAAGCGGGTGGTGTCCCGCATATGGGCATCGCCGGCCGACAGATCCGCATGCACCGAGAACGGCGCCTGCACATAGGTGAAGGTTGAGATGATCACCCGCCAGATGCTTTCCACGGTGTCGAGCGGCAGGATGCCGTGATGGCGCTTGACCAGCCGGCGCATCATGTCGGCCTCGCGGGCCGGGCGGAACGCGGAGCCGGATTCCTGCGTCTTCTTCACCTTGATCAGGCGGTCGACGATGTCGCCGCGCTGCATCAACAGGCTGTGCACCGTCTCGTCGATGCGGTCGATCTCGTTGCGCAGATCGGTCAGCGAAGGCGCGTCATGAACGGTTGGTTTCGACATGGTGAAGGCCGGTCAGGTGGGCAGGATGCGGGCCGCCATTGATAGGTGCCCGACCCGGCGAAATCAAAGAAAACATTGACACTCAACGGCAGCGGCCTATCTAACCCGGTTCCGGCCGCTCTATCATCCGGCGCCGTACGGTCCGGCGCGACAGGCGGCCACTGGCCGGTTCCCGGGAGTGCGTATGGTCGAGGCCAGTGCCACGATCGACTTCTCCGAGCGCGCGCGCGAGGCGGATCAACCGCGTTCGCCGCTGGTGCGTTTCGGCGCCGACAAGCCGCTGCGGCTCGACGCCAAGGTCGATCTTTCGCCGTTCCAGATCGCCTACCAGACCTACGGCACGCTCAACGCCGAGCGCTCCAACGCGGTGCTGATCTGCCATGCGCTGACCGGCGACCAGCACGCCGCCAATCTGCATCCGGTGACCGGCAAGGCCGGTTGGTGGGAGAGCATGGTCGGCCCCGGACGGCCGATCGACACCGGGCGCTATTTCGTGATCTCGCCGAACGTGGTCGGCGCCTGCATGGGCTCGACCGGTCCGGCCTCGATCAATCCGGCGACCGGGCATCCCTGGGGTCTCGATTTTCCGGTGATCACCATCCGCGACATGGTGCGGGCGCAGGCGATGCTGATCGATCATCTCGGCATCGACACGCTGTTCGCGGTCGTCGGCGGCTCGATGGGCGGCATGCAGGTGCTGCAATGGGCCGCGAGCTATCCGGAGCGCGTGTTCGCGGCGCTGCCGCTCGCCGCCGCGACCAGACATTCGGCGCAGAACATCGCGTTCCACGAAGTCGGCCGTCAGGCCGTGATGGCCGACCCGGAATGGCGCGGCGGTCGCTACGAGATCGAGGGCACCAATCCGCGGCGCGGTCTCGCGGTCGCCCGCATGGGCGCGCACATCACCTATCTGTCGGATGCAGCATTGCATCGCAAATTCGGCCGCCGCTTCCAGGATCGCGACAATCCGACCTTCTCGTTCGACGCCGACTTCCAGGTGGAGTCTTACTTGCGCCACCAGGGCATCAGCTTCGTCGAACGCTTCGACGCCAATTCGTATCTCTATCTGACGCGCGCGATGGATTATTTCGATCTCGCGGCGGATTGCGATGGCATCCTGGCCAACGCCTTCAAGAACACCGGCACGCGGTTCTGCGTGATCTCGTTCACGTCGGACTGGCTGTTCCCGACGTCGGAATCCCGCGCCATCGTGCATGCGCTCAACGCCGCCGGCGCGCGGGTGTCGTTCGCCGAGATCGAAACCGACAAGGGTCACGACGCCTTCCTGCTCGATGAGCCGGAACTGCTCGCCATCGTGCGCGGCTTCCTGGAGGGTGCCGGTAAGACGCGCGGCCTGCCGGCGGTGGTGAAGTGAAGGTGGGGAAGTTGAAAATGCTGTCCCGCCCGAAACGCGACCTGACCATGGCGGAAACCGCCCGCACCGCGGCCGGCGCCCGTGTCGATCTGGTGCTGGTCGCCGAGATGGTCGAGCGCGGCGCCAAGGTGCTGGACGTCGGCTGTGGCGACGGCGAACTGCTGCGGCTGCTCGCGGAGACCCGCGACGTCGACGGCCGCGGCATCGAAATCTCGCGCGAAGGCGTGAATGAAGGCGTCGCCAAGGGCCTTGCGGTGATCCAGGGCGATGCCGATACGGATCTGGCCGACTATCCGGACGATGCGTTCGATTATGTGGTGCTGTCGCAGACCCTGCAGGCGACCCGCCATCCGCGCGTGGTGCTGGAGCACATGCTGCGCATCGGCCGCCACGCCATCGTGTCGTTCCCCAATTTCGGTCACTGGAAGATCCGCTGGAAGCTGATGGTCGACGGCCAGATGCCGCGCACCGACAACCTGCCGGACACCTGGTACGACACGCCGAATATTCATTTCTGCACCATCAAGGATTTCCGCCAATTGTGCGACGCCATCGGCGTGCGCATGGAGACGGCGGTCGCGGTCGACGCCTGGGGCAAGCCGCTGCGGCTCAGCGCGCCGTGGTGGTTCTGGAATCTGTTCGGCGAGCAGGCGGTGTTTCTGCTCAGCCGCAAAAGCTGAGCGGGCCATTGTCGGGCGACCGGACCACCGCGTCGCCGCCCGATCCCCCGGCTCATTTTACGCCATCGCGTTCAATCCACGCGAACGACGGCCTCGACGCCGCTAAAATCGCGGCCATCGTCCTGATGACGATCAATCACGTGCTGCTCGCGTGGCCGGAGCCGTTGTCCATCATCGGCTATCTGGTCGGTCGGCCATGCGTGGCGATCTTTGCGTTCATCATGCTGGCGCGGTTGGCCGACGGTCCGCCGCAACGCGCCGAGCGTATGCTGGCTCGGCTGTGTGTGTGGGCGCTGATCGCGCAGGTGCCGTATTATCTGCTGACCAGCGAATGGCCGCTGCGCGCCAATATTCTGGTGACGCTGGCGATCGGCGCTGCGCTGATCGTGCTGTGGCAGCGCCGGGCCACGACAAATTGGGTTCTTGTGCCGATCGTCGCCATCGCGATCGGGCTGCCGTTCGCCGACCGGTGGCTGGATGGTGGCGCGTTCATTCCGATCGCGCAGCTTCTAGGCTTCATGGTCTATCGCCGCAGCCCCGGTGCGGCGCTCGCGATAATTGTCATGACGGCGGCCGCTCAGAATTTGCTTTCAACCCCATCGATCCCGGTCGGGGCGCTGGCGACCCTCGTGGCGGCGTTGCTGGTATGGCCCAGCCCGCGCCTCGCAGGCATCACACCTCGCGTGCCGTCATGGTTGTTTTACGCGTTCTACCCGGCGCATCTGCTGGCGATCTGGCTGCTGTTCGGCCATTACCCATAAATCGTTCCACTGTGCATAGCGGCACGGCAAAAACGGGCGCGTTAACATTTGCCGCGGAATCGAAACATTGTTTCGAATGCGCGCTGTCTCCGGCGCAATGTGTCCGAGATGAGTGCCTCAGGCTAATTTTGTGTCCCACCTGAATATTTAAGGCATCGCGCAGGTTCCATGCGCGCGAATGGTCATCAAAATAATCCGTCGCTGCCGCAGTCTCGTCACATCATAATTGGTCTTAGGGCCCGCAATTTGGTCGGCACGGGGCTGCCGCCAGTTGCAGCGTTTTCACGATAGAGGGACAAGACAAGAGATGAGTTTGAAGACGACACAGTTGATGCTCGCCATGTGTTCTGTTGCGTTGGTGAGTTTGACGATACCGGCCGCCGCCCGCCCCGATACGGAAATCGGCTATTCGGCCGGCCTCGGATTTTCAGAGCAGCATCAGTCTGATGTACGCAGCCATGCCGGCTCCGGCACGCGTCGTGCCACCCGTCAGGAACTGCGTGCCGAACGCCGCGCGCAACGCACGCGTTCCGCCGAGCGCCGTCCGACAACGGCCATGGGCGAATCCACGATGAATTCGGACGGTCGCTATGTGCCGACCAGCGGCGGCGCGGCTTCCGGCCGCGCGGCGTTTGCTTCGGTGCCACCGGCCGAGCCGCGTTCCGGCAACCGCAAGCAGACCGCGGATGCCGCGGCGGCGACCGGCAATGTCGGCGGCTTCGGCATGTCGGGCGTCGTCGCCGAGGCGCGTCGCTATATCGGCGGCAATCCGACCGGCCGCAGCAGCCTGTGGTGCGCACGTTTCATGAACTTCGTGCTGGAGCGCAGCGGTCACCAGGGCTCCGGTTCCGACATGGCGCGCTCCTTCGCGTCCTACGGTCAGCGCATTTCCGGCCCGCAAGTCGGCGCCATCGCGGTGATGAGCCGCGGCAAGCGCGGCGGTCATGTCGGCGTGGTCAGCGGCATCGATGCATCGGGCAACCCGATCATCATTTCCGGCAACCACGGCCACCGGGTGGCCGAATCGACCTATTCGCGCGGGCGCGTCTATGCCTACGTGATGCCGCAGTAACGCGTCTTTTCGCAGTATCTGTGTTGAAGAAGGCCTCGGCAGCAATGCCGGGGCACCAATCCGCCTCATCCTGAGGAGCGCTCTGCAAGAGCGCGTCTCGAAGGATGGGGCGGCCCCATGGTTCGAGACGCGCTTCTACGAAGCGCTCCTCACCATGAGGCGGACTTATGCTGAGCTGGCTTCAGCTCAAGCCACCTCGCTCTACAGCAGCCGCGCCGTGTCGGCCCCGATCTCATCGCCGACGGAAATTTCGCCGCCTGTCACCACCTCGGCATAGACGCCGCAATCCATATGGCCGAAGCGCAGCATCAGCGTATTCGGAATTTGCAGATCGCGGATGCCGGTCGCCGGATCGACATTGGTGGCGGCGCAACGCACGATCCGCTTCACGACCTTGGCCCGCGCCGTTCCGAGCGCGATCTCCTGGCCGAGCAGATCGAATTCGTGCCAAGCCGGCCAGCCGCCAACATGGATATTGCCGCGAAAGCGCAGCGGATCGACGCCGGTCCCGACCGCGTCCTCGACGGCCGCGACCGATGCCAGATTGATGATCGACACCACTTTCTTGGCAACGTCGGAAAAGCTGTGGCCGGGCGCGTGCAGCAGTTTGGGCGGGCCGCGCAGATCGTCGGCGCAGAACGTGGCCATGAACGCCTCGATCGCGGCGCGGCCTTCCGGGGTGCGCAGGTCGCCGCGCGCGGCTTCCGTTCCTTCATGGTCGATGACCAGCGTGTGGCTGGCGTCGTCATAGTGGGTGCGCAGTCGGGCCAGCCGTTCGTTGCGCATCAGCATCAGGAAGCGTTGCTTCGGAAAATATTTGGGATCGGCCGGATCGAAACCGGATGGTCCGTTCTCGATGGCGTAGAGCCGGTCGGCCGGCACCGTGGCACCGACAGTCAGGAGGGTCCGGGTTAGCGCTTCGGGACTCAGCCCCTTGACCGGGTAGCGATACAGCGCGGCGATCTTGCCGGGGTTGATGTGCGACATGACGTATTCTTCCAGCCTTGGGAGCGTCGGGCACCTTCGTAACGCAGCCCGAGGGGCGAAGCCACGCGCCGTTGATTTCGTGGCGGAAATTCTGCGGACTCCCCTTTGCAGGACCGCCGGGCCGCACCACATGTGGTCCGTGGGTCGCCGAATGGGGCCCGCATCCGTTGCCTTGGCGTCCGCCGAGGCGGAATATCACCCAATGACGATGCTTTGTTCGCGCCGACAGGGCGGACCCGGCAGGCCGAGGGACATGTCATGAATATTGAGAAATACACCGACCGGGTTCGCGGTTTCATTCAGTCCGCGCAGTCCCTCGCGTTGCGCGAGGGCCACCAGCAATTCGCTCCCGAACATCTCCTGAAAGTGCTGCTCGACGATCCGGAAGGCCTCGCGGCCGGGCTGATCGACCGATCGGGCGGCCGCTCGCGCGAGGCGCTGCAGGCGGTCGAAGGGGCGCTGGCCAAGCTGCCGAAAGTGTCCGGCGGCGGCGCCGGCCAGATCTATCTGGCGCCCGGCACCGCGCGCGTGTTCGACACCGCCGAAAAGGCCGGCGAGAAGGCCGGCGACAGTTTCGTCACGGTCGAACGGCTGCTGCTGGCGCTGGCGCTCGATAAGGACAGCGATGCCGGCAAGATCCTGGCCAAGGCCGGCGTCACGCCGCAAAATCTCAACAGCGCCATCGAGGCGCTGCGCAAGGGCCGCACCGCCGATTCCGCCTCGGCCGAGAACGCCTATGACGCGCTGTAGAAATATGCCCGCGACCTGACGCAGGCCGCCCGCGACGGCAAGCTCGATCCGGTGATCGGCCGTGACGAGGAAATCCGGCGGACGATCCAAGTCCTGTCGCGCCGGACCAAGAACAATCCGGTGCTGATCGGCGAGCCGGGCGTCGGCAAGACCGCCATCGTCGAAGGTCTGGCGCTGCGCATTATCAATGGCGACGTGCCCGAAAGCCTGAAGGACAAGAAGCTGCTGGCGCTCGATCTCGGCTCGCTGATCGCGGGCGCCAAATATCGCGGCGAATTCGAGGAGCGGCTGAAAGCGGTGCTGCAAGAAGTCACCGGCGCGGCCGGCGGCATCATCCTGTTCATCGACGAGATGCATACGCTGATCGGCGCCGGCAAGGCCGATGGCGCGATGGACGCCTCGAACCTGCTCAAGCCCGCATTGGCGCGCGGCGAACTGCACTGCGTCGGCGCCACCACGCTGGACGAATACCGCAAGCATGTCGAAAAGGACGCCGCTTTGGCGCGGCGCTTCCAGCCCATTTTCGTGGCCGAGCCGAATGTCGAGGACACGATTTCGATCCTGCGCGGCCTGAAGGAAAAATATGAGGCGCATCACGGCGTGCGGATCACCGACGCCGCGATCGTCGCGGCCGCGACACTGTCCAATCGCTACATCTCGGATCGCTTCCTGCCCGACAAAGCCATCGACCTCGTCGACGAGTCGGCGGCGCGGCTGAAGATGCAGGTCGATTCCAAGCCAGAAGAGCTCGACACCATCGACCGCGAGATCATGCGGCTGCGGATCGAGCAGGAAGCGCTCAAGCGCGAGACCGATCGGGGCTCGAAAGATCGCCTGGTCCATATCGAGCGCGAACTGGAAGATCTCGAGCGTCGCTCCGCCGACCTGACCGAGCGCTGGAAGGCCGAAAAGGACAAGCTGTCGGACGCGCAGAAGCTCAAGACCGAACTCGATCAGTTGCGGGTCGAACTCGCCGAAGCGCAACGCCGTGGCGAATACCAGCGCGCCGGCGAACTGGCTTATGGCCGGATTCCGGATCTGGAAAAGAAGCTGCAAAGCGTCGAAGGCAAAGAGGCACGCGGCGCGATGGTGGAAGAAGCCGTCACCGCCGACCACATCGCCCAGGTGGTGTCGCGCTGGACCGGCGTGCCGGTCGACCGGATGCTGGAAGGCGAGAAGGACAAGCTGCTGCGCATGGAGAGCGAGCTCGCCAAGCGCGTGGTCGGGCAGGCCGAGGCCGTGAAGGCGGTCGCGACCGCGGTGCGGCGCGCGCGTGCCGGCTTGCAGGATCCGCACCGGCCGATCGGCTCGTTCATGTTCCTCGGGCCGACCGGCGTCGGCAAGACCGAACTGACCAAGGCGCTGGCGTCCTATCTGTTCGATGACGAGCAGGCGCTGCTGCGCATGGACATGTCGGAATACATGGAGAAGCACTCGGTCGCCCGGCTGATCGGGGCGCCGCCCGGCTATGTCGGCTACGACGAGGGCGGAGCGCTGACCGAGGCGGTGCGCCGGCGGCCGTACCAGGTGATCCTGTTCGACGAGATCGAAAAGGCGCATCCGGACGTGTTCAACGTGCTGCTGCAGGTGCTCGACGACGGCCGCCTGACGGACGGGCAGGGCCGCACGGTCGATTTCCGCAACACGCTGATCGTGATGACGTCGAATCTCGGGTCCGACTATCTGGTCGCCCAGCCGGAGGGCCAGGATACCGACGCCGTGAAGGATCAGGTGATGGCGGTGGTGCGGGCCAACTTCCGGCCCGAGTTCCTCAACCGGGTCGACGAGATCATTCTGTTCCACCGGCTGCAGAAGGCCGACATGACCCGGATCGTCGACATCCAGTTCGAGCGGCTGGCGCGGCTGCTGGAGGATCGCAAGATCGTCGTGACCCTCGACCCGGCGGCGCGCGAATGGCTTGCCGAGAAGGGCTGGGACCCGGCCTACGGGGCACGTCCGCTGAAGCGGGTGATCCAGAAGGCGGTGCAGGACCCGCTGGCGGATCTGATTCTGTCCGGCCGGATCAAGGATGGCGAGCAGGTCAGGGTTTCGGCCGGCCCGCACGGCCTCGCCTTCAATGGCGAGGTCGCGGCGGCGGCCTGAGCCTTGAACCTCTTCGCGTAGCGGAAGGCTGTTAGAGCGCGTCCATTTGGGATGCGCTCTAACTTTTTGACAAGCCCTCTGACGCGATCTGGGTCGGCCTCAGCCGACTCGCAATCTTGCCGAGTCCATCTTTTAAATTACAAGTTAACATTGCGGTTCTGCCTCGAGTGCGCCACACTCCTTACCGGGTGAGTAAGGAGTACGGCGATGCCCAAAGTGGGCGCGATCCGGAAGGTTATGCCGCTGGCGGTGCTGTGCTCGATGAGCCTTGGGGCCTGTGCCCAAATCACCGTGCTGACCGATCACGACCCGCCGCGCTCCGAATGGAAATTCGGTGTGTTGTCGATCGACCTCGCGAACTCGAACCAGAACACCATCATTCAATCGACCGGCGTTGGCCTGGTCTCGACGCCTTCCGGCGCGACGCTCGGTTATGCGAACGCCCGAATTGTTCGCATCGGCGACGAATGCCGCGTGGTGATCGCGACCAAAGATCTCGAAGCGCTCAGCAAGGATCAGGAACTGCTGCGCCTTCTCATGACAACACACAAAGCCTGTGCAGCCTGAATCCGTGGGGGAGTAAAAATGTCGTCGTTAAAAATCGTCGTCGTCATTCCGGCCATCTGCCTCGCATTGGCCGGATGCGCTGCCGCCAATAGACAGCCGATTGTGGCCGGCGCGGTCGATACGGTCGGCGTGGCCGTGAGCGGAGGCGTGCAAGACCAGGGCGCCAATCTGACCTTGGGATACAAAGGCGCCAAGTTCGCTGTCGTTCCGACCAACAATGAGGCCGGGGATTTGCTTGCCCTGCAAGACGGCGCCGACAGGCAAAAGCATTTCTCCGTCTTTGCCATGCTGGGCGTCGATGCCAAAGGCGGAGCGGCCTCCGGTGTCGCGGTCGAACAGGTTCTGGCGGTTGGGCCGGCTGCCGAAATATGGGCGGCGGGCCGCTCTCGTCTGACGCAGGAGCAGGCGCGAGCGGCAGGCTTTATCCGATAGGCCGGTGAAGCGCGGCGGATTCCGGGGGCGTGAGGTCGGGTGGCGATGGGCCGGTTTCCGCGTCGCAACGGGCATCAAAGTCAAACGTAGACGAACCGAAACTGGTCGTGGGCATGATGGGGGGAATCATGGTGAAGACAGCGAAGACGGCTAAGACTGCCAAGACGGCTAAAACGGCCAAAACGGCCAAAACGGCTAAGACCGCGAAGACGGCGAAGACCGCCGGCGCGTCCGATTAGAGGTGCTGCTGGTCGATTTCCTGCAGAGAACACGCTCCCGCGGGGAATGCTCAAGCCGAGACGGAGCCGGCGCCGCCGTTCCGACCGCGGTTTGATCTCTGTCGTTGCGGCGGATGAACGGCCGACTACTTCCCGGCGCCCTGAGCGGCGCCGGTCTGCGCGACACGCGCGGTGGCCGGCATCTTCATCATGCCGTCGAGCCGGTCGCGCTCCTTCTCGAAGCCGGCGATGACCGGGCCTTCGAGGGCGCGGCCGCGCGGCAGCTTGATGCGCATCGGGTCGACGAAGCGGCCGTTGACCATGATTTCGTAGTGCACATGGGCGCCGGTCGACAGGCCGGTGGAGCCGACGAAGCCGATGACCTGCCCCTGGCGCACGCGTTTGCCGGGCTCGAGGCCGCGGGCGAACGCGCTCATATGGCCGTAGGCGGTCTCGTAGCCATTGTTATGCTTTATCCGGACATATTTGCCGTAGCCGCCTTCCCAGCCGGCCTTTTCGACGACGCCGTTGCCGGCCGCGAAGATCGGCGTACCGAACGGCGCCGCCCAATCGACGCCGGTGTGCATCTTGGTATAGCCGAGGATCGGATGGCGGCGGCCGCCGAAGCCGGACCGCATGATGCCGACGACGGAGGGTTTGCGGACCAGGAACTTCTTCGCGCTTTTGCCGCTCTCGTCATAGTAGTCGACGACGTTGTCGTCGGGCGTCTGGAACCGGTAGAATTTCTTGGTCTCGCCGCCGACGGTCAGCGAGGCGAACAATACGTCGTTGCGAGCGTCGGGATTCGGCGTTTCTTCTTCGCCGGCGAACAGCACTTCGAAGGAATCGCCGGGCTGTACCTTGCGCTGGAAGTCGACGTCGTAGGAATAGACCCGGATCATGTCCTCGATCACCGGCCGCGGCACTTGGTTGCGCAGCGCGGTTTCGTAGATCGCCTGATACAGCCGCACGCCGGAGCCGTCGTCCTCTTCCTCTTCACTGGCCTCGGCGGCGACGGTGTCTACGTTGCGGACGTCGATGGCGACGTATTTGCCGAGATCGGACAGCGCCACGGCGGCCTCGACGGCGCTGTCGCCGAGGACGATGACCCGCACCGGTTGCAGCCGGCCGCCGGTGGTTGGGCTGAGCAGCACGCGCACGCGCTGGCCTTCCTTCAAGGCGCCTTCCTTGCCGCGTCCGCCGAGCGCGCCCGTGATGGCGGCGATCTCATTCGGCGTCGCGTTCAGTTCTTTCAGGATCGACGGGACGCTTTCGCCCTTCTTCAGAATGATGTTTTTTTCGTTCCAGCCATTGCCGCCGCCGGTCTGGGTCGCGGTCTTCGGCAGCAGGGTGATGTTCTCGGGAACGATCCGGGCTTCGAACCCGGCATAGGGGTCCGGCGTGCCCTCGGCCGCATAGGCCAATTTATAGCTCGGCTGGATGCCGGCGACCGCGGTGCGGTTTCCGGTCCAATTCGCGGTGTCGCGGACCCGCGTGATGATGTCGTCCATCGGCAGCAGCGCCGCGATCCTCAGCTTCGGCAATTGTCCGGCGAGATCGCGGGTGACGAACGAGACTTCGGCGTCGGGGGCGGCGGCGTCGGCCGCGTCCTCGCTCGATACCGCGCCGCCCGGGGTCGCTTCCGCCAGCATGCGCTGCGGGTTGAAGGCCGGGATATTGGCCGACAGGTCGGACACCGTCAGCGACAGGTTGCCGGCGATGCGCACGAACGGGCGCACCCGCACCACTTCGCGCTGGCCGGCCTTGGTCATGGTCGAGACCCGGATGATCTGGCGGGCCACATTGGTTTCGCTGGGCGGCGGCAGCTTGTCGGCCTTGCGGGCGGCGGATTGCTTTTCGCCGACCCCGATGGCGCCGCGCAGCGCCGACTCGACGCGCTCCGGCAGGCTGGCGAAATGCGATTCGCCGTCCAGCGACGCGAAAACGGCGCCGCCCATCAGGGCCGCGCCGCACAAGCCGGTCAGGATCGTGCCGGAAAACCACTGGACGGAAATACGACGGCGATCGACGAGATGATTGGACTCGCCATCGACCGAAAGCGGGGGCTCGTTTCCGAGTTCGATCGGATCCGGGCCGGCCCTCAACCGATATTCGCCGCGCAGCCTGGCTTGCTCCAAACCGAAGTCCCCTTGCACCCGCGGCGGAAGCGACAGGCTTCCGGTAATGCCGCAAGTGTTTGCCAACAATCACTGTCGTGTCGGCCCGTCCGCACGCGCTACGGACACCGGCCTGGATTCGAGCTTGCGGCACGATGGCGGCCCGTTCCGGGTCCGTCAATGCGCGCCGCCGAATGGATTTTCACAGGCGTGGAAGTCGCGAAAGAAGCTGCCCCAATTGCGAAACGCCAGCTCACCGACAAGAACGCCGTAGGAATGTGGCCCGAGTGCGGCGCAGGGCTCCAGGGGGAGGGCCCTCGCTGCGGCGCAGCATTAAAATATACGCGGTTTCCCGCGTCATTCGGGCTTTCTGTGAGAACTACGCGCTTTCGCTGACAACGGGTGTTGACAGGCAAAATGGCTGGACGTATATAGCCGCCACTGGCCGCGGCGCTGCCGTCTCTCGGCGGGCCGACGTGCCTCTGAAGCCCTTCACTGTAACGCGGTGATGAAGCATCCGAATAAAATCGGATGCATAGGCGTCGGCGGTTTCCGGGACGTTCCCGGTAGCGGGGTCCGCAAGGATCTCGAGTTGTTTGACAAGTGAATCAGAAGAAAGAGAAACGTGGACGGCGGAGTCCTTGCGGACCGCATCCTCGACGGACAGGGTAACTTGTCTGTTAGAGAGGCGGTCGAACGAGACTTCGGCGGTACACGTTTCAGGTTACACCTACTTCGTGAGGTGATGACATACGGGCGATGCAAGTCGTTCGTATGACACGCACGCACGGAGAATGGTGGGACCCTGTCAAACGATGTGACTAGCCGGTTCAAAGTTCTCTGTTCAACTTGAGAGTTTGATCCTGGCTCAGAGCGAACGCTGGCGGCAGGCTTAACACATGCAAGTCGAGCGCCTGTAGCAATACAGGAGCGGCAGACGGGAGAGTAACACGTGGGAACGTACCTTTCAGTTCGGAACAACCAAGGGAAACTTTGGCTAATACCGAATACGCCCGTAAGGGGAAAGATTTATCGCTGAAAGATCGGCCCGCGTCTGATTAGCTAGTTGGTGAGGTAATGGCTCACCAAGGCGACGATCAGTAGCTGGTCTGAGAGGATGATCAGCCTCACTGGGACTGAGACACGGCCCAGACTCCTACGGGAGGCAGCAGTGGGGAATATTGGACAATGGGCGCAAGCCTGATCCAGCCATGCCGCGTGGATGATGAAGGCCCTAGGGTTGTAAAGTCCTTTCGACGGGGAAGATAATGACGGTACCCGTAGAAGAAGCCCCGGCTAACTTCGTGCCAGCAGCCG
>JAQGJU010000136.1 GCA_028290465.1 Xanthobacteraceae bacterium | reverse complement strand
CTCAGTGACAATACGGGATGTTGTCGACCACGGCGCATTGCAGCTTGTTCGGCGCGTTCGGGTTGTCGAGCGGCACCGAGCCCTTGCCCTGGCCGACGAACACCCCGGGGCCGACCTGGACCGAGGGCTTGTGGCCAATGATCACGCTCGGATGCGGGCCGGGGCGCGAGGTGGTGCCGTCCGGCCACACGATGGCGTCGCCCGTGAAGGTGCCGACCCGGCCGTCGTCGCAGGTGATCGCGCTGGCGTTGCGCGTGCAGTTCTGCGCCAGCGCCGGCATAACGCTTGAGAACATCAGTCCGGCTGCGAGCCATGCGTAAGATCGAAAGCGGGTCATAGCGCCAATCCTCCGTCCACCAGATGCGGCTGACCGGTGATATAGCGCGACTCGTCGCTGGCCAGAAACACCGCCAACGCGGCGACTTCCTCGGCGGTGCCGAGGCGCCCCATCGGCTGGCGGTCGGTGAAGTCCTGCCGCACGGCTTTCAGCTTTTTGCCGGTGGCCTTCGACACCGCGATGACGCGCTGCTCGAACGACGGCGACACGATGGTGCCGGGGCAGATGGCGTTGCAGCGGATGCCCTTGCGGATGAAGTCGGCGGCGACCGCCTTGGTCAGTCCGATCACGGCGGCCTTCGTCGCGCCATAAGCGTAGCGGTTGGGCAGTCCGCTGATCGAGGACACCGCCGACGAGATGTTGACGATCGACCCACCGCCATTCTTCAGCATCGCCGGCAGGAACGCGCGCAGCATGCGGTGCATCGACTTGACGTTCAGGTCGAAGGAGAAATCCCAATCTTCTTCCGAGCAGTCGAGCACGCTGCCTTGATGCACATAGCCGGCGCAGTTCATCAGAATATCTGGCGTGCCGAATTCCTTGAGCGTCGATTTGGCGAACGCCTGGACGCCCTCGGTCGAGCGCACATCGAGCGCGGCCCGCTCGGCGCCGCGCAGACCCTTGAGCTTGTTGGCGTCGAGATCGGTCGCGATCACGTGCGCGCCTTCGGCCACGAAGGCCACCGCGATGGCACGGCCGATGCCCTGGCCGGCGGCGGTGACCAGCGCCAGTTTGCCCTTCAACCGTCCGGCCATCAGCGTCTCCCGCTTTTGTGTTACCTGCGGATTTCCATCCGTCTCTCAAGCTATGCTAGCATAAGACCTGTCCGCGCTTGCGGGCCACAAAACAAATAAGCGTTGGAGGAACACCCATGTATTTGCACACGACCTACGGCATCATTGCGGCCGCATTGCTCCTGGCCGCGCCCGCCCGCGCTGACGATGCTTCGATTAACAAGGATATGGCGCTCAAGGAACTGGCTCCGACCGGCAAGATCCGGGTTGCGATCGCGGTCGGGCCGGCGCCCTCCGGCATTTATGTTCTCAAAGATGAGGCGACCGGAAAGTATCGCGGCGTCACCATCGATCTGTCCACTGCCATGGCCAAGAAGCTCAACGTGCCGGTTGAGTACGTGCCCTATGCGGGGTCGGGCGAGATTCAGAAGGCAGCCGCCACCGGTGTGTGGGATCTGGCCTTCATGCCGGTCGACGACGAGCGCAAGAAGGTGCTCGATTTCGGCAGCCCGTATCATCTGCTGCAAAGCACCTATCTGGTGGCGCCCGGCGCCACCGCGATCCAGAAAGTCGAGGATGCCAACAAGGCCGGCGTCCGCATCGCGGGCGTGACCGATACGGCGACGTTCCGCGCCTCCAACCGCGCCTCGCCGAACGCGACGCATATCTCGCTGAAGAGCCCGGACGATGCCATCGAGATGGTGCTGGCCGGCAAGGCCGACGCCATCGCGCTCGGTCGCGCCTCGCTCGGCGGCGTCGCGGCCAAGATCCCCGGCTCGCGCATTCTCGATGGCGGCTTTCTGAATTCGACGACGGCGGTCGCGGTGCCCAAGGGCAAGCCGGCGGCGCTGGCCTATGTAACGGCGTTCATCGAGGAAGCGAAAGCCTCGGGTCTGGCCCGCAAGGCGTTCGACGATATCGGGCTGAAGAACGAACAGGTCGCCCCGGCCGGCATGAAGCCGTAGCTTTTTCCCTCGCCCCGCAGTCAATCCGCCTCATCCTGAGGAGCCCGCTCTTGCGGCGTCTCGAAGGATGGGGCGGCCCATTCGGCCGACCTCGCCCTTCGAGACGCATGGCTGCGCCATGCTCCTCAGGGTGAGGTCGGAGTAGGGTCAGACCGAGGCCGCAAAAGCATTGAGTCCGCGCCTCTGCCGTCCCTCAGCATCAAAATTATCCGGCGACAGCCACGCCTCGAACGCGGCCTTGCGGGCCGGCCATTCCGTATCGAGCATCGAGAACCAGGCGGTGTCGCGATTGCGGCCCTTGGCGATCATCGCCTGCCGGGCAATACCCTCGAACGTAAAGCCATAACGCAAGGCGGCGCGGCGGGACGGCGCGTTGAGCGCATTGCATTTCCATTCGTAGCGCCGGTAGCCGAGCGTCTCGAAGGCGTAGCCGGCCAATAGATACTGCGCCTCGGTGCCGAGCGGTGTGCGTTGCAGGGCCGGCGAATACACGATGTGGCCGACTTCGACGCAGCGCATCGGCGGGCGGATTTCCATCAGCGTCGAGATCCCGACCGCCCGGCCCGCCGCATCGACGACAGCATAGGAATACGGATCGTCGAGCGGCACGCGGCCGGCCAGCCAGTCCATGAACGCGGCCTCGTCGGCGAACGGACCGTAAGCCGACATATAGGTCCAGACGCCATCATGGTCGCGCACGTTCTGCCACAGCGCCGCGCCGTGACGCGCCGGGTCGAGCCGCTCGACGCTTCCGTAACGGCCTTGCAACACGACCGGCCCCGGCCCTTGCGCCGGCGTGGTATCGACCTTCGGGCCGACCGGCTGCCCGGTTGTCGGCAACGGCTCGGACTCTACCGTCATGATCGCGACTTCACGTCGTCGCGAAAGAAGGCGTTGAGTTCCGGATTCGTCATCGTGCCGTCGAAGCTTTTGAACGTGCCGTGCTCAGCAATCTCGCGCGCCGAACGGGTAAACGCCGTCCAGGCGACGCGGGCCATCGAGCCGCCGGTGCTGATGCGGCGCACACCCATCTGGGCAAGGTCGTCGACAGAGAAGTTCGTCGCGGTCGCCATCAGGAAATTCACCGGCTTCGGCGCGACGGCCTTTACGACAGCCTCGATCTGCTCACGGGTTTTGATGCCGGGCGCGTACAGGCAATCGGCGCCGGCGGCCGCATAGGCCTTCAGCCGCCGAATGGTCTCATCAAGGTCCGGCCGGCCGCGAATGAAGCCCTCGCTGCGCGCGGTGAACACCACGTCTTGGCCGCTCCGGTCGATGGCCGTGCGGGCCGCCTTGACGCGCGCCAGCGCCAGATCGAAATCGTACAGCGGCGTGGCCGGGTCCTGTGTCGAATCCTCGATCGAAAGCCCGGCGATGCCGGTCTCGCAGCACAGCGTCACGCTTTCGGCGACGCCGGCCGGATCGTCCGCATAGCCGCCTTCATAGTCAACATTGATCGGCACGTCGGTCGCCTCCGCCATCTCGCGGCAATGCGCCAGCGCCACGTCGCGGCTATAGGCACCGTCGGCTAACCCCTGACTGAACGCGAAGCCGGCGCTGGTGGTGGCCAGTGCCTTGAAGCCGAGCCCTTGCAGATAACGCGCGCTGCCGATGTCCCACGGATTGGGCAGCACGAAGCAGCCGCTGTCGTGCATTTGACGAAAGACGCGGCGTTTGTCGGCGGCCGAGGGGCGGGTGTTGGGCATGGTTCGATCCTGCTTCACGGACAATGCAAGGTGCCACGGCGCAGCGCACCGCGATAACGCATTATGGTGATCGATCCATCACGTAATGCAATGGGCCATGATCTACATTTCGGTCAGGGCCAAAGCTTCATTTCGGTCAGGGCTAAAGCTTCGAGGTGCGATACGCCGCGCGTGCATCAATGATTGTCGCGCGGCACGGCTTTCTGCGCGACGCGCTGATATTTGACCGCCGGCTTGAGCACCATGCCGTCGGCGAGCTGATCGACCATGGCGCGCTGGATCTCCTGCCAGGGCGTTTGGTTGGCCGGATACGGAAAGCCGCCAGCGACCTCAAGCGCGGTGCGCCGCTCCGCCAGTTCGGTGTCCGAGATCAGAATATTGGCGGTGCCTTTGTTGAGGTCGATGCGGACGCGGTCGCCGGTGCGCAGCAGCGCGAGGCCGCCGCCGGCCGCGGCTTCGGGCGAGGCGTTGAGAATCGACGGCGAACCTGACGTGCCCGACTGGCGGCCATCGCCGATGCAGGGCAGTTCGGTGATACCCTGTTCGATCAGCGCGGCCGGCGGCTGCATGTTGACGACTTCGGCGCTGCCCGGATAGCCGATCGGTCCGACGCCGCGCATGAACAGCAGCGTGCGCGAATCGATGCCGAGCGCCGGGTCTTCGATGCGATGGTGATAATCCTCCGGCCCTTCGAACACCACGGCGCGGCCCTCGAAGGCGTTCATGTCCGTTGGATCGGACAGATAGCGCGAGCGAAAGTCTTCCGAGATCACGCTGGTCTTCATGATGGCGGCGTCGAACAGATTGCCGGACAGCACGCGAAAGCCGGCCTGCGATTTCATCGGTCTGTCGTAGGGCAGGATCACGTCGCGGTCCTGCGCTTCGCTGCGCGCGACGTTCTCGCCGATGCTGCGGCCGTTGATCGTCATGGCGTCGCCATGCAGGCGGCCGGCCTTATGTAATTCGTGCAGCACCGCCGGCACGCCGCCGGCGCGGTGGAACTCCTCGCCGAGATATTTGCCGGCCGGCTGCATGTTGACCAGCAGCGGAATGTCCCAGCCGACCGTCTCCCAATCCTGGATGCTGAGTGGCACACCGATATGTCGCGCGATGGCGTTGATGTGGATCGGCGCATTGGTCGAGCCGCCGATCGCCGAGCACGCCATAATGGCGTTCTCGAATGCCGTACGGGTCAGAATGTCGGATGGCTTGATGTTCTGATTGACGATCTCGACCGCGCGCACGCCGGTGTTGAACGCCATTTGCGGCCGTTCGCGATACGGCGCCGGGATCGCGGCGCAGCCCGGCAGGCTCATGCCGAGCGCTTCGGCGAGCGCGTTCATGGTCGAGGCGGTGCCCATGGTGTTGCAATGGCCGATCGAGGGCGCGCTGGCGGACGCGATCTCTAGGAACTCCTCCGCGTCGATGTTGCCGATGGCGAGTTCCTGGCGCGCCTGCCAGATGATGGTGCCGGAACCGGCCCGTTCGCCCTTCCACCAGCCGTTCAACATCGGCCCGCCGGACAGCACGATGGCCGGAATGTTCACGGTCGCGGCCGCCATCAGGCACGCCGGCATGGTCTTGTCGCAGCCGGTCAGCAGCACGACGCCGTCCAGCGGATAGCCGAACAGCACTTCGACGAGGCCGAGATAAGCGAGGTTGCGGTCGAGCGCGGCGGTCGGGCGCTTGCCGGTTTCCTGGATCGGATGCGTCGGGAATTCGAACGCGATGCCGCCGGCGCTCAAGATGCCTTCGCGCACGCGTTTGGCGAGATCGATGTGGTGGCGGTTGCAGGGCGACAAATCCGAGCCGGTCTGCGCGATGCCGATGATCGGCTTGCCGGAGCGCAGTTCCTTAGCGGTCAGCCCGAAATTGAGGTAGCGCTCCAGATAGAGCGCGGTCATCGACGTGTTGTCCGGATTGTCGAACCAGAATTGCGAGCGGCGGGTTTTGCCCCGTGGATGCGGTGGGTCGAAATCGTCCGCCATGGTGTCCTCCGGCTACGATCGCAACCTGATACAATCGCAATGGTTTGATTTTGTGGCGAGGATGCGCTGAAGTCTGGCCGGAACACAAGCTTAGCAGGGCGGGTACCATGGGTGGGCAGGAATGACGGCGAATCTTCTGCTCGGCGCTCTGGTCAGCTTCATCAATTTCGGCATCCACGCGATGATGACCGGGCTGATCGTGGTCGCGACACGGCGAACCGCTTCGGTCACCGATCATCTCGGCGTATTCGGCCGTCTGTCGGCGCTCCTGACCATTACGGTCACGGTGCTGATGGTCGCGCATGTGGTCGAAGTGGGAGTGTGGGCGACCTACTATCGCCTCGCGGATGTGATCCCGAAGGCAACCGTCAATACGTTCGAATTCGCCTTCGAAAACTATACCGCCCTTGGCTATGGCGAACCGGTGCCGGAGCCCGGCCATCGGCTGACCGGTCCGATCACGGCGCTGAACGGGCTGCTGCTGATCGGCTGGTCGGTGGCCATCATCTTCGAGGTGATGCGGATGGCCGAAGTCCAGATCGGCCACAAAGCCGGCGCGCAAGGCCGCCGCGGCAAGACCAAGTAAGCGCTACCTTGAGGTGTCGGCTTATGTGGCGGCCGCCCGGACAATTTCGGCCGTGACAAACAGCGTTCCGGCGAGCCCGCCCGGAACGGGCGTTCCGCCGCGATCGTCCAGCCGGAATTTATCGCCATTTTTTACATTGGCCGGAAACGTCATGGTCAGCGTGGTCTGGCCCGGCACACGGCCGGTCTCGCCGCAGGTATTGCAACCGGTGCCGTTGCAGGCCGCGCACGGGACCGCATTGGCAAAACTGAAACGCTGCTGTCCGCCCTGGCGTGCGAAGGCCGGATCGAGCGAAATAATCAGGCTGATGTCCTTGCCGTCGAAGGCGCGGATACGCTCGTGCAGAAGCTCCTTGAGCTGATGTTCGGCCATGCCCATCGCCGTGGCCATTTCGGTCAGAACAGGCACCACATAGGCGCGTGGGCCGTCGGCCGTCATCACGGCGAAGCAACCGGTGATGATGGCATCCTTGGTCGCCCGGTCGAGGTCGGGTTTGCGTTGCGATAGCTTAGCCACGATATCGGCGCCCGATTTCGGACTCGTTCGCGCCAGTTCTTTCAGGGTCTCGTCCAGCAGCACGCCGTTGAGCCTCTCGACGATCACACGGCGAAGCGCGGCGAGTTCGGCCGCGCTTGGCTCTTCGTGCCGATGCACGACGCTGCACATTATCTCGACCAGGGTGCGCGGGCCGACCGGCAGCATGTCCAGGGTCATGGCGACCGGCGGTCCGGCCGGGGAGGGCGCGCTCATGTACTGGACAAGCCCCCAGAAAAACTGAATGCCGCCGAACAGAATGGCGCCCCAGGCGACCACGAATTTGTTGCCGCCGGCGGACGCGGTGCCGATGGTCACCGCGAGGCCGATGACACATACGAGACCACCGACGGCCATGCTTTTCAGGCCCGGCGTTTCGCCATCCTGTGCTGCCACGACTTCCCCCGAGTCTTTGCCTCAAGTCCGGTTCAGGCCCGTTTTTCGGCGCTCTTAAGGTTGTGACAAAATCCTACCAACCGGAATTGACGGTGGAAAGGTATTTGCGTGGACACCGGATGATGGCAGGGTCGCCATGATTCCGATCTCAGAACAGGACGCAGGGAGAACTGCCGTGCTCAAGACGATTGCCGCCTTCGACCGGATCGGTGAGGAAAACGCCTTCGCGGTGCTGGCGCGGGCCAATGCGCTGATCGCGCAGGGCCGTGACGTGATCAATCTCGGCATCGGCCAGCCGGATTTCCGCACCCCCGATCACATCGTCGAGGCCGCCATCAAGGCGCTGCGCGATGGCCACCACGGCTACACCGCCGCCAACGGCATCGTGCCGCTGCGCGAAGCGGTCGCGGCCGATTTGCACAAGCGCTACAAGGTCGAGGTCTCGCCCGACGAAGTGATGATCATGCCGGGCGGCAAGCCGACCATGTTCATGGCGATCCTGATGTTCGGCGAGCCGGGCGTTGAGATCATGTATCCGGATCCGGGCTTTCCGATCTACCGCTCGATGATCGAGTTCACCGGCGCGACGCCGGTGCCGGTGCCTGTCCGCGAGAAGAACGGCTTCGCGTTCTCGGCCGAAGAAACGCTGAGCCTGATCACGCAGAAGACCCGCCTTTTGATTTTGAATTCGCCCGCCAATCCGACCGGCGGCGTGACGCCCAAGAGTGAGGTCGACAGGCTGGTCGCGGGCCTGGAAAAATTTCCGGATCTCGCCATCATGTCGGACGAGATCTACGACCAGATGGTCTATGACGGGGAGAGCCACGTCTGCCTGCTGTCGTATCCGTCGATCCGCGACCGGCTGATCCTGCTCAATGGCTGGTCGAAGACCTACGCAATGACCGGTTGGCGGCTCGGCTATGCGGTGTGGCCCGGCAAGCTGTACGACTATGCGAGGAAGCTCGCCGTCAACCTGCATTCCTGCGTCAACGCCTCGGCGCAATATGCCGGGCTGGCCGCGCTCACCGGTCCGCAGGACGAAGTGCACCGCATGGTCGCCGAGTTCGACAAGCGGCGAAAAATCGTGGTCGAGGGGCTGAATAAATTGCCGGGCGTGTCTTGCGCGGTGCCGAAGGGCGCGTTCTATGCGTTCCCGAATGTGTCGAAGACCGGCTGGAAGGCGAAGCCGCTGGCGTCATCGCTGCTGGAAGAGGCCGGCGTCGCCATCATCGGCGGGCCGGACTTCGGTATCCTGGGCGAGGGCTATGTGCGGCTGAGCTATGCCAACTCGACCGAGAACATTCTCAAGGCGCTGGACCGGATGGGCGAGTTCTTGAAGGAGCTCGCACACCTAACCCGCCTCATCCTGAGGAGCCGACGGAGCGAAGCGACGGCGGCGTCTCGAAGGATGCGGCGGCCGGTGCCTCAAATTCTATGAGGCCGACCTCGCCCTTCGAGACGCCCGCAAGGGCGGGCTCCTCAGGGTGAGGTCGGAATAATGTCCGTGGAATGGATTAAACCTTCTTCGTAAACTTCAAATACTGCGCGTAGTCGCGATACGGCCGCTCGATGGTCAGCGTGGCGCCGGCCGCGATGGCGCGGTCGGTCAAAAACTTTTCCAGCCCGTCACGCGGCGTGACGTGAAACAGCGCCAGCCAGCGCCGCAACAGATATTTGAACGTGCGCGGCAGGCGCCGCTGGCCGCCGAAATCGACGATATGCAGTTCGCCGCCCGGCGCCAGCATGGCGATGGCGCGGTCCAATGATGCTTCCCAGCGCGGGATCATCGACAGGCTGTACGAGACAAAGATGCGCTCGAAGGTCTGCCGCCCAAACAACCGGGTCGGATCGAACACGGCCGCGTCGCCATGGCCGACGCGCAGCCGCGACGCCAAGCCGGCGCTGTCGATCTTGTCGATCGCGGACGTCAGCATCGCGGTCGAGACGTCGATACCGAACAAGCGCGCGTCCGGATAACGCTCCGCCGCCAGGATCAGGTTGCGGCCGGTGCCGCAGCCGATCTCCAGCACGCGGACGCGGCCGTCGGCGTGCAGCCGGTCGATTACGCGGTCGCGGCCGAGCAGATAGTATTTGCGCGTGAGATCGTAGAAATGGCGTTGACGCCGGTAGATCCGGTTCATCAAGGCCGTGTTGTCGGCGGTGTTGTTGGAGATCATGCTCATCGCATCATCCTTCGAAAACGTAGAGGTGGAAGCCGCCATAGATCGCCGAGCGATCGCGCGCGCCGAAGTCGAGCGATTGCTCGGCCTCGTAGCGCCAGCGCGACAGCACGTCGTCTTTGAGCCGGCCCGGCAGCAGGCTCGGCTCGGCCGCGGTGCGGAAGATGACGCGGGCGCCGGGTTTGGCGGTGCGGGTGATCTCGCGCCACAATGCGTTCAACTGCGCGTCGGTCATCCAGTCCTGCGCGTCGAGCAGGATGTAACGGTCGCGCGAAGCGTCCGGGCAACCTTCCAGATATTCGGTGAACGAGCGGTTCAGCACCTCGACGCGGTCGGCCCTTGTCCGAACGGCATCGAAATGCGTCGGCCGCAAATAGGGCGGCAGCGGTCCCATGCCGTCGTCGGCGTAAGAGCGGCCGAACGCCTGCCAGGCGAAATAATTGTCTTTGAGACTGAAGTCGCAGGTCAGCTTCTCGACGCGGCCACGCAGCACGGACGCCATGCCGCCGGAGCCGGCGGACGCCAACGCCGCGTATTGCGCCGGCGGAATGCCGAGACCGTATAGCGACACTTTGCTCGACGCGGCCCAGCGGATGAAGCGCTTGTCGAACAGCGGCGCCAGCACGGTGTTGAAGTAGGTGCGCTGCTCGGCCATCGTCTTGGCGCGCAACACATCACGGGGATCGATGCCGTACAGTTTAGCCACCGCGTGGCCGAGGCCGATGAAGCGGCCGAGCAGCCCGTGCCGGTAGAAATTCTTCGAAAACACCGAGATGCGCCGTGCGCCCATTCCGAAATGGCGCCGCTGCTCCCAATAGGCACGGCTCTCGGCGTCGAGATGCGGCGCCAGAAAGCGCCAGTACAGATCGACATTGGCGTCCTGGTCGGCGGCGCCGAACAGCCGGTAGAACGCTCCGCGTGTCGGCAGATGCTGCGCCGCAGTCAGTTTGAGGCGGTTCAGCGCCACATGCGCGGTGTTGAGGTCGACGGCGGTGATGCGGGCCGGGTCGGCGATCAGATAGGACAGGATGTTGCAGCCGCCGGACGCGATCGCGACCACGTGGCTGTCGGGCGTCAGCGCCAGTGCTTCGAGGTCGATTTCCGGGTCTTCCCAGATCTGCGGATAGACCAGCCCCTTGAAAGCCCGCGCAAACAGGAATTCAAGAAAGCCCTGGCGCGACAGTACGGAGCGGCTCCGTACCGCGCGGCTCAGACGGTCGTCGGTGGCGGGCACGCTGGCCGTCAAGGTATTCTCCTCGCGTCTCGAATCTTTGCGCGATCTAGCGACTGTTCGATGTTAGTTTGATGACATGCTTCTCCCCGCCGGGACCCCAAACGTGACCGAATTGTCGTCTTTTGCTCCTGTTGTCCGGCATTATCCGCGCGGCCATTGCGTCAGTGCCCATGCGCACCCCTGGCCGCAACTGCTCTATGCGTCGTCGGGCGTGCTGTCGGTCGAGACCGACAAAGGCTCCTGGATCGTGCCGCCACAGCGCGGCGTCTGGCTGCCGCCGGACTGCGTCCATGTCACCCAGATGTTGACCGAGGTGGACCTCGCGTCGCTGTACCTGAAAGACTCCGAGCATTGGAGCTTCGGCTGCGAGGTGATGGAGGTCAGTCCGCTGCTGCGGGAGTTGATCGTGGCCGCATTGCACATCGACGTCGAGCGTCCGCTCGAACATCGTGAGAAGCTGCTGATGGGTCTGATCGTCGAGGAATTGCGGGCGGCGCCGCGCGGTGTGTCGCCGGTGCCGATGCCGGCGTCGGATAGGCTCCTTGCGTTGTGCCGTCGCGTGATTGCCGAGCCGTCGCTGAAAATCTCGCTGGACGAGCATGCGGCTGCGGCCGGGCTCACGGCCAAGACGGTGTCGCGGCTGTTCGATCGTGAACTCGGCATCGGCTTCCGGCAGTGGCGGCAGATGCTGCACCGGTCCTATGCGGTGGCGCATCTGGCGCAGGGCACGCCGGCCAAGGTGGTGGCCTCGGACCTCGGCTATACGGCCAGCGCGTTCTCGGCGATGCTGCGCCGCGATGCGAAAAGCGACAGTCCAACGGACAATTGATGTCGCGTTTCGGACATTCGCAGCCCGCCAACTGTTCGGCACCCTGCTGTCGGCTATAGGTTGGCGCCTGAAATAACAGCCGATTGGAGCCGAAATGTCCCTGTCCGAAGAACAGCGCATGATGCGCGAAAGCTGCCGCGCCTTCGTCGACGACGTGGTGACGCCGTTCATTCGTGGCGACTGGAAGCGCGAATGGGACATGAACCCGGGCAGCCGCCTGCCGGATTCGATCCTGGAAGGCGCCGACAAGATCGGCATCCGGACGCTGGCGGTGCCGGAAGAGTTCGGCGGCGTCGAACTCGACAAGGAATCGGAAGTTCAGACCTTCGCGCTGATCGCCGAGGAGATCGCGCGCGGCGATTCAGGTCTGGCCGACAAGCTGGTGCAGAACTGGAAGGTGTCGGTGCTGCTGCGCACTTTCGCGCCCCGGCACCTTCAGGAAAAGTGGTTCAAACGTCTGGTCGAAGATCCGCAATTCCTTTTGGCGCATTGCCTGACCGAGCCGCGCGGTGCTTCGGACCGCTGGCTGCCTTACAATGTGCCGGAAGCCGCGATGCAGACCCGCGCCGTCAAGGACGGCAACGAGTGGGTGATCAACGGCCGCAAGCAGTTCATCTCCAACGGCTACGATGCCGGGCTCTATGTGGTCTATGCCAATACCAATCCGAAAGTCGGCATGCTGCAGGGCACGTCATCGTTCCTGGTGCCGCGCGACACACCCGGCCTCACGGTGGCGCGCTGCAACGAGACCATGGGCTGCCGTTTCATGAACAACGGTGAACTGGTGTTCGAGGACATGCGCGTTCCCGAGGACCATCTGCTGGTCGAAGGCGAGGCGCTGGCGCAGGCCGGCGTGTATTTCCGTCCGGGCAAGATCATCCAGGCGGCGAAGAATCTCGGGGTCGGCGTCGCCTGCTTCGAGCGCACCGCCGAATATGTTCAGAACTACGTGCAGGGCGGCCGCATCCTGATCAAGCATCAGGCGGTGGCGTTGCGCATCGGCGACATGGCGACGCGCATTGCAGCGGTGCGGGCCCTGCTGGAGCAGGCGTCGCGCGCGGTCGACGACAAGGCGGCCGACGCCGACGTGCTGTGCAATATGGCCAAGGTGTATGCGTCCGAGGAAATCATGAAGGTCGCGCAGCACGCGCTGGAGCTGCATGGCGGCAACGGCGTGATGCTCGACTTCGGCATCGAAAAGCTGTTCCGCGACGCCGCGATCTTCCTGCACATGGACGCCACCGTCGATATCTCGAAGATGAAGATCGTGAAATGGCTGTTCCCGGAGACCGCCGGGAAGTATGCGGGGCCGGAGTAGACGGCGCTTACTTTCCCTCGCCCCGCGTGCGGGGAGAGGGTGGCTTGCGAGCAACGCGAGCAAGTCGGGTGAGGGGGCCTCACCGCAGTATGCTGCCTAAACGCCCCCTCATCCGGCTCGCGTAAGAACGCTCGCCACCTTCTCCCCGCACGCGGGGAGAAGGAAAAAAAAGCGCCTCAATTCTTCCGCTTCAACTCTTCTGCGTCAACCGAAACCCGACCGCCACGATGGCGAGTCCGATCAACTGCACGACGCTCGGCACCTCGCCGAGGATCAGATAGCCGGTCAGCAGCGTGAACGGCGGCACCAAGGCTGGGAACACCGCCGCGCGGCTGACGCCGAGCAGCACCACCGCGCGGGCGAACAGGAAAATCGACAGCGGTCCGGCGAAGATGCCCTGGACCACCGCCTGAATAAAATTCTCGTACCAACCCGCCGCGATCACGCTGTGGAAGCCGAACAGCAGTCCGTGCACCGGCACGTAGAATAGCGACAGGATGCTGACCACGACCGTGCCGCGGGTCGGCTGGATGCGCCATAGCCGCAGCAGCATGCCGAAGATCGCAAAGCATGTCCCGGCCGCCATGAACGACAGGTCGCCGAGCAGGCCATGGGTGCCGATGGTGGTCAGCGCTTCGGCGGCGATCGCCGCGAGGCCGACCACGATGGTGAGCGCGCCGATCGCCCGCGTCAGCGGCAGCTTCTCCTTGAGCACGACACTGGCCAGGATCAGGCCGACCAGCGCCGCGGTGGACGGCTGAATCAGTCCGCCATGGCCGAGCGGCACCAGCAGAAAACCCGCATAGCTCAGGATCGACAGCAGCGGCCCGGCGAACAGCGTCAGCGTGAAGCTGCGGCCCCAGCCGATGGCGCCGGGCCCGGTCAGGTGGCCGGTCGCAATCAGCGGAAGGAACAGGAACGCCGACCACACGTAGCGGTGCAGCGAGATGTCAGACGGCGAAAATCCGATCTGAATACCGTGTCGCGCCGCCACTAGCCCGATCGCCCAGAACAGCGCGGCGCCGGCGCCGCACAAGACGCCGAGCATCACGGGCGGCATCCAGGGGGCAGGTTTTTCGGGAGCGAGCAAGGTGGGTCTCACAATTCGGTACAGCAGAGATACGCGGCGGCGCGGCCCGGCGCCATGGAGTCCCCGGCATGGCAGCCCTGCGGAGCGTTTGAGAGGTATGCGCTGTACCACGCTGCGGTGCGCCTTGCGTGTCGCATTCTCCGGGCGCCTCGCCTAGGATGCGCCCCGCTGAAATCAGGGAGCGCCCGGGCGTTACAAAATAATGGCGAAGAACAAAGTCATCATTACCTGCGCCGTCACCGGTGCGATTCACACGCCGACCATGTCGCCGCATCTGCCGATCACGGCCGACCAGATCGCGGAGGCGGCGATCGGCGCCGCCGAGGCCGGCGCCGCCATCGTACATCTGCATGCCCGCAACGAGCAGACCGGACGGCCGGACCAGACGTCGGCGGCGTTCGCCAGGTTCCTGCCGCGCATCAAGCAGGCGTCGAACGTGGTCATCAACCTGACCTCGGGCGGCTCGCCGACCATGATGGTCGAGGAACGGGTCAAGCCGGCGGCGGAGCTCAAGCCGGAAGTCGCCAGCCTGAACATGGGCTCGATCAATTTCGCGCTGTTCCCGATGCTGAACCGCTACAAGAATTTCAAGCATGACTGGGAGCAGCCCTATCTAGAAGGCACGCGGGATCTGATCTTCCGCAACACCTTCAAGGACATCGAATTCGTCCTGAAGACCTGCATGGACAACGGCACGCGGTTCGAGTTCGAGTGCTACGACATCGGCCACCTGTATAATCTCGCGCATTTCCTGGAGCGCGGGCTGGTGAAGCCGCCGCTGTTCGTGCAGTCGGTGTTCGGCATTCTGGGCGGCATCGGCACGCATCCCGAAGACGTGATGATGATGCGCCGCACCGCCGACCGTCTGCTCGGCCGCGAGAACTATCAATGGTCGGTGCTCGGCGCCGGTCGTGCCCAGATGCCGATCGCCGCGATGTCGGCCGCGATGGGCGGCAATGTGCGGGTCGGCCTCGAGGATTCGCTGTGGATCGGGCCCGGCAAGCTGGCCGAGACCAACGCCCAGCAGGTCACCAATGTACGCAAGATCATCGAGGGCCTCGGCCTCGAGATCGCCAGCCCGGACGAGGCCCGCGAGATTCTCGCGCTCAAGGGCGGCGATCAGGTCGGGTTTTAACGAGGCTTCGGCGGCCGATAAAATTTGCACTTTGGTCAAAGTTCGTCATGCCCGGCCTTGTGCCGGGCATCCACGTCTTAACTGCATGGCGGCAAGCAAGACGTGGATGGCCGGGACAAGCCCGGCCATGACGGAGGTTTCAATCGCCTCCCGCTAAAGCGGGGTGAGGGAAGAAGAGCGGTGCGGCACACCGTCGTCTCACCGAGTGCACATTGCTCGTGTAGGACGGCGTCATGCCGCACCATACCCCTCTGCTTTCGACGATCGTCGCCGGCCTCGTGCTGGCCTTCATTTTCGGCGCGCTGGCGCAGCGCATCCGGATATCGCCGCTGGTCGGCTATCTGGCGGCCGGCATTCTGCTGGGACCCTTCACGCCGGGCTTCGTGGCCGACCAGAACATCGCCAATGAACTCGCCGAGATCGGCGTCATTCTGCTGATGTTCGGCGTCGGGCTGCATTTCTCGCTGCAGGATTTGCTGTCGGTCCGCAAGATCGCGATACCGGGCGCGGTGGTCCAGATCACGGTCGCGACGCTGCTCGGCATGGGCCTAGCTTATGCGCTGGGCTGGCCGCTCGGCGGCGGCCTGGTATTCGGCCTAGCGCTGTCGGTCGCCAGCACCGTGGTACTGCTGCGCGCGATGCAGGAGCGCCGGCTGATCGACACCGACCGGGGGCGCATTGCGGTCGGCTGGCTGATCGTCGAAGACCTGGCGATGGTCCTGACGCTGGTGCTGCTGCCGGCGCTCGCCGGCATCCTGAAGGGCGAGACCGCGGCGGCCGGCAACCTCACCGGCCTGCTGCTGCCGATCGGACTGGTGCTGGCCAAGGTCGCCGGCTTCGTCGCCTTCATGCTGATCATCGGCCGCCGGGTGATCCCGTGGATCCTGCATTACGTCGCCCATACCGGCTCGCGCGAACTGTTCCGCTTGGCGGTGCTGGCTATTGCGCTCGGCGTTGCCTACGGCGCCTCGGTGATGTTCGACGTGTCGTTCGCGCTCGGCGCATTCTTCGCCGGCATGATCCTGAGCGAATCCGCGCTGAGCCAGCGTGCCGCCTCCGAGACGCTGCCGCTGCGCGATGCGTTCGCGGTGCTGTTCTTCGTCTCGGTCGGCATGCTGTTCGATCCGGCCATCCTGCTGCACGAGCCGTGGCCGATCCTGGCCACCATCCTGATCATCGTGGTCGGCAAATCACTGGCCGCGTTCGCCATCGTGCGGCTGTTCGGCTACCCGACCGCCACTGCGCTGACCATCTCGGCCAGCCTCGCCCAGATCGGCGAGTTCTCGTTCATCCTGGCCGGGCTCGGCGTCTCGCTCGGCCTGCTGCCCGAGCGTGGCCGCGACCTGATCCTGGCCGGGGCCATTCTGTCGATCCTGCTCAATCCGCTGTTCTTCGCGGCATTGGACCGCCTGCTGGCGCACCGGACCAAGGCGACCGATGCGGCACAGGATGCCGAGGCGTCGCAACCCGCGAGCCGTGAACCGCTGCCGGTCAGCCAGCAGACCGATCATGTCGTGCTGGTCGGCCATGGCCGGGTCGGCGGCTATGTGACGTCGGTGCTGCATGGCACGCCGACGCGGCTGCTGGTGATCGAGGACAATCAAGACAGCACCCGGGCGCTGCGCGAAGCCGGCACCGAGGTGATCACCGGCAATGCCGCGGACCCGAATGTCATCGGGGCCGCCAACCTCGCGGCGGCCCGGTGCCTGCTGGTCGCGATCCCGGATGCGTTCGAGGGCGGTCAGGTGGTGGCGCAGGCCCGCATGATCAATCCGGGATTGAGAATCATCGCGAGGGCGCATCTCGAAGAAGAGGTCGCGCACCTGACCAAGCATGGCGCCACCGCCGTCATCATGGGGCGAGCACGAAATTGCCAAGGCGATGCTGGCCAACATCCCGACCGATACGAAGGTCGACGGATCCATCAAGCCGGTCTGATCGAGTCTTCCGCGCCCGATATGTGTCACGGCACGCGCGCGTTTACATAGCCGGGGTGAATATCGTTGCCATACCGGCCGTGCGCCTTTCCAATGGGCGCGGAGATTCGCACGCCAGATTGCACATCATATGGGTACCCTCGACACCGTCAGCATCGGCATCCTGCTTGCCGCCATCGTGATCCTCGCCGGCATCCTGTCGAGCGTGATCGCGATGCGGTTCGGCGCGCCGCTGCTGGTCGTGTTCCTGCTGCTCGGCATGCTGGCCGGCGAGGCCGGGCCGCTCGGCATTCAATTCGACGATGTCAAAACCACCTACATCGTCGGATCGGTGGCGCTGGCGCTTATTTTGTTCGACGGCGGACTGCACACCAAGTTCGCCACCTTCCGGTCGGTACTGGCGCCGGCCACGACCTTGGCGACGATCGGCGTGGTGATCACAGCGGCCCTGACCGCGCCCGCCACACATTATCTATTCGGCCTCGATTGGGTTGCGTCGCTGCTGGTCGGGGCCGTGGTGGCTTCAACCGATGCCGCGGCGGTGTTCTTCCTGCTGCATGCGAGGGGGCTGCGGTTGCGCCCAAGGGTCGCGGCCACGCTGGAAGTCGAATCCGGCAGCAACGATCCGTTCGCCGTGTTCATGACGCTGCTGCTGGTGCAGTACCTGATGCTCGGCGACCTGCCGGTGCAGACCGTGCTGGCCCGGCTGGCGACCGAAATCGCGCTGGGCAGTCTGGTCGGCATGCTGGGCGGCCGGGCCATCGTCATCGTGCTGAACCGGCTCGGCCTGTCGCAGGGCCTGCATGCGCCGTTCGTGATGACCAGCGCGCTGGTCATCTATGGCGTCGCCGCGTCGCTGCACGGCTCGGGCTTCCTGGCGGTCTACCTCGCCGGCCTGGCGGTCGGCAACCGGCCGACGCGGGCGCATCGCAGCATCGTCTCATTCCTGGACGCCGTGACCTGGATGGCCCAGATCGTGATGTTCGTGCTGCTCGGCCTGCTGGTGTCGCCGGCCCGCATCGTCGACAGCCTGTTGCCGTCGCTCGGCGTCGCGGCGGTGCTGATGCTGATCGCGCGGCCGGCCGCCGTGATGCTGTGCCTGACGCCGTTCGGCTTTCATTGGCGCGAGAAGCTGTTCATCTCCTGGGTCGGGCTGCGCGGCGCGGTCGGCATCTTCCTGGCGTCGATCCCGCTGCTGGTCGGGCTGCCGCGCGCCTCGCTGTTCTTCGACATCGCCTTTGTGGTGGTGCTGGTGTCGCTGCTGATCCAGGGCTGGACCCTGGGGGTCGCGGCCCGCTGGCTCCACATCGCGTTCTCGCGCTTCGACCCGATCCTGCGGCGTGTTGAGTTGGATCTGCCGGGCCAGTTGGCGCAGGAACTGGTCGGCTACCGGGTCGGGGCCAAGAGCCCGTACATTCGCCGCGGCATCCTGCCGTCCTGGGCCAAGCTGATGCTGGTGATCCGGAATGAGACCGTGCTGGTCGCCACCGAGGCTGGCAATGTGCGTGAGGGCGATCACGCGTATTTCCTGGCGCCGCTGGAAAAAGCGCCGGCGCTCGATCGCTTCCTGGTCGACATGCCGCCGCCGGCCGCGCCCGATCCGCGCCTCCTCGGCGATTTCTTCGTCGCCGCTGACACGCCGCTCGGTGCGCTGGCCGAAATCTATGGCGTCGAGATCGCGGACGCCGATGCGTCGACCACGCTGGCCGAATTCTTCCGTCAACGGCTTGGCCGCTCCGCCCGCAAGGACGATCTGGTGCCGCTCGGCACGATCGCGTTGCTGGCCAGCAAGGTCAGCGAGGGCGCGCTGGTCACGGTCGGTCTGCGGCTCGCCGAACCGGAGCCCGAAGATCTGCCGGCGCCGCCGGCCGGCTGGCGGGCGAAGCTCAAAGGTTTGGTGCGGCGGGCCTGGATCGAATTGGTGCGGCAGCGATGAGCTAAATCGGCCGTCTGGCCAGCGGTACCAACCCGTCGCCTGTCTCGACCATCACGGCCTCGATGCCGAAGGTCTCGGCGAGCCGCGCCGGCGCAAGCGCGTCGGCCGGCGGGGCGTCCACGATCAGCGCGCCGTCGCACATCACGATGACCCGGTCGGCAAAGCGCGCCGCCAGCGCGAGGTCGTGCAGGATGGCCAGCACGCTGCCGCCGGAGCGGGCCGTGGCGCGCAGCAATTCCATCACCACCAACTGATGGCGCGGATCGAGCGCCGCGGTGGGCTCGTCGGCCAGCAGGATCGGCGCCTGCGTGGCCAGCGCGCGGGCGAGGGCAATACGCGCCCGTTCGCCGCCCGACAGCGTCGACACCAGGCGCGGGCCGAGCGTGGTGGCGCCGGTTGCCTCCAGGGCCTGGGCGACCGCGATGCGGTCCTGTTCGCTCGGCGCCGCCAGCGGATCGGCATGCGGGTGGCGGCCGAGCGCCACGATGGCGTCGGCGCGCATCGGCCAATGGAAAACATGGCCCTGCGGCAGATAGGCGATGGCCCACGCCCGTTCGCGCGGCGCCAGCGCGGCGATCGGCCGGTCGCCCAACGTAATATCGCCGTCGGCCGCCAGCAGGCCGGCCAGCGCGCGCATCAGCGTGGTCTTGCCGGCGCCGTTCGGCCCGACCAATACGACCAACTCGCCGGGGCCGAGCGCGAGATTCGCGGCCGTGACGATCGGCCGGCCGCCGAGCCGCACGGTCACGTCGCGCGCGACAAGCAATGGCGCGCTCATGATGGCGCGCCTTCCAACATGCGCCGCTCGCTGAAGATCATCGCGATGAAGAACGGCACCCCGATCAGCGCCGTGACCACGCCCAATTTGATTTCGACCGCCCCGGAGGCGAACCGCACCGCGATGTCGGCCGCGATCAGCAAGGCCGCGCCGGTCAGCGCGCCCGGCAGCAACACCCGGGCCGGATCGTAGCCGACGGCGCGGCGTACCAGATGCGGCGCCACCAGACCGACGAAGCCGATCGCACCGGCGACCGCGACGGCAGCCCCGACGCCGAGCGCGACGCCCACCACCACGGCAAGCCGGGTGCGGTCGACATCGACGCCAAGCGATGCAGCCGCGTCCTCGCCCAAGGTCAGCGCCCGGTAGGCGCGGCCATGCCAAGCCAGCACGATCCAACTCAGCGCGAAGAACGGCGCCGCCAGCAGCACATGTTCGATGCTGCGGTCCTGTAGCGAGCCGAGCAGCCAAAACGCGATTTCGAGGGCGATGAACGGGTTCGGGGCGAGGTTCAGGACCAGCGCGGTCGCGGCTCCGGCGAAGCTGGCCAGCGCCAGGCCTGCCAGCAGGGTCAGGGTCAGGCTGGCGCGCCGGCCGGCGATCGCCACGAGGCCGCCGATCGACACCAGAGCGCCGGCGACGCCGGCGAACGGCACCGCCAGCGAAGTCGCGCCCGCGAGGCCGAACGCGATCACCAGTGAGGCCCCGGCGGCGGCGGCCTGCGGCGCGCCGAACAGTGCCGGCTCGGCCAAAGGGTTACGCAGCAGGCCCTGCAAGGCCGCGCCCGATAGCCCGAGCGTCGCCCCGATCAGCCCGGCCAGCAACGTGCGGGGCAGGCGCAATTCGCGCACGATGATGCCGGCGACACCTTCGCCGTCCCACAGCGCGACGAGCGCGGCGCGCGGCGACAGGCCGGCCGGCCCGACCATCAGCGACAGCACGGCCAGCGCCAAAACCAGAGCGATCAGCCCTGAATTCAGACCAATTTGGTTCGTCTTGCCGATGTTTGCCCGCACGAGGCGCGTTCTACAGACTTCCGGCTAGGGGTCAAAGGCTTCAGGCTGAACACTTGCGGTCCTGCCGGATTGCGGGTTGATGGCGCGATGATGCGGACGCTGACCCTGCTGCTGGCGGCAATGATCGGCGCGGCGAGCTTCGCCCGGGCCGAGCCCACCCTTGCGGAAACTCCCCGCCGCATCGTGTCGTTCAACCTGTGCGCCGACCAGTTGGTGCTGGCGCTGGCCGATCCCGGCCAGATTGCCGGGCTCTCACCTTACGCCGCCGACCCGACGCTGTCGGTGGTGGCCGACAAGGCCCGGGCGTTTCCGCGGCTCGACTGGCAGGCCGAATCGACCCTGGCGCTGGCGCCCGACCTGGTGCTGGTCGGCCCCAACGATCGCTCGGCGACCCGGCGCATGCTGGCCAAGCAGGGCGTCCGGGTGGTCGAGGTCGATCTGGTGAGCGATCTCGATGCCGCGCGGCGGCAGATCGAGGAGTTGGCCGGGCTGGTCGGCCATCCCGAACGGGCTGCCGGATTAGCCGGCGCATTCGATGCGGCGCGAGGGCGACTCGAGGCGGTACGCGATACCCGAGCCCGCACCGCGCTGGTGGTCGAGCGCGGCGGCTATACACAGGGGCCGGCCAGTCTCGCGGCCGCGTTGGCGGCGCAAGCCGGCTTCGTGCCGCCGCCAAACGCACCATCCGGCTATGGCGGATTCCTGCCGATGGAGCGGCTACTGACGTTGCGGCCCGACGTGCTGTTCCTGAAGGATCCGCCCTCGCGGCCGGACGACCAGGGCGCGCTGTATCTGACCCATCCGGCGCTGCTCGCGCTGTATCCGCGCACGCGCCGCATCGAACTGCCGACCCGCTACAGTATGTGCGGCGGGCCGGCGCTGATCGCGGCGCTGGACTATCTGGCGGCCGCGCTGCCGCGTCTGAAGGCGGATTAAGCTTTACGTTAGACCCGGCCGTTCACCAGCCAGACGATCAGGATGATGACCAGCACCAGCCCGAGCACGCCGCCGAGGCCCCGTCCGCCGTAATTGCGATGGCCGTAATAACCGCCGCCGCCGAGCAGCAATACCAGCAGTACAATGATCAAAATCGTCGTCATGGTCGCCTCCAAAATACGATCGAATTAAAAGGCCGTGCTTGCTGTCGCATCGCTCATCGGGACAACGCCGCGCCAGCGCCGCAGTTCCATCGGCGCGGAATGGCACTTGCTTCACCTCTCTCCAACGGGGAGAGGTGAAGCGCAGCATCGCGGTGAGGCCGGACCAACGGTGTGACGAGATCGTTGCCGCTCTAATTCAGCGTGCGCTCGGCCGGCGACGAATCCAGCGAGAACGCCGGAATGTCGATGTCGAACGGCTCGCCGGTCGCCGTGACCATGCCGTAGCTGCCGGTCATGAACCCGGACGAGGTGGAGAGCGGCACGCCGCTGGTGTATTCGAATGATTCGCCTGGCTCGAGCACCGGCTCCTCCCCCACCACCCCGGCACCGCGGACCTCCTGGAGGCGGCCATTCGCGTCCGTGATGCGCCAGTGGCGATTCTTGAGCTGCACGGTTTCCCGGCCGTGATTCGTGATTTCGATCGTATAGGCCCAGAAAAAATAGCCATTGTCCGGCGCCGAGCGCTCGGCCATGAAACGGGGCAGCACGCTGACCTCGATATCGCGGGTCACGGTCCGGTACATGCGCCACATGATCCTGTTGTACCGGAGGCCGGCACCGGAGCCGGCTTCAAGCATAGCCAAACGGGGCGCTCGGAAGGGGCGCCTTGTCCGCGCCAGTGAATAGCTTCGCGCCGCGCCTTGCAATGGTCCAGATCGCGGTGTTGTGAGGAGCGGCCACGGGTGTGGCGACACTGCGGCGCGATGCGGCAATGACTTGACGGTTCGATGCGATACGATGACGGCCACGGCGGCCAACCCGCCCAACGCGCAAATCAGAGGCTCATGCCCCCCACCCCGGCCATCGTGCCCGCGAGCGAACGAGCGACCGAACGAGACCTGCGGCTCGACCTGTTCCGCGGTCTGGCGCTGTGGTTCATCTTTCTCGACCACATTCCGTCCAATGCGGTGAGCTGGATCACGCTGCGCAATTACGGCTTCAGCGACGCCACCGAGATCTTCATTTTCATCTCCGGGTTCACGGCGGCATTCGTCTACGGCAAAGCCATGGAGGAGCGCGGTTTCGTGATCGCCAGCGCCCGTATCCTGAAGCGGGTCTGGCAAATCTACGTCGCGCACATATTTCTATTCGCGATCTACATGGCCGAGATCGCCTATGTGGCGTCGAGCTTCCAGAACCCGCTCTACGCCGAGGAAATGAACATTCTGGATTTCCTGAAACAGCCCGACCAGACCATCATTCAGGCGCTGCTGCTGAAGTTCAAGCCCGTCAACATGGATGTGCTGCCGCTCTACATCGTGCTGCTGATGATGTTTCCGCCGGTGGTTTGGCTGCTGAAGCGCCTGCCGACGCTGGCGCTGTTCGCGTCGGTGGGGCTGTATGTCGCCACCTGGAAATTCGATTGGAACCTGCCGGCCTATCCGAATGGCGAATGGGTGTTCAATCCGTTCGCCTGGCAATTGCTGTTCGTGTTCGGGGCGTGGTGCGCGCAAGGCGGCGCCGCCCAGCTCGACCGTTTGGTCCGTTCGAATGTGACCCTGTTCGTGGCGGCTGCGTATCTGGCGTTCGCGTTCCTGATCGCGCTGACCTGGCACATCCCGCGTCTTGGCAACTACGTACCGCCGTGGGTCGCCGAGCTGCTGTATCCGATCGACAAAACGAATCTCGACGTGCTGCGCTTCGCGCATTTCCTCGCCCTGACGGCCATCACGGTTCGGTTCGTGCCGCGGACATGGCCTGGGTTGCAATCGGTGATATTTCGCCCGGCCATTGTGTGCGGCCAGCATTCATTGGAGATTTTCTGCCTCGGCGTGTTCCTGGCGTTCGCCGGACACTTCGCGATGGTTGAACTTTCGGGTTCCATCGCGATGCAGTTTGGCATAAGTGTAATCGGCATCTTGATAATGGTTGCCATCGGTGCCTTGATCTCCTGGTACAAGGCGATGGAAGGGCGCAGACCGGCGCGTTCCAAGACGCCGGACGCGGACCTCGCAGGAGGCGAGGCATGAAGGCGTGTATCGCCGCACTCATGAGTCTCGGGTTGGGCATCGGGGTTGCTGCAGCGCAACCGCCGGATGTTTGTGCTGTGCCGGCTTATCTGCTGTTCGGCGACTACAATCTCAGCAAGGTTTCTGCTGCGGTGCGGGATGCGCGCCGGCTGGACGTGCTGGTGATCGGCACCGGCTCCTCGATCCTGGCCGGCCAAGGCGGCGCGAACGATGCCTACCCGGCCCGACTGGAACAGGCGCTGGCCAAGCGGCTGCCGGGAATCGCCGTCAAGGTCACGACCATCGCCCGGAACCGGCAGACCGCCGAAGAGATGGCCAAGGACCTCGATAAAATCCTGATCGACGTTAAGCCTTCTTTAGTGATATGGCAGACGGGCACCGTCGATGCCATGCGCGGCGTCGACCCGGAGAGTTTTCGGGCCACCCTCGAAAAAGGGTTGGAAGTGCTGCAGGCGAAAGGCACGGACGTCGTCTTGATGAACATGCAGTACAGCCCGCGTACCGAGACGATGATCGCCCTCGGGGCTTTCGTCGACAATATGCGCTGGGTTTCCCAGCAGCGCGGTGTGCCGCTGTTCGACCGCTTGTCGATCATGCGGCACTGGAGCGAGTCGGGCTCCTTCGACATGTACGCCACCACCAAGGATCCGGCGATGGCCGGCAAGGTGCATGAATGCATCGGCCGGGCGCTCGCGGCACTGGTCATCGAAGCCGCGCATCTCAGCTCGGTCGACAGCCGGGCCGCGCAATAAAAGACACTGATCGATAAAATTGAAAACAATAGAGAAACAGGAAAGCCGAAAATAACGGCTAAGTAAGAGCGGCAGAGCAACGAGCGGGAAAGACGGCTAGATGCGTAAGGCAGTGACGGCGGCGGAAGTGACGTTCGGTAACTCCGTACGTAGTTCTAGCAAGGCTTTCTCATTCGCAGGTCTGGTTGGCGTCGCCGCGCTGGTGAGCGCGGTCTGTGTCGTGCCGGTGCTGGGTGCCGAATCCATCGGGGCCGCCAAGCTCGACGCAAACGCCGCGACGGCCGCCGCGCTCGGCGCACCGGTGCGTCAGGCGGTCGCGATGCCCCCCGTCGTCGAGCGGCTCGAAGCTCCGACCTCTTGCAAAGTCTCCAGCGAATTTACCCGTCTGAACTATCCGCTGACGCGCACCGCGCAGCGGATCGCCGAGGGTCGCCCGGTCAAGATCGTGGCGATCGGTTCGTCCTCGACCGCGGGCGCGGGCGCGTCGTCTCCGGCCGGTTCCTATCCGAGCCAGTTGGCCGGCGAACTGTCGCGGATGTTTCCCGAAAACGGCATCGTGGTGCTGAACCGCGGCGCCAACGGCGAAGAGGCCCAGCAGATGTTGGCCCGCTTCAAGACCCAGGTGCTGGATGAGAAGCCGGATCTCGTGCTCTGGCAGGCCGGCGTCAACGCCGTGCTGCGCGACCAGCCGGTCGAGCCGGTCCAGGCGCTGATCCGCGAAGGTATTGCGCAGCTCAAGGCCGCCGGCGCCGACGTCCTGCTCATCGACTCGCAATACACGCCGAAGATCATCGCCAAGCGCGACTCCGAGGCGATGCTGGCGTTCATGGACAGCGTCGCCAAGGAAACCAATGTCGGCGTCTTCCACCGCTACGCAATGATGCGCCGCTGGAAGCAGGACCAGGGCATGCCTTTCAAGGCGTTCCTGTCGCCGGACGAGATCCACATGAACGACTGGAGCTATGCCTGCTTCGCCAAGGTGCTGGGCGCCGCGATCACCGATGCGGTGACCAAGCCGACCGCCACGGCCACCGTCCGCGCCATCGCGCGCTAGACTAGAACGCTTAAGCGCCGTCGAATTTGGATTTGAGGCCCGCGCCAATAGGCGGGCCTCTTTTTTTGGCTACACCGCCGCCAGCGCCGCGAACACGTCCTCGCAGATGTCGTCCGGATGCTCCAGGCCGCACGACAGCCGCAGGAACCCGTCGGTAATTCCCAACGCGGCGCGCTGCTCGGGCTTGAGCCGTTGATGGGTCGTGGTCGCCGGATGGGTGATCAGGCTCTTGGCATCGCCCAGATTGTTGGAGATCCGCACCAGCCGCAGCGCATCCTGGAACCGGAACGCACCGGCCTTGCCGCCGGTCACCTCGAACGCGACCAGCGTCGAGCCGCCGCGCATCTGCTTCTGCGCCACGGCAGCTTGCGGATGGTCCGGCCGGCCCGGATAGATCAAGCGCTTGATCTTCGGATTGTCGGCCAGCGCGACCGCGACCGTCGCGGCGGTGTCGGTCTGGCGCCGGACGCGGACCGCCAGGGTCTCCAGGCCCTTGAGCATCACCCAGGCATTGAACGGCGACATCGACGGGCCGGTCTGCCGCAGCAATGTATGGATGTTGTCCTGGATGAATTTCTCCGAGCCCAGGATCACGCCGCCGAGGCAGCGGCCCTGGCCGTCGATATGCTTGGTGGTCGAGTACACCACGCAGTCGGCGCCGAGCGCGAGCGGGCTCTGGAACAGCGGCGTCGCGAACACATTGTCGACCACCAGCGTCGCGCCGGCCGCATGCGCGATCTCGGCGACCGCCGCGATGTCGATGATTTCCAGCGTCGGATTGGTCGGCGATTCCAGAAAGCAGGTCTTGGTGTTGGGCCGCATCGCGGCGCGCCACTGGTCCAGATCGGTGCCGTCGACCAGCGTCGATTCGACGCCGAAGCGCGGCAGGTAGTCCTCGACCACATAGAGGCACGAGCCGAACAGCGCCTTGGACGCGACCACATGGTCGCCGGCCTTGAGCTGGCCGACCAGCGACAATGTCACCGCTGCCATGCCGGTCGCGGTCGCACGGGCCGCCTCAGCGCCCTCGAACGCCGCCATGCGCTGCTCGAACATCGCCACCGTCGGGTTGGCGAAGCGCGAATACTGAAAGCCCGGCTCTTCGTTGTTGAACCGGCGTTCGGCCTGGGCGGCGCTGTCGTAGACGTAGCCCTGGGTCAGGAACAGGGCTTCGGAGGTCTCGCCGAACTGCGAGCGCATGGTGCCGGCGTGGACCAAGCGGGTTTCGGGACGGTATTGGCGGTCGGTGGGCGACATGATGGCCTCCTTGGAGCGCGTCCAGCAAAAGAGAATCTGGCCAATAAAAAACCCGGCCAGGAAAAAATCCTACGACCGGGCACACGCGTCCCCGGCCTTTTAGCTACTTGTTTAACGTGGCTGCAAGCCGGCCGGCTCAAATGACCACGGGATAAAACGGCTCATACGCCGCGCCTTGCTTTCCGTCAAGATCGCCATCGGGTAGAGGTCCAAGGTCGTATCCGGTCGATCAAGGAAGTCCCGCAGGTGTCAGTCGCCGTCGAAGAAAAAGGCATCCTGCCGGATCGCATGATCGCCGAACTGGCCAAGGCGGGCGCGATCCTGCCGCACTATCCGTTCGTGCCCGACCAGATCCAGCCGGCCAGCCTCGACCTGCGGCTCGGCGAGGTGGCGTACCGGGTGCGGGCCAGCTTCCTGCCGGGGCCGGGCGCCACGGTGGCCAAGCGCATCGACGACCTCAAGCTGCACGAGATTTCGCTGTCCGACGGCGCGGTGCTGGAAACCGGTTGCGTCTACATTGTGCCGCTGCTGGAGAGCTTGGCTCTGCCGCCCGGCATCGCGGCGGCCGCCAACCCGAAGAGCTCGACCGGACGCCTGGATATTTTCACCCGCGTCATCGCCGACGAGATGCGCGGCTTCGACCGCATCGCCGAGGGCTATCACGGTCCGCTCTATGCCGAAGTCTCGCCGCGCACCTTTCCGGTGCTGGTGCGCGAGGGCTCGCGGCTGTCGCAGATCCGTTTCCGCCGCGGCCATGCGATGCTCGATGCCCCGGCGCTGACCGGGCTGCATGCGCGCGAGCGTCTGGTCGACAGCGACGACGCGGATGTGAGCGAAGGCATCGCGGTCGGCGTCGACCTGTCCGGGCACGGGCCGGGCGGCCTCATTGGTTATAGGGCCAAGCGCCACACCGGCGTGATCGATGTCGAGCGGCGCGGCCGTTACGACGTCGAGGATTTCTGGGAGCCGATCAAATCGCGCGGCAAGGACAGTCTGATCCTCGATCCGGATGAGTTCTACATTCTGGCGTCCAAGGAAGCCGTGCAGGTGCCGCCGGATTACGCCGCCGAGATGGTGCCGTTCGATCCGCTGGTCGGCGAATTCCGCGTGCACTATGCCGGCTTCTTCGATCCGGGCTTTGGCTATGCGGGCGCCGGTGGGCGCGGTTCGCGCGCGGTGCTGGAAGTACGCTCGCGCGAAGTGCCGTTCATTCTCGAGCACGGCCAGATCGTCGGCCGTCTGGTCTACGAGAAGATGATCTCGCGGCCGGAAACGCTATACGGGCAGGGCATCGGCTCGAACTATCAGGCGCAGGGCCTGAAGCTGTCGAAGCATTTCCGGCCGTAACACGTCCCCGCCGCGATACCGACAATTTTAATTAAATCCGCGCGGCCAATTTTTCGCTTTGGAACCGGGTCGTCAGGCATAAACCGACTGCGGGCGGCGGTGCCGGTCAGTCGATCGGTTTCGTCGCTTCGCTCCCGCCACAGGTAAACCAAGCAACACCGGCCATCCAAGCATTTAGATCTGCTTAGCGTTGCGGCGATCGCAACGAACGGCCACCCGCGTATCACGCGGGAAGGTTCTGCAAAAGGAGTAGTCGATGCGTAAATTAATTCTCGCGCTGTCCGCCTTCGTCGCCATGGCTATCACCACCCCGGTTTCGGCGCACACGCACCTTGCGAAGAAGCACGTTGCGCCGGTCGCCGGCGTTGTGGTCGGCACCGCCGTCGGCGTCGGCATCTATAACGGCTGGTTCGGTTCGACGATCGGCGGCGCGGCATTGCCGAGCACCGCGCTTGGCGCGGCGGCCGGCGGCTTCATCGCGGGCGTCGGCACCGCGGCGCTGATCCATGCGACGATCACGCCGTGCACCGGCTTCCAGGCCGTGTTCAGCCCGTTCTTCCCGCAAAACGCCAACGGTTGCGTCGACGGCAAGTGGGTCGGCCACAAGGGCCACCACAAGCGTCATCACGCGCGCGCGCGCTACTAAGCGTCACGCCAGAATGAAAAAGGCCCCGCATGTCGCGGGGCCTTTTTTTGTCGTCTGCGCGATGATGCTGAAAATTTACGGTGTCCCGATCGTCCGTCCGGTGACGCGCGCCATGGATTGGCTGAGCTGTTCGCGGGCCCGCACATAGCCCATTGCCGTATTGGCGATCAGGCTGGGATCGGTTTGCCCCTCTGTCAACTGCCGCCGAATTTGTTCGCGCAGAATGCGCGGCGCGTTCAGCCGTTCGTCGGGTGTGAGATCCGGATTGTCCGCCACATAGGACCACGCCTGCCGGTACGCCTCGTTGAAAATATCCATGGTGCCTTCCGCCATGTGGTCTCCCGTGCGCTTTGCTCTGTTGTCTGAGCCTACGTTTGATCGTGCTTTGCGGCGACAACTCGGCAATGGCATGGCGGTTCCAGTGCATATCGCGCGATGGTCATGATCTGCGCGCATTTCCGTCACGCCGCGCGGTGTTCTGCGCCATGGCTGCCGTTGTGGGGGAACGGACCGCGTCGCATGTCGTTCACTCACGGGCGGAGGAGAGCAACAGGAGACGATGATGCGCAAGACCATACTCATGCTTACGGCCGCTTCGGCGGTGGCTTTGGCGTCCATGCCGGCATCGGCGCAGTCTTACCGGTCCAATCCAAATTACGTCGCGCCGGTCGCCGGCGCCGCGGTCGGCACCGCTGTCGGTGTCGGCATCTATAACGGCTGGTTCGGCAGCACGATCGCCGGCGCCGCATTGCCGACCACGGTGGCCGGCGCGGCGGTTGGCGGCGGTCTCGCCGGCGTCGGCACCGTGGCGCTGATCCATGCGGCGACGACGCCGTGCACCGGCTTCCAGGCCGTTTTCAGCCCGTTCAATCCGAGCGCGGGCGCGGGCTGCGTGAACGGCGAATATGTCGGCTATCAGGAACAGCCGCGCCGGGTTCGCCGCTAAGCCGCGTTGCGATTTGAGTCAGCAGACTTGAGTCCGGCTAAAAAAGCCCCGCACTTGCGTGCGGGGCTTTTTGTTTTTGGGGCGCTAGGTCTGACTCAAAATGTCTCCAAACAAATCGGCGCTCCACCAAAGTTCGTCATGCCCGGCCTTGTGCCGGGCATCCACGTCTTGCTTGCATCAGATAAGTAAGGCGTGGATGGTCGGTCAAGCCCGGCCATGACGCAGAGAATTTGTCGGCTCCCCGCCGACACTTGGCGGCTGATGTCGTCAAAGTCTTGCCTCCCGACGAAGACTTGCGCATAACGTCCTGGGCCGTTCGAGGCCCGGCGTTGCGGCCACCGCGTTGCGGACCATGGCCGCCACGGGTTATCGTTTGGCCGGCGCAGGTACGAAGCGATCGCGGGCGTAGTTCAATGGTAGAACGGCAGCTTCCCAAGCTGCATACGAGGGTTCGATTCCCTCCGCCCGCTCCAGACGCTATGGCCGCGCGCGTTATGGCCGCGCGTAGGATTCCAAATATCCGCACGCCACGCACCGATACGCAATGACGACAAACCGCTTTTTGCCTATCATGAAAGAGCCGCGGAACGTAGTCGGCGCGGCCCCTTCAAACCAGACCTCCTGGCCGTGTGTGGGATTGGGTACGAAACCGATCTCCATGGCGCTTTGGCATCTGAGGCAGGATAATTGGCTTTCGGCCATATTGCTTCCTTCGCGCTATCCACATCCGGCCCCAGCATCGCGTTCACGCGTGCGGCTGTAAAGTGGGATATGCTGATCGTATCCAAACCTCGCGTCTTTCTTGCAAGAAGGCCGGAAAAAGCGCGAATATCCACGCCAGTTAGGAAGCCGGAGGAAACCAACGAGAGGAAAGACAATGTCATATCGTTTGAGTTTGATAGCAACCGCAACTCTTTACGCTGGTGTTTTCTTGACTCCGTCGGTCGCCTTGGCGGTGCCAAGCGGCAGTTATCTCCAAAGCTGCAGCAACGTCAGACAATCGGGAAATACTGTTTCGGCCGTTTGCGCCGACAGGAATGGTGTTCGTATACGAACAACCATCAATATGAATATTTGCAGCACTGACAGGCTTTCCAATCTCAATGGCAGTTTGCGCTGCGAGGGCGGGCTTCCGCAGGGAAGCTACCGGCAAACGTGCCAAGACACCGTCGTCGAAAATAATGTTCTCAGAGCCAGGTGCCGAAATCGGGGCGGAGCCCTGCGCAATACCAATTTAGGGCTGCCGTGCAGAGGATCGATATCAAACAACGATGGGCAGCTTCTCTGCATCAGATAGGGACAGGGTCTGCGTCTCAATCGCCGCCGCTAGATCGGACTTGGTGACCAGCTCGGCCATGACGACTCCCGTGCGGCGTCGGCATGCGCCTCGGCTTGCGGCCAGATCACGATGATTTTGGATCTACCGATCCAAAATCACAAACGTGATCGACTCAAATACGATGGAGCATGATGATGTCCGAAAACCGCTTCGCACTTTTCGGCATCATGCTCCGGGCACATGCCGCGAAAAGCGTAGGATGGCGAGAGCGCAGCGAAACCCATCGTCGGCAACAGCAACACATTCTTGCTGGGGTTGATGCCGCGGTGGTAACTGTGGCGACAATTGCCTGCCTGCGCCAATAGGCGATGGGTTTCGCTGAGCTCAACGCCATCCTACGGCTATCGCCACCACCACAAGGAACCGCCGACCCATGCTGACCCGACCCATTCCGTCCAGCGGCGAACAACTGCCGGTCATCGGCTGCGGCACCTGGCAGACCTTCGACGTCGGACCGGACGCGGCGGCGCGCGCGCCGTTGCAGGACGTGCTCGGCGCGATGTTCGAGGCCGGCGGCAGTTTGATCGACAGTTCGCCGATGTACGGGCGGTCCGAAGGCGTCGTCGGCGACCTCCTCGCGGCGCGCGGCGGGCGCGAGCGGCCGTTCATGGCGACGAAGGTCTGGACGCGCGGCCGCGAGGCCGGCATCCAACAGATGGAGCAATCGGCCAAGCTGATGCAGGCCGATCCGCTCGATCTGATCCAGATCCACAATCTGCTCGACTGGCAAGTCCATCTCAAGACGCTGCGCGAATGGAAACAGCAGGGGCGCGTGCGCTATATCGGCATCACGCATCACCAGGCTGGCGGCCATGCCGACCTCGCCGCCATCATGCGCTCGGAAGCGCTCGATTTCGTGCAGTTCAACTACGCATTGGACGACAGAGCAGCGGAGGATGCTTTGTTGCCGCTCGCGGCCGATCGCGGCATCGCGGTTCTGATCAATCGTCCGTTGGGCCAGGGCGGGCTGCTCCGGAAGCTAAGCGGCGTGAAGCTGCCGGCGTTTGCGTCGGAGCTCGGCTGCACCAACTGGTCCGAACTCGCGCTGAAGTATCTGCTGGCCAATACGGCCGTCACCTGCATCATCCCGGCGACGCGGCAGAAGGCGCACATGGCGAGCAACTGCGCGGCCGGGAACGGGGCGCTGCCGGACAGCAAGATGTGCGCGGAGATCGTGAAGGCGGCGGGGGTGTGATGGGTTGATGAAGATGGCGCTCAGGTAGTGCGAGCGCCGCAGGCACGGGACGCCCATGGACTGGTTCGGAAGCGCTCACCGGCTTTCGCGAAACCACCTATGACGACACGCGCGCGAGACTGCGTGTCGAGGGCGCGGAATTGGTGTCGCTGGTCAACGGCCAGCGCTACGGCATCGGCGAGCTTGAAATGGTCTCGCTGGAAGCGCTGCGGGAGCGGGCCACGTCCGCCGGCGCACGGCCGGGTCGTCTCAAGGTCAGCATCGTGCGCGGCGATGTGCGGGCGATGCACCGCGCGCCTGAATATGCCGGCGCGCTGTTTCAGGTCGCCTCGCAGTTTAATTGTCTGGAAATGACATCGCCCGACGTGACGCCCGAGCACGGCGTCACCGGCTATGCGCACGATCACACGCAAGGCCCGGCCTGCGCCATCGCGGCCGGCGCCGCAGCGATCTATCGCAATTACTTCGTGCCGGTCGCCGGCCGGCCGGGCCAGACCGCCGGGTGTCAACTCAACGGACTGAAGCAACTCGGCGAAGCGCTCGAGGCGGCGCTGGAATGCGACCTCGAAGACCTGTGGGAGATGCGCAACGGCTACGCGCTGTGCACGCGCGAAGGCCTCGATGCGATGGCGCGATTGCTGGGTCCGCTTGCGCCGCAACAGACCGCTTGGCTGCGACAGCAAGTGCGGATCGGCCTGCATCGCTATGTGCAAGTGACGGACGTCGACGGCACCGAGGCCGCCGGCGCGCCTGCGCGATTCGTATCGCAGGCGTTCTGCTCGGCGCTGCCGGTGGCGTATTCCGATGTGCCGGCGAAGGCTTGGCAGCCGTTCGCGTCGCTGGTGCTGGAAGCCGCCTATGAGGCGGCGCTATGGGCCGGCGTGCTTAATGCGCAAAAGGGCCTGTCGAACATCGTGCTGCTGACCAGCCTCGGCGGCGGCGCCTTCGGCAATGACGCGGAGTGGATTTATGCGGCGATGCGGCGGGCGTTCGGGATGATGGCGGCATACGATCTCGACGTGCGGATCGTGAGTTATGGGGAGCCGGGGGGGGGGTTGGTGGAGGTAGCGAAAGAATTCAGTTCGTAGGGCGCAATAGCGAAGCGTATTGCGCCGCCCGACCGCGGTTTGGCGGAATACACTGCGCTATTTCGCCCTACGGGGCTAACTTGCGACGACTGGCCTAAAAATGTTCGCCACGAAAATATTTCTCTGACTGACGGGTACGAGGGATTTCAATGACATGGCATCGATGTGGCGCATACAGCCCGTGAGCGCCACGCAAGTATATGATATTTATGGCTTTTGATAATTTGATTTCGCAGTTATGTACGGACGACTCGAGAAGCAGAGAGCATCACATGCGCAATGATCTTCACTTCCGTGGATTGGGCTTCGAAGTGCGCGCTATTGGTCCTTGGGCCATCGTTGCCGCAGCATTTCTAATAGCGTTGTTGATCTATTCTGCGGTAGGGGTGCGTTTCTATTAAGGCTTCGATTTGGTGGAATTCGCTGCGCCATTCCGTCCCTGCGAGCTGACCGAATGTCGAGAGCCGATCTATTTACCTTCCTCCCAAAGGCCTAGAGCTTCCAGTGCCGTCACGACGTTGCTCGCAAAGTCCTTGTCATAGACAGAGCTCTGCCACGATTGCTCTGGTTGGCCCCGCTTTCGAAGCATTGCTTTGGCGATCTTTTCAATTGCCTCGTCTCTTGTCATCGCTTTCTCTCACTGATTAAGCGTGTTCATCGATGCTGCAGTCGTAGGGCGCAATAGCGAAGCGTATTGCGCCGATCATTCGCGGCGTGGCGGAATACGCTTCGCTATTCCGCCCACGGGCTGCGCTGGATCTTATCCTGCGGGCTGTTCGGGCGGCGCAAGTCCCAAGAACGCCCGCACTTGCTCGATTGGCGTGTCGACAAGCCCTTCGCCAATCATTGCCTCATAAAAATGTAGCACCTTAAGTTTCGACTCAAGTCCATCTTCCCTGGGCCCGACATGCTCCATCCAAAGTTCGATTTCCCTTGGCGTGCAAACTGTCTTTCTACCAAGAAGAACCTTTGCGGCAATCAGTATCCTACGCGCCATGTCGGCATCGACTACCACGCTCGGCTTGGACCAATTCACGTTTGCCACGCAATCAGTGTAAAGACTTAGCTGCTTCAGGACATCCAGTAATTCGGGATGGTCTGAGGTCTGATCGACAATCAACGCCAAATCTTCGAGTTGGCGCGCTCCGCTTGCGGCAAGATCAGTTACAATCCAAGCGATATTCTTAGCGGTGTGCGTTCGATACTCCCGCCAAATCTTCTTCAAGCCTTCGTCCGATGCGACAGTTGCTATTCGGCGAAGAATCGCCGGTTTGCCAGACTCTTCAATCGATAAGACGGCAAGAGCGCACGCGCTTTGATAGCGCTCTGCATCAAATAGAAGCTGCGCATCAGCATGTAGTCGTTCGGCATTCTCCTTTGCAGCATTGATCCCGTCGGCCGCCTGCTGTGCGGAAAGGCGTCCCCGGTATTGCGCAAGCAACGGAGTTTTCACGGTTTCCTTTCTGATGCTGCTCAGATGGCAGCTCTTAGGGCGTAATAGCGAAGCGTGTCGCGCCGATCACGCGATTTGGCTAGATGCGCTAGTCCGCCCTATGGGCTGACCCTTGTACGGATTCATGATGCCCTCTGGGACTCGATGGAAACATTTAGAGAACGTAGGATCAGCGCGTCAAGATGCTGAACAGAGCGGTAGGATGATTCCTTGCGGCGCTTCGTCCGCACCGCCCAAGAGGGAGAGCCGAGATGCTTGCTTGGCTGAATGCGAATACAGGTCTCGTTAGCGGGGTTGCATCTGCCGTAAGTGCTTTTGCGGCCGCCGTTGTGATGTGCGCAACCATAGCAACCGTCACTCTTAACCGGCGGCTCGCAAAAGAAAATCGAACACTACGAAAGACCGAAGGTGACCCCCAGGTGGTTGCTTACGCGACTATAAATCCACGCGTATGGGCGGCAATAGATTTTGTGATTGCTAACATCGGGAAGGGTCCCGCACGAAATGTTACGTATACCGTTCTCTCAGGCGCGGAATCTCTTACAAAAAAGGAAGCTCGTCTATTCCCCTCTGGGGTAAAGTTCGCATTTCTCCCTTCGGGAGAGCAGTTGTCGTCAACAATGGGAATGGGATGGGACCTGCTATCAGAGCCAGCTCTTCCGCCCTTCGAAGTGGAGCTGACTTATGAAAATCTGGCAGGCGAACAGCGGTGCGCCAAATTTAGCGTCGATGTCAATCAATTCAATGGAATGTATAGACTTGGCACTCCTAATGACGAGCTAATAGCTCAGAATCTGAAAAAGATTGCCGACGTCATGGAAGGTTGGTCTAGGGGGAGACTTCAGGTCGAAACAATGTCGGTTTCGGAGCGGAAGGAGTATGACGCAGAGATTCGGCAATTTATGCAGGAATGCGGAGCGCAACAGGACTGACGATAAGCAATCTGCGACGTGCCACTCTTACGAAGTAAAGTCGCCTGATTGCAATTTAAGTATCAAAGGATTAGATTGCTTTTCTAAAAAATGCAACTAATAATATAGACGTTTAATGTGGGAGATAACAATGCGATTTGTGGTCGCTTCAGTTGCACTGCTCGTCGTTTGTTCCGCTGCTTTGGCTCAGCAGACTTCGCAGACGCCAAGTGAGCCCCAATTCTTCTCGATCGCGCCAGATACTGGTCCGAGATTCATGAAGCCTGTGCCGAACCTAGCTAATAAGCCGAAGATAGCGGCCTATTGCGTTGATGCGCGTAGGCCGGATAATGCCTTACGTGGATCAGGCGTTACCGTAAGTCCTGGCGGTGTCACAGATTCTTGTGTGAAGCTGCCCGAGTATGCCGGAGTAGTAAACATCTTCTGTGAAGCATCTTCAGACAATCATCCTGAACCATATCAGCGCTGCTCAGGACTCAATTCGACCACACCGTGCGGCGGTGTTAGTTGGCTTGCACGTGAGTTTGGTTACATTGATGTGTTCGGCGAATATGCGTGTGTGAGAGTTAGAAATCAAGAACGTGCCAGTGCCGGCAATCCTGCTGAACACAAGTACTTTCAAATTTATTTGGCGCCCAACGAAACTAGGTAGACGTAAATATACAAGTTGTTGCGTCGCTCCTGGTGTATGTATGGGCGCATCACGGGCTGCGCAACAAATAGGCTCCTGCAGGAGTGTCACAGTTTTTGCAACGGCGTCCCTCTGTCAAAATGCTATTTTTGCAAGCACGTAGCGCGCAATAACGCCGTATTACGCCGATCCACTGCGATTGGTAGGCTTTGCTATTTCACTGTACCGGCTGCGGGTTTAATTTCGACCAGCCGCAGTCGCCGCCATCCCCCCTAATCCCCCACAAACCCACTTGCCTTCACGATCGGCGCCCAGCGCTCGATGTCGGCGCGCACGCGCGCGGCAAACTCCGCCGGCGTCTGATAGTCCGGCTCGTTGCCGATGCTGGCGAGTTTCTGCGTCACGTCCAGCGACGTGAACGCATCGCGGATCGCGAGGTTGAGCCGGTGGACGATATCGTCGGGCGTCTTCGACGGCACCAGCACGCCGAGCCACGACTCGATGACCACGTTGACGCCGGACTCCTTCATGGTCGGCACCTCGGGCATGAACGACGAGCGCGTGCCGCTGGTGACGGCCAGCACGCGCACCGAGCCCGCTTTCGCGAACGGCAGCGTCTCGCCGACCGGATTGATGCTCGACGCCACATGGCCGCCGAGCAGATCCTGCAAGGCCGGGGCGCCGCCCTTGTAATGCACCGGCGTCATCGGCAGGCGCGCTTCCTGCGACAGCATCAGGCCGGTGAAATGCGGCGTGCCGCCGGCCGCCGTGGTGGCGTAAGTCGCGCCGGCCGGATGGGCGCGGCACCATTCGACGAAATCGGCCAGCGTCTTCACATCGCCCGACACCGCCGGCCCGATGCTGAACGCCAGCGCCGACTTCGCGGCCGGCGCGACCGGCGTGAGGTCCTTCAGCGGGTCGTAGCTGAGCGAACGGAAGCTGGACGGATACACGGTGATCGGAAAGTCCGGCGTGAACAGCATCACGCTGCCGTCGGGGTCGGCGTTCTTCACATATTCGACCGCAAGGCGCGCCGCGGCGCCGGGCCGGTTCTCGACAATGGCGGACGCCGCGTATGTATCCTTGAGCCGTTCGGCCAGAATGCGCGCCAGCACATCGGTGCCGCCGCCGGCCGGAAACCCGACAATGATGCGGGCGTTTTTGGTTGGTGCCTGCGCGCGCGTCTTGGAGACGCCGCAGGCCGTCATGGCGATCCCGGCCGCCGCGCCGCGCACCAGATCCCGGCGTGTCCACATGCTGGCCTCCCTTGAGGTTTGTTGGGACAACTATAGCCGTTACGAGCGGCGATGCGACAGGTCGTCGGCGATGAGCGCGGCGAGTTCGCCGGCCGGCGCTTGCGCATCGCGGCGCACGCGCAGGCCGAATTCGGCGTCGGGCAGTTTCGGTAGTTTGAGATTGGTTGGCGCGACCCGCACGCCCGGTTCCAGCGAGCGCTCGGTGCGCGCGGTGATCGCGATGCCGCTGCGCACCGCGGCGCGCACGCCCGACAGGCTGGCGCTGGTCGCCGCGATCCGGTAGCGCCGGCCGGCCGCGTCGAGCGCTGATATGATCGCGGTGCGAAAGCCGCAGGGCGGATCGAGCAGCGCGAGCGGCAGTTCGGAGTCGGCGGTCGTTAGGTCAGACGCGCATAACCACAGCATCGGCTCGCGCAGCACCAGGATTTCGTCCGGCGCGGGCGCCTGCCGCATCGCGATCAGGATATCGAGCGCGCCCTGGTCGAAATCCGCCGTCAGTTCGCGCGAGCGGCCGACCCGGAGATCGATGCGCACGCGGGCATGGGTGCGGGCAAATGTACGGAGGAAATCGGGTAAACCATCGGCGAAGTCCTGGGTGATGCCGAGCCCGATCCGGCCGTCGGCGCGGGCGCCCTTCAGTGACAGCCAGGCCTCGCGATGCGCCGCCAGGATGCGCCGGGCGTGGCCGACCAGTTCCTCGCCGGCCGGCGTCAGCGCCCGGCCGCGACCGGCCGGCGCCAGCAGCGGTTCGCCGATCAGGGCCTCGAGGCGCTGCATCTGGGCGGTCACGGCCGACGGCGAGCGGCCGACGGCGTCCGCTGCTTTGGCCAGCGAGCCTCCGTCGGCGAAGATCACGAAGGTGCGCAGCAGGTCGGGGTCGAAGGTTTCCATAGTTCAATTATATCAAATCTATGGTGCCAAACAATTCGATTTAATCGATGTATTGGTTCGGGCAGGGTGTTGGTCGTTGGTCACGAAAAGTGGCCTGTTTTCAACGAGGAAACCGACATGCCGATCATAAATGTTACCATTTCCTACCATCCGGATCCGGCGCTGTCGCAGCGCCTCGCCACGGAGGTCACCGAGCTGGCGCGCCTTCATTTGCGCAAGGACCCGACCGTCACGGCGGTCGCCGTGAGCTATATCGACCCGCAGCACTGGTTCGCCGGCGGAACCTCGCTGGCGTCGCAGGGGCGCAATACATTCTGGCTGGACATCAAGGTGGTCGACGGCACCAACACCAAGCAGGAGTTGGCGAGCTATCTGGAAGCCGTATTCGCGGCCATGAGCGGACTTCTCGGCGACGTGCACGCGGAAAGCTACATCCTGGTGCACGAGGTGCCGGCGGCGGCCTATGGCTTCGGCGGCAAGACGCAGGAGTTCCGCTTCATCGAAGGCAAGCTGAAGGCCGCAGCTTGATCAGCTTTCGGCGAAGTCGTCCGGCACGTCGCCGAAGCTTTTCAGCACCACGGCGTCGCTGAACTCGCCCATCATCGGGTCGCCGGTGCGCGAGAACGCCACCGCGCCGGCGTTCTGCGGATCGCGGGCCAATAGCTCGGCGCGCCGGGTCGCGGCGGTGTGGCTCGGGCATTCGATGGCCTCGCCGGGGGCGAGGTCGCCATCATCGGTGCGGCTGAACGGCATGGCGACGTAATAGGTCATGTTGGGCATGTCACGTTCTAGCACATTGCCGTCCGGGCCGATCGGGCCTATTTCAGGGGCAGGCGCTCCCGCGCCAGCCACTGGAAACCCGGATGCCAGGACCCGACACCACCCTCGATTCCGACGGCCCGAGCAGCCGCGTGCTGTGGGTGGCGGCCGCGGTCGTGGTCGTGCTGCTGGGCGGCACGGTCGCGCTATGGGCTCATACCGGCACCACGTTGTTTTTTGAGATGATCCGCGCCGGCTTCATGGCCTGCTTCGGCTGAGTAACGGAGAGCCACCATGACCGTGCGCAGCCAGCGCCTTCTGCTGATTTTTGGCGCGTTCTTCGCCGGCCTTGTGCTGTGCTTTTGCGTGGTCCTGCTGCTGAGCGACCGGCTGATGCCGGCCAAAACCGTCAACACCAGCTGGGCGGTCGGCGGGCCGTTTCAGCTGGTCGATCAGACCGGCCGCGCCGTCACCGATAAGGATGTGCTGGGCAAGCCGTTCCTGGTGTTCTTCGGCTACACCCATTGCCCGGATGTCTGCCCGACCACGCTGTTCGACGTGTCGGAAGTGCTGCGCGCGCTCGGCCCCGATGCGGAAAAAGTCGCCGCGCTGTTCATCACCGTCGATCCGGAACGCGATACGCCGGCCACGATGAAGGATTATCTGTCGAGCTTCGATCCGAACCTGCGCGGGCTGACCGGCGATCAGGCGGCGATCGACGCGGTGTCGAAAGCCTACCGGGTGTATTCCAAAAAGGTGCCGCTCGACGCCGGCGGCTATAATATGGACCACACCGCGCTGGTCTATCTGATGGACAAGCAGGGCCGCTTCGTCGCGCCGTTCAATCTGAAACGCCGGCCCGAAGAGTCCGCGGCGGATCTCCGGAAATATCTGTGAACGCGAAAGCCGGGCCCCTGTCATGAATCGCAAGGAACGGCGCGCGGCACACAAGCATGATCCGCGAGGCGTGCCAGCGGCACAAGGCCCCACCGCGGATGCGTTGTTTGCATCGGCCGTGATGCAGCATCAGGTCGGCCGCAACGATATCGCGGCGGATCTGATCCGGCAGGCGATCACGCGCGATCCGGGGCGCGCCGAATTCCACTACGCGCTCGGCGTTGTGCTGGATGCGGATGGGCAGTCGGATGCCGCCATCGCGCCGTACAGCGAAGCGATCCGGCTCAAGCCGGATTACGCCGAGGCGCATACCAATCTCGGCAATGCGCTTTTGCGCCTGGGCCGGCTGCCGGAAGCCGCGACTTGCTATGAGAACGTGCTGGCGCTGCGGCCGGACTATGCCGAGATGCACTGCAATCTCGGCAATGTACGGGCGCAGCAGAATCGATTGGAAGACGCCGTCGCGGCGTTCGAGCGCGCGCTGCAATTCAGGCCGTCATTGGTCGAAGCCCGCAACGGGCTCGGCATTACGCTGATCGCGCTCGGCCGCGACGACGAGGCCATTGTCGCGCTGGAGCAGGCGCTGGCGCTCAATCCGAATCTCGCCGAGGCGCATATGAACCTCGGCAATATCTTCAAGCAGCGCGGCGATCTGGCCGCGGCCGCGCAGCGCTACGAGCAGGCGCTGGCCCGCAAGCCCGATCTCGCCGAAGCGCACAACAATCTCGGTCTGCTGCGTGTGGGTCAGGGCCGCTCGGACGAGGCCTTGGCGCATTATCAGCAGGCGATTTCCAGCAAGCCGGACTTCATCGAAGCCTACAACAATCTGGTGCGGGTCTGCCTTACCGAACGCCAGATCGGCCCGGCATTGGAAGTGCTGCAACAGGCGCTGGCGATCCGCGAGACTCCTGAAACCCAAACGCTGTTCGTCGAATGCGTGAAAGGCCTCGCGTCATTGCCCGACACCGACGGGTTTGAGGCCATCGTATTGCGCGCCCTGTCCGAGCCGTGGGGCCGGCCGAGCGAACTTGCCAATCCGGCGGCGATCCTGATCAAGCGGGATCCGGTGGTCGGGGAGGCGGCGCGGCGCGCCAATGCGGCCTGGCCGGTGCGGCCGTCGGCGGCGGAATTGCTGGGGGCCGGCGGCCTCGCGGCGCTGGCCGACAACGGTTTGCTGATGTGCGTGCTGGAAACCGCGCGGATCGCCGATATCGAGATCGAGCGCTTCCTGACCGCCGTGCGTCACGCGCTGCTCGAATTGGCGATGGCGGAGCCGGGCGGGGCCGTCGCGCCGCAGGTGCTCGCCGTTGCATGCGCGCTCGCGCGGCAATGCTACATCAACGACTATGTGTTTGCCCGCACCGCCGATGAGCGCACGCAGGCCGACGAATTGCAGGCAATCGTCGCGGCCGCGATCGCGCAGAACGCCCCGGTCAGCGCATTACAGTTGACGGCGGTTGCGGCCTATGGGCCGCTCGGCGTGTTGCCGGGTGTCGAGGCGCTGCTTGAGAAAAAATGGCCGGAAGCCGTCGCGGCGCTGCTGACGCAGCAGGTGCGCGAATCGCGCGAGGAGCGGGACATCGCGGCGCGGATTTCGTGTCTGACGCCGATCGAGGACGAGGTGTCGCGCCAGGTGCGCGACCAGTACGAGGAAAATCCTTACCCACGCTGGGTCAAAGGGCCGCCGGGCGGACGGCCGATCCATGTCGATGCGTATCTGCGCGGCACGTTTCCGTTAGCGCCGTTCCGTCCGCTGGCCCATGCTGACGAGCTCGATGTATTGATCGCCGGTTGCGGCACCGGCCAGCATCCGATCGAGATTGCGCAGCGCTTTGAAAATGCCCGCGTGCTCGCGGTCGATCTCAGCCTCGCCAGTCTGGCTTATGCGTCGCGCAAGACAAGCGAACTTGGCCTCACCAATATCGACTATGCACAGGCCGACCTGACCCGGCTCGGCACGCTCGACCGCACCTTCGACGTGGTCGAAGCCGCCGGCGTGCTGCATCATCTCGCCGATCCGTTCGATGGCTGGCGGGTGCTGTTGTCGCGGCTCCGGCCGGACGGCGTGATGTTCGTCGCGCTGTATAGCGAAGCCGCGCGTGCCGACATCGTGGCGGTGCGCGACTTCATCGCCCGGCGCGGCTACAAGGCGACCGCCGACGGTATTTCGCGCTGCCGCCAGGAACTGCTTGGATTTCCCGAAGGCACGCCGCAGCGCGCCGTCACGCAGTCGCCGGATTTCTACACCACCAGCGACTGCCGCGATCTGTTGTTTCATGCGCAGGAACAGCGCTTGACGCTGCCGCGGATCGAAGAGTTTTTGCGAACCAACGACCTGACGTTTTTGGGTTTCGAGATCGGCCCGCATGTGCGCAAAGACTACGCAACAGCTTACGCAGACGACGCCGCGATGACCGATCTCGGCCATTGGCACGATTTTGAGACGGCGCATCCGCGCACCTTCATCGGCATGTATCAGTTCTGGATTCAGAAGGCCGGGGCGTGATGATTTCGTGTACGGCAAGCGCAATGCGGCGGTTGTTCTCGACTTTTAAGGCATTCGGCGGTAAGCGAGCCGACGCCTCAAAGCTCAGGATACGCGCGCCGATGGCCACCTTTCCGATCAGAGCTGAACGTTTTGCGCTTGTCGGGGCTGCGCTGCTTATGGTGCTGATGACCGGAGAGCCGGTCGCGGCCCAAACGCCGGTCCAAAGCCCCGCGCCAGTCGCGGAAAACCCGGCCGCCGCGACCGTGCCGAGCTTCTGGGATCCCCGGCGTCGGCCCGAGCGGCCGGATCTGACGCGTCTGACCACTATTCGCTTTCTCACCGAGACCGACTACCCGCCGTTCAACTATCCGGGACCCGACGGCAATCCGATCGGCTTCAATGTCGATGTGGCGCGGCTGATCTGCGAGGAGATCAAGATCTCCTGCAGCATTCAGATGCGGCGCTTTGATACGCTGTTGCAGGCGATCGGCGAGAACCGCGGCGACGCCGTGATCGCGTCGGTCGCGGTGACGCCGCAGAACCGCCAGCGCGTCGATTTCAGCGATCCGTATTTTCGTCCTGCGGCGCGCTTCGTCGCCAAGCGCGACAGCGCGATCAACGACGTCAATCCAGAGAAGCTCGAAGGCAAGAAAATCGGCGTGATCGCCAACACCTCCCACGAGGCCTATCTCAAGGCGCTGTTCACCGAGGCCGAGTTGCGTCCGTTCCCGAACGCCGAGGCTGCGCGAGCAGCGCTCCGCCAGGGCGACGTCGATCTGCTGTTCGGCGATGCGATCGCGCTGGCGTTCTGGCTCAATGGGACGGACTCGGCGGGCTGCTGCGCGTTCCGCGGCGGACCGTTCGTTGAGAGCCGCTATTTCGGCGAGGGCGTCGGCATCGCGGTGCGCAAAGGCAACGATCAGCTGCGCCAGGCGGTCAACTGGGCGCTGTTCCGGTTGTGGGAACGAGGCAAGTTCACGGACCTGTGGCTGCGCTATTTCCCGGTCAGCCCGTTCTGACGGACAGCGCCGCCTGAAGCGCAGAATGGCCCGCATTTGACGCGGCGCGGCGCGTTTTCTATGTCTGCCCGCCGGAGACCGCATTCATGTCCACGATCGATGCACAGAGCCCCGCCGGGCTGCGCGCGCTTGCCGAGACCTCCAACGCCTGGCCGTTCGAGGAGGCCCGCAAGATCGTCGCGCGGCTGAAGAAGGCGCCCAAGGACGAGGTAATCTTCGAGACCGGCTATGGGCCGTCCGGCCTGCCGCATATCGGCACCTTCGGCGAGGTCGCCCGCACCACCATGGTCCGGCATGCGTTCCGGGTGCTCACGGAAGACAAGATCAAGACCCGCCTGATCGCGTTCTCGGACGATATGGACGGCCTGCGCAAGGTGCCGGACAACGTTCCGAACAAGGACATGCTCACGCCCCATCTAGGCAAGCCGCTGACCAAGGTGCCGGATCCGTTCGGCACGCATCCGAGCTTCGGCGATCACAATAACGCGCGGCTGCGCGCGTTCCTCGATACGTTCGGTTTCGAATACGAGTTTCTGTCGTCGACCGAGTGTTACACGTCCGGGCGCTTCGACAAGGCGCTGCTGCGCGTGCTGGAGCGGTTCGAAGCCGTTATGGCGATTATGTTGCCGAGCCTGCGCGAGGAGCGCGCCGCGACCTATTCGCCGTTCCTGCCGATCTGCCCGCGCACGGGCATCGTGCTGCAGGTGCCGGTGCTGAATCACGACGCCAAGGCCGGTACCATCACGTACGAAGATCCGGACAGCAAAGAGTCGATTACGACGCTGGTCACGGGCGGACGCACCAAGCTGCAATGGAAGCCCGATTGGGCGATGCGTTGGTATGCGCTCGGCGTCGACTATGAAATGGCCGGCAAGGATCTGATCGACTCGGTCAAGCTGTCCGGCGGGATCTGCAAGGCGCTGGGCGGCGCGCCGCCGGAGGGCTTCAACTACGAACTGTTCCTCGACGACAAGGGCCAGAAGATCTCGAAGTCCAAGGGCAATGGCCTGACGATCGACGAGTGGCTGCGCTATGCCAGCCCGGAAAGCCTGTCGCTGTTCATGTATCGCGAGCCGAAAGCGGCGAAGCGTCTGTATTTCGACGTCATCCCGCGCACCGCCGACGAGTATCAGCAGCACCTCGAAGGCTATGCCCGGCAGGATGAAAAGCAGCGGCTGTCGAATCCGGTCTGGCACATCCATGCCGGTCGTCCGTCGAAGGCCGACATGCCGGTCACGTTCCAGATGCTGCTGACGCTGGTGTCGTCGTCCAATGCGGAGAACGCGGAGACTTTGTGGGGGTTCATCGGCCGCTACCGGCCGGGCGTCACCGCGCAGACGCATCCCGAACTCGACCGGCTGGTCGGTTATGCGATCCACTATTTCCGCGACTTCGTGCTGCCGACCAAGCAGTTCCGCGAGCCGACCGAATCGGAACGCGCCGCGCTGAGCGATTTGCGCGATGCGCTGTCGCAGATTCCGGCGGACGCTACGGCGGAGGCGATCCAGGACGTAGTCTCCGAGATCGGCCGGCGCGAGCCGTTCCTCGACCACAAGAAGATGTCGAAGGACGGCAAACCGGGCGTGTCGCTCGACTGGTTCAACATGCTGTACCAGGTGCTGCTTGGCCAGGAGAAGGGCCCGCGCTTCGGTTCGTTCGCGGCGGTCTATGGCCTACAGAACACCGTCGACATGATTGATGGCGCGCTGGCGCGATCGGCTTAGGTTTTTTCGCACGGCCTATCTCCGACCTCACCCTGAGGAGCATGGCGTAGCCATGCGTCTCGAAGGGCGAGGTCGGCCAAAATATATTTGCAACGCATGGGCCGCCGCATCCTTCGAGACGCCTGCCTTCGCGTTGCTCGGCAGGCTCCTCAGGATGAGGCGGATTGGGCGTGCGCGCAGCATTCGTCGCTCGTCCGAAACCTCAACTCGACCGCAATACGAAGCGCCGGTTCTCCGGTTGGATCGGCCGCGCGTTCATCGGATACAGCTTGGCGAATTTGTCGATATCGGTCTTGGAAACCTCGATCGGATCGGTCAGCAGCAGCCAGTTGACCACTTCGCTGCATGGCGGCGTCGTCAGCGAGCCCGAGTAGCGATAATAGCTCCGCTTGGCCGGCAGCAATTTGTTCGGGTCGAGCGCCGCGTCGGCCTTTACCGGTTCGCCCGCCTTGTCCGGCATGGTCGATATCATCTTGCTGAACGTCGTGTTCGGCTTGCCGGCCGCGATCAACACGCCGACCACCGCGAGGTTGCCGGCGGCGTTGCGGTGCACGAAATGCGCTTCCATCGGGAAGCTCTTGCCGCCGATCTTGTGCTCGCTCGGATGATGGACATGGAATTGCAGCAGCGTGTAATTGTCGTTGCCGACCTTGAGCGTGTTGCCTTCGCCAAAATTGACCTGGATGGTGTGGCCATTGTTGACGATGGTGTCGGGCTTTTTACTCCAGGCGAGATTGAGCGGTGCCAATTGAGCCTTGAGCGTGCCGCCGATGTCGATCGGCGACTGCTGCGAGCCGATCGAGCAGACCTTGCTGGCGGCATCGACGTCGCCCCATTTTGCCGGTCCGGCCTCGCCCTCGTAGCCCCAGTGCGGATGGTCGGCCGCGAAGCCGGCCGGTGCGCATACCGGACAAAGCGCTAAACCGCCCAACAGTTTCAACGCGTCACGGCGATGCATGGTGGTGCGTCCATATTGAAGGTGGCGGCGTCGGCATGATGCCGCGCGTCGTCGATCCCGTTTTGGGAAACGCGGTGACTACAAATTTCCAGTGCAGTCGTAGGGTGTTTCAAGCGAAGCGAGGATCGGTAACGCTTTACGCTGAAGTATTTTCGGCGACTGCGCCGACTCAATAAAACAATTAGTTTATTGACTTACCCAGATCACGCGCGCGATCCAGGCGACATCCGATGTGTTCAATGTACGATCCGGCTGGGCCGGATTCAATGACTTCAGATCGATCGCCTTCTGACTCTTGCGCTTGACCTGCTTGACCATCACTTCGCCGTCCGTGGTCTTGATCACAGCTCGGTCGCCGCGGCGCACCGGTTGCGACGGTGCCACGATGACGACGTCGCCGTCGCGATATACCGGCTCCATCGAATCGCCCGAGATCTCCAGCGCATACGCCTGCTCATCGTTGACGGACGGCGCCGCGATCTCATGCCAGCCCTTGCCGGTCGGCAGGCCGCCGTCATCGAAATACCCAGGGGCGCTGGCCTCGGCGAGGCCGAGCGAGGGGATCGACTTGGCCGGTGCGCGCCCGCCGCCGTCGATCAGCGAAACGAAGACGTCGATGTTCGTGCCGGTGGCGCCCAGCGCCTTCGATACCGATTCGGTCGATGGCCAGCGTTGCCGTCCGTCCGGTGTGATGCGCTTCGATTTGTTGAAGGTTGTCGGATCGAGCCCAGCCCGCCTCGCGAGGCCGGAGGGCGACAGGCCGGCGCGGGCGGCCAGACGGTCGAGGGCGGTCCAAACCTGATTGTGCGTCAGCATGGCATCCGGACGTTGGTTGGCCGTCGCGGCGGCGGGAAGCTGGGCGTGTCGTTCGTTTAGGAATTATAACCTTAAGCGGGGCGATCGACAAGGGCTGTCCACCAGAGCGCGTCCAGCAAAAGTGGACATCGGTTTTGCGTCCGGACGCGCTCTAATTTTATAGAAAGACGCGTTTTCTTCACGTGAAGTGGATGCCACTTCACTTGAAAACGCTCTGACCTCCTTGAATGGCTCCGGCGCCGCCGATAGGGTCCGCCCAACATGGGGCCACTGTGACCGAGACCATCTACAAGATTTGCGACGTCGCGCTTTGGCAGGCCAGCGAGCCCGCCGGCGTGTTTACCGGGGCGCCGGTCGACCACCACGACGGCTATATCCATTTTTCGACCGCCGCCCAAGCCTTTGAGACCGCGTTGCGGCACTTCAACGGCGCCGAGGATCTGGTCCTGGTGGCGGTCGATGCGCTGATGCTGGGTGAGGCGCTGCGGTGGGAATCCTCGCGAGGCGGCGACCTGTTTCCGCACCTTTATGGCCCGCTGCCGCTCGCGGCAGTACGCTGGACCAAGCCGCTGCCGCTCGGTGCCGATGGCCGGCACGTTTTTCCGGAGCTTGTCGCGTAATGGGGATGTTTGACCGCGTTATCGGTCCCTTATTGGCCAAGCTCGATGCGGAGGACGCCCATCGTCTGGCGGTTCGCGCGCTGCGCTTGGCGCCGTTGCCGCGTCCGCGCCCCGACGACCGGCGTTTGGCGGTGCGCGCCTTCGGGCTCAATTTTCCGAATCCTGTCGGCATCGCAGCCGGATTCGATAAGCACGCCGAAGTGCCGGATGCGCTGCTGAAGCTCGGCTTCGGCTTCGTTGAGATCGGCACCGTCACGCCGCGCCCGCAGGTCGGCAACCTGCGGCCCCGCATTTTCCGACTCAGCGCCGATCAGGGCGTGATCAACCGCCTCGGCTTCAATAGCGAAGGCGCTGACATTGTTCTGAAGCGTCTGGCGGCGCGGGCCCGCGCCGGTGAGGGCGGCGTCGTCGGGGTCAATGTCGGGGCCAACAAGGACAGCGCCGACCGCAGCGCCGACTATACGCGCCTGATCGAAATGTTCGCGCCGGTCGCCAGTTACTTCACGGTCAATGTATCGTCGCCGAATACGCCAGGCCTGCGCGACCTGCAGCAGGCGGCGGCGCTCGACGAACTGCTGGCCCGTGTGGTCGAAGTGCGCGAGCGGGTGCGCGGCAGCGCCGGCCCGGTGCCGGTGCTGTTGAAGATCGCGCCGGACCTGACGCTGTCCGATCTCGACGACGTGGTCGGCATCGCGCGCTCACGCCGGGTCGACGGTATGGTGGTCGGCAACACCACGATCAGCCGGCCGCCGGGTTTGCGAGACCTCGGCAAATCGGAGGCCGGCGGCCTGTCCGGCAAGCCGCTGTTTCGGCTCTCGACTCGGATGCTGGCCGAAACCTATGTGCGAGCCGAGGGTGCGTTCCCGCTGATCGGCGCGGGCGGCATCGATTCCGGCGCGGCGGCGCTCGCCAAGGTACGAGCCGGCGCGACCCTGTTGCAGCTCTACTCGGCGCTGGTGTTTCGTGGGCTCGGTCTGGTGTCGGACGTCAAGGACACGCTGGTCGGGGCGTTGACGGCCGGCCGGCATGACAGCCTAGCCGATCTGGTCGGCGCCGACGCGGCCGCGATGACGGCGGAAGATTGGCCGCACTAATATTCATAAAAAAACCGGATGGCGTGGGCGCCATCCGGTTGTTTAACCCGTCATCCTGAGGTGCCCGGCGCAGCCGGGCTTCGAAGGATGGACGGCCCTGATGCTGCAACAGCCGGGGCGTCGCCCTTCGAGGCTCGCTACGCTCGCGCCTCAGGGTGACGGTTCGAGTGAGTCATTTGACGAAACCGAACTGGCTCGCCGATCTCAGTCCCAGCTCATGCGCTGTTCGTAGACGTATAGATTGCTGACCTTGCAGTAGTCGACATTGGCGTCGAAATACGTGCCGTCGGTGAAGCGAATCTGCGTGCGGACCGTGCAGCTACCGTCCGCATGGCCGAAATCCATGTTGAACGTATCGCCCGGCTCGATCCGGTCGCTGATCCAGTTGCTGCTCCATTCGCCGTCTTCCCGCGTACGGAACTCGACGGCGGCGGTCTGCGACTTGTTGTAGACCTTGAATTTCCATTCGGCGGCTGAGGCCGACGTGCTGGCTAAAGACGCGCAGGCCAACAGCAGGGCCGACGCCGCAAGCGCCGTCCATTTTCCGATTGCTGATGTGGTCATCTGATCCGTTCCCATGTGACAACGTGCGCGATGCCGTCGCGCAGGCGCGCGGCGTCATGTCACACGCCGACCAGGCAATCAAATAGCGGGCCGCTATTGCGGTTCTATAACGGTGACGGGATTAGCGGCCGCGCGGCGCGTTGATCAGGCGGACGATCAGCCAGATCGGGACCACCAGGACGGCGCCGAGCACGAAATAACGCCACAGCGAGCCGATCGCGTCGAAGCCCATGTTCCAGACGCTCTCGATCAGCCGCTGCACGCTATGCACGATGTTGAGCGGATCGAGGCCGAGCACCGATAGCACCACGCCGACCAGGATCGACACCAGCACCAGCTTGGCCAGGACCGCGAGCGGCGGTCCGCCGAGAAAGCGGTTGGCCCGGACGGGCGTGCGGGCGGGAACGGGTTCGTGGGTCATCTAACTCTCCTCAAGAAGAGCTAGCTTACCACGGCTTTCGGCGATTCGATGGCAGGCGCTACAGTTGTGGCGCGGCCGGCTTCGATCCGGTCCAGCATCCGCTCCAGGGTCTCGATTCGGTCGGCGTCGCGCGGCGGCTTGTCGAAGCGCAGCCGGCTGATCCTTGGAAAGCGCATCGCCAGCCCGGATTTGTGCCGCGTCGAGCGTTGCAGGCCCTCGAATGCCACTTCGAACACCAGCCCCTGATCGGGTTCATGCACGACTTCGCGGACCGGCCCGAAGCGCTCGACTGTGTTATGGCGGACGAAACGGTCGATCTTGAGCAGTTCCTCGTCGGTGAAGCCGAAATACGCCTTGCCGACCGGCGTGAGTTGGTCGCCATCGGGACCGGACTTCCAGACCCCGAACGTGTAGTCGGAATAATACGACGAGCGCTTGCCGTGGCCGCGTTGCGCGTACATCAGCACCGCATCGACGATCAGCGGATCGCGCTTCCATTTCCACCACAGGCCCTTCGGCCGGCCCGGCACATAGGGCGCGTCGCGGCGCTTGAGCATCACGCCTTCGACGGCGGCAGCGTCCTCGCCGGCGCCGGCTGATGCCGGGTCGGCGCGGGCGGCCGTCAGCGCATCCCAGGTGTCGAACGGCACCAGCGGCGACAGGTCGATGCGCGGATCGTTGAGCTTTGAGATGAAGGCGGCCAATTTTTCGCGGCGTTCGGCAAAGCCTAGCTCGCGCAGATCCTGCTCGCCGTCATGCAGCAGATCGTAGGCGCGCAGATGCACCGGAAATTCCGCGATCAGCTTTGCCGTGACGGCTTTGCGGTTCAGGCGCTGCTGCAGCACGTTGAAGGTCTGCACCCGGCCGTCGCGCACGATCAGCAATTCGCCGTCGAGCGCGCCGTCGTGTTGCAAAGCGTCGGCCAGATCCGGGAAGCTCTTGGAGATGTCCTCGCCGGTGCGCGAATAAAGCCGCGACACGCGCGTGCCATCTTCGTCGCGCCCCGACACCGCCTGGACGCGGATGCCGTCCCATTTCCATTCGGCGGTGAACTCGGCGGGATCGAGTGTGCTGAAGTCACTTTCCTCGATGGCGTGCGACAGCATCGCGGGCCGGAACGGCGACGGATCGGTGGTGACCGGCCGTTCGGCGCGGCCTTCCAGCCAAGCAAATAGTTCGAGATAGGGCGGCGCAAGGCCGGGCCATACCAGTTCGACGTCCTGCGCGGTGTGCTCGCCGAGCGCGGCGGCGGCGGTCTTGGCCAGCCGCGCCGAAACGCCGATGCGCAATCCGCCGGTGACCAGCTTGAGCAGCGCCCAGCGGCCGGTCTCGTCGAGGCCGTCAAGCCAGCGCGCCAGTTGCGCCGGCAGTTCGGCCTTGCCGAGCGAGGACAGCGTTTCGACGACGTCAGTGAGGGTAGGGGCTTTTGCTTCTTCACCTCTCCCGCTTGCGGGGGAGGTCGACGAGCGAAGCTCGTCGGGAGGGGGTGCTGTTGCCGGCCCCCTCCCTAACCCTCCCCCGCTTGCGGGGGAGGGAACGCGCCGTGCTGGTGCGGGCCACATCAGCGCGACCGTCTCCGACAGGTCGCCGACATAATCGTAGGACAGCGCGAACAGCACCGGATCGGTGCGTTCCGCGATCAGGGTGCGGATCAGCGCCGGCTTGGCATGGCGGAACGACAGCGCGCCGGTCAGCGCCGCCAGAGCCCAGCCGCGTTCAGGATCAGGCGTTGCGCGCAGATAATCGGTGATCAGCCGCAGCTTGTTGTTGCGGGCCGGCTCATAGGCCAGGCGATCGAGCAGTTCGGCGAACCGGTTCATTCGGTCGCCTCGTCGGCCGGCGTTGCGCCTTCGTCCTCATCGCCATAGCCGACAATGGCCAGCGGCCGTGCCTTGAGTTGACGCATCTGGCACCAATGCACCAGCGCGTCTTCCTGGCCGTGCGTGACCCAGACCTCCGACGCGCCGGTCGCCGCGATCGTCGCCGTCAGTCCGTCCCAGTCGGCGTGGTCGGACACTACGAGCGGCAACTGAATGCCGCCTTGCCGGGCGCGGGCCCTGACCCGCATCCAGCCCGACGCGAAGGCGGTTACCGGATCCGGAAAGCGCCGCGCCCACACATCGTTCAGCGCCGACGGCGGACACAGTGCGATGCTGCCGGCCAGATCGGTCTTGGCAGCGCCGCGCACCGGCAGGAACGGGCCGAGCGGAATGCCGCGGCTCTCATAATAGTAGGTGATCTTCTCCATCGCGCCGTGCAGGTAGATCGGCTTGTCGTAACCGGCCTGCCGGATCAGTGCGATCACGCGCTGCGCCTTGCCGAGCGAATAGGCGCCGACCAGATGGGCGCGCTCGGGGAACACGCTGACGGAGTGCAGCAGCTTCGCGACCTCGTGCGCGGCATCGCCATGGCGGAACACCGGCAGCCCGAACGTCGCCTCGGTGATGAATACGTCGCACTTCACCAGTTCAAACGGCGCGCAGGTCGGGTCGTAGGCGTCCTTGTAGTCGCCGGACGCCACGATCCGAAGACCGCCGCTTTCGACCGCGATCTGCGCGGAACCCAGCACATGCCCGGCCGGACGGAACGTCGCCGTGACGCCGTCCAGCGTCACCGTTTCGCCATAGCGGATCGCCTGCGTGCTGCCGGCGAAGTTCTCGCCGTAGCGCAACCGCATCATGTCGAGCGTCTCTTGGGTGGCCAGCACCGAGCCGTGGCCGGGCCGCGCATGGTCGGAATGGCCATGGGTGATCAAGGCGCGGTCGACCGCGCGCACCGGATCGATGTAAAAGCCGCCCGGCTTGCAGCAAAGACCGGACGGCGTCGGTGCCAGCAGTTGATCGGGTCGCATGGGCCCTTAGATAGGTTGCGGGCGCGCCGATGCGAGCCGCGGAGAGATACAACGTGAAACCAGGCGCGGCGCTATTTGTTTCCTCCGGCGATCTCGTGGCCGACCGAAGGTTTGGCTGGGCGCTGGACCAGGCCGGGCGCGGGGACCTTGTGGCGGCGGCCGAAATCTTGCTGCAAACGATTGAATTGACGCCGAAATTCACCACGGCCTGGTTCACTTTGGGCGCCATCCGCGACCGCCTGGGCGACCGCGAGGGCGCCATCGCGGCCTTCGAGCAGGCCCGCGATCACGACGTCGAGGATTATCACGGCGCGAGGCTGCAACTGGCGCGGCTCGGCGCCGGCGACATCGCTCCGGCCATGACGGCGGTCTATGTGCGCCGGCTTTTCGACCAGCATGCGCCGAATTTCGACGAGTCGCTGCTGGAACGGCTGGACTACCGCGCGCCGGAACTTTTGCGCGCGGCGCTGGAAGAAGCCTGTCGGAAGGCCGCGCAGCCGTTTCACTTTGCGTCGATGCTGGATCTCGGCTGCGGCACCGGACTGTCGGGAGCTGCGTTTCGCGACGTGACCGATCATATGGTCGGGATGGACCTGTCGGCCGGCATGCTGGCCGAGGCGAAAGCCAAGAAAATTTACGACCGGCTCGAAGAGGGCGAACTCGTCGAATACGTTCAGCGGCCGGAGTGGCAAGGCGCCAACCTTGAACTGGTCGTTGCCGCCGATGTGTTCGTCTACGTCGCCGACTTGAAGCCGTCGTTCGTTGCCATCGCGGGCGCGCTGGCGCCCAATGGCTTGTTGGCGTTCTCGGTCGAAAGCCATGACGGCGAGGACGCGCGGCTCGGCCCGACGCTGCGTTATGCGCATGCACGAGACTATGTCTGGGATGCGCTTTCGGACGCGGGGTTCAACGTCCTCACCTTGCGGCGCGCATCGACCCGCACCGAAAAGGGCGAGCCGGTTCCGGGTCTCGTCGTGATTGCGGCCAAGGAGTAGCGCTTCGGCAAGAGATGGATACACGCGCTCCCGACCTTGATGAAGATCTGCTGCCTGAACGTTTCAGGCGTTGGTTCGCATCGCGCGGCTGGGAGCCGCGCGGGCATCAATTGGATTTGCTGGCCAGGGCCAAGGCCGGCCGCTCGGTATTGCTGATCGCGCCGACTGGCGGTGGCAAGACGCTCGCCGGATTTCTGCCGACGCTGGTGGAACTCGCAGAGCGGAACGCTGATGCGTTGCGCTCCCTCCCCCGCTTGCGGGGGAGGGGTGGGGAGGGGGCATTAGCGGGCGCACGAAGTGAAGCTATTCCCCCTCCCGACGAGCTTCGCTCGTTGACCTCCCCCGCAAGCGGGGGAGGTGAAGAAAAGTGGCGCGGCGGCCTGCACACGCTTTATATCTCGCCGCTCAAAGCGCTGGCAGTCGACATCGCGCGCAATCTCGAAACGCCGGTCGCCGAGATGCAACTGCCGATCCGCATCGAGACCCGCACCGGCGACACGCCCGCATCCAAGCGTCAGCGGCAGAAGCGCGATCCGCCGGACATTCTGCTGACCACACCGGAACAGTTGGCGCTGATCCTCGCGTCGCCCGACGGGCCGTATCTGTTCAAGAATCTCAGGCGCGTCGTGCTCGACGAGTTGCACGCGCTGGTCACATCAAAAAGGGGCGATCTGCTATCGCTTGGCCTCGCGCGACTGTTTCGCATGGCGCCGCAGCTCACCAGCGTCGGCCTATCGGCCACGGTCGCCACGCCGGATGACCTCTGCCGCTATCTGATGCCGCAGCGAAGCGCCGACGGTACGACGCCGGCGATGGCCGATCTGGTCATCGCGTCGGGCGGCGCCGCCCCGGTGGTCGATCTGTTGGATACGCGCGAGCATCTACCGTGGGCCGGCCATTCGGCGCAGCACGCACTCGGCGAAATCTACGACCTCATCAAACGCCACAAGACCTCATTGATTTTCGTCAACACCCGCAGCCAGGCCGAGAATATTTTCCAGTCGCTGTGGCGCATCAACGACGACAATTTGCCGATAGCGCTGCATCACGGCTCGCTCGACGTCGCGCAGCGCCGCAAGGTCGAGGACGCGATGTCGGCCGGCAAGCTGCAAGCGGTGGTGTGCACCTCATCGCTCGATCTCGGCGTCGACTGGGGCGATGTCGATCTGGTGATCAATGTCGGCGCGCCGAAGGGCTCCAGCCGCCTGATGCAGCGCATCGGCCGCGCCAACCATCGCCTCGACGAGCCGTCGCAGGCTGTACTGGTGCCGGCCAACCGTTTCGAGGTGCTGGAGTGTCACGCGGCGATCGGGGCCATCGCCGAGAACGCGCAGGACACGCCGCCATTGCGCACCGGTGGGCTTGACGTGCTGGCGCAGCACATACTCGGCTGCGCCTGCGGCGAGCCGTTTCGGGCCGACGATCTGTACGAAGAAGTGCGCAGCGCTGCGCCCTATGCGGAACTGACGCGCGCGGAATTCGACGCGGTCGTCGATTTCGTCGCGACCGGCGGCTATGCGCTCAAGGCGTATGAACGCTTCGCCAAGATCCGCCTTGGTACCGACGGCAAATGGCGGGTCGCCAATCCGCGCGTCGCGCAACGCTATCGCATGAATATCGGCACCATCGTCGAGTCGCCGATGCTCAAGGTGCGGCTGGTGCGCTCGCGCGGCGGCGGCTCCGGCCGTACCGGGCCGATCGGACATGGCGGGCGCGTGCTTGGTGAGATCGAGGAAGATTTCATCGAGGGACTGTCCAGCAAGGACACCTTCGTGTTCGCCGGCGAGATCCTGCAATTCGAAGCGCTGATCGACGACGAGGTCTATGTGTCGCGCAGCCATGCGACCGATCCGAAAGTGCCGGCCTATGCGGGCGGCAAGTTTCCGCTCTCGACCTATCTGGCCGACCGGGTGCGCGGCATTCTGGCGGCGCCCGAGCAATGGCGCGCGCTGCCCGATCAGGTGCGCGAATGGCTGGACATCCAGGCTTGGCGCTCGATGGTGCCGGGTAAAAGCCAATTATTGATCGAGACGTTTCCGCGCGCCGCCAAATATTACCTCGTGTGCTATCCGTTTGAGGGACGCCTCGCGCATCAGACTCTCGGCATGTTGCTGACCCGGCGGCTGGAGCGTGCGCGGATGCGCCCGCTCGGCTTCGTGGCCAACGAATATGCGCTGGCCGTATGGGGCCTCGGCGATCTGGAATTCGCGATCCGGCGCGGCGCGCTGTCGCTCGATGCGCTGTTCGATCACGACATGCTGGGCGACGATCTCGAAGCCTGGCTCGCCGAGACGCCACTGATGCAGCGCACCTTCCGGCAATGCGCGGTCATTGCCGGGCTGATCGAGCGCCGTTTCCCGGGCCAGGATAAAACCCGGCGCAACGTGACGATCTCGACCAATCTGGTGTACGACGTGCTGCGCAAGCACCAGCCCGATCACATCCTGTTGCGCGCGGCGCGGGCCGATGCGGCCAGCGGACTCTTGGATATTCGCCGGCTGTCCGACATGCTGTCGCGAATCAAAGGCCGGATCGTCCATAAGGCGCTCGACCATGTGTCGCCGCTGGCGGTTCCGGTGCTGCTGGAGATCGGCCGCGAGTCGGTGCACGGTGAAGCCTCGGAAGATCTGCTGGCCGAGGCGGCGGACGATTTGATCAAAGAGGCGATGCAGTGAGCGAATGCAATTTCTGCCGTGAGCAATTCGCTGGTGTCTCTTTCCTTACCCTCCCCCTTGTGGGGAAGGTGGCGAGCATCGCAGGCAAGTTTACGCAGCCTGCGTACACTTGGCTGCGTGCGAGCCGGGTGGGGGACTGAGTTCGACATGCGCGTCGGTATGTTTCATACCCCCACCCCCGACCCCTCCCCGCAAGGGGGAGGGGAGCCGTCATCATTTGACGCGGGCGAAATCCAACTCGCGGGCGTGACGCTGGTCGCGGATCGGGCCGGCGCGCTGTACTGGCCGGACCAAGGCCTGCTGGTGGTTTCCGACCTGCATCTGGAGAAAGGCTCGTCGTTCGCGCGGCGCGGCATGTTGCTGCCGCCCTACGATACCGGTGCGACGCTGGGCCTGCTCGGACAGTTGATCGCCCGATATGCGCCGCGCCTGGTGATCGCACTCGGCGACAGTTTCCACGATGGCGACGGACCGGCGCGACTGTCCGACACGGACCGCACGACGCTGGTCGATTTGCAGCGCGGCCGCGACTGGCTGTGGATCGCCGGCAATCACGATCCGGAACCGGCCGAAGGCATCGGCGGGCATTTCGCGACCATCCTCGCGCTCGGTCCTCTTACGTTTCGCCATGAGCCGAGCCGCAATGCGCCGGACGGTGAGATTTCCGGCCATCTGCATCCGATGGCCCGCATCGCCAGTCGTGGTCGCGCGGTGGCGCGGCGTTGTTTTGCGACCGACGGACGCGCGATGGTGATGCCGGCCTGCGGCGCCTATGCGGGCGGGCTCAATGTGCGGCATGCGGCGTTCTCGGTGGTGTTCGGCTCGCGCGCCTTCACGGCGCATATGCTGGGCGATCGGCGGCTATATGCGTTCGCAGCGAAGGATTGTTTGGGGTGAAGGATTGTTTGGGGTGAGGTGAGGTGCTGTCGACATGGCGCTGACCTGTCCAACAGAATTGTCATGACATTGTCGGGCGAGCATGCTATATATAAGCGAGGAGATTTCCATGACCTCGCGAACCGCCCGTACCGAAAAGCTCGATCTGCGCCTCACCCCGGAGGCCAAGCAGCGGCTATTTGCGGCTGCCGAAGCGTCCCACCGTTCGGTCAGTGAGTTCGTGCTGCAAAGCGCCTTGGAGCGTGCCGAGGAAACATTGGCAGACCGGCGAACGGTTTCCCTCACCGCCGAACAATGGATGGCGTTTCAGACGATGCTCGACGCGCCCCCGCGAGTCATTCCCGAACTGAAGCGTTTGCTTGAACGGAAATCGCCCTGGGAATGAGCTCCGCATCCGGTGAGGCGCTCGTTGCTCCGCAGCCGCTTTTCGATCAGCACGATCTGAGCCTGTTTGACTGCGAAGAGGCGTCGCTCAACGAGTGGCTTCGCCGTCGCGCCCGCGGCAATCAGGCGACAGGCGCCTCCCGCACCTTCGTCGTGTGCGCAGGCTCGGCCACGGTCGTCGGCTACTATTGCCTATCTGCCGGCACGATCTCGCACCAGTATGCCACCGGGCCGCTTCGCCGTAATATGCCAGACCCGGTGCCGATGATGCTTCTTGGGCGGCTGGCCGTGGATCGTTCTTGGAATAATCGCGGGATCGGCAGCGCGCTGCTCAAAGACGCGATCTTGCGGACGGCGCAAGTGGCCGACCAGGCCGGCGTGCGCGGGATCATGGTTCATGCCATTTCGGATCAGGCCAAGCGCTTCTACGCAAAATGGGGATTCGCCGAATCCCCGGCAGATCCGATGACGCTGATGGTCCGGCTTACCGACATTGCCGCCACGATCCGAGCGATCGAATAAAACCGTCAATCTCGCCGGAACACCACGCTGGCGAACCAGCCGGTCAGCAGCGCCATCGCGGCGGTGGCGAGGCCGTACCAGATGCCGTGGCGTTGCGCCGCATTGGCCACAAACTGCTCGAAGCCGACCTTGACGACTTCGAGCGCCGAATTGTTGCGCGCCACCTGCTGGCCATTGGCGAACAATTTAACGTCCACCGAATAGTTGCCGATCGGCACCTCGGCCGGCAACGGGATCGAGGCGCGGAACAGCGTCGGCGACAGGAAGGTGACGCCGGCCGTGTCCTCGCGATACAGGCCCGGCTCGCTGCGCAATCGGACGAAGGCGGCGCGGAACGGATCGTCGCGCACTACATCGCCGATGTCGGGGCCGATTTGCTGCGGCAGCAGGTAATTGTCGATGCCAACCTGTTCGCGGCGCAGCACGTCGGCGCTGGCGATCTGCTCGACGGGCTTATTGCTCAGTACCGCCAGATAGGCCGGCGCGTTCACGAACAGCCGCGACTCCGTGTTGACCCAGATGCCGAGGACACGCTCTTTCCGGCGCGTGCGCGCCGCCATGGGCGGACCGCGCACCGTGACGACGATATCGTAGCCGCGCCGCGCGATCAGTTCGGGACGCTCTTCGTCGATGGCGCCGAACAGCACCAGTTCGGCGCCAATGAAGCTCGACGTCACCCTCACCCGATGGTTGGACAGCGACGTGATCAATTGCTCGGCCGCCATCGCCGGCGTGCCGGCGAGGCCGGCGATCAGAACCAGAACCGTGAGCGCGCATCTCGTCATGGCGCTGCCGTCTCGATGATGCGGATCGAATACAGATCATCCGGCGTGACGATCAGTTGGATCGCGAAGCGCAGTCCAACCGCCAGCACCAGGACGCCGAGCAGCAGCCGCAGCCGCTCTCCGCTCATTTTCTGTCCGGCCCGCGCGCCGAACTGCGCGCCGATCACGCCGCCGACCATCAGGATCAGTGCCAACAGGGCATCGACCAGATGGTTGGTCGCAGCATGCATCACGGTGGCAGACGCCATGGTGACGAGGGTCAGGACCATCGAGGTGCCGATCACGGTCGCGGTCGGTACCCGCAGGAAGTAGATCAGCATCGGCACCAGCAGGAAGCCGCCGCCGATGCCCATGATGGCGCCGACGAAGCCGATGATGAAGCCGATGGTCCAGACCGGGATCGCCGAGACGTAAATGCGCGAGCGCTTGAAGCGGACCTTGAACGGCAGGCCGTGAAACCAGGCATGGCTGCCGGGCCGGCGCAGGTCGACCGGTTTCCCTTGATGCGAGCGGATGATGGCTCGTACGCTTTCGGCGATCATCAGGCCGCCGACCGCGGTGAGCAGCGTCACGTAGGACAAGCCGATCATCAGATCGAGCTGATCGAGCGACCGTAGCAGGGTGAACAGCCAGACGCCGCCGGCGGTGCCGAGAATGCCGCCGGCCAGCAGCATGACGGCCAAGGGCACGTCGATCGCGCGCCGCCGCCAATACGAGATCGCGCCGGACAGCGAGGAGGCCGCGATATGGGTCGATACGCTGGCGACCGCGACCGCGGGTGCGATGCCGATGAAGATCAACAGCGGCGTCATCAGGAAGCCGCCGCCGATGCCGAACATGCCCGAAATGAAGCCCACCGCCAGCCCCATCGCCAACACCAGGAAGATGTTGACCGGGATGTCGGCGATCGGGAGATAGATCTGCACAGGCGGGCATTCCGCAGGTTATCGGGACAATACGCGCCCCGTACGCGCGCCGAGTATGGGTGCGATTCGCGCCCGTCGGTCGCCGTAATCGTTAAACGCTCAATTGCCGCGCAATTATGAACATGAGAGCGCATCCGGCGACGCGCTCTAGATTCGTAACCTGATGGCATTTTCTGCGGCGAACCGGTACCCGCTTCGCCGGAAAATACTCAATAATACAGGGGTTCAGTGAGCGAGGCTGGCTTCCTGGCGGGCGACGGGGCGGGCGGCGGCACGGGCCTTCGGCTTGGCCGGCGCGCTGGCGGATGGGCGCTCCCAGCCGCCGGGCGGCGTTTTGACGTTCACGGCGGCGTCGGGCTGCGGCTCGGGGGTCCAGGTCTGCACCGCGAGTTTGGCTGCCATCAGGCTTTGCGGATCGAGCCGGTTGGCGACGTCGTCGCGCTTGCGGACCGCTTCCTTGTCGCCCTGGCGGGCCGCCAAGGAGAACCATTTGTAGGATTCGGCCAAGTTCACCTCGATGCCGATGCCGCGGGCATACAGGATGCCGAGATTGTACTGGCTGTCGGAGACGTCGAGATCGGCGGCCTTGCGGAACCATCCCGCGGCGGCCTTGTAGTCCGGCTTGCCCTCAATGCCTTCGGCGTGCAGCACCGCGAGATTATGCATCGCCTTGGCATTGCCCTGGTCGGCGGCCGAAACATAAAGCTTGCGGGCGGTCAGAAGGTCCTTCTTCACGCCCTGGCCCTTCTCGTACAGGCTGCCGAGCCGGAACTGGGCCGGCGCGAGGCCCTGATTGGCGGCGCGTTCGAACCAGACAGCAGCTTGCGCGAAATCCTGCGGCACGCCGGTGCCGTCGGCGAAACGTACAGCAACCTCGTAGGACGCGGCGGCATCGCCCTTGGCGGCGGCGGTGCGCAGTATCGCGCCGCCGATCGCGGCCGGCGGCTCCTCGCCCGGCGACGGCAATGCGGCGACTGAGGGCGTGAGGCTGGGCGAAGCAACAATGGGCGGCATGACGGGAGGAACGATGCTGGGAACCGCAGCCGCGACCGGGTGCGGCGCCTGTGGGACCGTGGCGGTCGACGGCACCGATCCGGTGACATCGCCGGCGGATGGCGGGCGTGTCCTGTCGGCGCTTGGAGCGATGAGAACCGACGCGGCGGGTGGCGCGATCATCGACAGCACGCCAGCCGTCGGCAGGTTGTTGGTGCGTCCGCCCGGCAGCGTGCCGGCGGAAGGCAGCGGCGCGGCTTGGAACGCCTTTGACGGCGGCGCGGCCATGATCGGCAATTCCGGCAAAGCGGCTTGCCGACGGGGCGGTGCCGGCTCGGTCAGTTCGGCCGCACGATCGAAGTCCGGCTCGCTCAGCATCGTCGACACCGCATAGGTGGTGCCGAGCGCGAGCAGCACGATGCCGGCGCCGGAGAACATCATCTTGACCCGGCTGGACAGGCTTTTGCTGAGCGGTTGGCTGTCGCCCGCGGCGGTTGCCGGAGCAAAGCCGGGCTCGCCCCGATAGGCCGGGCGATCCGGCATCTCGGCGGCGGCGGCCTGCGCGGCGCGGCGCGCGGCGGCGATGAAATTCGAACGTCCGCCCGGATCGGCGATCACCGGCGGCTTGGCCGGACCCAATGCGGCTTCGGAATCGGCGATGCGCTCGGCCGGCGAACCGGAGACGCGGCCGCGGGAGCCGGGCTCCAGCGGATGGTCGGGCGGCAGATCCGGATCGATCGGCGGGCGCGGCGCGGCGACATGCGGCGGAGCCACATGCTGGGGGGCTGCCTGGGGCGCGGGCGCCGGAGCTCGGGTCGGAGGCGGCAGCGGCGCTGGCGCCAGCTTAGCCGGTTGCGGCGCCGCCTGAGGCGGAAGGACTTGCGATGCCTGCTGCGCCTTGACGGGAGCCGGCTCCAATTGCGGCGCGGCCGGCATCTGCGGCGGCGGTAGCGGGGCCGACGATGTCTGCGGTTGACGCTGCGGCTGAGGTGGCTGCGGCGGCGATGGTGGGCCGGGCGGCGGCGGCTGGCTGCGCATGCCGGATTCGATCATCGCCAGCCGGTCGACCACCTTTTCGATGGTGCCGTGCACGTCCTCAAGCTTTTCCTGCGTGGTGGCCTGCAGGGCCGCGATGTCCTGCTTCAGCGCCTCGACCACGGGCGGCTTGGTGTCGGGCGCCGACCGGATGGCGTTGCCGCCGCTCGCCGAGCGCATCTCCTCGAGATGCACCAGCAGATCGACGAGGCCGCGCTCAATGGATTCGAGATGGCCGAAACGCGCATCGGACGCGTCGAGCCGCTCGACCAGTTGGGCGATACGGTTTTCCAGATGGCCGAGCGCCATGTGGTCGCCGCGCGAGAGCTGAACCTTCTCGATCTTGTCGACCAGGGACTTGACGATAGCGTCGTACTGCGGCGGTACCAGTTCGCCGCCCTGGTTGCGGTTTTCCATCGCGTCGGCCAGCGACGCGATGCGCTGTTCGAGCATATTGAGCGTGTCGGAGCTGCCCGTCTGGCTGGTGACGCGGTCGATCTTGGCCGCGAGGCCGCGCACTTCGTCCTGCAGCCGGGTCAGGGAATCGTTGGATGCCACATGGGTGACGATGCCGCGCAGGCCGCTGATTGCGCCTTCGAGCTGCGCCAGCGCCCCGGGGTCGTGATGGGTCGCGGAAATCAGGTCGATCTTCTGCGACAGCGCGTTGACGGCGCTGCCGAGCCCGACCAGGCTTTCGGCCGGGGTCAGGCCGCGCAGTGCGTCGCGCACTTCGGCAAGGCCGCGTTCGATGCCCGAGAGCGTGGACAGCGTGGAGTTGTCGACGCCGGAATGCCGGCTTTCGTCGACCCGCGCGGCCAGCGCCCGCACTTCGCCTTCCAGCGACTCGACGGCGCGGCGTGGCAGCGCATCGGTCAGCGTTCGGGCGATCTCGGCCAGATCCGCGCGCAGCGCACCGATGGCCTGTTCGATGCCCGACGGCGGAGGCGGCTGACGCAGCGTTTCGATCTGCGACGTGATGTGGCGCAATTGCTGTTCGAGACCCGACATGTCCTGGGTCGGGCTGCGTGGCACCGGATCGTTGTAGCTCGGCTGCAACGGCGGGGTGTACGTGTCGGGTACGAAGGCCGGCGCCGGAGGCGGCGGCGTATGAGCGGGCTCGGCGTCAAGCGCGCGCTGGCGCGCGGTGATCTCGGCGATCGCCTGATCGAGGAAATTCGGTCCATAGGGCCGGGTCGGCGGCCCCAAGGGGGCCATTGGCGCCGGAGGCGCCCTCATGACGGAGTCCGCCGGAGGCGCCCTCATATCGAGTTGCGCCGCAGGCGCCTTCATGACGGGCGGCGTCATGACCGGTGGTGGTGGCGGCGGCGTCTCGCGGGTCAGCGAGGCCAGGGTGCGGTCCACCGCATTGACCCGGCGTTCGATTTCATCGGTCGCGGCGCGGCCTTCATGGATCAACTGGTCGAGCCGGCCATCGAGGCGGCCGATGGTATCGGCCAGCCGTTGCGAGGTGAGATCGTCGTGCAGCACGGGCTGCGGCGGCAAGGGCGTGGTCGTCAGCGGAACGGCGGTCGTGACCTGGCGGAGCCGTTCGAGCTGTTGGGTCAGTTCGTCGAGGCGCCCGTTCATGGCCGCGAACGGAAACGGATCGGTATCGGGTTCGCCCTCGTCGAGATGGGCCGGCACGACGCCGTCGTCGATCGCGGATTCGATGATGGCCTGGTTCAGCCATTCGCCCAGCGGCACGCCGGAGCGGCGCGCGGCCTCGCGCGCCGTCTCGCGCGCCTCACGACGCACGCCCCTCACGTTCCACGGCACGCCAGATTTCATCCCAACACCCACATCGCGGACGTTAAGGGGCGATGCCCCTCGGAAACCGGCGCCTGTCCGTGCAACGGATTTCGGCGCGGCCTATGTCGTCCCGCAGGTCACTTTTTCAGGATTAGGGTAAACAGGCGGTTAACCATCGGCTCCGCGTGTTTACGGAACCGGATGTGGGCTCGTCTAAGGTCGGAACCTGTTACCGGCCGACCAGTTAGAGAGCGGGACGGCGTCCGAGGCGGCCGGATGCGCGCAACCGCGCGTTGAGGTAAGATCCGCGCGGCCGTGTTCGCCGATTCTCCGTCGGCGCCAGCCGGAAGGAATTGCGATCTCCCGCCTTCCGGGGACGGGGACACCGCGTCGCGCCGTCGCCCGACGGCATCGCTCCAGCCGAGGAAAATGGTCCATGCCGACCTACAAGGCCCCCGTCGACGACATCATGTTCCTGCTGCGCGACGTGTTTCATATCGAGCGCTACGACAATCTTCCGGGCTTTGCCGACGCCTCGCCGGATGTGCTTGAAGCGATCCTCGGGGAAGCCGCGAAATATTGCGAGGACGTGCTGACGCCGCTCAACCGGGTCGGCGACCGCGAGGGCTGCAAGCGCGCATCCGACGGCAGCGTGAAAACCCCGACCGGATTCAAGGACGCGTTCCAGCAATATGCCGCGGGCGGCTGGATGGGCATGTCGGTGCCGGCCGAATATGGCGGCCAGGGCCTGCCGGAAACGCTGACCATCGCGGTCAACGAATTGCTGTGCTCGGCCAATATGGCGTTCGCGATGTATCCGGGCCTGACGCAAGGCGCGATGGCGGCGATCCTGGTCCACGGCTCGCCGGAACAGAAGACGACGTTCCTGCCGAAGATGATCGAGGGCCGCTGGACCGGCACCATGAACCTGACCGAGCCGCATTGCGGCACCGATCTCGGTATGCTGCGCACCAAGGCGGTGAAGCAGGGCGACGGCTCCTATGCGATCACCGGTACCAAGATATTCATCTCGGCCGGCGAGCACGATCTGTCTGACAATATCGTGCATCTGGTGCTGGCCCGTATCGAAGGTGCGCCGGCCGGCATTAAAGGCGTGTCGCTGTTCATCGTGCCGAAATTCCTGGTCGGGCCCGACGGCGCGCTGGGCGAGCGCAACGGCGTGTCGTGCGGCTCGCTCGAAGAGAAGATGGGCATTCACGGCAATTCGACCTGCGTGATGAACTATGACGGCGCCAAGGGCGTCCTGATTGGCGAGGAAAATCGCGGCCTCAATGCGATGTTCACGATGATGAACGAAGCCCGGCTCGGCGTCGGCGTCCAGGGGCTGGCGCAATCCGAGGTCGCCTATCAGAACGCCGTGATCTACGCGCGGGAGCGGCTGCAAGGCCGCTCGATATCCGGCGTCAAGGCACCCGACAAGCCGGCTGATCCGATTATCGTGCACCCCGACGTGCGGCGTAATCTGATGACCATGCGGGCCTTCAACGAGGCGGCGCGCGCGCTGGTGTTGTGGACCGCGCTCAATGCCGACATCGCCGCCCGCTCCGGCGACGACAAACAGCGCCAGGCGGCCGACGACTACATGGGCCTGTTGACGCCGGTGATCAAAGGCGTGCTCACCGACCAGGGTTTCGCCAACACGGTGGCGGCCCAGCAGGTGTTCGGCGGCCACGGCTACATCGCCGAGCACGGCATGGAGCAGTTCGTGCGCGATGCGCGTATTGCCATGATTTATGAAGGCGCCAACGGCATTCAGGCGCTGGATCTCGTCGGGCGCAAGCTGCCGAAGGATGGCGGCCGCGCGCTGCAAGCGTTCTTCAAGGAAGTGCAGGACTTCCTCAAGGAGCAGGGCGCCAATGAAGCGATGAAGCCCTATGCGGCGCCGCTCGGCAATGCGTTGGGCCATCTGCAGCAGGCTACGATGTGGTTCATGCAGAATGCGATGGCCAAGCCCGACAATGCCGGCGCCGGCGCGCACGACTACATGCACCTGTTTGGGCTGGTGGCGCTCGGCTACATGTGGGTCCGAATCGCGTCGGTCGCGCAGGGCAAACTCGCCGCCGGGGCGGACGGCGCGGCCGATCCGATGAAGGCCCGGCTGACCACCGCGCGCTTCTTCATGGAGCGCATGCTGCCGGAAACCGGCGCTCACCTTGCGCGCATCCAATCCGGCGCGAGTAGCCTGATGGAGTTGCCGGCCGAGGCGTTTTGATGACTAGCCGATTTTTCGGGCGTCGGTCGTCTGAGGATCGCTCGGATGAATCGCTGCGCGCAGCTCAAAGGGCGGGGCTTTCTCCGGCCTCTTCAACAATTCGTGATTGTCGAAGGCGCCGTCCGGGCTGACGAATTCATAGGAGCCGAGGATGCGATTGGTCCGCGTGCCATCGGTGCTGAACGGCAGCAGCAGGCGCTCGTAGTGCACGGCGCGCGCTGCGATCGCGCAAATTGCAAATGGTGTAGACCGGCCATCCGCTGGCGACGACCTTGCGATAGGTCGCCAGCAATGTCTCACGCAGCGGTTCGGTCAGAACCTCGTCGATAAATCGGTCCTGACAATCGTCGCCAATCGCCTGACACAGGCGCGAGCCATTGAAGCGCACCAGGAATCGCTGATTGCCGCCGACCTCGACGACGTCCTGGAACGCCAGCGTGTCCGCCATGCGGGTCAGCGCCTGGGCGTCGAGCTGCTGCCAGGACGGCACCCGGTCGTCGCGCCGCCAGCTCAGCCAAAGCTGCAGCCACCAGCGTTGATTCACCGACCGGACGACGTCCGGCCGTGACGACACAAAATTCATGGAAAAGCGCCTCCGCTCTGGCGCGGTGTTTGTTAGGTGCCACGCTTACGATATCAATGGACAGAAGGCCGCGCCGGTGCAGGCGAGCGCGCTCGCGTTGGCCAGGATGGCAGCGTATGTTGTTGGGTCCTAAAGATATTTCCGACGAAATAAATCCGCTCCGCGCAAACCGATGCTCTAAAAATTATGCGCGTGCCGGATCAACAAAAACGCTCAGGGAGTCGTCCATGGATGTGCTGAACTTGCCTCGTCCCGCTTGGATGAGTGAAGATGTCACGATGCTCGAAGAGCAGTCCCGGCGCTTCATCGCGAGCGAATTCGTCCCGCACATCGATCGCTGGCACGAGCAGGGCATGTATGAGCGCGAAGTCTGGACCCAGGCAGGCGCGGCCGGACTGCTATGCGCGGCGATGCCGGAGGAATATGGCGGCTCCGGCGGCACCTTCGCCCATGAGGCGGTGATCAACCGCGAGCTTAGCTTGGCCGGGTTCGACAGTTTCGGCGCGCCGCTGCATTCCGGCATCGTCGCGCCCTACATCCTGCATTACGGCACCGAGGAGCAGAAGCGGAAGTGGCTGCCGAAGCTGGCCACCGGGGAATTGGTCGGCGCCATCGCGATGACCGAGCCCGGCACCGGCTCGGATCTGCAGGGCGTACGCGCGACCGCGAAAAAATCCGGCAACGGCTATGTGCTCAACGGCGCCAAGACCTTCATTACCAATGGCCAGCACGCCAATCTGATCATCGTGGTGGCCAAGACCGATCCGAAGGTCGGCGCCAAGGGCGTCTCGCTGATGGTAGTCGAGACCGACGGCGCGCAGGGCTTCCGGCGCGGCCGCAAACTGAAGAAGCTCGGCATGGATTCGGCCGATACCTCAGAGTTGTTCTTCGACGACGTGGCGCTGCCGGCCGAGAGCCTGCTCGGCACCGAGGAAGGCCAGGGCTTTATCCAGTTGATGACCGAGCTGCCGCAGGAACGGCTGATCGTCGCCGTGCATGCGGTCGCGATGATCGAGCGCGCGGTGGCGCTGACCATCGACTACGTCAAGCAGCGTGAGGCGTTCGGCAAGAAGATCATCGAATTTCAGAACACCCAGTTCACGCTCGCCGAATGCAAGAGCGAGGCGACCGTCGCCAAGGTGTTCCTCGACCACTGCATCGGCCAGCATATCGAAGGCAAGCTGGATACCGTGACCGCCTCGATGGCCAAATACTGGCTGACCGATTCGCAGGGAAAAATCATCGACCGATGCCTGCAAATGTTCGGCGGCTATGGTTATATGGACGAATATCCGATCTCGCGGATGTATCGCGATGCCAGAGTGCTGCGGATCTATGCCGGTACCAACGAGATCATGAAATTGCTGATCGCCAGAAGTCTGTAGCTTTTGCTCAGGACCTCCATATAGACGCCATTCGTCACAGCCGGAGACGACTCCCATGGCCGACGCCTTTATCTACGATCATGTCCGCACCCCGCGCGGGCGCGGCAAACCGGACGGCGCGCTGCACGAAGTCACCGCGCTCAATCTTGCCACGCAGGCGCTGGCCGCCATCAAGGACCGCAACAAGCTCGATCCGACCTCGGTCGACGATGTGGTGCTGGGCTGCGTCGATCCGGTCGGCGAGGCCGGCGGCGACATCGCCCGCATGGCGGCGATCACGGCCGGTTATGGTAACGGCGTGCCCGGCATCCAGATCAACCGGTTCTGCGCGTCCGGGCTCGACGCGGTAAACTTCGCGGCCGCGCAGGTGATGTCCGGCCAGCACGACATGGCGATCGGCGGCGGCGTCGAGTCGATGAGCCGGGTCGGTATCGGAGCGTCAGGCGGCGCCTGGCCGGTCGATCCGTCGATCGCGGTGCCGGCCTATTTCATGCCGCAGGGCATTTCGGCGGATCTGATCGCGACCAAATACGGTTTCTCGCGCGACGACGTCGATGCCTATGCGGTGGAAAGCCAGAAACGCGCCGCCGCGGCCTGGGACGCCGGCCGCTTCAAGAATTCGGTGCTGACCGTGACCGACGTCAACGGCCTGACCATCCTGGACAAGGACGAGCACATGCGGCCGTCGACGACGATGCAGTCGCTCGGTCAGTTGCAGCCGGCCTTTGTGCAGATGGGCGAGATGGGCGGCTTCGATGCTGTCGCGATCCAGGCGCATCCTGAGATCGAGACCGTCAACCACGTCCATCACGCCGGCAATTCGTCCGGCATCGTCGATGGCGCCGCAGCGGTGCTGATCGGCAGCCGTGAAGCCGGCACCAAGGCCGGGCTGAAGCCCCGCGCGCGCATCCGCGCCTTTGCCAATATCGGCTCGGAGCCGGCCCTGATGCTGACCGGCCCGGTCGACGTCACCAAGAAGGTGCTGCAGCGCGCCGGCATGACGCTGGCCGACATCGATCTGATCGAGGTCAACGAGGCCTTCGCGTCGGTGGTGCTGCGCTATCTGCAGGCGTTCGAGCTCGACCCCGACAAGGTCAACGTCAATGGCGGCGCCATCGCGCTCGGCCATCCGCTCGGCGCCACCGGGGCGATGATCCTCGGCACGGTGATCGACGAGTTGGAGCGGCGCGGGCTGTCGACCGGTCTGGTGACGCTGTGCATCGGCGCCGGCATGGGCACCGCGACCATTATCGAGCGGGTGTGATCGATATCGATCACGTGAAGTGCCTCTTTTCCCCTCCCCCCGCGAGCACTCGCGAGTGGTGGGGAGGGGTTAGGGGTGGGGGGCGAAGCGATGCCACAAGCGTTGCGCAAGACGGACACCCGGGTTCCCCGCGCGAGACAATTGCGTCGTGCCATGACCGATGCCGAGAAAAAGCTGTGGTGGCACCTTCGGCGAGGCTTAGGAGCAGAAAACCATTTCCGACGGCAAGCAACGGTCGGTCCCTACTTCGCTGATTTTGCGTGCCATACTAATCGCCTCATCATCGAGGTTGACGGTGGCGGTCATGCTGAGGATGCGAAGATGCTCGCGGACGCCGCGCGAACCCGGTTTCTTTCCGAGCAGGGTTATCGCGTTCTACGGTTCTGGAACAACGAAGTGCTGAACGAGATTGAGGCGGTGATGACAAAGATCCACGCAACGCTCAACGATGGATCAAGGTCGTCCCCCCACCCCTAACCCCTCCCCACCACTCGCAAGTGCTCGCGGGGGGAGGGGAACAGACAGACTGACGCCGAGCAGGTTTGTGACGACGACCGGGAGACTCCCATGACCACTAATTTCAAATTCGATCTCGACACCGATGGCATCGCGCTGATCACCTGGGACATGCCTGGGCGGACGATGAACGTGATCGACCTTGAGACGATCAAGGAACTCGATGCGCTCGCCGACAAGGTGTCGGCCGATGCCGCAATCAAGGGCGCGGTCATCACCTCGGCCAAGGATGCGTTCTGCGGCGGCGCCGACCTGACCATGCTCAACGCGCTGCTCGGCGGTTTTGCCGAGGGCGTCAAGACGCGCGGCGAGGCGGCGGCGGTAGAGCACCTGTTCGCCGAGAGCCGCAAGCTGTCGCAGGTCTATCGCAAGATCGAAACCGGGGGAAAGCCGTGGGTCGCGGCCGTCAACGGAACAGCCTTGGGCGGCGGCTTCGAACTGGTGCTGGCCTGTCATCATCGCGTCGCGGCCGAGAACGACAAGACACGGCTCGGCCTGCCCGAGGTCAAGATCGGCCTGTTCCCGGGCGCCGGCGGCACGCAACGCGTTTCCCGTATGATGATGCCGGCCGACGCGTTGCAGATGCTGCTCAAGGGCGAGCAGTTGCGGCTGTCGCGCGCCAAGGCGATGAAGCTGGTCGACAATGTCGTGCCGGCCGCCGATCTCGTGCAGAACGCCAAGGATTGGATCAAGGCCGGCGGCAAAGCGGTCGCGCCGTGGGACGAGAAAGGCTTCAAGCTGCCCGGTGGCCCGGTCTATTCCAAGGCCGGCATGATGGTGTTTCCGCCCGCCAATGCGCTGTACCGGCGCGAGACCTACGACAATTATCCGGCGGCCCGCGCCATCCTGCAATGCGTCTATGAAGGCCTGCAGTTGCCGATGGACGTGGCGCTGCGCGTCGAGTCGCGCTGGTTTGCGAAAATCCTGCGCTCACCCGAAGCCGCCAATATGATCCGCTCGCTGTTCGTCTCGCTGCAGGAGTTGAACAAGGGCGCGCGGCGTCCGGCCGGCATTCCGCCGACCAAGCTGAAGAAAATCGGCGTGCTCGGCGCCGGCTTTATGGGGGCCGGCATCGCCTATGTGAGCGCGCAGGCCGGCCTCGATGTCGTGCTGATCGACCGCGACCAGGAGAGCGCCGACAAGGGCAAGGCCTATTCGCAAAAGCTGATCACCGACCAGGTCAACAAAGGCCGCGCCAAGGCGGCCGACCGCGATGCGCTGCTGGCGCGCATCACGGCGACGCCGGACTACGCGATGCTCAAGGATGTCGACCTCGTCATCGAGGCGGTGTTCGAGGATCGCAAGGTGAAGGCCGAGGCGATCGGCAAGGCGCAGGCCGTGATCGGCGACAAGGTGGTGTTCGCGTCGAACACCTCGACGCTGCCGATCAGTTCGCTCGCCAAGGAGTTCAAGGACCCGCCGCGCTTTGTCGGCATCCATTTCTTCTCGCCGGTGGAGAAGATGATGCTGGTCGAGATCATCCTCGGCAAGGATACCGGCGATGCGGCACTCGCGGTCGCGCTCGACTTCGTGCGCACGATCCGCAAGACCCCGATCGTGGTCAACGACTCGCGCGGCTTCTACACCTCGCGGGTGGTCGGTACTTACATTCGCGAAGGCCATCTGATGCTGACCGAGGGCGTGCCGGCTGCGATGATCGAGAATGTCGGCCGCATGGCCGGCATGCCGGTCGGGCCGCTGTCGCTGAACGACGAGGTCGCGGTCGATCTGGCGTGGAAGATCCTGAAAGCCACCGAAGCCGATCTCGGTGCCGGTGCGATCGATGCGCGGCAGAAGACGCTGCTGGAAGAAATGGTCGAGAAGCGCGGCCGCCAGGGTCGCAAGAACGGCAAGGGCTTCTACGATTATCCGGAGAAGGGCCCGAAGAAGCTGTGGCCGGGCCTCGCCGATCTGCAACCGAAGAAGCTGGATCCGGACAGCATCGACGTCGCTGAACTGAAGCAGCGGTTGCTGGCCATGCAGGCGCTGGAGACCGCGCGCTGCTTCGAGGAAGGCGTGCTGACCGATGTGCGCGAGGCCGATATCGGCTCGATTCTGGGTTTCGGCTTTGCGCCGTTCTCCGGCGGCACGCTGAGCTATATCGACATGATCGGCACCAAGAACTTCGTCACGCTGTGTGAAAAGCTCGCCGGCAAATACGGCGACCGCTTCAAGCCGTCGAAGCTGCTGATCGAAATGGCCGCGAAGGGCGAGACGTTCTACGGCCGCTTCCCGCCCGAAAAGGACAAGAAGGCGGCGTGAGCCGGCGGCGATCAGCAATCCGGCCTCATGGTGAGGAGCGCGGTGAAACCGCGCGTCTCGAACCATAGGCCGCCGATGGGCCGCCCCATCCTTCGAGACGCATCGCTTCGCGATGCTCCTCAGGATGAGGCGGATTAACCTCCCTCACGATGATGCGTTTGCCTTATCTGCATGACGGTTTCACCCCCCACACCAAGCCGCAAAATCCCGTCCGGGGTCTGGGCGCTCGGCTTCGTCTCGTTGACGATGGATCTCTCGTCCGAGATGATCCACGCGCTGCTGCCGCTCTACATGGTGACGGTGCTTGGCGCGTCGGCGCTGGCGGTCGGCGTCATCGAAGGCATCGCCGAGGCGACCGCGTCGATCGTCAAGGTGTTCTCCGGCGTGATCAGCGACTGGCTCGGCCGGCGCAAATTGCTGGCCGTGCTCGGCTATGGTCTCGCGATGTGCACCAGGCCGGTGTTTCCGCTGGCCGAGTCGATCGGCTGGCTGATCGCCGCGCGCTTTGTCGACCGTATCGGCAAGGGTATTCGCGGTGCGCCGCGCGATGCACTGATCGCGGATCTGTCGCCGCCTGAATTGCGCGGCGCCAGCTTCGGCCTGCGCCAATCGCTGGACACCGTCGGAGCGTTCCTGGCGCCGCTGGTCGCGATCGGCCTGATGCTGCTGAGCGGCGGCGATTTCACCTTGGTGTTCTGGATCGCGGTGATCCCCGCCGTCGCGTCGGTCGTAATCCTGATCGTCGCGGTGCGCGAACCCGAACGGCCATCCGGCGTTGCGCCGGCCCGCTGGCCGCTGACTCGCGCCGGCCTCGCTCAGCTTAGCCCGGCGTTCTGGATCGTGGTCGGCATGGCGGCCGTGTTCACGCTGGCCCGCTTCAGCGAGGCATTTCTGTTGTTGCGCGCGCATGAATTCGGCGTGCCGATGGCCTTCGTGCCGGTGGTCCTGGTGGTGATGAATGTGGTGTATGCGCTGGCCGCGTGGCCAGCTGGAGAATGGTCGGACCGGATCGGCCGCTTCGGCATTTTGACCGCCGGCTTTGCGATGCTGTTCGCGGCCGATCTCGTGCTGGCCTTCGCCGGAGGCTTCGTCGGCCTTGGTATCGGCGTTGCGCTCTGGGGCCTGCATATGGGCCTGACCCAGGGCCTGTTGGCGTCGCTCGTTGCCGACACCGCGCCGGCGGAATTGCGCGGCACCGCCTTCGGTCTGTTCAATCTGGTGAGTGGACTGGCGATGCTGGCCGCCAGCATCATCGCCGGCGCGCTATGGGACGCGGTCGGGCCGCGCGCGACGTTCCTGGCCGGCGCGGCCTTCACGGCGCTGGCCCTCATGGCATTGCCGTTGGCTGGACGAATGATCCGCCACCAGCAGAGCGTTTTCAAGTGAAGTGGAATCCACTTCACGTGAAGAAAACGCGTCCATTTAAAGAGTTAGAGCGCGTCCGGACGCAAAACCGGTGTCCACTTTTGCTGGACGCGCTCTAATTCACGCCTTTCAATCGGTGGCGCGGGGCCCCATGTCAGACGGATGGACCTGACCGCTCTCCGACCTCTCGCATTGCCGTGGCCGTTGCAAGGCTGGCTCGACGGCGCCGCGCGCGCGTTGCTGGAACCCGATGGCGGTCCGCGCTTCGACCTATCGCAGCCGCATGGTGAGCCCGCATTGGTGCCGCCCGATTCGGTGTCGTGGCGGGTGTTCAAGAATCCGCTGGCGCTGTTCGTCGGCGGCGTCACGGCGGTGATTCTGGAACTCGCCGAACCGCGCGTGCGCAGCGGCGTGTGGGAGCACAGCTCATTCCGGTCCGACCCTGTAACGCGCCTGCGCCGAACCGGCCAAGCCGCGATGATCACGGTCTATGGCCCGCGCAGTGCCGCGCAGGCGATGATCGCCGGTGTGCGAAAGCGTCACGGTGGTGTGCGCGGCGTGACGCCCGGCGGTGTCGCGTATGAGGCCAACGATCCGGATCTGTTGAACTGGGTGCAGGCGACCGCGGCGTTCGGCTTTCTGGAAGCCTATCGGGCCTATGTGCGTTCGCTGAATACTGACGCGCGAGATCGGTACTACGCCGAGGGTGCGGCGGCGGCGCGGCTGTATGGCGCAACCAGTGCTCCAACTTCGGAGCCTGAACTGAACGCGATGTTCGCGGCGACGCGTAGGCATCTTGAAGCTTCGCCCATCGTGTTCGAATTCCTGGCCATCATGCGGGCGGCGCCGGTGCTGCCCTGGGCGCTCCGCCCGGTGCAGGCCATGCTGGTGCGGGCCGCCGTCGATCTGGTGCCGGCAGATATCCGCGCGATTCTCGGCCTTGAGGGTCACGGATTGCGTCCCTGGGAGCGGGCGCTGCTGCGCCGAGCCGGCGGTTTGGCCGACCGGTTGGTCATTCAGTCTGCCCCGGCCGCGCAGGCCTGCCGGCGCCTCGGCTTGCCGACGGAGTATCTATACACGTCCCGCCAGTGACTGGACGCCTACCAGCGGCCAGAACCACCCCGACAAACAGCCGAGGCGGCCTGCAGGCCGCGCATTGCTCTTTTCAAGCCGGGCCGTATAAGGTCGCGGCCCATTCCGCCGCCGGGACCGCTATATGGCTCGCGACCAAGTCGACATGACACCCATCGAGACCCGCGACGAGCTGGTCGAATGGTTCGAATCGGGCAGCAAGCCGAAAGCCAAATTCCGCATCGGAACCGAACACGAAAAGTTCGTGTTCACGCTGGCCGACCGCAAGCCCGTGCCCTATGAGGGCCGGCGCAGCATTCACACCCTGCTCGAAGGTATGCAGGGCATGCTCGGCTGGGAGCCGATCATGGAAGGGCCGAATATCATCGGCCTGTACGACATCACCGGCGGCGGCGCGATCTCGCTGGAGCCAGGCGGCCAGTTCGAATTGTCCGGCGCGCCGCTGGAAACCATCCACCAGACCCGCTCCGAACTGATGGCGCATCTGGCGCAGGTCAAGGAAATTGCCCGGCCGCTCGGCATCGGTTTTCTCGGCGTCGGCATGGCGCCGACCTGGACGCGCGCCGACATTCCGGTGATGCCGAAGGGCCGCTACAAGATCATGACGAATTACATGCCGAAGGTCGGCAAATACGGCCTCGACATGATGTACCGGACCTGCACGGTGCAGACCAATCTCGACTTCGCGTCCGAGCCCGACATGGTGAAGAAGCTGCGGGTGTCGCTGGCCCTGCAACCGGTCGGCACCGCGCTGTTTGCCAACTCGCCGTTCACCGAAGGCAAGCCGAACGGCTTCGTCTCGTTTCGGTCCGAGATCTGGCGCGACACCGACAACCAGCGCGCCGGCATGCTGCCCTTCGCATTCGAAGACGGCATGGGGTTCGAGCGCTATGTCGACTATGCGCTCGATGTGCCGATGTATTTCGTCAAACGCGGTGACCGCTATATCGACGTCGCCGGAAAGTCGTTCCGCGATCTTCTGGCCGGCAAGCTGGCCGACCTGCCGGGGGAGCGCGCCACAATTTCAGACTGGGCCAATCACATCTCGACGATTTTTCCGGAGGTGCGGTTGAAGCGCTATCTGGAGATGCGCGGCTCCGACACGGTTCCATCGGAGCGGCTACCGTCGCTGCCGGCGTTCTGGGTCGGGCTGTTGTACGACGACGATAGTCTCGATGCCGCCTGGGATCTGGTGAAGGACTGGACCGCCGATGAGCGGCAGAAGCTGCGCGACAATGTACCGAAGCTCGGCTTTGAGGCCAAGATTCGCGGCCGCACGCTGCTGGCTCTCTCGAAGGAATTGCTGCTCATCGCCCGCGCCGGCCTGCAGCGGCGTAAGCAGCTTGGCAGCGACGGCCGCGACGAGACCCGCTATCTGGAGCCGCTTGACGACATCCTGGTAAGCGGCCGGACCTCGGCCGAGGAGATGCTCGCCAAATATCACGGCGAATGGGGCGGCTCGGTCGATCCGATCTTCGAGGAATACGTATATTGAGCGTGAAGGAAGCACGCGATGGCCAAAGCCACTCCCGCGACGAGCGCGCTGGAAAACGTCGGCATCGATTTCACGCTGCACGAATACGTTTATGACCCGAACGCCGAACGGATCGGCATGCAGGCGGCCGAAGCGCTCGGCATCGACGCGGCGCGGCTGCTCAAGACTCTGATGGCGAAGGCCGGCACCGAGACGGTATGTGTGCTGGTCGCGTCGGACTGCGAGGTCAATCTGAAGAAGCTCGCGGCTGCGGCCGGCGTCAAGGGCGCCGCGATGCTGCCGCCGACCGACGCCGAGCGCTCAACCGGCTATCATGTCGGCGGCATCTCGCCGTTCGGACAGAAGAAGCGCGTGCGAACCTTCGTGTCGCGCGCCGCGCTCGATCACGCCACCGTCCTGGTCAATGGCGGAAGGCGCGGCCTGCAGATCGAACTCGCCCCTGCCGACCTGCTGAAGGCCACCGGTGCGCAGCCGGTCGATTTGATTTGAACCCATCAGCGCCGCGCATGCGACCCATCAGCTAAAGCGGGTTGCCACGCCGGGCCTCATCCCGGCAAATGCAAAACGCCGGGCGTCATTCCGGCAAATGCGGCGCGCCGGGCATCGGTCCGGCAGGCTTACGATTCGCCGCGAGCCAAAAGGTTCTGATGACCGAAATGCCTCCGATCGCGGTCGCCGCGCCGCCAATGGCGCAGCGTGGCTTTACGCCGTTCGATCTCGCGCTCTATGGCGGAACGATCCTGGCGTGGGGATTTTCGTGGATCGCGATGCGCTATCAGGTCGGTCCGGTCGCGCCGGAAGTGTCCGTGATGTGGCGCTTCGCCATCGCGGCGCCGATCATGCTGTCCATCGCCATGCTGCGCGGCGAAAGCCTGCGCTTTCCGTTGGCCGATCATGCGCGGATGGTCGCGCTCGGCGCAACGCTGTTCGCGACCAATTTCGTGCTGTTCTATTCGGCCGTCGCGCATCTGACCTCCGGCTTACTGTCGGTCGTGTTCTCGCTGGCCCCGATCTTCAACATCGCGCTGGGCGGCTTGCTGTTCGGCGCGCGCGTGAGTCGCCGCGTGGTAGCGGGCTCGGCCTTGGGCGCATTGGGCGTCGCCGGACTGTTCTATTCGGAGATCGCCGGCGCGCATCTCGATCGCGCCGCCGGGATCGGCCTTGTATTGTGCGTGCTTGGCACGCTGTCGTTCTGCGCCGGCAATATCGCTTCGGCCAGTCTGCAGAAACGCGGCGGTGCGGTGTTCGCGACCACCGGCTGCGCGATGCTGTATGGCACGCTCATCATGGCGATCTATGCAGCGGTGCGCGGCCGAAGTTTCATGATCGACACGACGCCGACCTATCTCGGCGCGTTGATCTTCCTGGCATTGATATCGTCCGTTTTCGCCTTCGCATGCTATCTCACGCTGCTCGGCCGGGTCGGTGCCGCGCGAGCCTCGTATATGACGGTGGTGCTGCCCGTCGTGGCACTCGGCGTGTCGACCGTGGTCGAAAGCTATGTCTGGACCTGGCCGGCGGCGCTCGGTCTGTTCGCCGTGCTGGCCGGCAACGTCCTGGTGCTGCGCAGCGGCAAGACCCGATAACTACTGCGCCGCCTGCGTGGTCTCCGACAGGTTCTCCAGCGACGACACGATGTGTTCGGCCAACGCTTCGGCGAGCGCCGAGCTGTCATGGGCGTTGCGCAGCAGGCCGATGCGGCAGCTCGGCAATTCCGGAAAACCTTCGGCGGCCGACAGCACGCGCATGCCGGGCCGCAATCCGGATTCCGGCAGTACCGATACGGCGAGGCCGGCCAGCACGGCGGCCGCCACTGCGCCGGCATTGGACGAGCTGTAGAGCAGGCGATAGGGCCGGGCCAGCGTCTCCAGCCGTTCGATGGCGATCCGCCGCCACGCGCAACTTGGACGTCCGAGCGCCAGCGGCAGCCGCTCTTCGGTGTGGGTGCGATGCCGGATCGACGTTACCCACAGCAGGCGTTCGCGGCGGAAGGTTTCGGCCGGCCGGGCGTGGTCGCAATTGGTCACGATGGCGAGATCGAGTTCGTTGCGGTCGATGCGCTCGATCAGGTCGACCGAGGGCTCGCAAATCACCGTCAGCTCGACACCCGGATAAGCGCGCGAGAACCGCGCCATGATTTCCGGCAGATAGCGGTCGGCGTAATCGTCCGGCACGCCGAGGCGGACCCGGCCGGACAGTTCGGTGTCGGAGAACGCGGCCAGCGCCTCGACGTTCAGCTTCACGATGCGGCGGGCATAATCGAGCAGCCGCTCGCCGTCCTCGGTCAGCTTCGAGGCGCGGCCATCGCGGGCAAAGATCGCCCGCCCGAGGCGTTCCTCCAGCCGCTTCATCTGCATCGACACCGCCGACTGGGTCTTGTGCACGATGTCGGCGGCCCGGGTGAAACTGCCGGTCTCGACGATGGCCACGAAGGTGCGCAACTGGTCGATATCGATGAGCGCGGTCATGAGGTCTCCGCAGATCCGGCCGTGGCACAGGCTTAGAGCGCGTTCAGCAAAAGTGGACACCGGTTTTGCGTCCGAACGCGCTCTAATTTTTACAAAGACGCGTTTTCTTCACGCGAACCAGTTCCCACTTCGCTCGAAAACGCTTTAGCACCATACATCATTGTCTCTTATCTTACAGATTAAAAACATTCGTTTCACTTATCAATCGGTCTTTTGTACCTTTCGAAGGTCAGAGCAAATCAGTTGGTTTTCGGGTGGCGCCGTCGAACAGACAGCGTCCTCATCGGCAGAGCCGTCCAGTAAAAGTGGACACCGGTTTTACGTCCGGACGCGCTCTAAGTGTTTAGAAAGACGCGTTTTCTTCATGTGAAGAAAACGCTGCCGCCCGACTCTTGCTCCCACGCCAAAGGAGGCTGCCATGTCGTTGCCGGTCGCATTTCCCGCCACGTCGATGCCGCTCTATGCCGTGCGGGCGTTGCTGCGCGCCGTCGCGGCCGGTCTTGCGCGGGTCCGCCGGGCGATCCGTCACCGGCAGGATCTGGCAATGCTGATTGGTGCCGACGACCGTGCGCTCGCCGATATCGGGCTTAACCGCACCGATCTGCGCGATGCGTTGTCTCAGCCTGTTTGGCGCGATCCGAGCGAGCTTTTGACGCGCCGCGCCGGTGAGCGTCGGCAGGCGGCACGGCGAATGCCGCCGCCGATGCCGCGCGCCCAGCTTCGCGTCGTGACGGACGGGCTCAACGGCATATCGACCTGACAGTCGTCGAGCGCCGCGCGATCAAATTTTCTGGTTTTGCCCGGCCGATTTCCCCTCGTCGGCCGGCCTCTCCGGGCCCCGGGTCCCCAACCGGGGCCCGGATTCTATGAATTAGGCGTGCGCTCGATAATGTCCTGGGCTTCCGGATTGAGCGGCCGCACCGGTCCGGCCGGCTTGTTGAGCGGCTCGGGACGCGGCCGGCGGCGCAGGATGTCTATTCCGGCGTAAATGCCTTCGGCCTGTTGCAGCTTCAGACGCTGCAGATCCCGCTCCCGCACGTCGTCTTCGACGGCCTGCGCGGTTTCCGGATCGAGTCCGAGCCTAATCAGCGCGTTGCGTCCGAAGGTGAGGGCCGACTCGAAGGTCTCGCGCATTTCGTAGTCGACCTCCTTGGCCAGCAGTTCCAACGTGTGGGCGCGGTCATAGGACCGGACATAGAGCGGCATGCCGGGCATGTCGGCCTTCACCACATCGACGATGCGGTTGGCGGACTCTTTGTTGTCGATACATACGGCGATCAGCCGCATCGATGGGGCTCCGGCCGCGCGCAGCACGTCGAGCCGCGTGCCGTCGCCGTAATAGACCTTGGTGCCGAACCGGCCGGCGCTCTGAATCATCTCCGGATCATTGTCGAGCAAGGTGACGTCGGTGCCCTGCGCCAGCAGGCATTGCGAGACGAGCTGGCCGAAACGGCCGAACCCGATCACCAGCACCTTGCCGCGGGCGTCTGTGAAATCGTCGGCATCGCGATTCTCCGGCTTGGCGAGGCGGCGCAACAGGCTTTCGGTCAGCGTCGCGACTGGCGAGCCGAGCAGCATGGTGATGGCCGCGATGGCCGAGAACAGGCTGGTTTCGCCGGGCGCCAGCACGCCGAGCGATTGACCGAGCGGCAACAGCACAAAGGCGAATTCGCCGGCCGCCGTGAGTACCGAGCCGGCGCGCAACGCAGCCGTCACATGGGCGCAGGTCGAACGGAACAGCGCCGCCACGATGGCCACCTTCAGAAATGTCACGATCAACGCGGCCGCGAGGATCAGCCAGAAATTCGCCTTCACGACCGCGAGGTCGATCGACATGCCGACGCCCATGAAGAACAGCGCCAAAAGGAGACCGCGAAACGGCTCAATGTCGGCTTCGAGTTGGTGCCGGAAATTCGATTCCGCCAGCAGCACGCCGGCCAGGAAGGCGCCGAGCGCCATCGACATGCCGGCGGCCTGCATCGCGAGTGCAGCACCGAGCACCACGAGCAATGCTGCGGCCGTCATCGCTTCGCGCGCGCCGGTTGCCGCCAGCAGCCGGAAGAACGGATTGAGCAGAAAGCGGCCGGCCAGCACCAGCGCCGCGATGACAACGGCGATGCGTCCGACCGCCCATAGCGTGTCGATGAGATTTGTGGCCTCGCTGTCGCCGAACGGCGTCATCAGCGGCATCAGGGCAATCAGCGGCACCACGGCCATGTCCTGGAATAGCAGCACCGCGAACGCGCGCTGACCGTAAGGCTGTTGCAGATGGCCGCGCTCGCCCAGAATTTGCAGCGCGATGGCAGTCGCCGACAGCGCCAGCGCGAGGCCCACGACGACGGCGCCGCGCGCGCTGACCAGGCCAAAGCCATAACCGAGGCCGCCGATTGCCAGCGCGGTGGACAACAGTTGCGCGGCGCCGAGACCGAAAATGTCGCGGCGCATCGCGATGAGCTTACCGAACTCAAGCTCCAGCCCGATCAGGAACAGCAGCAGCACGACGCCGAGTTCGGCCACCACCAGGATGGCATCCGGCGAGGTGAACACCGCGAGGCCGAACGGGCCGATGGCGACGCCGGACGCGATATAGGCGACTACCGCCGACAGGCCGAGCCGGCGCGCCACCGGCACGCTGACCACGGCGGCGAACAGCAGGACCAACGCCAGCGAAAGAGGGCCGGCAGCGCCGTGACCGGTTTCCATGCGTTTCTTTCTAGAGCGTTTTCAAGCGAAGTGGAATCCGGTTCGCGTTAAGAAAACGCGTCCTTTTAAAGAGTTAGAGCGCGTTCGGACGCCAAACCGTGTCCACTTTTGCTGAACGCGCTCTAAGTGGAAGGCGTCCCACGATCGTGCGACGTCAAATCGCACGTAGCGATACGTTATGGCAATTGGAGGCGTAGCAGTAGGGATAGGCGCCGCGATCTGCAGCCTTTATGCGACAATGACGTGAATTCTACCGTTGCGGCATGGCGGGGCCTCGCATCCCCGGCGCGGCATCGCTACCATGGGAATCTCTTGAAAGCGCGCCTGCGGAAGGCCAATGATAATGTTGCGGATATGTTTCGCGCTGATCCTGTGGGGCGCGTCTGTTATGGGAGGTTCGTTCGAGGCGCGGGCGCAGGCCGGATATGACCGGCCGGGCAGCGATTACACCCATTTCGTGGTGCGATCCGGCGATCCGGCGGTCTGCGCGGCACGTTGCGAGCGCGACGGGCGCTGCCGGGGCTGGGCGTTCTCGTATCCGACCGGCGCACCGGCGCAATGCTGGCTGAAGAGTAAGGTAACGGCCCGCGTCGAATCGCTGAGCAGCGTATCGGGTGTGCGCGGGGCAGGTGTCATCGAGCCGCGCCAGGGCAAGGTCGAGTTCTCCATCGAACGCTATGGCGACGACTATCGCAGCTTCGATCTGCCGACCGAACCGGCCGGCGCCGCCTGCGCGGCGGCATGCGAGGGCGAGAAGAATTGCCGCGCCTGGACCTATGCAAGGCCGGGCTATGGCAGCCGGACCGCGCGTTGCTATCTCAAAGAACGCATTCCGGCGCCGCGCCGTTCGCCCTGCTGCATTTCGGGTGTGGTGCGCTAGAGCGTTTTCAAGCGAAGTGGAATCCACTTCGCGTGAAGAAAACGCGTCTTTCTAAACATTTAGAGCGCGTCCGGACGCAAAACCGGTGTCCACTTTTGCTGGACGCGCTCTAACAGCTCGCGCCATCGAACGGTGACATAAACGTTATCTCGGGACCACCTGCGTCCGACTAAAATACACAATACGAAACCATACGAGGATGATCGAGATGCAACGCATGGCGATCCTGGCGGTTTTTGTCCTGCTGGTCGGGCCGGCCGCCGCCCACCACGGCTGGGGCAGTTATGACGCCGCCAAGCCGATCACCGTCTCAGGACCGATCCTGACCTCGAAGTTCGAAAACCCGCACGCCACCATCACGGTGAAGGGTTCGGACAAGGAATGGACCGTGATCCTGGCGCCGACCTCGCGCATGAACAGCCGCGGCGCGGTGCCGGCGATGATCGCGGCCGGCAAGACCGTGTCGGCCTACGGCTATGCTTCGACGGTCGAGAAGAACGAGTTGCGGGCTGAGCGGATTACCGTCGACGGCAAGACGTTCGAGCTGCGCTGATGAACGACGCCGCGCCCGCGATCTTGGTCGCGCTCGAAGCTTCGGCGTTCGCGGCCGCGATCCGGCAATCGACATGGATTTATCCGCTGGCCAATGTCGGCCATGTCGTAGTGCTGACGCTGTTCGCCGGCGCCGTGGCCGTTATGGATGTCCGCCTGATCGGTGGCATGGCGGCGACCGCGCCCGCCAGGGTGATCGGACGCGCGCGCCGGATTGCCATTGTGGCGCTGCTCGGCATGGCCGTCACCGGCTTCATGCTGTTCGCGGCTGAAGCCAGCCACGTCGCGCTCAATCCGGTGTTTCAGTTCAAGGTGGCACTGATCGTCGCCGGCATCGTCAACGTGGCGATCTATGAATTCGGCGCCAAGCGTCTGGTCGAAGCATTGCCGCCCGGCGCCGACATGCCGGCGGCGGCGCGGCGCGCCGGCGTTCTGTCGCTCGCAGTGTGGCTCGTAGTCGCGGCCTGCGGGCGCAGCATCGCGTATTTTTAAAGCGAGATTTCCTGGCCGGTTTCGTCTGTCAGCAGGCCATGTCGGGAAATGCGCTGATTATAGGCGTCGATCGCCGCGCGGTTTTCTGCGAGCCAGCGCGTTTCCTGTTTCGCCCTCACGATGGTGCGCGGGCGGTGCTTCTTTTCGGCAGAAGCTCGTTCAATATGCCGAAAGCCCCGCTCTTTCCGCATCCCGGCAATCCTCGATTTTTAGCCCGTCCCGCCGACCGTGATGCGGTCGATGCGCAGGGTCGGCTGGCCGACGCCGACCGGCACGCCCTGGCCGTTCTTGCCGCAAGTGCCGATGCCGGTGTCGAGCTCGAGATCGTTGCCGATCATGCTGATGCGGTTGAGGTCGGTCGGCCCGTTGCCGATCAGCATCGCGCCCTTGACCGGCGCGGTGACCTTGCCGTCCTCGATCTTGTACGCTTCCGTGCACTGGAACACGTATTTGCCCGACGTGATGTCGACCTGACCGCCGCCGAAATTGACCGCGTACAGCCCGTTTTTCACCGACGCGATGATCTCGGCCGGATCTCGGTCGCCGGCCAGCATGTAAGTATTGGTCATGCGCGGCATCGGCACATGGGCGTAGCTCTCGCGCCGTCCGTTGCCGGTCGGCGTCATGCCCATCAGGCGGGCATTCTGCCGGTCCTGCATGTAGCCGACCAGCATGCCGTCTTCGATCAGCACCGTCTTGTTGGTCGGCGTGCCTTCGTCGTCGATCGACAGCGAGCCGCGCCGCGCATTGATGGTGCCGTCGTCGACCACGGTGACGCCCTTGGCGGCGACGCGCTGGCCCAGCAGGCCGGCAAAGGCCGAGGTCTTCTTGCGGTTGAAGTCGCCTTCGAGGCCGTGGCCGACCGCCTCGTGCAGCATCACGCCGGGCCAGCCGGCGCCAAGCACGACATCCATTTCGCCGGCCGGGGCCGGCACCGATTCCAGATTGACCAGGGCCTGGCGCACCGCTTCGTCGACCGCGCCCTGCCAGGCGCCGGATTCGATGAATTTGGCGTAGCCCTCGCGGCCGCCATAGCCATGGCCGCCGGTCTCCTGGCGATCGCCGTCGCCGGCAACCACCGAAACATTGACCCGCACCATCGGCCGCACGTCGCGATAGGTCTCGCCGTCCGGGCGCAGGATTTCGATGACCTGCCAGGACGCGGCGAGGCTTGCCGAGACCTGACGGACCCGCGGATCCTTGGCCCGCGCATAGGCGTCGATGGTCTCCAGCAGCCGCGCCTTGACCTCGAATTCCGGGGTGCCGAGTGGGTTTTCGTCGCCATAAAGCCGGACATTGCTGCGCGGCGGCGCTTCGGAATAACGGCCAGTATGACCGCTCTTGACGGCCCGCACCGCATCGGCGGCGCGGATCAGCGCCGCTTCGGATACGTCGGACGCATGCGCATAGCCGACCGCTTCGCCTTTGACCGCGCGCAACCCGAAGCCCTGGGCGGTGTCGAACGTGGCCTGCTTGAGCCGGCCATTGTCGAACACCAGCATCTCGGCCTGCTTGTATTCGAGATACAGCTCGCCATCGTCGGCGCCCTCCAGGCCATGGCGCACATGCTGGGCGATGCGGGCGGGGTCGAGGCCGGCGCGTTCGATCAGGGAGGACGGGATCATGTCGGCGGTCCGTTCTTGCGGCCGGAGTGGCGGGCCGGTGCAGCGTCCCCATTAAATAGGGCGGACGAAGGGCAGGCGCGAGGGGGCGGGCCGAGGAGTATTACGGCAGCTTGTCGTAGCCCTCGCCGAACCCCTTCAGGCTCATCGGGAAGCCGATGCCCTCTTCGGGGGTCTGGAAGATAATGAAGGTCGCGGTGGTGCCGGTGCGCAACTGGCCGATCAGCTTGTCGTCCATTACCACTTCCGCGACACAGCCGTTCGGCAGGCAGCGCACGAAGCCGGCGCGGCCGACATCGACATTGTCGATCTTCAGGCCGAGCCCGGACGGCAACAACACACCGAGCGGCGCCACCACGCGCATCAGCCGATTTTTCGCGTCCGACGTCTTCAGCACGATGACGGTCAGGCCGACATTGGCCCGGTCCTCGGCGGTCACACTCTGAATCAGTGCGCATTGCTCGGCCTGGGCGCCCGGCGGCGTATCGCAGCGGATCTGCCAGTCGCCATGCACCGAGCGCACCGCGCCTTGCGCCGAGGCGGTATCAGAAAACCCAATCAGCGCTGCCAAAAGTCCCAGCACGGCCATTATAGGCCGTAAGGATGTTGCGAGGCCACGAGTGGCAAGAGCGTGCGATGTCAGCCGGGATATCCCCATCATTCGTCCATCAAGCCGTGAGACCGGTCATCGACCGATAATCTTGTCGCCGCTCGCCCGCCGGCTCGCCCCGAATCGGGCGCCTTTGCCGCGTCCGAGCTTAGCCCAGCCTGCGTACATTGCGGTACTGCCATGTCAAGCCGTCGTGGAGCCTGCACGAAGTGCGCCTTCAGCACCGATTTAGCGGTGTATTTGCTGGGTGCGCGGCCCGGTAGGGCTGGCCTGCGCTTTTCAGATAAGAGACGTAACAAGGTGCATTGCGACAACGCCGGAATTGTGGTTTGCAGAGGCTGGGATTCCCCCAAGTCCCGCGTGTCGGCCGCCCTGCAACCACGCCTGTGGCGAAGTCGTGCGGGGCTGGCGGCAGCCGCGTTCCCGGGTTCAAGCCCGAGCGCGCGCATGCCGTCGAGGCCGAGTTTTCGTCGAAGGAGCGAAGAGGACGATGCTGGTGCTCAAGCGGTTGATCGCCTTGGCTGGTTTGGTTGTTTCAGGGCTCGCGGGCCAGGGCATCGCGCACGCCGCGCCGGGGCAGCCCGCGCCGTGGCAGTTCGGTTTGCAGGATGCCGCTACCCCGGTGATGGCGGACATCGTTTCGTTCCATTATTTCCTGGTCATCGTGATCACGGTGATCACGCTGTTTGTGCTGGCGCTGCTGCTCGTCATCATCTTCCGCTATAATTCGGCCTCCAATCCGATCCCGTCCAAGACCACGCATCACACGTTGCTGGAGGTGGCCTGGACGGTCGTCCCGGTGTTGATCCTGGCCTTGATCGCCATCCCGTCGTTCAAACTGCTGTTCCTGCAGCTCGACATTCCGAAGGCCGACGTCACCGTGAAGGCGACCGGAAAGCAGTGGTACTGGAGCTACAGCTATCCGGACTCCAAGTTCGAATTCGATTCGCTGATGGTGGCCGAAAAGGATCTCAAGCCCGGTCAGCCGCGCCTTCTGGCGGTGGACAACCAGATGGTCGTCCCGGTCAACAAGGTAGTGCGCGTGCAGGTCACCGGCGCCGACGTGATCCATGCCTTCGCGGTGCCGTCCTTCGGGGTCAAGATCGACGGCATCCCGGGGCGGCTCAACGAGACTTGGTTCAAGGCCGAACGCGAAGGCGTCTATTACGGCCAGTGTTCGGAACTGTGCGGCAAAGACCACGCCTTCATGCCGATCGCCGTCCATGTGGTCAGCGATCAGGCCTATGCGGCTTGGCTTGAGGAATCGAAGAAGAAATACGCGCAGGACGACGCGGCACCGCACGACCGGGTTGCCGCGGCGACCACGCCGGCGGCGCGCTGAAGGCGGCGCGGCAGGCTCCACTTAACATGGCGCGGCGTCGCTCCCCGCGATCGACGCGCACGCGATAACGATAACGGGACCCGATCATGGCAACGACGGCGACGGCTCACGGTGCTGACGCGGCTCACGACCATCCGACAGGATGGCGGCGCTACGTCTATTCGACGAACCACAAGGACATCGGCACGATGTACCTGGTGTTCGCGATCATGGCGGGCGTGATCGGCGGCGCGCTGTCGATCGGCATCCGGATGGAACTGCAAGAGCCCGGGATCCAGATTTTCCGCGGCGACCACGGCTCGCATCTGTTCAACGTGTTCACCACCTCGCACGGCCTGATCATGATCTTCTTCATGGTGATGCCGGCGATGATCGGCGGCTTCGGCAACTGGATGGTGCCGCTGATGATCGGAGCGCCCGACATGGCGTTTCCGCGCATGAACAACATCTCGTTCTGGCTGCTGCCGGCGTCGTTCCTGCTGCTGGTCTCCTCGATGTTCTTCGAGGGCGAGCCGGGCGCCAATGGCGTCGGGGCCGGCTGGACCATCTATGCGCCACTATCGACCACCGGCCATCCGGGGCCGGCCGTCGATTTCGCCATCCTGGCGCTGCATCTCGCCGGTGCCTCGTCGATCCTCGGCGCGATCAACTTCATCACCACCATCTTCAACATGCGCGCGCCCGGCATGACGCTGCACAAGATGCCGCTGTTCGTGTGGTCGATCCTGGTGACGGTATTCCTGCTGCTGCTGGCGCTGCCGGTGCTGGCCGGCGCCATCACGATGCTGCTGACCGACCGCAATTTCGGCACCACCTTCTTCACGCCCGACGGCGGCGGCGATCCGGTGCTGTTCCAGCATCTGTTCTGGTTCTTCGGCCACCCCGAGGTGTACATCCTGATCCTGCCGGGCTTCGGCATGATCTCGCAGATCATCTCGACCTTCTCGCGCAAGCCGGTGTTCGGTTATCTCGGCATGGCCTACGCGATGGTGGCGATCGGCGGCATCGGCTTCGTGGTCTGGGCGCATCACATGTACACGGTCGGCATGTCGACTGGCGCGCAGGCCTATTTCGTGCTCGCCACCATGGTGATCGCGGTGCCGACGGGGGTGAAGATCTTCTCCTGGATCGCCACCATGTGGGGCGGTTCGATGGAGTTCCGCACCCCGGTGCTGTGGTCGATCGGCTTCATCTTCCTGTTCACGGTCGGCGGCGTCACCGGCGTGGTGCTGGCCAATGCCGGCGTCGATCGCGTGATGCAGGACACCTATTACGTGGTGGCGCATTTCCACTACGTGCTGTCGCTCGGCGCCGTGTTCACGATCTTCGCCGGCTGGTACTACTGGTTCCCGAAGATCACCGGCTACATGTACAACGAGACGCTCGGCAAGCTGCACTTCTGGGTGACGTTCCTGGGCGTCAATCTGGTGTTCTTCCCGCAGCATTTCCTCGGCCTCGCCGGCATGCCGCGCCGCATCGTCGACTATCCGGATGCATTCGCAGGCTGGAACTATGTGTCTTCGATCGGCTCCTACATCTCGGCGTTCGGCCTGATGATCTTCTTCGTGTGCATGGCGCAAGCCTTTGTGCGCAAGGAGAAGGCGGCCAACAATCCGTGGGGCGCCGGCGCGACCACGCTGGAATGGACGCTGACGTCGCCGCCGCCGTTCCATCAGTACGAGCGGCTGCCGCTGATCAAGTGACGGCGCGGGTAACATTGCGACGGTGGCCGGCGCTGCAGCCGGCCTTCGTTTTCGAGACGGGTACGGACAGGTGAGCCTGCGAACGATGTCTGTTGTCAGCGAAGGTGCCGATCTGCGAGGGCCGCTGGGTTCGGAGCGCGTGTTTGCGCAGCCGAGCAGCGCCAGCGTTCGCGATTACATCGCGCTGCTCAAGCCGCGGGTGATGTCGCTGGTGGTGTTCACTGCGCTGGTCGGCATCGTGATCGCGCCCGGCCATGTCCATCCGGTAATCGGCTTCACGGCGCTGCTGTGCATCGCGATCGGCGCCGGCGCGGCCGGTGCGCTGAACATGTGGTACGACGCCGACATCGACGCCCGCATGACCCGCACTGCCGGCCGCCCGATTCCGGCCGGCCGCATGGAGCCGGGCGAGGCCTTGGCGTTCGGCCTGACGCTGTCGATCGGCTCGGTGATCGTGCTCGGCCTACTGGTCAATCTGTTCGCCGGCGCGCTGCTGGCCTTCACGATCTTCTTTTATGTCGTCGTCTACACGATGTGGCTGAAGCGCTCGACGCCGCAGAACATTGTGATCGGCGGCGCCGCCGGCGCGTTTCCGCCGATGGTCGGCTGGGCCTCGGTGACCGGCAGCCTGACGCTCGAGCCGATTATTCTGTTCCTGATCATCTTCTTCTGGACCCCGCCGCACTTCTGGGCGCTCGCGCTGTATCGCGCCGATGATTACGCGCGAGCCGGCGTGCCAATGCTGCCAGTCGTATCCGGGCCGACAGAGACCCGCCGCCAGATCCTGCTGTACACGCTGTTGCTGGCGCCGCTCGCGGTGGCGCCGTGGTTTCTCGGCTTTGCCGGGCCGGTCTATGGCGTCGTCGCGACAGTTGCCGGCGCGATCATGCTGTGGCTCGCCGTCAAGGTGAAGGTCGAGCGCGAAGGTTTCGTGGCCGCCCGCCAACTGTTCGCCTTCTCGATTCTGTATCTGTTTCTGCTGTTCGCCGTGCTGCTGGCGGAGCAAGGCTTGAACGCGGTAATCGGCAGGCTGGTGTAAGTGAGATGCAGGCGATGAGCGAACCTAGTCCCGACGAGGGGATCGTACTCACCGAGGAGCAGAAGCGGCGGCGCCGCAACCGCTCGATCGCGATCGCGCTGTCGCTCGCCGCGCTGGTGGCGTTGTTCTACGTGGTGACCATCGTCAAGCTCGGGCCGGGCGTTCTCAACCGGCCGATGTGACCCGGCAAGGCAACCTAACGATATGACCGCACCGCTGCCCAACAACACCGATGACGGCCGTCGTAGTCGGCGCGACGTCGTTGTCGCGGGCGCGTGCGGTGTATTCGTCGCCATGATGGTCGGCATGGCCTACGCGGCGGTGCCGCTCTACGACTGGTTCTGCCGCAGCACCGGCTTCGGCGGCACCACCCAGGTGTCCACCGCAGCGCCCGGCCAGGTGCTCGACCGCAAAATTACAGTGCGGTTCGATTCCAATGTCGCAGCCGGCCTGCCCTGGCGCTTCGTGCCGGAGCGCAATGAGATCGACGTCAGGATCGGCGAGGTGGTCACCGTCAACTACAAGGTGATCAATACGGTGGCGCGCGAAACCAAGGCGCAGGCCGCCTATAATGTGAGCCCGCCGCAGGTCGGTCTGTATTTTCAGAAGATCAACTGCTTCTGCTTCACCGAACAGACGCTCAAACCCGGCGAAACCCGGGAAATGGCCGTCGTGTTCTATGTCGACCCGAAGCTGGTGCAGGATTCGGATCACGACGGGCTGAACACCATCACGCTGTCCTACACGTTCTATCCGATGCGCGAGCCGGCGAAGCCGGTCACCGTGTCGGAAACGCCGGATCGCACAGGACGACTGTAATCGAGGCAATCGCGGGCGCGCCGTCGCGGCGCCCGACCGTTTGAGGGAATGGAGACCAGCAATGGCCGATGCGCACGCCAAGCATCACGACTATCATCTCGTCAATCCGAGCCCGTGGCCGTTCGTCGGTTCGGTCTCCGCGTTCGTGCTGGCGATCGGCGCCATCACGTGGATGCATAAGATGACCCCGGCGGCCCCGCTGATTTTCGGCGCCGGCGTGATCGGCACGCTCTACACGATGATCGCCTGGTGGCGCGACGTGATCCGCGAGGCCGAATTCCAGGGCGATCACACCCGTGTGGTTCAGATCAGCCATCGCTACGGCATGATCCTGTTCATCGCATCGGAGATCATGTTCTTCGTCGCCTGGTTCTGGGCCTATTTCAACACCGCTCTGTTCCCGGACGCGGTCAAGGAAATCGCCCGCATCGCGGCGACCGGCGGCGTCTGGCCGCCGAAGGGCATCGAGACCTTCGATCCCTGGCATCTGCCGCTGCTCAATACGCTGATCCTGCTGACCTCCGGCACCACCGTCACCTGGGCGCACCACGCGCTGCTGGAAGGTGATCGCAAGGGCCTGAAGTGGGGCCTGATCCTGACCATCCTGCTCGGCATGCTGTTCACCTGCGTGCAGGGCTACGAATACATGCACGCCAGCTTCGGCTTCGCGGGCAACATCTACGGCGCCACTTTCTTCATGGCGACCGGCTTTCACGGTGCGCATGTCATCATCGGCACGATCTTCCTGATCGTCTGCCTGGGGCGGGCGCTCAAGGGCCACTTCACGCCGAAACAGCATCTCGGGTTCGAGTTCGCGGCCTGGTACTGGCACTTCGTCGACGTGGTCTGGCTGTTCCTGTTCGTCTGCATCTACGTGTGGGGCGCGGGCCATCCGGCCGCGCACTGACACGTCGTAAGACACGCATGACAAAGGGGCGGCGCAGGCCGCCCCTTTTGTTTTGGGGCTCGATGCTTAGCTATGAATCGTGCCCGACTGGAAAGTTTGTCGATGTCCGACGCCGCAAAACCGATGCCGCCGATCCTGCGCGGTCTGGCGTGCCGCTGCCCGGAATGCGGCAAGACCAGCCTGTTCGACGGCTTTCTCACGGTGAAGCCACGCTGCGAGGTGTGCGGCCTGGATTATTCGTTCGCCGATGCCGGCGACGGGCCGGCGATCTTCATCATCATGCTGGCCGGCTTCGTGGTGGTCGGATGCGCCCTCATGGTCGAGGTGCTGTACCAGCCGCCATACTGGGTCCATGCGGTGCTATGGGTGCCGCTGATCCTGATCACGACATTGCTGCCGCTGCGCATGCTCAAGGGCCTGCTGATCGTGCTGCAACATCACCACAAGGCGGCGGAAGGCCGGCTCGATCGCGGAGAGCAGGGGTGACGGCACAAGCCGGCACTGTGCGTCGCCGCGGCTCTGTCTGGGCCGGCGTGATCGTGCTGGCTGCGTTCGCCGTGCTGGTGTCGCTCGGCACTTGGCAGCTGGAGCGCAAGGCCTGGAAGCAAGGCTTGATCGCCACCCTGGAGCAGCGCGTCAATACCGATCCGGTGCCGCTGCCGGCGGCCGGCCAATGGCCCCGGCTGACCCCGACCGATGACGAATATCGCCGGGTGCGCTTTACCGCCACGCTCGATCCGACGCAGGAAGCCCTGGTCTACACGGCCGGTTCGGCGCTGCGGAAGGATGTCTCGGGCGTCGGCTATTGGGTGCTGTCGCCGGCGCGTCTGCCGGGCGGCGGCATCGTGGTGGTCAATCGCGGCTTTGTGCCGGAAAGCGGGAAGGATTCAAAAGCCCGCGCGGCTCCGCTCCCGGGTCCGATCGAGATCGTCGGCGCGCTGCGCTGGCCGGAACCGCCCGGCCTGTTCACGCCGGCCGGCGACCTGGGCCGCAACACCTGGTATGCCCGCGACCATGTTCCGATCGCCGCCGTGAAGGGCTGGGGCCAAGACAGCGGCCAAGCCGGCAGCGTCGCACCGTTCTATGTCGAGCAGGAAAGCCCGGTGCCGGCCGGCGGCGGCCCGAAACCCGGCCGTCTGGTGCCGCAGCTCCCCGACAATCATCTGCAATATGCCGTGACCTGGTACGGGCTGGCGCTGATGCTGGTCGGCGTTGCCGGGGCCTTCGTGTTAAGTCGTCGCCGTGCTGCCGCGCATCCGGATGCGGGGAGGGGGGCGGCGAACTGACACCGGCTTCCTTGTGGATCGGCCGGTTTTTTGTTTAGTGTGCCGCACATCTCTCCGGGTCGCCGGCACGTGGCCCGGAACCTAATTAAAATCAACAGGTTGGGGCTCGCGGCGCCTCGGCCCGACCGGACGCCAAGGACGTTTCGCGCGTGCGCCATGTCTCTACCCGCGGCGAATCCCAGCCGCTCGGCTTCATCGAGGTGATGCTGGCGGGTCTCGCCCGCGACGGCGGCCTCTATGTGCCGGAGAGCTGGCCGCGTCTTTCGCCGGAGACCATCGCGGGTTTCGCCGGGCGGCCCTACGCCGAAGTCGCGGTTGAAGTGATGCGGCCGCTGATCGGCGATGCGATCCCGGAGGCCGATCTCGCCCGCATGGCCAATGAGGCCTATGGCAGCTTCCGTCACCCGGCGACGGTGCCGCTGGTGCAGACCGGCACCAACCAGTTCGTGCTGGAGTTGTTCCACGGCCCGACGCTGGCGTTCAAAGATCTGGCGATGCAGCTCATCGCCCGGCTGATGGACTACGCGCTGGCGCAGCGCGGTGAACGCACCACCATCGCGGTGGCAACCTCGGGCGACACCGGCGGCGCCGCCGTCGAAGCGTTCCGCGGCCGCAGCCAGATCGATCTCGTGGTGCTGTATCCGCATGGCCGCGTGTCGGACGTGCAGCGTCGGATGATGACCAGCGTCACCGACGACAACGTGCACATCCTGGCGCTCGACGGCACCTTCGACGATTGTCAGGCGATCGTGAAAGGCCTGTTCAACCACAACGCATTTCGCGACCGCGTGAAGCTGTCCGGCGTCAATTCGATCAACTGGGCGCGCATCGCCGCGCAGGTGGTCTATTATTTCACGGCCGGCGTCGCGCTCGGCGCGCCGCACCGCAAGGTGTCGTTCACGGTGCCGACCGGAAATTTCGGCGACGTCTATGCCGGCTATGTGGCGCGCAACATGGGCCTGCCGATCGATCGCCTGGTGATCGCCACCAACAGCAACGATATCCTGGCCCGCACACTGGACACCGGCACGTATGAACTGCGCGGCGTGAACGCGACCAGTTCGCCGTCCATGGATATTCAGGTGTCGTCGAATTTCGAGCGCCTGCTGTTCGACGCCTATCAGCGCGACGGCAAGGCGGTGAATGCGCTGATGGGCTCGCTGGCGCAGTCGCGCAGCTTCACGATCAGGGCTGAAGCGCTGTCGTCGATCCGCACGCTGTTCACGGCCGACCGCGCCGACGAGGAAGAGACCGCCGCGACCATCCGCACCGTATTGCGCGAGACCGGCTATCTGGTCGATCCGCATACGGCGGTCGGCATCGCGGTCGCCGAAAAGGACAATCGCGCGCCGGGAGTGCCGATGGTGGTGCTGTCGACCGCGCATCCGGCGAAATTCCCGGATGCCGTCGAAGCCGCCTGCGGCGTGCGTCCGCAACTGCCGGAATGGCTGGGCGATCTTAATCAGCGGCCGGAGCGCGTGACGCCGCTCCCGGCCGATCAGCACAGCGTCGAACAATTCATTCTCGCGGCCAGCCGGGCCGCGCGTGAAGGAGCCGCGGCATGAGCGTTGAAGTCACCAAGCTGTCCACCGGCCTGACGGTGGTCACCGACGCGATGCCGCATCTGGAAACCGCTTCGCTGGGCGTCTGGGTCGCGGCCGGCAGCCGCGACGAATTCCACGACGAGCACGGCATTTCGCACCTTCTCGAGCACATGGCCTTCAAGGGCACCAGCCGGCGCAATGCGCGGCAGATCGCCGAGGAGATCGAGGCGGTCGGTGGTGACATCAACGCCGCGACTTCCATCGAGTCGACGGCCTATTATGCACGTGTTCTCCGCGCGGACGTGCCGCTGGCGCTCGACGTGCTGTCCGACATCCTGTCCGACCCAAGCTTCGAGCCCGCCGAACTCGCGCGCGAGCAGAACGTCATCGTGCAGGAGATCGGCGCGGTCGAGGACACCCCCGACGACGTGGTGTTCGAGCATCTGCAATCCACCGCGTATCCGGGCCAGGCGGTCGGCCGTTCGATCCTGGGCACGCCGGCGACGGTGCGGGCGTTCGACAAGGACGCGCTGCAGACTTACCTGTCGCGCAATTATCGCGCGCCCGACATGGTGATCTCGGCGGCCGGCGCGCTCGATCATGCGACCGTGGTCGAAGAGGCCGAGCGCCGTTTCGCCAGCTTCGCGGGCGCGGGCGGTCCGACGCCCGAACCAGCACGTTTCGGTGGCGGCGCCCGCATCGAGCCGCGCGATCTCGAGCAGGTCCATATCGCGATGGGATTGCAGGGACTGCCGCAGGGCCACAAGGACCTCTACAGCCTCCAGGTGTTCACCAGCGCGCTCGGTGGCGGCATGTCGTCCCGCCTGTTCCAGGAAGTCCGCGAGAAGCGCGGCCTGTGCTACGCGATCTATTCTTTCCACGTGCCGTATTCGGATACGGGCATGTTCGGCCTCTATGCCGGCACCGACGCCGCCGATGTGCCCGAACTGATGCGCGTCGTGGTCGAGGAAATCGGCAACGCGGTCGACACCATCACCGAGGAAGAGATCGCGCGCTGCCGCGCCCAGATGAAGGTCGGGCTGTTGATGGCGCTGGAAAGCTCCGGCGCCCGTGCCGAACAACTCGCCCGGCAGATGATCGCCTATGGCCGCCCGATCCCGCTTGAAGAGATCGTCGGCAAGATCGAGGCCGTCACCGTCGAGAGCGCGCGGGCCGCCGGTCGCGCGCTTTTGTCCGGCAGCCAGCCGGCGATCGCGGCGCTTGGGCCAGGTTCGGGACTTGAAAGCGCGGCCACGATCGCTGAAAGTTTGGTTCGCCGGGCCGCCTGAGCATTCTCTCAGGCGTACGGGTGCGCGCCCGGGCCCAACCGCCCGGTCCCGTCCTAGAGCGTTTTCAAGTGAAGTGGAAACCACTTCACTTGAAGAAAACGCGTCTGTTTAGACACTGAGAGCGTGTACGCAGATAAGTTTACGCAATCTGCGCTTTGCCGTAAAACCGGTATCCACTTTTACTGGACGCGCTCTTCGCGGAACCGTTCATGGCCTTCTTCCGCACTGCCAGTTTCTCGGACTCGCTGCCGGCGATCGTCGGCGAAGGCGTGATGCTTCGCGCCCCGCAGATCGCCGACTATGCGGCCTGGGCCGAACTGCGGGAAGCGAGCCGGGACTTCCTGGTGCCCTGGGAGCCGACCTGGCCGGCCGACGACCTGACGCGCGGCGCGTTTCGCCGCCGACTGCGGCGCTATGCCGAGGACCAGCGGATGGACCTGGCCTATCCGTTCTTCCTGTTCCGGCGCGACGACGGGCTGCTGCTCGGCGGCCTGACCATCGCCAATGTGCGGCGCGGCGTCGCCCAGGCCGGCAGCCTCGGTTACTGGATCGGGCTGCCCTATGCGCGCTGCGGCCTTATGACGGCCGCGGTCGCGGCCCTGATCCCGTTCGCGTTCACGACGCTGCGGCTGCACCGGCTGGAGGCCGCCTGCATCCCAACCAATTCGGCCTCGATCCGGCTGCTGGAAAGGAGCGGGTTCGAGCGCGAAGGCTATGCCCGGGAATATCTGTGCATCCACGGCGCCTGGCAGGACCATCTGCTCTATGCGCGGCTGGACCGGCCCAGGGGTCTTTAAAGAGCGTCCTTAACCAAGCCTTTCAGCGGCCTTGGGTCCGCCATGGTTGCCCTGCTATAAACCGGCGGCGTAATGGCGTATCGAATGAGTGGGATGGGAAACGTGCGAACAGGATGGCGCGAACCGGCGAGGACGGCCGCGATGGTGCTGTTGGCTATGGGGCTGACGGGCTGCGGTTCGGTCAGCAATCCGTTCGCATCGAAATCGGACACCCCGCTGGTCGGTACGCCGAATCCGAACCCGATCGCGGGCGTCAACGCGCCGGCCAATACCGGCCTTAGCACCGGGCCGGGCTCCGATATCGATCCGCTGCAGAATTGTCCCGGCATCGATATTCGCCAGGGCGCCGCGACGCTGTCGATCACCGGCACCAATACGGCGGAACGTAACGCGACCGACCTGCGCTATCAGGCCACGCTCGGCCAATTGGCGCGCGAATGCATTGTGCGCGGCGCGACCATGACCATCAAGGTCGGCACCCAGGGCCGGGTCGTCCTCGGTCCGGCAGGCGCTCCCGGCGATATCGTGATCCCGCTGCGTTATGCCGTGGTCAAGGAAGGCGTCGAGCCGAAGACCATCGTGACCACGCTGCAACGTATCCCGGTCAATATTCCGCCGGGGCAGGGCAATGTGGCGTTCAGCCATATCGAGGAAGGCCTGACATTCCCGACGCCCAAGGTCGGCGAGCTTGAGACCTACGTCGTCTATGTCGGCTTCGATCCGTTGTCCGAGCAGCCGAAGCGGGCTCCGGCCCGCAAGCCCAAGCCGAAAAGCTAGACTTAAAACTCATTCTGAGATCAATCCGCCCTCACCCTGAGGAGGCCGCGCCGCGGCCGTCTCGAAGGGCGGGGGCGGTCTCATGGTTCGAGACGCGCACTAAGAAGTGCGCTCCTCACCATGAGGCCGGGAGAGGTCCGCGCAAGACCACGCGCACAATCACCACCCGCGCAGCTCGATCACGGTCGCCTTCAGGGCGCGCAGATCCGGGATCACCACTTGGGCGCCGGCGGCGGTCAATTCCGAGGCCAGATTGGGGCCGGCATGCCGGCCACCGACGAAACCGATCGGCGTCATGCCGGCGGCGCGCGCGGCCGCTATCCCGGCGGGCGCATCCTCGACCACGATGCAGTCGGCCGGCTGCACGCCGATCTTGGCCGCGACATGCAGGAACAGGTCGGGCGCCGGCTTGCCGCGCGGCACTTCGCTGGCGCTGAACAGGTTCGGTCCGAAAAACCGGGTCAGCCCGGTGCAGTCCAGGCTCGCCTCCACCCGGTCCATGGTCGACGACGAGGCGACGCATTTCGGCCCGCGCAGCCAGGTCAGCGCGTATTCGGCATGGGGCGTGGTGCGCAATTCGGCACGGAGCCGCGCTAGGGTGGCGGCCGCTACCACGGCGGCGAAATCGGCCGGCAATTGGCGATGGGTCGCGGCCTCGATCGCGGCGAAGATGTCGGTCGGGCGGCGGCCGGTGAAATAGTGCGCGACCACTTCGGCCGTGATCACGAAGCCGGCGCGGGTGAGTTCGCCCGCCAGCACTTCCGCGGCGATCGGCTCGCTGTCGACCAGCACGCCATTACAGTCGAAAATGACCATTCATCCTCCGCGGTGGCCGGCCCGAGATAGTGGGCCAACAAAACCGACGAATCATAAAACGCGCGAGTGCCGGCAACAGCCGGCTGGTACGCAGGAGCGAATTACCTTTGCGTGCCGTGACGATGTCACAACGCAAATGCGCGAGCGAAGGCCCGCGCATAGAACCGGAGTATGGGGAAAATGAGTCGCGAGCGACTTGGTAGTAAACCCGATGCCGCTGTGTCTAAGGCGCTATGTGTCTAAGGCGCTTTGTGTCGAAGGCTCTAGTTGAGCTTCTTCTTCACTTCGTCGATGCCCTTGGCGATCAGGGTATCGGCCACATTGTTGCGGGCGGATTGCACCAGGATCTTCTCGGCGGCCGACACGGCCGCGTCGGCGGCGGCGGCGCGGACATCGGCCAGCGCCTGGACTTCGGCCTGGGCAATCTTGGTCTCGGCCATGCGGGTGCGGCGGGCGATGAATTCTTCCAGCTTGGCGGCGGCTTCCTGGGCGATGCGTTCGGCCTCGGCGCGCGCGCCGGCCAGGATCGCTTCAGCTTCGGTCTCGGCTTCCCGGTGCTTCTGCTGATAGGCCTCGAGCAGGCTCTGGGCTTCGTCGCGCAGCCGCTTGGCCTCGTCGAGTTCGGCCTTGATGCGCGCCTGACGCTGGTCGAGCGCGTTGAGCACGGTCACATGGACGCGCAGATAATACATCAGCGCCATCAGGATGACGAAGGCGACGGCGACCCAGACTTCGGCTTCCAACATCGTAGTGGCCCTAACTGATCAGACTTAGTGCTTCAGCACGCCAGAAACGGCCGCCGACACGTCGGCTTGCGACGGCACCATACCGATCAGCCGCTCGACGATGGCCGAGGCAGCCTGCTCGGCAATGCCTTGCACGTTCGCCATCGCGGCCGTCCGCTTGGTCGCAATCTGCTGCTCGGCGGAGGCGAGCTTAGTGTTGAGGTCGGCCTCCAACGCCTTGCGGCGCGTCTCGGCCTCGGCCGCCATCTTGTCGCGGGTCTCGTTGGCGATCGCCTGGGCCCGCGCACGGGCTTCGGAGAGCGCCTTTTCGTAGGCCGCGAGCGCCGCGTCCGATTCGGACTTGAGCCGTTCGGCCGCCGCGAGGTCGCCCTCGATCCGGCCGCGCCGTTCCTCGAGAATGCCGCCGATCCGCGGCAACGCCGCCTTCGACATCAGCACATACAGGATGACGAAGGTGATCGTCAGCCAGACGAGCTGTGACGCGAAGGTGTGCGATTCGAACGGCGGAAAGCTCTTGGGATGCGGGGCTTGCCCGACCGAAGAGGTCGTATGCGTGGTCGGCGTCGCCATCACCAGCTCCGAAGATCGCGCGCCGGCCGCAAGGACCGGACGCGCGTTTTTTGATGCGTCAGGATTACAGCGCGAACAGCAGCAGCAGCGCGATCAGCAGCGAGAAGATGCCGAGCGCTTCGGTCACGGCGAAACCGAAAATCAGGTTGCCGAACTGGCCCTGCGCGGCCGACGGATTGCGCAGCGCGGCGGCCAGATAGTGGCCGAAAATGGTGCCCACGCCGACGCCCGCGCCGCCCATGCCGATGCATGCGATGCCGGCGCCGATGTACTTCGCTGCGATCGGATCCATTGTAATGCTCCCTTTTCTCTCAGGTTCTGCTGGACAGTAACGGGCGCTCAGTGGCCCGGATGAATTGCATCATTGATATAGATGCAGGTGAGGATGGTGAACACGTAAGCCTGCAGGAACGCGACCAGCAGTTCAAGTGAGGTCAGCGCCACGGTCAGGGCCAGCGGCAGGGTCGCGCCGAGCCAGCCGACCAGGCCGAAGCCGCTCAGCATGGTGACGAAACCGCCGAATACTTTCAGCGTGATATGGCCGGCCAGCATGTTGGCGAACAGACGCACGCTGTGCGAGATCGGCCGCGAAAGGAACGACATCACTTCGATCAGCGTTACCAGCGGCAGGATGTAGATCGGAATGCCGCTCGGTACGAACAGCTTGAGGAATTTGAAGCCGTTCTTGTAGATGCCGTAGGCCACGACGGTGACGAACACCAGCAGCGCCAGCGCCACGGTGACGATGATGTGGCTGGTGACCGTGAAGGTGTACGGGATGATGCCGATCATGTTCACCGTGGTGATGAACATGAACAGCGAGAACACCAACGGGAAGAACTTCATGCCTTCGCTGCCGGCGCTACTTCTCAGCGTTCCGGCGACGAATTCGTAGGAAATCTCCGCCATGGACTGCATGCGGCCCGGTACCATCGCGCGTCCGCGGGTCGAGCCGAGCAGGAACGCCGAGATGCCGGCGACCGCGATCACCATGTAGAGCGCGGAATTGGTGAAATCGATCTGCTGACCGCCGATCTTGGCGATCGGGAACAGCTTGATGATCTCGAATTGATGAATCGGATCGGCCATAGCCGGTCGGTCCCTTGTCTCAAGCCGCCCCTCCGCCCCGTGCGGGAAGCGCGCCTTACTTCGTCATGGTGGGGGGGCCGGCGCGGTCCCGTTCGTCGTTCGATGCGCCTATACGCGAAACACCCGCACTCGAAATCCCGGTGCTTACACCGGCGACCCGCATCACATTCATGACGCCGGCAACGAATCCGAGCAGCAGAAATACAATAAACCCCCACGGCGAGATGCCGAGCCCGTAGTCGATCATCCAGCCGATACCGGCCCCGACCAGCACACCCGCGACCAACTCAGTCGAAAGGCGGAAGCCGCGAGCCATGGCCGATGCGTCGGACCGTGGACCGGCTCCAGGACCGGTTTCGGCGGGCCGACTCGCCGCGTTGCGGTTGAGCCGTTCGCCGAGATGCTGGAGCCTCGCAGAGAGAGCGGCCTCGTCGGTCTTGGGATCAGTTCGGTTGCCGTTGTCGCGTGTGCCGTCGCTCATGATGACACCCGCCGACTTTTCGGACTACCGAACCGCTCCCGCCGCCCCCGAAGCCGCGCGGACCATACTGACTGGCATACCTTGAGTCAAGAAACGCCATATTCCCCATAACCGTATGTTTGTACTTCGAATTTCCGCCTATATCGCAATGCGATAAGGCGGTTTTAGGCGGCCATTTTGACGCGGTCCGGGACCGCGCCGGCGCGACGAATCGGCGTTCGGTGTTGGGTTCTGGAATGTTACCATTTTGGGCCATGTCATGGCGCCGCCGCAAAACCGGCCCACGGATGCCGGCGAAGATCGAGGAGATGACGATGGTCCGCACCGCACGCGCCGTTCTGGTGACGCTTCTGGTTTTGTCGGGTGCCGCCGCGCTGGCGCAGAGCGTCGAGCCGGAAAAGCCGGCCGCTCCGTCGCCGCCGGCGAGTATCCCGGCCCCGACGTCACCCACGCCGACTTCGCCGGGTGACACCGAGAACGGTCGCTATGTCTTCAACAAGGTGGCGGACGGTTATGTCCGGCTGGACATGCGCACCGGGCAGGTCTCGACCTGCACTCAGCGCACGGTCGGCTGGGCCTGCCAAGCCTCGCCCGATGACCGCGCGCTGCTGGAAGGCGAGATCGCCCGGCTGCGCGGCGAGAATGCGCAGCTCAAGAAAGAGATGCTGGCGCGCGGCCTGCCGTTGCCGGGCAGTTTGCGGCCGGAGTCGATTGGCCCGGAGGCCGGCAAGGGCCTCAAGGTGCCGAGCGATGCCGAACTCGACAAGGTGATGACCATGGTCGAGAAAGCATGGCGGCGGCTGGTCGAGATCATGATCAACGTGCAAAAGGATCAGCAGCAAAAGGATCCGGCGAAGTAGCGCCGGGCCAGCAATGCGAGGCACGTCCGGCATAACGCCATTGGAGATCGACACGGTGTGTGCGCCCGTGATCGCGACCGCGCGGTTCGCGGTCGAGACTGATGGGGCAGGCTTCACCGAGATCACCGCGATGGCGAAGCACTTTGTCGCGCAATGCGGCGCGGCCGAGGGCGCGCTGCTGCTGTTCGTGCGCCATACCTCGTGTTCGCTGACCATCCAGGAAAATGCCGATCCGGACGTGCAGCGCGATCTGTTGACCGCGCTCGATGATGTGGCGCCGCGCGACCGGGGCTGGGTGCACGATACCGAGGGACCGGACGATATGCCGGCGCACGTCAAGACGATGCTGACCGGCGTGTCGCTGCATGTGCCGGTGCTGGGCGGAGCACTGGCGCTTGGCACCTGGCAGGGCATTTATCTCATCGAACATCGCGACCGGCCGCATCGCCGCGAGATCGTGCTGCAGTTCATCGGGTCGGCGCGATAGGCGCCCGGCGATATGCCTCGATCAAATGACGCGGACCACCAGGGCGACGCCGAACAGCGCGATGGAAATGCCGGACGAGCGCTTGGCGAACAGCAGCAGCAACTCCTCGAGACGGTCCCGCGCCCAGCGCCGGCCTTCATCGCCGCGCGGCCGCCGGCCGCGTTCCAGGGCGAGCCAGGGCTCGCTGCGCTGTACGGCTTCCTCGGTCAGCCCGCCGACCTTGAAGACGAGAACGACCGCGAAGAACAGCGCGACGCTGGCCCCGATGCAGAATGCCAGTTCGAGTTGATAGCTGAAAGCGACCATCATGATGGCAGCGGCGAGGGCGACAAAGCCCGTATCCCGCAGCAATGCGAAGTGTGCCTCACGGCGAAACGGTTCCATGGCTTGGCTCCTGTTGGCCTAACCCAGGGACGCTTCCTTCCAGTGCGCCACGCATCCAACTACCGTCGCAGCTTATAGACTTTAGTATGATACTGAACCACGGTTGGTAACCAGGACTTAAAGTGGCGTTGCAGTAAAATTCGTATGATCGGACGCGTGCGGTCGATGCTGCAGCGCAGCTAATAAAACGGCCTTGGGGATTGGACGAAATTCGGCGATGGCGGAATAGTATGATCTTAATGTTCACCTGCCGGCGGCGTTCGTTCCGCCTGAGAGGTCCGTCAGCGTGAGCGATTCGACACCCTACCGACTGGTCATCGCCGATGATCACCCGCTGTTTCGCGGCGCGTTGCGCGAGGCTGTCGCCAACCATTTCGATCGCGTCGATATCGCCGAGGCCGGCACCTTCGACGAAGTGTCGAAACTGCTGGAGCGCGGCGGCGAGGTCGATCTCATTCTGCTCGACCTGACCATGCCGGGGGTGCGCGGCTTTTCCGGCCTGATGTATCTGCGCGCCCAATATCCGAGCGTGCCGATCGTGGTCGTGTCGGCCAATGACGATCCGGCCGTGATTCGCCGCTGCATGGAATTCGGCGCGTCCGGGTTTATTCCGAAGACGCTCGCCGTCGAGGCAATGCGTGCCGCGATCGCGCAGGTGCTGGCCGGAGAAGTCTGGACGCCGCCCGACATCGACCTCACCGGCGGCGCCGACGCCGAGGCCATGCAACTGAAGAGCAAGCTGGCAACGCTCACGCCGCAACAGGTGCGCGTGCTGATGATGCTGTCGGAAGGCCTGCTCAACAAGCAGATCGCCTACGAGCTTTCGGTGTCGGAGGCGACCGTGAAAGCGCACGTATCGGCCATCCTGCAAAAACTCGGTGTCGAGAGCCGTACCCAGGCCGTGATCGCCGCGGCGCGGATCGAATCCGGCCAATGGCCGCAAGGCGCCTCGCTGATCGGATAGCGTCCGCCAGCGGCAGCGCGCGTCGCGTGCATGACATCCGCCATCAACTTGCTACGATTGGTTCAAAGCCCTCGCTCGACGAGGCTTGTAAGAATGATGGAGACGCCAAGGTGAGGTCCTTTCCCAAGGAGCGCGACGCCAAGCGCAAGGTGCTGCTCGACGCGGTCGACGGCATCAGCGGCACGTTGCGGGCGTCGGGAGCGCGCAGCGAGGAGTTGATCACGCTGGCCCCGGAGGCGGTCGATGCGCTGCGCACGTCCGGCATGTTCCGGCTGAAGCTCGCGGCCGAGATGGGCGGTGCCGAAGCCGATCCGGTCACCGAAATGCTGGTGCTGGAGACTCTCGCCTATCACGACCTGACCAGCGCCTGGTGCACGATGGTCGGCGCCACCGGCATCGCCTCGCTCGGCACCTTTCTGCCGCCCGCCGGCATTGAGCGGGTGTTCGGCGGCGGAAAAATTCCCACGGCGTCGATTTCTTTCTTTCCGGCAGGTCGCGCGAAACGCGATGGCGACGGCTTCCGGGTCAGCGGACGCTGGCGCTTCAACAGCGGCATCCGCCATTCGGAGTGGGTGCTGGGCGGCACCATCGTCGAGAACAGCGAAGACGCCAGCGGCCGTCCGATCGTGATGTTCTCGGCGTTTCCGGCCAAGGACGTCACGCTGCATGACAATTGGAGCGGCGTGACCGGCCTGAAGGGCACCGGCTCCTGCGATTTCTCGATCGACAACTACTATCTGCCGGCCGAACTGACATTCGTGTGGGATCTGCTCAAGCCGCAACCGCTCCGCGGCGGTCCGTCCTATCTGTTTCCGCCGTTTAGCTACGTGGCCAAGGAGCACGGCAGCGTAGCCATCGGCGCGGCGCGCCGCGCGCTCGACGAGTTGATCCAGATCGCCACGACCACGCGCGGCACGTTCCGTTCGTCGAAGCTGGACGAGCGCCAAGTGGTGCATCGCTTCATCGCGCAGGCCGACATCAAGCTGCGGGCGGCCCGCGCGCTGATGCATGAGCGCTACGATCGTCTGTATGACGACGTCGTCGCCGGCCATCTGCCGGACGGGTCAGACATTGCCGACGTGCGCGCGATCTGCGTCCATGCCACGGAGATGGCGATCGAGACCGCCACCTTGGCGTATCATTTCGCCGGCAATACCGGCCTGCATCACCCGCACATTATCGGCCGGCTGCTGCGCGATCTGAACACCACCGGCATCCATCAGGTGATGAGCGACACGGCGTACGAGAATCACGGCCAGTTTCGATTGGGCCTGCCGGCGAATCCGCTCGCCTAAAATTATTCCGCCGCTGCGAGACGGCGCGCCCGCCATTGCGCCAGCAACGCGCGCAGCGCCGCCGGCTTCAACGGCTTGTTGAGCACCTGGACGTTCTGCGCCCGCGCCTCGTCGCGCATCCGGGGTGAACGGTCGGCCGTGATCAGGATGGCCGGCAATTCTTCGCCGAAGCGCAAGCGCAAGGCACGGATCGCCATCAGCCCGTCGCCATCGTCGAGATGGTAGTCGACCAGCAGCGCGCCGGGCGGAGCTTCGGCCGCCTCGATCGTCTCCAGCGCGCTTTTGAGATCGGGCGCGGTCAGCACCCGGCAGCCCCAGCCGCCGAGCAGCGTTTCCATGCCTTCCAGAATGCTCGGCTCGTTGTCGATGCACAGGACCACCATGTCGGCGAGCTGGCCGGGATCGACCCGGAAATGCTCGCGCGGCGGCGCCTCGCTGACCGCGCCGGTCGAGCGCGGCACCTCGACCGAGAAATGCGAGCCGCGGTCGACGGTCGAGCGCAGTTCGACCTTATGGTCGAGCACCCGGCCGATGCGCTCGACGATCGAAAGGCCGAGGCCGAGGCCGCGCGCCACGCGGGCGCCCTGGTCGAGACGCTGGAATTCCTGGAACACGGTCCGTTTCTTGGACTGCGGGATGCCGAGCCCGGTATCGTAGACGTCGATGCGCAGTTTGCCGCCGCGCCGCCGGCAGCCGACCAGCACGCGGCCCTTGGGCGTATATTTGACCGCGTTCGACACCAGATTCTGCAGCAGCCGGCGCAGTAGCCGCCGATCCGACCGCACCACGCGCGAGCATGGCACGAAGGTGAGCGCGAGGCCCTTCTCGCGTGCCAGCGGTTCGAATTCGAGTTCGAGCTGGCGGAAAATCTCGTCGATGCGGAAATTGGCGAGTTCGGGTTTCATCGCCCCGGTATCGAGCCGCGAAATGTCCAGCAGCGCGCCGAAGATTTCCTCGACGGCCTCCAGCGACGCGTCGATGTTGCCGACCAGCCGGCTGTTGTCAGGTTCGCTGGTCTGGCGCTGCACCAAACTGGTCACATAGAGCCGCGCCGCGTTCAGTGGCTGCAAGATGTCGTGGCTGGCGGCGGCCAGGAATCTCGTCTTGGAAATATTGGCGTCCTCGGCGGCCGCCTTGGCGCGCGCCAGTTCGGCGTTGAGGCGGGTCAATTCCTTGGTGCGCTCGCGCACCCGCCGCTCCAGGGTTTCGTTGGCCCGCTCCAACGCTTCGGCGGCTTCGACGCTCGGCGTAATATCGCTGAAGGTGGTGACGAGGCCGCCGTCCGGCATGTGGTTGGCCCGCACCTCGATGACCAGATTGCGTTCGGCGAAGCGCTCCAGGAACGGCTCGGCGCCGGACGCGTAGCGCGTCACGCGTTCGCGCACCGCGGGTTCGACCTGATCGAGCGGCACGCCATTGTGCTCGGCGTTGAAGCGCAGGATCTCGTCGAGCCCGACGCCGACCCTTGTCAGTTCGCCCGGCAGGTCGAGGATTTCGCCGAACTGCCGGTTCCAACAGATCAGTTGCAGATCCTTGCCGAACACCGCGATGCCCTGGCGGACGTGATCGAGCGCGGTCTGCAGAATTTCGCGGTTGTAGTGGATCGCCGCGTTGGCGTCGTCGAGCAGCCGCAACGCGGCCTTGGTCGACACCGTGCGCTTGCGCAGCAGCAGCGACAGCACCAGACGCGAGGACGCGGCGCCGATCGCCGAGGCCAGCAGATGCTCGGCGTAGCGCATCAGCCGGAAATCGGCCTCCGCCTTGGGACCGAGCGGGATCCGATGCGACGCCGCGAAGCTTTCGAACGAGGTGCGGGTGCGTTCCTCGCCGAGATAGCGCGCCACCGTCGTGGTCAGTTCCTCGACCGTCACTGAGGAGCGCCACAGCCGGAAGCTCGGCGTCATCGGCGGCCCGCTCGGCACGAACAGATCGGCCTGCAGCCGCTCGATCGACGATGGGGCGCGGCTGAACGAGAACGCCACATAGGCTAGAATGTTGAGCGACAGGCTCCACAGCACGCCGTGCATCAGCGGCGGCAGTTCGACACCGAGCAGCGCCTGCGGGCGCAGCCATACGATGCCGAACGGACCGTGGCTCAGGATATGGCTGCCGACGATGCCGGCATCGATGAAGCTCGGCAGCAGCAGCGTGTAGGCCCAGGTCGCGATGCCGATCGTCATGCCGGCCATGGCGCCGGGCTCGATGCCGCGCCGCCACATCAATCCGCCGAAGAAGGCCGGTGCCAGTTGGGCGACCGCCGCGAAGGCCAGCAGGCCGATCGAGGCGAGCTGCGCATCGCCGGCCGACCGGTAATACATGTAGGCGAACACCAGGATGACGAAGATCGCCACCCGCCGCGCCGTCAGCAACAGCTTGCCGGCGTCGCGGCCGGTGATCAGCGCCTCGCGCCGCTTCAGCAGCAGCGGCACCACGATGTCGTTCGACACCATGATGGCCAGCGCCACGGTTTCGACGATCACCATGGCGGTCGCGGCCGACAGGCCGCCGACGAAAGCGATCACCGTGAACAGGTTGGAGCCGGCGTTCAGCGGCAGCGCCAGCACATACATGTCGCTGTCGACGGCGCCGGGCGCGAAGGTCAGCAGGCCGGCGATCGCGATCGGCACCACGAACAGGTTGATCAGCACCAGGTAGACCGGGAATAACCAAGCCGCGCGCCGAATCTCGGCCTCGCTGTGGTTCTCGACCACGGTGACGTGGAACTGGCGCGGCAGCAGCACGATGGCGACGAACGACAGGAACGTCATGGTCAGCAGCAGGCCGAATTGCGGCTCTTTGGTCAGCGCCGCCGTCGCGGCCGGTTGCCGCATTGCCTGGCCGAACAGGTCGCCGGGGCCATCGAACATCCAGAAAGTCACGAACACGCCGACCGCCACGAATGCGATCAGCTTGATCAGCGACTCGGTGGCGACCGCCAGCATCAGCCCGTCCTGATGCTCGGTGGCGTCGATATGGCGGGTGCCGAACAATACCGCGAACATCGCCATCGACAGCGCGACGAACAGTGCGATGTCGCCGAATACCGGTTGGGTGACGGCGCCCAAATTGGGCGACAGATGCGCCAGGATGGTGCTCAGCGAGGACGCCACCGCCTTGAGCTGCAATGCGATGTACGGAATCGTGCCGACGATGGCGATCAGCGCCACGGTCGCGGCGACGGCTTGGCTCTTGCCGTAGCGCGCCGCGATGAAGTCGGCGATCGAGGTGATGTTCTGCGCCTTGGCCAGCCGCACGATGCGCATGATGAGCGGCGAGAAGCACGCCAGCATCACCACGGGGCCGACATAGATGGTCAGGAAGTCATAGCCGGTGCGCGACGCGAGGCCGACCGAGCCGAAGAAGGTCCACGACGTGCAGTAGATCGCCAGCGACAGTGGATAGATCAGCAGTCGGGCGCGGCCCTCGCGGCCCAGCATGCGCACACGGTCGCCATAGCTCGCGACCACGAACAGCAGGCCGATGTAGCCGAGCGCGACGAGGATGACGACCCAGCCTTGCAGCATGACGGTTTCCCAGATCGTTTATAGGTCATCATAGATCGGGCGGTATTGTCCACCGTTCGCAATTTTCAGGTGCGGTGCAGGATGGACTGGCTCGCTCTCGCGGTTAGGCTTGCGGTAAGCCGCGACGTGAAGGCCGGGTTTGTCCACATTTGCGCGGCATAGATGCGGTCCTCCTATACCAGAGGGCGCGGACAGGGATTGCTATTTTTACGCGAACACAGCACTTTCGCCAATATTACGCCAGGAGAGGTTAGAATCGGTTCGTCTGTCCCCATAGCCGCCGTGTCGGAAGCCCGGCTGTCGAGCCTCCTCGCGGCTGCGGCGGATGGGATCGTCATGATCGATGACGAGGCACGCATCTTGATGTTCAACACGGCGTGCGAAGCCATGTTTGGATATCCGGCGGCGGATATCATCGGGCGCAACATTCAGATTCTAATGCCGTCGGAAAGCGCCGAAACGCTAGACGATTACATCGGCGAATTCACGCAGCCGGGCTTGCGCGAAGTCACTGGCCGGCATCGCGACGGCACTCTATTTCCGGTCGATCTGTCGGTCGGCGAGGCCATGACTCCAGATGGACCGCAGTTCATCGGCATTCTGCGCGATCTTCGTGCGCGTCATGAGACAGAACAGCGGCTGAATCGGTTGCAGGGCGATCTGATCCGCATGGCCCGGGTTTCGGCGATGGACGAGATGGGCGCCGCGCTGGCGCATGAATTAAACCAGCCACTGACCGCGCTGATGCTTTATCTGCAGGCTGCCGAGCGGGTGAATTTCCGCGAACCCGAGCCCGCGCGTCTGTCGCCGCAGGTACTCGGCATTCTCGAAAAGGCGGTCAGCGAGGCCGAGCGTGCCGGCGGCATCATCCAGCGCATTCGCCAGTTTGTCGAAAAGCAGGAGTCGGTGCGCCAACTCCTCGATCTAAATCCGTTGATCGACGACGCCGTCGAACTGACCTTGCTCGGTCATCCACGCGGCATCCGTATCCGCCGGGAATACGCATCCGATCTGCCGAGGGTGATGGGCGATCCGATTCTGATCCAGCAACTCGTCGTCAACCTGGTGCGCAACGCCATTGAAGCCGTCAACGGCCGCGCGGCGGCCGACGTCCGCATCGTGACGCGTTCGACCGCGAGTGCGATCGAACTCGCGGTCTCCGACACCGGACCGGGCATCGCGGCGGAACGTCTGCCGGACCTCTTCAAGGCGTTTGCCTCATCGAGCACCACCAGCATGGGGTTGGGGCTCGCGATCGCCAAAACCATTGCACAGAATCACGGCGGGGAACTTACTGCGGATCCCGGCGGTGAAGGACGGGGCGCGTGTTTCACCTTGACGTTGCCATTGCCCGAGCGGGCGGCGCTCTGAGGTGCGAAAGCGGACGACAAAAAGGACGTATTGCGATGTCTCAGGTTCTTGAAAGTGGCGAAGTCTTCATCGTCGATGACGATCAGTCGGTACGCGAGGCGCTTTCGATGGTGCTGTCGCTGGAGGGCTATCACGTCTCCGGTTTTAGCGAGGGCTCCTCGTTTCTGGCCGCCGCGCGGGCGCGTACGCCGGCCTGCATCGTCCTCGACGTGCACATGCCGGGCCGCTCCGGCCTCGACATCTTGAAGGAGCTGAACGCGCAGAACTACGGCGCGCCGATCTTCATCATTTCCGGCCAGGGCGATATTCCGATGGCGGTCGAAGCCATCAAGAACGGCGCCCTCGACTTTATCGAGAAGCCATTCGACGCCGATACCGTGGTGACGCGAGTGCGCGAAGCGATCGCGGCCTTCAAACGCCGCGGCGAGAACGGCGAGGGTGCTGACCTGTTGGCGCATCAATTCCCCGGCCGCGATCTGTTGACGCCGCGCGAGCGCGATGTTCTGGCGCAGATCGCGCGCGGCGCCTCCAACAAGGAGGCCGGGCGGCAACTCGGCATCTCGCCGCGCACCATCGAAGTGCATCGTGCCCGCATCATGGAAAAGCTTGGGGCCCGAAATGCCGCCGATCTGGTCCGCATCGTGATGAGTCACTAACCTTGGGGGCGAAATCCCTGCCCTGATACACGCCGATCGACGCTGTCGTCGCTATTGCGGTTGCGACGTGTCGATGACGCGCGGCCTGCGGACCCCCGCATGGCTGGTCCGCAGCCCTGCATTTGACGTCACGGCTGCCGCGCGGCATTGAGCCCCATGGCATTCACGATATCGAAATCCAGCCTGCTCGCGCTCGCCGAGACCTTCGCCCTTGCGGCGGCCGGCGGTGCGCTGTTCGGCGTGCTGGGATTTCCAGCCGGCTGGCTCGCCGGCGCCATCCTGTTCGTATCGATAGCGGCCCTGTCCGGCCGGCCGATGCGGGTGCCGTTGCCGCTGGCGCGGGTGTTTTTCGTCGTCATCGGCATCACGCTGGGCGGGGTGGTGACGCCGGAGACGGTCAAGGGCGTCGCCGAATGGCCGCTCAGTATCGTGGCCGCGATCCTGTCGACGCTCTGCGTCACCGTGGCGACCTCAAGATATCTGATGTTCGTGCACGGCTGGGAGTCGCGCCCGGCGCTATTCGCCAGCTTTCCGGGAGCTATGTCGCAGGTGGTCGCGCTGGCGGCCGAAACCGGTGCCGATCTGCGTCCGATCGTCATCGTGCAGACGCTGCGGGTGGTGATTCTGACTTTCGGCGTGCCGCTGGCTCTTGGACTGTTCGGCGTTCAGTACGGGACCCTGGCCGGTGCCGCTGCGACGGCCACAACAGGGATGGGCATCGACAGTCCGGTTGAACTGGCGATTCTGTGCGTTGCCTCGGGCACCGCCGCCGTGCTGGCCCATTGGGCCCGATTTCCGGGCGGATTGATCTTCGGCGCGATGATCATGTCGGCGGTGCTGCACGGCTCCGGGCTGATCCACGCCAAGCTGCCCTGGTGGTTTTCGACGATTTCGATCGTCGGTCTTGGCGCTGTGGTCGGATCGCGCTTTGCCCAGGCCGAGCCGCGCTTGCTGCTGCGCTATCTCGGCGCGGCGTTCGGTTCGTTCGCGGTGGCGCTGGCCGTGACCGGGATGTTCGCCGGCTTTGTCACCAGCGTGCTGAAAATCGCGGTGGCCGACGCCGTGGTGGCGTTCGCGCCGGGCGCGGTTGACGCCATGATGATCCTGGCGCTCGCGATGCATCTCGACCCGGTCTATGTCGGGGCGCATCACGTCGCGAGGGTGCTGATGGTTGGCCTATCGCTGCCGGTGATCGCGCGCTGGCTCGGCCTGCGCGGCAAGGGCCAAATATCGCCTCAAGTGCCGCCGCCGCCCGCCGCCAATCCGCCGCGTCTTGGCGGCGACGACTGAATTCTAAACGCTACTCCGCCGCCAGTGCCCGCTTGTGCAGCGGCAGCTCAAGGCGCTCCCACACATCGACCAGCGCCTCGGCCAGCGTGTCGATCAGCGCGTCCTCGTGGTACGGCGACGGCGTGATGCGCAGCCGCTCGGTGCCCTTGGGCACCGTCGGATAGTTGATCGGCTGAATGTAGATGCCGTGATCGGCCAGCAGCATGTCGCTCGCCGCCTTGCACTTGGCGGCGTCGCCGACGAACAGCGGCACGATATGGGTGTCGTTCGGCATCACCGGCAGGCCGGCGGCGGCCAAGACGGCCTTGACGCGGCCGGCACGGTCCTGGTGCCGCTCGCGTTCCCAATGCGATGTCTTCAGATGCCGGATCGCGGCGGTCGCGGCGGCGCACACGGGCGGCGGCAGCGCGGTGGTGAAGATGAAGCCCGGCGCATAGGAGCGCACCGCGTCAACCATCGCTTCACTGCCGGCGATGTAACCGCCGAGGCAACCGAACGCCTTGGCCAGTGTGCCCTCGATCACGTCGACCCGGGCCATCACGCCGTCGCGCTCGGCGATGCCGCCGCCGCGCGGGCCGTACATGCCGACCGCGTGCACTTCGTCCAGATAGGTCATTGCGCCGTAGCGGTCGGCGAGATCGCAGATCGCCTCGATCGGGGCGATATCGCCGTCCATCGAATACAGGCTTTCGAACACGATCAGCTTCGGTTGCTCGGGCGGAGCCGCCTTGAGCAGTTCCTCCAGATGCACGATGTCGTTGTGGCGCCAGATCTGCTTGTCGCAGCCCGAACGCCGAACGCCCTCGATCATCGAATTGTGGTTCCAGGCATCCGACAGGATCAGGCAGCCGGGCATCAGGCTGGCGATGGTCGAAATGCCGGTCTGGTTGGACACGTAGCCGGACGTGAACAGCAGCGCGGCCTGTTTGCCGTGCAGGTCGGCGAGCTCGCGCTCCAGCTCGACCAGCGGATGATTGGTGCCGGCGATATTGCGGGTGCCGCCGGCGCCGGCGCCCATCCGGGTCGCGGTCTCGACCATGGCGCCGATGACCTTCGGGTGCTGGCCCATGCCGAGATAGTCGTTCGAGCACCACATCACGACATCGCGCGGTCCTTGCGGCGAATGCCAGATGGCGTGCGGAAACCGGCCGGCCAGTCGCTCCAGATCGGCAAATACCCGGTAGCGGCGTTCGTCCCGCAGGGTCGCCAAGGCATCGGCAAAGAACGCGTCGTAATTCATGGTGGCTTGTCTCCCGGCCGGGTCTGCAGCTTTTTAGAAGGGTTCCACATCGCTTGTCGAGGCGATATTGCCCAATTGCGGAGAGCCATGCGATTTTAGCATGATCACCGTCGGAAAAATTGGCCTAACTCTTGGTCGCGCCCGGCAGCAATGGGTTCAATGGAGGAACCTGACGGTTGCCGCGGACCCGGGGGACGGGTATTGCCGCACTGCAACACGTTCAGCGGGCATGCCAGACAAAGGCGGCGCTGACGACATAATTCCAGGTCGCGCTCATCAGGGCGCCGGCGAGGCCGGCCAGCCACCAGTCCGGATCGTACGAAAATATCCAATAGGCGACGCCGGCATTGGACAGCGCACCGACCGCGCAAATCACCGCGAAGCGAATGAGGCCGATGACGAAGTCCCAGCCGGCCAGGCGTTGGTCGCGATAGGTCAGCGCATTGTTCAGCACGAAGTTCCAGACGATCGCCGTCAGGGTGGCGATGCTCTGCGCGGCGCCGAAGCCGAGCCCGATCAAATCGCCGATCAGCAACAGGGCGAGCATGTGGACGGCGACGCCGGTCAATCCGACAAAGCAGAACATCAGGAAGCGGAACGACACCGCGTCGCTGATCCGCTTGGCGAACAGCAGCGCGATGAAATCGAGCGCGACGCGGGCATCGAGCTTGCTCTCGCCGTGCTGACGCTCGCGGAAGGTGTAGGGCAGTTCGACGAAACGCAGTCCCGGCTTTGAGGTGACGATGTCGAGCAGGATCTTGAAGCCCTGGCTGGACAGCGACGGTGCGGCCTCTTCGACCACGGCGCGGCGCAGCATGAAGAAGCCGCTCATCGGATCGCTGAGTTCGACCTTCAGCAGGCGCTGCGAGAGGGTGTTTGAATAGGCGCTGATCTTGGTCCGCAGCCCGGACGATAGGCCTTCGGCCGAACCGCTGCCGTCATAGCGTGTGGCCACCGCCAAGTCAGCGTCGCCGCCGCGCAACGCCTGCAGCATCGCGGCGAGCAAGGTTTCGTCGTGCTGCAGATCGCCGTCGATCACCGCGACGAAGCGCGCCTGGCTGGCCAGCATGCCTTCCAGGCAGGCGCCGGCGAGACCGCGCCGGCCAATGCGGCGGATGCAGCGGACACGGCTGTCGGTCTGGCCGATCGCCCGCACCGCGGCGGCGGTGCCATCCGGCGAATTGTCGTCGACGAAAATGGCTTCCCAGTCGATGCCGGCAAGGGCGACGCGCAGCCGCTCGACCATGATCGGCACATTGGCGCATTCGTTATAGGCCGGCACGATGACGCTGAGTTCCGGCGCCGGTCGAGTTTCGCTGGTCGTTATTTCCGTCGGCTGCATCATTCCTCAATCAGGCGCTGAGTGCCTGGGTCAGCCGTCGCAAGCGCTCGGACAGAAATCGCATTCCGGTACGTTCCATCAGGCGGTCGCGCGCGCCCGGATAGGCGCGGTCGAACAGCGGCAGGCCTTCCTGATGCAGCCAGACCGCGGCCACAAGTGCGGTCAGCAGCCAGGTGCCGAGATTGTAGCGAACATAATTCACGTAACAGAGGCCGATGCCGTGCTGCACCAGCGTGGCCAGCGCCAGCGCCCGCAGCCACGGATCGAACCGGGCACCGAATACGCCGACCCGCACCAGCGCGGCCACGGCCGCGGCATGGACCGGCACCATGGCCAGAAGTTCGGTCGGGCCTGACAGCCAGCGGCCAAGTTGCCGGAACGCGTTGCCGACCTGCGGATCGGCGACGTCGAGCCGCACCATCGCCCACAGCGCCTGGAGATAACGCAGCGGCGTCATCAGCAGTGTCTGCGGCTGGTTCACATTGTCGCTGAACAGCACGGTGGAACGCCCGAACACGTAATTATGCAGCGGCGACACGACCAGGAACGCATAGCCGGCGCCGAGCGCGAAGGCTCGGCCTAGGTCTCGGCGGCTTAACGCCATGAGCCCGGCGACGCCGATCATGGTGACGCTCGCCAGCAGCAGGTTGGGCCGCACAAAGGTCGCGGCGGCGAGCGCCAGCGCGCCGAAAAATGCCGGCGTCATCCGTGGCCGATCGGTCTCGTCACGGTTCGGGATGATCAGCAGGAAGCCGGAAAACAACAGCGCAAAGGCGAACGGATCGGCGAAGCCGCGCGCCGCCCAGGTCAGGTAATAGAACAGGCTCGATCCGAACAGCGCGCCGAGCGGCGTCGCCACGAACAGCAGCACCATGACGATGGCCCAGCCGTTCGGCAGAAATCGGCGGAACAGCGCCAGCACCAGGAACGGCAGCGCAAAGATCACCGAGAGGTAGCCAAGATAGGTATCGCCGAACAGAAAGCGTTCGATGGCGCGGAAATAGCGGAAGCCCGGCGTGAAGTAGTACACCGGTTCAGCGCCGATCAGCGCGGTGATCGGATCGCCGGCCAGCACGGCCTGCACGATCTTCCGGGCGTAGACCTCATAGGTGAAGCCGTCATCGCCGTCGTCGAGCGGGCGGAAGCCGCCGAGGAACTGGATGTCGATCACCATTGCGGCCAGCACGGTCAGCGCGATCACCAGCGCCGGCAGGCGCAGCCGCCGCCAGTCGACCGCCACCAGCAACAGCAAGATGCCGATCGCCGCCCCCAGCATCACGGTGAATTCGAGGGCGCGGCGGGACTGCACGTCGGTGCTGGCGCGCAGGTTCATGCCGAGCCGCAACTCCGGCTTGACCGACAGCGCGTAAATCCGCCGGCCGGCGTCGTCGGCGCGCAATTCGCGGCAGGCCTGGTCGCGATGATCGATCTGCTCGAAGCGGCCGGCGGCGCCTTCCCACATCACGGTGCCACGCCAGCACAGCGTGCTGCCGACGAAATCGGCCGGGAAGCGATAGACCATGAACAGCGGAAACGTCAGACGGAACCGGTCGAAAATGTTGAGCGAGTGCCGGTCGCGGACGAAGCGCTCGATGTTGCACCACCCATGTTCCCATTGATAGGCGGCGCCGTTGATCTCGCCGAGCCGCAGCGACACCGGATCGTGGAAATCGATGCCCAGTACCTGACGCGAATAGGCCGGACGTTGATACATCGCGTCGCTGGAGAATGCGTGACCTTCCGCCTTTGGGAACGAACCGTCGGCGCAACAGCCGTTCGTCGTGTTGTCGCAGCGCGTCGCCGGCGGATATTGCTCATTGAACTGCCGCCCGAGCACCTGCGCGACATCGTCGGGCAGCGCCAGCGCTTTGACGCTTTCCGGGCCGGGAAAGAAGAAATTATAGCCCTCGTCGACGCGCGGCGCCGGCCAGACCGCCAGAGCGACCCAGGCGGCCAGCGCGACCGCGACGGCGGCCAGCCACCGCTTGCCGTCGAGCGTCACGGCCCCGGTGAACGCCACGACGGCGGCGGCCACCAGCACGCCATAGCGGAACAGATCGTGGATCGGCAGGCCAAGCACCGCGACGACCAGAACCAGGACTCCGAGGCGCAGCCCAAGCTGGCGCCACATCGCCGAAGTTCTTACATCCAGTCGCATGAGGGGCTCGTCGAGAAGGGTGCCGCAAGGGCAGGGCGGGCGCGGGTTCGGCTTATAGCAATGCGATCCGGGGCGGTCGAGACGACGGGGGGCAGCGTTCCCGGCATAGTTCGGGCGTATCGTCACCTTGTTGCCGGAGGCCGTTTGGTTTAGGTGCACAGGCGGGCACGGGTCCGGCTATACGGCCGTACCCATTGAGTTTTCACCATAAGCAAGCGTGGGCCAGCCATGACCGATAAGCGTGAAACCAAGAACGGCAATGTCGGCTTCGCCCATGGCCTGACCAATTACGGCGACCGGGATTTCTCGCTGTATCTGCGGCGTTCGTTCGCGCAGTCGATGGGTTACTCGCGTGCCATGCTGGAAAAGCCGGTGGTCGGCATCGCCTATACGCCGTCCGGCTTCAACAACTGCCATCGACACTTTCCCGAACTCTTGGACGCGGTGAAGCGCGGCGTATTGTCGTCGGGTGCGCTGCCGATCGAGTTCCCGACCATCTCATTGGGCGAAGTGTTCCTGAGCCCGACCAGCCTGAAATTCCGCAACCTGATGTCGATGGACACCGAGGAGATGATCCGCGCCCAGCCGATGGACGCGGTGGTGCTGATGGGCGGCTGCGACAAGACCGTACCGGCGCAATTGATGGGCGCGGTGTCGGCCGGCCTGCCGTCGATCATGCTGATCGGCGGTCCGATGATGACCGGCCGGCATAAGGGCGAGCGGCTCGGCGCCTGCACCGATTGCCGGCGGTTCTGGGCGCAATACCGCGCCGGCAAAGTCGACGACGAGGAAATCTCCACCGTCGAGGGCCGGCTCGCCACCACAGCCGGCACCTGCGCGGTGATGGGCACCGCTTCGACCATGGCGTGCCTTGCCGAGGCGCTCGGCATGATCCTGCCCGGCACCGCCGCGATCCCGGCCGTGCATGCCGACCGGCTGCGCGCCGCCGAGGCCACCGGTCTCGCGGCCGTCAAGCTGATCGGCTCGAAGATCACGCCGGACCGCATCGTCAACGAAAAGTCGGTCGAGAACGCGCTCCGTGTGCTGCTGGCGCTCGGTGGCTCCACCAATGCGATCATCCACCTGACCGCGATCGCCGGCCGCGCCGGGGTCAATGTCTCGCTGCCGCGCCTGAATGAACTGTCGGACACCACGCCGGTGCTGGTGAACCTGAAGCCGGTCGGCAACGGCTACATGGAAGACTTTTACGCGGCGGGCGGCATGGGCGCCCTGCTGCGTGAATTGAAAGACTTGCTGCATCTCGATGTGCTGACCGTGACCGGTGAGACGCTAGGCCAACGGCTGGAAACGGACGACGACGAGTGGGTCGACCGCACCATCATCTCGGCGCGCGCCACGCCGCTGGAGCCGCAAGGCGGTCTCGTTGCGCTGTTCGGCAATCTGGCGCCGCGCGGCGCCATCCTGAAGCGTTCGGCGGCCGACTCGAACCTGTTTGAGCATGAGGGCCGGGCGGTGGTGTTCACGTCGCTGGCCGATCTCGCGGCCCGCGTCGACGACCCAGCGCTCGATATCGCGGCACACGACATCATGGTGCTGCAGAATGCCGGACCGAATGCGCCGGAATGCATGCCTGAGGCCGGATATCTGCCAATCCCGAAAAAACTGGCGCAGGCCGGCGTCAAGGACATGATCCGGGTGTCGGACGCCCGCATGAGCGGCACGGCATTTGGCACCATCGTGCTGCATGTCACGCCGGATGCGGCGTCCGGCGGGCCGCTCGGCTTGGTGCGCACCGGCGATCGCATCCGCATCTCGGTGAAGAACAAGACCATCGACCTCCTGGTCGACGAAGCCGAACTGAAAGCCCGCGCCGCCGCCAACCCGTTCGTCGCGGCGCAAAAGCCGACGCGCGGCTATGCAAAACTCTACGCCGATCAGGTGCTCGGCGCCGACGAGGGCTGCGACTTCGGCTTCCTGCGCGGGGCAGAGCCGAAAAAAGAGCGAGCCTGATCGGGCGACGCACACGTCGCGGCAGCCGGATGAGGGGGCGTTGAGGCAGCACGCTGTGGAGGGCCCCCCTCACCCGACTTGCTCGCTCGCGCTCACAAGTCGACCTCTCCCCGCACGCGGGGAGA
>JAQGJU010000119.1 GCA_028290465.1 Xanthobacteraceae bacterium | reverse complement strand
TTGGGCCAACGGCTCAATCTCGCTTTGGCGCAGCGCGTGCAGGAATTGTCGCGCTATCGGTCCGACTTCTTCGGCCGGCTGCGCGCCATCCTGGGCAACCGTCCCGACATCCGCATCGTCGGCGACCGCTTCGTATTCCAGTCCGAAGTGTTCTTCGATTCCGGTGCCGCCGTGTTGAAGGCAGAAGGCCGCACCGAACTCGACAAGCTGGCATCCGCGCTGGTCGAACTGGAAAAGCAGATCCCGGGCGAGATCGCCTGGGTGCTGCGCGTCGACGGCCACACCGACGTGCGGGCGCTGTCGGCAACGTCGCCGTTCAAAACCAATTGGGATCTGTCGGCGTCGCGCGCGATTTCGGTGGTGCAGTATCTGGTCACCATGGGCGTGTCGCCACGGCGGCTGGTCGCGGCGGGCTTCGGCGAATTCCAGCCGATCGATCCGGCGACCACCGAGGAAGCCTTTAATCGCAACCGCCGCATCGAGCTGAAGCTGACCGAGCGGTAGGCGCGCCGTGAGCGGCAACCCCACCCTCCGCCCCTACACGCCCGCCGACCAGGAGGCCACGATCGAGCTGTGGCGGCGGACCTGGCAGGCCGCGTACCCGGCGATCGACTTCGCGGCGCGCGTCGATTGGTGGCGCGCGCGCTGGCGCGATGAATTGTTGCCGGTCGCGACCGTCACGATCGCGGAAGCCGATGACATTATGATCGGTTTCGTCACTGTCGACCCGAGCACCGGCTATCTCGATCAGCTCGTGGTCGCGCCCGAAGCCTGGGGCGGCGGCGGCGCGCAAGCGCTGGTCGCTGAGGCTAAACGCATCGCGCCGAGCGGGCTCGACCTGCACGTCAATGCCGACAATGCCCGGGCCATCCGGTTCTACGAGAAGCACGGCTTCGTCATCGCCGGGCCGGACAAGAATCCGATTTCCGGCAAGCCGGTCTTCAAGATGAGTTGGAAGCCCTAAGTGGTCTCGAACTGCAGCCGGGCGAGGCGCGCATACAAACCGCCGGCCTGGATCAGGCTCTCATGCGTGCCCTCCTCGGCAATGCGGCCGTCCTCCATCACCAGAATGCGGTCGCACGACAGCACGGTCGCAAGGCGATGCGCGATCACCAAGGTGGTGCGCTCGGCCATCAGCTTTTCCAGCGCGTCCTGCACCAGCGTTTCGCTTTCGGCGTCCAGCGAGGATGTCGCCTCGTCGAGCAACAGCAGCGGTGCATCGCGCAGAATCGCGCGCGCGATCGAGATGCGTTGGCGCTGACCGCCCGACAGCGTCACGCCGCGCTCGCCGAGCTGCGTTTCGAAGCCCTGCGGCAACCGGCGGACAAATTCGCTCGCATGCGCCAATTCGGCGGCACGCGCGACGTCGGCATCGGTCGCGTCCGGCCGGCCGAACCGGATGTTCTCGGCGACGCTGGCCGCGAACACCACGCTGTCCTGCGGCACCAGCGCGATGTGCCGGCGCAGTTCGCGCGGATCGGCGTCGGTGATGTTCACGCCGTCAAACGTCACGCGGCCCTGCGTGGGATCGTAGAACCGCAGAATGAGATGAAAGATCGTGCTCTTGCCGGCGCCGGACGGCCCGACGATCGCGACCTTTTCGCCCGGCCGGACGCCGAACGATACGCCGCCCAGCACATTCGTTTCCGGCCGCGTCGGATAGGCGAAGCGTACATCGTCAAATCTGACCTCGCCGCGCGCCGGTGCCGGCAGCGACACCGGCTGCGGCGGCGCTTCGATCGCCGGCTTGATCGCGAGAATTTCGAACAGCCGCTCGGCGGCGCCCGACGCCTGACTGATCTCGGTCCAGACTTGGCTGAGTTCGCCGAGCGCGCCGGCCGCGAACACTGCATACAGCACGAACTGGCCGAGACGGCCCGGCGTCATCTCGCCGGCCATCACGTCCTGCGCGCCGACCCACAGCACCAGCACCACGCTGCCAAACACCAGGAAGATCGCAACCGCGGTCAGCACCGCCCGCATCAGGATTGAGTCCCGCGCGGCCGTGAAGGCGCGCTCGACGGCGCTGGAAAAGCGCCCGCTGGCCAGCTTCTCGTACGTAAACGCCTGAAGGATGCGGCTCGCGCCGATCAGTTCGGACGCATAGGCCGAAGCCTCAGCAAGCGTGTCCTGCGCAAATCGCGAGCGCGCCCGTACACTGCGTCCGAACGCCACCAGCGGCAGCACGATGATCGGAATGGCGCCAAGCACAAACAGCGACAGCCGCGGGCTGGTCACCACCATCATGGCGGCGGCGCCGACGAACAGCACGAGGTTACGCAGCGCGACCGACACCGAAGCGCCGACCGCCGATTTGATCTGGGTAGTGTCGGCCGTCAGCCGCGACACCAGTTCGCCGGTTTTGGCCTGATCGAAAAACGACGACGACAGCCCGATCAGATGTCCGAACACCCCGCTACGCAGATCGGCAACGATACGCTCGCCCAATGTGGTCACGAGGTAGTAACGGGACGCGCTGGCCACCGCGAGCACGCCCGCGACCACGACCATCACGGTGAAATAGCTGCCGATCAGGGCGGTGCTTTCGTGCGAGAAGCCCAGATCAATCATGCGCCGGACCGCAACCGGCACCGCCAGGGTCGCCAGCGAGGCCACGATCAGCGCCACCAGCGCCGCCAGCGCCCGGCCGCGATAACGAGCGACATAGGGCAACAGCAACAGCAGCGGCCGCAGCTTCACCCGGCGCTTGGCGGCCGGATCGGCCGCCAGAACGGCCGTAGCGGCCTCCAATGGCGCCGCCGGCACGGTCATATCCGGTCCCGGCGCCTGTCCCCCACCCACACTACTCATCCGCCCGGCCGCTTCCTGTCGCTCTTGCTCATGTTCGGCCGGACAATGCCCCGCCCCGGCCATGCTGGCAATCGACCGCGCTCCATCCGGCACCCCGCAAAGTTCCGGTCGCCGGCCTGGTCCACCGATCTGGACGTAAGCGGCCGTCTGGGGTATAGACCCGGCCAATTCGCCCCATTCTCACGCCAACGGGCGCGGGCCAACCCGCGCGGAAACGACGAGCCATGAAGCCCGACATTCATCCCGACTATCATACCGTCAAGGTCCTGATGACCGACGGCACCGAATTCAGCACGCGCACCACCTGGGGCAATCCGGGCGATACGCTGCATCTCGACATCGACCCGAAGTCGCACCCGGCCTGGACCGGCGGTCAGCAGCAGCTGCTCGATCGCGGCGGCCGTCTGTCGCGATTCCAGAAGAAGTTCTCGGGCTTCCTGAAGACCGACAAGTAACGCCGGCGTCTAGGCCCAAAACGAAAAACCCCCGCTTCGGCGGGGGTTTTGCTTTTTGGAGGCTGCGATTGTGGGAGTGAGAAGCTGGATCAGCCCGCGTCGCGCTCGAACGCCGCCTTAAGCAGGCCGATCTGGCGTTCCACCGAATTGCCATTGGTATTGGCCGGCCGGTCGGTCGGGCCGGAACCGTGGATGGTGGAGTCGAGCCGGACCACGTCGGCCTTCAGCTTCTTCGAGCGCTCGATCAGATCGCGCAGCGTCTGCGGCAACAGCGCGATGCTGTCCTCGCCGCCGGCTTCGCCGATCGTCAGCTTGACCTTGGTCTTTTCCTTGCTGGCCTGGGCGAGCGACATCTCGCCCTCCTTCACGGCGCGGTGCAGCAACAGCCAGGAGGCAAGCTGCATCAGCCGCGTGGTCAGCCGCATGCTCTCGGTCGCATAGGTCAACGCCGCCGCGCGATCGAGCTGTTTGGATTCCTCGCGGCCCGGGCCGTCGAGATATGCCGCCGTCTCCTCGACCAGCGCCATCCGTCGCGGAACAGGGCCGAGAACGCTTGCGACGTCGCCAGCCTCTCGCTGAAAGATACGGGTCCAGTTTCGCTACCGGACATGTTCATTGGATACGCCTCACACTGATGGGCGCACCATGACGCGTCAGGCCGGCCGGAGTCCAGCGCTCGCCGCACAAAGCTCACGACATAGTTGCCGCACACAAGACACGGTTAACGTGTCTCGATTTGGGACACTGGATCAATTTTAGTGGGTCGCACTTCCTGCGGCAAACCGGCTCCCACTTACCGGGAAATGCTCTTGTCACAAAAAAGAGCCGCCGTTGCCGGCGGCTCTGAAGTGATTACAGGGAGGCGTCAAACAGAGTGGACAGGAGCCACTCGCGTCCAGAAGATGGACAAGCGAGTAATGAACGAGAAAGCTTAATCGGCGGTTAAAATACTTATTCTACTTGCGTAGTTTCGCTTAATTTTCCGACCCGGCTACCGCCGCGCCGGTACCCGGCGGCAAGCGCGGCGCCCGGCGCACGATAACGATATTGCGGATATTTATTTTTTGAAGAACAGATCGGCGGCGCTGCGCGAGGCTTTCTTGTGCGTCATCGCGGCATCGAGCCGTACGATCTCGTCGCGCAAAATCTGAATGCGCTCGCCGAGTTCCTCGACCGACAGCAGCGTCAGGTCCTGGCCGATCTCGTGGACGATTTTCTTCTTCGGCAGATTTTCATCGTCGATCGCGGGCATTTGGCGTTCCTCGGGCATCCTCCGCCGGCAAAAATAACCGTCGCGACTTGGCTTGTCACTTTACCGGCGCTCCGCCCCTGCGGAATAATCCCGGCTCGGCGCGGTTCCAATAGGCGTCAGACAGCGCTGGGGGCGCTTTTCATCGGCAACCCAAGGAGAAACTCCATGCGTATCGTCATCGCGGCGGCTGCGGCCGCCATGCTCATGTTTGCCGTCCCGGCCGCGCAGGCGCAGATCGCGCCCGCCAAGGTCGCCGACACGTCCAAAGGCAAGTCGCTGGTCGATGCCAAGGGCATGACGCTCTACGTCTTCGACCGCGACACCACTGCCGACAAATCCGCCTGCAACGGCCCGTGCGCGACCAATTGGCCGCCGCTGATGGCCGCGGCCGACGCCGCAGCGTCCGGCGACTGGACCATCGTCACCCGCGACGATAGCGGCAAGCAGTGGGCCTACAAGGGCAAGCCGCTCTATACGTGGAAGAATGACACCAAGCCGGGCGATGCGACCGGCGACGGCGCCGCCAACAATACCTGGCACATCGCCGCGCCTTAAGCTGGATCTTCGATAGATCGAACAGCCCGGCTGTTAGAGCGCGTCCAGCAAAAGTGGACACCGGTTTTGCGGAAAGCGATCTAGCCTGCGCAGATCGCGTAAACTTATCTGCGTACGCGCTCTAAATGTTTAGACAGACGCGTTTTCTTCACGCGAACCGGTTCCCACTTCGCTTGAAAACGCTCTGGCCGGGCTGTTTTCGTGTCGGCTTGCACCAAACGCCTGGTCCTGCTTTACGGACGGTCCGCCGTTCAGGAGTAGAGCCAATGACTTCGCCCGCCACATTGCCCGCCCGCATGACCGTGATCGCGATCCCGACCCCCGGTGGTCCGGAAGCCCTGGTGCCGCAGGAACGCGATGTGACGAAGCCCGGGCCAAGCGAAATTCTGGTCAAGGTCGCGGCCGCCGGCGTCAACCGGCCGGACGTGATGCAGCGCAAGGGCTTGTATCCGCCGCCGCCCGGCGCGCCGGAAATTCCGGGCCTGGAAATCGCCGGCGAAGTGGTCGCGCTCGGCGATGGCGTGATCCGCTGGAAGCTGGGCGACAAGGTGATGGCACTGGTGTCTGGCGGCGGCTATGCCGAATACTGCCTGGCGCATGAAAGCCACGCACTGCCTGTTTCCAAGGGCCGCTCGATGGTCGAGGCCGCGGCCATTCCGGAAACCTTCTTCACGGTATGGCACAACGTGTTCGAGCGCGGCGCGCTGCAAAGCGGCGAGACGCTGCTGGTGCATGGCGGCTCGTCCGGCATCGGCACCGCGGCGATCCAGCTCGGCAAAGCCTTCGGCGCCCGCGTCATCGTCACCGCCGGTTCGGCGGACAAATGCGAAGCCTGCCGCAAGCTCGGCGCCGACGTCGCCATCGACTACAAGACGCAGGATTTCGTCGCCGTCACCAAAGAGCAGACCGGCGGCAAGGGCGCCCATGTCATCCTCGACATGGTGGGCGGCGACTATATCGAACGCAACTACGAAGCCGCCGCCGTCGAAGGCCGCATCGTGCAGATCGCGTTCCAGGGCTCGCCGAAGTCGACCGTCGACTTCCGCCGCATCATGCTTAAGCGCCTGCACCACACCGGCTCGACGCTGCGGTCGCGCTCGGTCGAGGACAAGGGCGCGATCGCACGCGCCATCGAGGCCAAGGTGCTGCCGCTCATTGAGGCCGGCAAGGTGAAGCCAGTCATCTTCAAGACCTTCCCGTTGCGCGACGCCGCGGCGGCTCACGCGCTGATGGAATCCAGCCAGCATATCGGGAAGATCGTGCTGGTGGTGTGAGAGCGACCTAGAACTCGCTCCATATTCTGCGTCATCACCGGGCTTGACCCGGTGATCCAGCTTTTCGCAAGAAGGATGGATTTCCAGGGTCACGCCCGGCGATGACGAATGAGGCCGTTGTTCGGCAGCGTGAAACTCGAACCCGCCGACACAAATCCGCCGCTTGGCCCGTTGCATGTCACGCTATGCACGGGGATCTTTCATTGCCAAAAACGCGAATGTGGCCCGCCATCGTCAGCCTTGTCTGCGCCATTGCGTTGTTCGCGGTGGCCTATGACTGGCGTGCGCCGTTGTTTGCCAGTGTGCGCGGCTGGCTGTTGCCGGCGCTCATTGTCCTGCCGATAGCTCTGATCGGCATCGAGTTGCGCACCCGCTGGTGGCGTGCGCATCTCGCCCAGGCACCGCGCGCCAGGCGCGTACGTATCCTGTCGATCGCCAGTTCAACCCTGGCCGTGCTGGCGTTGGTCTGCACCGTCGCGATCGAAGCGCAATTTCAGTTCATTCGCCGCGCGGTGCTGCGTACCAATATCGCAGAGATCGAGCCGCTCGGCCGTCACATCGTGGTCGGCTATCGCCGTCAGGCCGAACTGCGACAATTGATCGAACGGCGCGGCATCGCGGGCGTATTCGTCGCGCCGTTGAATGTACATCGACGCACCGGCGCCGACACGGCACGCGACATCGCCGGCTGGCAGGCGACGCGCCGCGACCAGGGGCTTGCGCCGCTATGGATCAGCGCCGACCAGGAAGGCGGCGTGATCTCACGTCTGTCGCCGCCGCTGACGCGGCAATTGCCGCTGTCGCACCTCGTTGCCAATTATCCGGAAGGCCCGGCCCGGCAAGCCGCGATCGCCGGCTACGCCGCCCAGAAGGGCCGCGAGTTGCGCGACCTCGGCGTCAACCTGAACCTCGCGCCGGTGCTCGACCTCAATCACGGCGTCGTCAGCGCGCTCGACCGCCACAGCATGATCTATCGGCGGGCAATCTCCAACGACCCGGCCGTCGTCGCGAATGTCGCCGGTGCCTATTGTGCGGGCCTCGATACGACTGGGGTGCGCTGCACGCTGAAGCATTTTCCCGGGCTCGGCCGGCTGACCCGCGACACGCATTTGCAAGCCGTCGATCTCGACGTGCCGGTGGCAACACTGGCCGCGAGCGATTGGATGCCATTCCGTTCGCTGATGCAGGGTGACCGGCCGTTCGTGATGCTGGGCCATGTCCGTGTGCCGGGCCTCGACGCGGAGCGACCGGCATCGTTCTCCCAGAAAGTGATCAGCGGTCTGCTGCGCACAGAATGGGGTTTCGACGGCGTGCTGATCACCGACGATTTCAGCATGGGTGCGGTGTATTACAGCCGCAATGGCATTGCCGGTGCCACTTTGGAAGCGCTCAACGCCGGCGTCGATCTGGTGCTGCTGAGCTACGACACCGACCAGTATTTCCCGATCATGTACCGTCTGCTGCAGGCCTCGCGGAGCGGCGCGCTGCGTCCCGAGACGCTGGCGAAAAGCGCCGCACGGCTCGATCGCGCCGGCAACGCAGACCGGGGCCGGGCCGCCGCGCTGACTGGCAGCTTTACCGGCGCGGCGCCCTGAGCGGGTTTAGACTCCTTCTCGCCACAATCATGGTTAACGCCGAAGTGCTTGCCCCTGCCCCGGCGCCCCGCTACTCATCGGGAACTGGCGGGGCCGCGAAGCCGGGAGGGTCGAGATTTTGCGTGTGCTGCGCGCCGTTCAACCGATGGCGATCCTGCTGCTCGCCGCGGTCCTGTTCGGGCTGGGCGCCACCACGTCCCATGCGGTCGAAGCCATCAATATCCGCACCGATGCGCCGGCCATCGACCTGACCGAAGCCGTCGAGCGGCCGGTCAGCGATTCCGACCGCCTGCAGGTTTCGACCGCGCCCGGCCCCGACGGCATCGTGCGCCGCATCGAGGTCCGCGCCCGCGAAGGCGGCGGCCATTGGGCGGTGTTCGCGCTCGCCAATAACGGCGATGACCAGTTCGACCGGCTGATCGTCGTGCCGCATTACCGCATGGTCGGCTCGGGACTGTTCTGGCCCGATCTCGGCCAGTCGCGCATCGTCGGCATCACGCCGAGTTCGGGCGACCGGCCCGACCGCCAGGACAGCGCCATCGCGGACGTGTTCCGCGTCACGCTCGATCCCGGCACGGTAGTGACCTATGTGGTCGAGTTGCGCACCGACAAGCTGCCGCAGATCTATCTGTGGGAGCCGGACTCCTACAAGGACAAGATCAACTCCTTCACGCTGTATTACGGCATCGTCATCGGCATCGCCGGCCTGCTGGCGCTGTTCCTGACCATCCTGTTCGTGGTCAAGGGCTCGGTGATGTTCCCGGCCGCCGCAGCCCTCGGCTGGGCGGTGCTGATCTATATCGGCATCGACTTCGGCTTCTGGGGCAAGGTGTTCGACATGTCGGCCGGCGCCGAGCGGGTATGGCGCGCCTCCGGCGAGGCGATCCTGGCCGCGACGCTGCTGGTATTCCTGTTCGCCTATCTCAACCTGAACCGCTGGCATGTGCGCTACGCCCACATCACGGTCGGCTGGCTCGTGTTCCTCGGCGCGCTGGTGGCGGTTGCGCTGTTCGATCCGGCGATCGCGTCCGGCATCGCGCGGATTTCGCTGTTCCTGGTCGCGGTGATCGGCTTCGCGCTGGTGGTCTACCTGTCGACGCACGGCTTCGACCGCGCGGTGCTGCTGATCCCGACCTGGCTGCTGCTGGTGATCTGGGTCGTGGCCGCCGGCATGACGGTCCAGGGCGTGGTGACCAACGACATCGTCGGCCCGGCGCTGCTCGGCGGCCTGGTGCTGATCGTGATGCTGATCGGCTTCACGGTGATGCAGCATGCGTTCTCGGGCGGCGTTACCCACGGCATCGTCACCGATATGGAACGCCGCGCGCTGGCCCTGACCGGCGCCGGCGACATGGTCTGGGACTGGGACGTGTCGGCCGACAAGGTGTTTACGTCGCCGGAGACCGAACAGTTGCTCGGCCTCAAGCGCGGCACGCTGGAAGGCCCGGCGGCGAAATGGCTCGACGTGCTGCATCCGCTTGACCGCGACCGCTTCCGGGCCGCGTTGGACAGTGTGCTGGAGCAGCGCCGTGGCCGTCTGATGCACGATTTCCGGCTGCGCACGCCCGACGCGCATTATCTGTGGTTCGCCCTGAAGGCCCGGCCGGTGGTCGGCTCCGACGGCGAAGTGGTGCGGATCGTCGGCACGCTGACCGACGTCACCGAATTCAAGAACGCCGAAGAGCGCCTGCTGCACGACGCCGTGCACGACAACCTCACTGGTTTGCCGAACCGGCAATTGTTCATCGACCGGCTCGAGTCAGTGTTCGGCTTCGCCAAGGCCGACCCGAACATCCGCCCGACCGTGATCGTGGTCGATCTCGACCGCTTCAAGCAGGTCAACGATTCCGTCGGCATCGCGGTCGGCGATTCCATCCTGCTGACCTTGGCGCGCCGGCTCGGCCGGCTGCTCAAGGCGCAGGACACGCTGGCCCGGCTGTCGGGCGATCAGTTCGCGCTGATTTTGCTGTCGGAGCGCGATCCGCAGCGCATCGTCGCTTACGCCGAGACCATCCGCCGCACGCTGCGCGCGCCGATCACCTTCAACGACCGCGAAATCTTCCTGACCGCGTCGATCGGACTCGCGCTGGCCGATACCCAGCCGCACCGCACCGAGGAGATCCTCAAGGACGCGGAACTCGCGATGTACCACGCCAAGCGCATCGGCGGCGACCGCATCGAAATCTTCAAGGCCGCGATGCGGGCCCGCAAGACCGACCGCCTGACCTTGGAATCGGAGCTGCGCCGCGCGCTGGAGCGCGAAGAGATCACGCTGCTGTATCAACCGATCATCCGGCTGGAGGATCGTTCGGTCGCCGGTTTCGAGGCGCTGGCGCGCTGGGACCATCCGAAGATGGGCCGGCTGTCACCGGCCGAATTCATCGGCGTCGCCGAGGAGATCGGCCTGATCGTCGATCTCGGCCTGTTCGCGCTGGAGCGCGCCGCGCGCCAGCTCAGCATCTGGCAGCGCAGCGTGCGGCAGCGCGAGCCGGTGTTCTGCAGCGTCAATGTGTCGTCCAAGCAGTTGCTGCGCCACGATCTGATCCACGACCTGCGCACCGTGCTGGCGCGCTCGGCGGTCGCGCGCGGCACGCTGAAATTGGAGCTGACGGAATCGCTGGTGATGGAAAATCCCGAGCACGCCGCCCAGATGCTGACCCGCATCCGCGAACTCGGCGCCGGTCTCGCGCTCGACGATTTCGGCACCGGCCATTCCTCGCTGGCCTATCTGCAGCGCTTCCCGTTCGACACCATCAAGATCGACCAGTCGTTCGTGCGCACCACCAGCCGCGGCACGCGGCCGGTGATCCTGCGCTCGATCATCTCGCTGGCGCACGATCTCGGCATGGAAGTCGTAGCCGAAGGCGCCGAGACCGATTCCGATGCCGTCGAGCTGTACCAGATGGGTTGCGAATACGCGCAGGGCTATCATTTCGGCGAGCCGATGACCGCCGAACAGGCCCGCGACCTGCTGCTGGCCGACCGGCTCGAGCCGGCGCGCTAATTCTTTTTCTTTAAGACCGAATGGCGACGGGCGCCGGCGGTTTGCCGGCCAAATAATTTGCATTTGCAAAGAACCCGGATCGCACTATCCTTGGCGCCGGAAGAAACGCGTCTTGGGTGTGGGCCGCAAAGCCATCCTGCCCCCTGCCGAGGGACTTGTCGGACGGCGCCGGATCGTTACCATCCGGCCGTCCGCAGCGACCTTCGGCAACAGGATGTCCGGCATCGCCGCGTCGCAACGCAGCAATGCTCGCGGTCTAAGCTCTCGATGAGCGGCAAAGAAACCACATAGGAGGATCGCATGATCCGGGTGCGCAAGATCGCCCACGCCACGTACGAAATGCCGGATGTCGACAGCCAAGTCGCGTATTACACCGACATTCTCGGCCTCAACCTGATCGCCAAGGACAAGAACGCGGCGTATCTCGCCCACACCGTCGACCATCACGCGGTCGTGCTGCGCAAGGGTTCGGAAACGAAGTGTACCCGCCTCGGCTTCCAGATCGGCGCCAATGAGGATCTCGGCGCGTTCGAGAAGCAGGTCCAGGCGCACGGCATCAAGACCCAGCGCAAGAAGGACCCCGAACCGTCGATCTCCGACATGGTGACGTTCGAGGACGCCAAGGGCACCGTGATGGAAGTGTTCCAGCGCGGCGAATTCGCCAAGCAGAAATTCCCGACCAAAGGCGTAGTGCCGCACAAACTCGGCCACGTCGCATTCCACTGCGAGGACGTGAAGAAGGTCACCAAGTTCTATGTCGACGTGCTCGGCTTCCGCGAGTCCGACTGGATGGGCGACTTTTTTTCGTTCCTGCGTTGCGGGCCCGATCACCACACCATCAACCTGATGGGCACCGGCTCGAACCGGCACTTCCACACCGCGTTCGAACTGCGCGACTGGGCGCACATCGAGGCGGCCTGCGATTTCCTCAGCCTGAATGGCTACAAGCAGATCTGGGGACCTGGCCGCCACGGCATCGGCCACAACCTGTTCTGCTATCATCGCAGCCCGAACGGCCTGATCACCGAGCTGTTCGCCGAACTCGACCAATTGAAGGACGAAGAGCTCGGCCATTTCGAGCCGCGCCCGTGGCATCGCGACAGCCCGCAGAAGCCGAAGGTCTGGGCCAAGGATCCGGCGGCGTCCAATCTGTGGGGCGTCGGCCCGCCCGAAGACATGATGAAGTAACGTCTACTAACTCGCGATCAAAACGACCGCTCCGGGATTCCCGGAGCGGCGAAAACCAGGGAGGACATCATGAGCGACACCACTGGTGCGCGCGCGACGCGGCGCACGTTCGGCCGTCTGCTGGCGGCCACATTTGCCATCACGATGGCCTGGTCGGCTCCGTTGTTTGCGCAGACCGGCAATCCGATCAAGGTCGGCTTCAGCATGGCGCTGACCGGCGCCGTGGCGCCGAACGGCAAGCAGATTCTGGCATCGCTGGAAATCTGGCGCGACGACGTCAATGCCAAAGGCGGCCTGCTCGGGCGTCCGGTCGAACTCGTGTTCTACGACGACCAGAGCAACCCATCGAACGTGCCCGGCATCTACACCAAGCTGCTCAGCCTGGATAAGGTCGACCTGCTGCTCGGTCCCTATGCGACCAACATGGTCGCGCCTGCGATGCCGGTCATCATGCAGGCCAACAAGATGACGATCAGCATGCTGGCGATCGGCGTCAACCGGCACTTCAA
>JAQGJU010000085.1 GCA_028290465.1 Xanthobacteraceae bacterium | reverse complement strand
CCTCGCTGCGCTTCATGAAGGTCGGCGGAATCAGCTTGCCGCCATTCATCAGCGCGCTGACGCCCATCACAGCCTGCAGCGGCGCCACCGCCAGACCGTGACCGAACGCGATGGTCACGGTGTTCAGTTCGCCCCAGTTCTTCGGCACGATCGGTTCGGCGCTTTCCGGCAGTTCGGTGCGCAGACGGTCGAGTTGGCCCATCTTTTTCAGGAACGCCTTGTGGGCTGGCACGCCCTGGCCCAGCGCCATGCGGGCGGTGCCGATATTCGACGAATAGGTGAAGATTTCCGGCACCGACAGCACGCGGCGCTGCGCGTGATAGTCGTGAATGCTGAACTTGCCGTAACGCAGCGACTCGCGCGCATCGAATGTGCTGTTGAGATTAGCCTTCCCTGAATCCAGCGCCATCGCGATGGTCAGCGCCTTGAAGGTCGAGCCCATTTCATAGACACCGGTGGTCAGCCGGTTGATCCGCGTCGGGTCGAGCGCCTCTTTCGGATTGTTCGGATCGTAGTCCGGCTCCGACACCATCGCGATGATCTCGCCGGTGCGCACATCGGCCACGATGCCGGCGGCCGCGACCGCCTTGAACTTCTTGCGCGCCGCGACGAGTTCGTCACGCAGCGCATGCTGCACCCGCAGATCGACCGCGAGTTCGACCGGCTTCTGCAGCCGGTCGGTCGCGAACCCGGCCATGTGCAGATCGGCCAGCCCGTTCTTGTCGAGCCACTTCTCGACGCCGGCGATGCCCTGGTTATCGATATTCACATGGCCGAGCAGATGCGAAACGATCGGGCCGTTCGGATAGACACGCTTATTTTCGCCTAGGAAGCCGATGCCCGGAATGCCCTGACGGTGAATCTCTTTTTGCTGCGGCGCGCTGATTTCGCGCTTGAGCCAGACAAAGCCGCGACGCGACGACAGCCGCTCGCGCGCCTCGTTGGTCTCGAGATCCGGCAGCACGGCGCTGAGCAGTTCGACCGCCTCGTCGACATCAATGATGCGGCGCGGCTCGCCGAACAGCGAAGGCGTGCGCACATCGGTCGCAAGGATTTGGCCGTTGCGGTCGACGATGTCGGGGCGCGCGGTCGCGGTCGCATCGGTCGAGCCGACGCGGCGTGCGACATGGCTCTCCGGCGTCGCCGCATACATCGCGAGGCGTACCGAAATGATGCCGTAGACCACCGCGAAGGCCAGGATGGCGAGGCCGACGCGGGCCCGCGCCTTGGCGTCGCGATCGACGTTCTTGCCGTACAGCAGCGTGCGCAGCACGCGGCGGCGCCACGGTTCGGCCGCTATCGCGGAAGCCGCTGTCGCGGGCACCGAAGAAGCGCTCATTGCAGGCGCTCCAAGGACGGCACGCTACCGGTCGGCGGCTCGATGGTTTCGGGATTCATATCGACATTATCGTCGAGCAGGTCGGTGATGGCGTCGGCCTTGCGGGCCTGCGGCGCCTCGATGCTCTCGATGATCGCGCCGATCGGATCGCCCGAATTCAGCGGTACCAGCGAAGCCGGACGCTCGGGCAGACGGTCGAACGTATCGAACTGCGTCGCCGCGACCGGCTTGAGCGACGTCAAATGCCGCTGCGCGAGGCCCTGAATGCGGCGTGGATTGTCAAGCTTGGCCCATTCGGCGCGCAAGCTTGCAATCACGTCGCGCTCGCGGCGAATTTCGGTGCGCAGCTTCACGACGCGCTCGGCCTGCCGGGTCGATTCGAACTTGATGCGGTAGACATACGCCGCCGCCACCACCAGCGACGCGATCACGACGAGGTTGAGGATGCGCAGCATGTCAGCGCCCCTTCATCACGTCGGCGAGCGGGCGCACGCGCGGCACAAAGCCGCCAATGTCGAGGGGACGCGCCGGAGCGGCCGTGCGTTCGGCGGCGCGCAGCTTGGCCGAACGCGCGCGCGGGTTTTCGACGCTCTCGGCCTCGTCGGCCACGACCGGGCGCTTGGTCAGCAGCGTGAACGATGATTCCGGCGCACTCATCTCGGGCCGATGCCGCGAACCGGAGGCCTGGCGGCTGCGCTCGACCATGAAGGTCTTGACGATGCGGTCTTCGAGCGAATGGAAGCTGACCACCACAAGACGCCCGCCGGGCTTGAGCGCGCGTTCGGCCGCGCCGAGCGCGGTCGCGAGTTCGCCGAGTTCGTCATTGACGAAAATGCGCAACGCCTGGAACGTGCGGGTCGCGGCATGAATTTCGTTCGGCTTGGTGCGCACCACACGGGACACGATGTCGGAGAGCTGCCGCGTGGTGGTGATAGGGGATTCCGTGCGCGCCCGCACGATGGCACGGGCGACGCCGCGCGAATGGCGCTCCTCGCCGAGCAGAAAAATGATGTCGGCGAGATCGCGCTCGGTCGCGGTCGCGACCACGTCGGCCGCGCTTGGCCCGTCGCCGCCCATCCGCATGTCGAGCGGACCGTCGAGCCGGAACGAGAAGCCGCGCTCGGCCTGATCGAGCTGCATCGACGACACACCGACGTCGAGCACGACGCCGTCAACCGCCTCGGTGCCTGCCTCGCGCAACACGGCTTCGAGTTCGGAGAACCTGTCTTCGATCAACGTCAGCCGGCCGGCATATTCCTCGACCAGACCGGCGCCGCGGGCGATAGCGCTCTGGTCGCGGTCGATGCCGATGACGTTGCTGCCGGGCGTCGCCAGGATGGCCCGGGTGTAACCGCCGGCCCCGAAGGTGCCGTCGACATAGAGCCCACCGGCGCGAATGCCGAGAAGTTCAACCGCCGGCCGGACGAGCACGGGAATATGAGGGACGGGTCCGCCAGCGGACGCCGGTTGCCCGGCGTCGCGATCCCTCGTCATTCCCGTGCTCCGGCGTCCGACTCCGGACGCTGAGAACCGAGCCGCTTCTTGAGCGCGCGCACCTGTTCGGTGGCCTCCTTGAGATGCGCGCGGAAGCGGCCGGGCTCCCAGATCTGAAATTTGTGGCCGAGACCGACAAAACTCACCGCGTCGGCGATCCCGGCATGGCTCTTCAGCGATTCGGTCAAAATCACCCGTCCCTCGCTGTCGATCTTCAAGGTTTCGCTCGTCCCGTACAGCGCCGTCGCGAACTGGTCCCGTTCGTCGGAAAACGGCGGGAAACGCTGTATCAGTAATTCGATCTCGGCGAGAAGTGCTTTTCCGCCCGCATCGATCGCCGGTCTGTCCAGCGTCGGATAGCAGTACAGACCCTCGAATCCGTCGCGCGCCAATATCTGTCGACACAATGCCGGTATCGAGACCCGCCCTTTGGCGTCGAGCCGCAGCGTCACATGCGACACGAAGCGGTCCATGACGGGTCGCACTCCCAACGCCGCAAACGCCCACCAGTTCTCGCAACCGGTCTAGCCCGGGCAAAACAGCCCGAAACCGACCGTCAAATGCGGCCGGCCCAACAGCCTGACTGGAGAGGTTATGGGATAACATGGGCTATAATGGGCGTCAATTGAATCCAACCGGCCCACGCCCGGTCCCGCGCGGCGCGATGCACCGGCTTTGATTAACGCTCGATAAACTTAACGAAGCGTTGCCCGGGGCCGCATTACCGGACGCCGCGCAAGGGAACTCGCCCCCCCGATGTGAGACGAAACCCCGTGCCGCACGAATGCCCTTTTTCCGCCAGGAACAACAACGCGGCGTTGCGAGTTTTCTCCACATGCGGCCAGCGCCCCAGCGCCAGCGCACATCCGAAGCGTTCCACCAAGCGCATCATCCGAAGCGTTCCAAACGATCAGTCCGCTCAAACACGATCAGGAGGAATCCATGACCAAGAAGTACATGGCCATTCTGGCCGCCGGTACCATGCTGGCAACGGCTGCGATCGCCCAGACCCCGTCAACAACGACACCCAGCCAACCGTCCGCAGCGCCGGCGACCACAGGTTCGACATCGCCGACCGCGAAGCCGACCATCATCAACAGCCAGAAATCCGATCAGTTTCTCGCCAGCAGCTTCAAGGGCACCGACGTTCTGGGGCCTGACGACAAGAAGATCGGCGACGTGAACGATCTGCTGTTCGACAAGACCGGTAACATTCAGGCTGTCGTCGTCGGCGTCGGCGGCTTCCTGGGCATCGGCTCGAAGGACGTGGCGCTGACCATGGCCTCATTCGACCTGGTGCCCGGCACCAACGGTCAGAGCCCGAAACTCAAGGTCTCGATGACCAAGGATGAGCTGACGCAGGCGGCCGCATTCGAGCGGCAGAAACCGCCCCAGCCGGCGGCGGCGCAGCGCCCGACTCCGGGTGGCTCGACGACCATGCCGCGGGCTCCGGCGGCGACGCAGTAATACGTCCCAATATCTAATCCGAAGGGCGGCGCCTGGTGCGCCGCCCTTTTCTATGTCCGGTTCACGACATTGCGCCTTGCCCATCGTGGCGACTGCCGGTACCAGCCTCCCTTAATTGTGAGGTGAACAAGGTGCTGCCGGCGTGTCACTACGTTGAGACGGAGTATTTCCCGGCGAAGTGGAAGCTGGTTCGCCGTAGGAAATACGACCACCTAAAGAACCAGAGCTTGCCCCGGTTCAACTTAACCGGGGCGAGCTTTGAGCCCGCTCTTTGATCACTCGGGTCAGGCTACCAACCAGTCAGGCGTGTTTTTGATGTTGAAGTTTACGGCAGAATCCTCAGTCGCGGCCGAAGTCGTTCCGTCCCCAAACCACAACGAACGCCGAGACGGGCGCAAGCCGGACATGCTGGTGCTGCACTACACCGGGATGCTGAGCGCCCAGATGGCGTTGGAAAAGCTATGCTCAGGCAAGAGCGAAGTTTCGGCGCATTATTTCGTGTTCGAAGACGGCCACATCGTTCAGTCCGTGCCGGAAGCGCGACGCGCGTGGCATGCCGGCGTGTCGTCCTGGCACGGCGAGACCGACATCAATTCGAGCTCCATCGGCATCGAGATCGCCAATCCGGGTCACGACCACGACTATCGCGACTTTCCAAAGCGGCAGATCGCGGCCCTGACCACGCTGTGCCGGGGCATCCTGACCCGCCATCATATTCCGCCGGAACGCGTGCTGGGCCACTCCGACGTGGCGCCGTCGCGCAAGCGCGATCCGGGCGAGAAGTTTCCGTGGCGGACGCTCGCCGACTCCGGCGTCGGCACTTGGCTGGCGCCGACGCCGATCCGGGAAGACGGCCCGCGGCTGGGTCTCGGCGACGAGAGCGAGGACGTCGCCAAGCTGCAAAAGGCGCTGATAGATTATGGCTATGGCATCGAGGCCACCGGCATCTTCGATCCGCTCACCCAGGACGTGGTGCTGGCCTTCCAGCGCCATTTCCGGCCGGCGCTGGTCGACGGTATCGCCGACGAGTCGACCGTGACGACGCTGCACGCACTGCTGAAAGCTACGCGAAAAGCCTATGCCTGAGCAGCCTCATCCAGCGCGGTGGGATCGCTTCGCAAACCATCCAGGCGCCACGGCGCATGGGCGAAACGCTCGCTGAGAAAATCCAAGAAGACGCGCACCTTCGGCAACCGGTGGCGGCCCGCCAGATAGACTGCCGATAGCGGGAATGGCTCGACGTGGTGGGCCTCCGCCAGCACCGGCACCAGTTCGCCGGCGTTGATCGGCCCGGCGCAGATCACATCCGCGAGGCGGATAATGCCGGCGCCCGCCACAGCCAACCGGATCGCCGCCTCGGCGTCGTCCGTGACCACGCGGGCGCCGATTTCGACCACGTCGATCGCGCCCGAGCGGGCGCGGAACGGCCAGCGGTTCAGGCCCGGACTGGCCACCACGATGCAATCATGTTCGGCGAGATCGGACGGCGTGCGCGGCGTACCCCGGCGCGCCAGATAGGACGGCGCCGCGCAGATCACCCGTTCCAGATCGGTGATTTTGCGCACCACATGGGGCGAATCCGCCACCTTGCCGCTACGCACCGCGATGTCGGCATGATCTTCCGCCAGATCCACCATGCGGTCGGTGATCGACAGTTCGAGGTCGATTTCCGGATAGCGGGTGAGAAAACCGGCGAGCGCCGGAGCCAATTGGTGCAGCCCGAAGGCGGTGCCGGAATTGACCCGGAGTCGGCCGCGCGGCGCCCCGCGCCCGCGCGTCACCTCGGCCTCGGCATCATCGATATCGGCGACGATCTGCCGGGAGCGGGCCAGATAAATCTCGCCTTCCGGCGTCAAAGCCAGCTTTCGCGTGGTGCGCACGATCAGCCGTACCCCGAGCCGATCTTCCAGGCGCGATACCAGCTTGGACACCGCGGACGGCGACAGGCCGAGATCGGCCGCGGCGGCGGAAAAACTGCCGCGTTCCATGGCGCGGACGAACACCCGCATGTCGAAAGCTTCCATCACCGCCTCGCCATTCGTGCTAATTTTTCAAAAGCGAACCCATCAAATACGCTATTATCATCCATCCTGAAAAGAATATGTTCTGCATGGATCGATGGAGGTCGCCATGACCAAATCGCATGACTTTCCGGGGTTGAGCTCCGCGCCTTTTGACTTGTATCTGGCGCGCGCCAAAGCCGAGCGAGCCGCTTTCGTGTCCGACTTGGTGCGCCGCGTGCCGGATTTGGTCCGGTCCGTCTGGCAGCACCGCACAGGTTCGCGCCAATCCAGTGGCGGGCCGCGCGCGTAAATTGAAGATTGGTTAGCCGGTGTCCTCCCGCCGGTTTCTTGTCCCGGGTCCGCGCTTGTCGCGACCCGGGACTTTTTTTGTCCAAATCGCTGAGATCTTCCCGCGACTTGACGCCGCCGCGCCCGGCGCCCATTCCTGTTCCGTCAGTCGGCTGGGCGGCCGCTCCGGCGATCACCGAAAGGTGGCCGGGGAGGAAAGTCCGGGCTCCACGGACCACGGTGGCGGATAACGACCGGCGAGGGCGACCTCAGGGAAAGTGCCACAGAAAACAGACCGCCGCGGCGCGTTGTGTATTGTCGCGGCAAGGGTGAAACGGTGCGGTAAGAGCGCACCGCGCTGACGGCAACGTCGGCGGCAGGGCAAACCCCACCGGGAGCAAGACCGAATAGGAACGGCGCGGCGGCGTATCGCGCAAGCGATACGTGGTCGGGATCGGTTCGGATCCGGCCGTTCGGGTAGGTTGCTTGAGGCGCCGCGCAAGCGGCGTCCCAGAGGAATGGCCGCCACGCGGACGGCGCGCGCGCAAGTACGCGTCATCCGCCCTACAGAACCCGGCTTACAGGCCGACTGATGCTATTGAAGGGGGCTCGGCGGCAACACCGCCGGGCCCCCGCCAGTTTTGGCGGCAGGACAGACGTCTCCTGCAGTTCCAGCCATGCAATTTCGGGCGGCCCTTAGGGCATATGTCCCGCGATTTTCGCTTGGCACTGACGGAATGGCCATGCGTGCAGCGCGGGCATGGGGTGCATTGTTGACGGAAATCACCGTCAGCCGTCATCGCCGTTTGATTTTGTCTGCGGTGCGTCTTCCCACCCTCCGCCGAGCCCATCAGCCAGTGCCGAAACGCCGCGAAGTCGCGCTCGTCTTTGCGAAAATCGCGATACAGGAGGATCGTGGCGTCGATGCTGGGTACGACGCTGGCCAAACGTTTTCAAGAAGCGATGACCGACCAGCAGTACCGCGTCTGGGCCGGACGGCTGATTATGACGGTTGCGGCTATCCACGGCGCGACGCTGTGGGCGATGGCGCAGGTCTGATAATTGAGGAGGTCGCCAGATGGAATGCGAAGCGCTGGTGCTGGACTTGGTGGAATGGCTCGCGCCGGACCCCGACCCTATACCGAAGTGTTCGAGGCTTGGCGCACCTCGTGCCCGCGGCTGACGGTGTGGGAGGACGCGCTCGACCGCGGCTATCTACGCCGCGACGCCGGCCCCGGGGCACCATGGTCGCCATCACGCCGTTGGGCCAAAAATTTCTATGCGATCATGGCCGCGCCCCATTACAACCCATCCGCTTGCCTTATGGATCGATGCCAAATTAGCTAAACTCGGGGTTTTACTTTTTCACCTTACGATTATAGGCTGCATCATATTGCCTCCAATCTGCAGCAGGGGAGCCTCGCGATGCATCACCGGAAGCGATCGGACGAACAATCGGTAGTCGAAGCGAAAGCCGCGATGACAACGGCCTGTAGAGCGCTGAAAGCCGCAGTGCTGCTGTCCACGGCGGGCGCTCTATGCTTGATCGGCGACCCGGCGTCGGCGCAAAACCCGCCCCAAACCAACAAAACCGTTATGGTTTCGCTGATCGGACAAGATTTCTCCGACTGCACCAATACCAGCGTGAAGGATGACCCAAATCGCACGCGCGGGGGCGAGATAAAGGTCGCACGCCAGGGCGACAATACGACCGTGGCAGTCGCGATGACGGCCAACGCGAATACCACTTACCATTTCTTTCTGAAATGCGTTCGCCAGCTTGGTGACATCGTGACCGATGGTGATGGCATCGGAACCGCTGTGTTCACGTTCCCGAACGCCCTGACTGGGCCTGTCTTCGCGTTTGACATGTATCCGGAAGGCGCGCCGGCCGGAAACAAGTTTCAGAGCCTGACGACCGATCTACGCTGAGCATTTACGTCTAAGGCCTACCCCCGGACTTCGGTCCGGGGGTAGGCCTGCTTTTTTGTTTGAGCATGGTCTTTTCCGAAAACCGGTTCCCACTTTTCGGGATCATGCTCTATGCCGCCTTGGTTTCGACCCGGTCACGTAGCGCCGCGAGAAAATTCTCGATCTCGCGCGATAGCGTTGCGGCCTGTTCGGTCAGATGTCCGGAGCTTTGCAGCACGCGCCCAGCGTGACCGGCGGTGTCTTCGATCGCCCGGCCGATGCTGGCCACGGTCGCGGCCAGTTCCTCGCTGCCGCTCGCGGTCATCTGCGTGCTCTGCGCGATCTCGCGCGTCGCGGCGTCCTGCTGGCCGACGGTGGCCGCGATGGTGGCCGACACATCGCTGATGCGCCGAATGCTGCCGGCGGTGGCGGCCATCGCCTCGACCGTGGTGCCGGTCGAAGACTGAATTCCGGCGACCTGCTCGGCGATGTCCTCGGTGGCCCGCGCAGTCTGTGCGGCGAGTTGCTTCACCTCGTGGGCCACCACCGCGAAGCCGCGCCCGGCCTCGCCGGCCCGCGCCGCCTCGATGGTGGCATTGAGCGCCAGCAAATTGGTCTGCGCGGCAATCGCCTTAATCAGATCGACCACGTCGCCGATGCGTTGTCCGGCGGCCGCCAGGCTCTCGACCTCGCGGGTCGCGGCATCCATCTGCGCCGCCGCGTGCGTCACCACGCCGGACGCATCATCGGCCATGCGCACAATGTCGCGGATCGAAGTCGAAAGCTGCCCGGTCGCGGCGGCCACGTCCTGCACATCGCTCGACACCCGGTCGGACGCCTGGGTGGCGCCGGCGGCCTCCCCGGACACCTGCCGGGCCACGTCGGCGAGTTGCTGGGACGTCGCGCGCAGCGTCTCCATGCTGCCGCCGACCGCGTCGAGCACGCCGCCCGCCGTCACCTTGAAATTCTCCAGCATGACGTCGAGCTGACGCTCGCTTTTGAGCTTGGCGGCCTCCGCTTCCCCGGCTTCGCCCTCCAGACGGCGGCGGTCCAGCGCATTGGTCTTGAACACCTCGACGGCGGCCGCCATGCGGCCGATCTCGTCGGCGCGGCGACGCGCCGGCACCTCGATGTCGAGTTCGCCGGCGGCCAGCTTTTGCATCGCCCCGGTCATCGCTCGCAGCGGCCGCCCGATGGCCCGGGCCACGAACCAGACGCCGCCGCCGATCACGCCGAACACCACGAGCAGCACGCCGCCGACCAGCATCCCGCTCATCAAGGCTCGCGAATCGGCCTCGGCATAGAGCCGGTCGGCGCGGACCCGATAGGCCTGCGCCAGCACGTCGATGGAGCGGTTGAACTCCTCCCGCGCAGCCCGATTGGCATCGTTGTCGCCGATCGCCCGCGCCGCCGCCGAGCCGCCTTCGCGGGCGCCCTGCAGCAGGCCGCGGCGCAACTCGACGAAGCGTTCATAGGGCTGCTTGAATGCCGCAAATGCAGCCCGGTCCTGCGCTTCGATGGTTTGCTCCCAGCGCGCGACCGTGTCGGCCATGTCGGCCAGATAGGTCTCAAGCGGCTTGCCGAAGCGTTCGATCTGCGCGGGGTTCTGCGCCAGGTACAGACCGCGCGACTCCATCACCACCGCATAGACGAGGCCGTTGATGCGCTCGATGCGGCCGGTATTGACGCGCAACTCGTCGAGCCGCTGCGTCATGTCGCGGTCCTGCGCGCCAGCCACGAACACGATCGCGGCGAGCGCGATCGACAGCACCCCAAGCGCCGCCAGAATGATCTGGACGCGCGTCACCAGTGAAATAACCCGTGCGGGCATGGCAATCCTCGTGGCGCACTGGGGTATGATCTAGCCGTTCAATCCTTATCGTTTCGCTAAATCGGCCTGGTCGGGATGCAGAGATTTGCGGCAGCGCCTGCATATTTTCTGCTCAGCGCGGCATCTTCATTTTCATTCCGGATCGGCCGCGATAGACAACCGCATGACCTTGCACACGGAATCGACCCAATCCACCGGCGTCTATGGCCTGCCGCCGGCCGAACTGGCCGCACCACCGGCAAACGCGATCCAGCTCTCTCCGCTGCGGCCCGGTGCCACAGCACTGGAAACGCTGGGCGAAGCTTCGCTCGACGCCCTGACGATGCTGGCGCCGCCCGGCACGCTGGAGCGCCGGCATGCGATGGCGCTGGCGCTCAAAGCGCTCAAGCCCGGCGCGCCATTCGCCGTCCTGGCGCCGAACGACAAAGGCGGCACCCGGATCGCCAAGGAGTTGAAGGCGTTCGGCTGTGTGACTTCCGATACCGCGAAACGGCATCACCGGATCTGCATCGGCATGCGGCCGGCCGTCCTGACCGGCGTCGATGACGCGCTGGCGGACGGCGGACCGCGCTTTGTCGAGGCGCTCGGCCTATGGTCGCAGCCCGGCATTTTCAGTTGGGACCGCATCGATCCGGGCAGCGAGATGCTGGCGCAACATCTGCCGGCCTTGAGCGGGCGCGGCGCCGATTTCGGCTGCGGCCTCGGTTATCTGGCGCATGCGGTCCTGGCGTCGACCGGCGTACAGGCGCTGAGCCTGGTCGACATCGACCGGCGGGCGATCGAAGCAGCAAAGCGCAATGTCGCCGATCCGAGGGTCACGCTGCGGTGGGCCGACTTGCGCGAGGCCGACGAAAGCCTGAAGGCGCTCAATTTCGTGGTCATGAATGCGCCGTTTCACGATGGCGGCGCCGAGGACCGCTCGCTCGGCCAGAGCTTCATCGCGCGCGCCGCGGAAGCGTTGCGGGTCGGCGGCGCGGCCTGGATTGTCGCCAACCGGCACCTGCCCTATGAGGCGATGCTCAAGGCGAAGTTTAAGCGTGTCACGACCGTGATCTCGCAGGACGGCTACAAAGTGTTCGAGGCGGTACGATGAGCAAGGAAACGCTGCGGCTCGACCGGCTATTGTCCAATCTCGGCTACGGCTCGCGCCGCGAAGTGCAGCAGATGGTGCGCAACGGCTGGGTGACGCTGGACGGCAACGACCTTACCGATCCAAACCAGCGCATCGACCTCGCTCCCGATCTGCGTGAACGATTGCTGGTTGATGACGAGCCGCTCGACCCGCTGCCCGGCCTGACGCTGATGCTGCACAAGCCGCTCGGCGTGACCTGCTCGCATAAGGAAACAGGCCCGCTGGTCTACGGCCTGTTGCCGGAACGCTGGCGGCAGCGCGAACCGACGATCTCAACCATCGGGCGGCTGGATAAGGAGTCATCGGGGCTGCTGCTGATGACCGACGACGGCATGCTGCTGCACCGGATCATTTCGCCGAAAAGCGCGATCCCGAAGCGCTACCGCGTCACCCTGGCGCGCCCGCTGCGCGGCGACGAGGCCGCCCTGTTCGCATCCGGTGAATTGATGCTGGACGGCGAGGACACGCCGCTGCTGCCGGTGCCGATGGAAACCCTGTCGCCGCAGAGCGCCACCGTGACGCTGGTCGAGGGCCGCTATCATCAGGTTCGCCGAATGTTCGCGGCGGTCGGTAACCATGTCGAGGCGCTGCACCGCGACCGGATCGGCGCGCTCGACCTGCCGGCCGACCTGCCGCCCGGCGAACACCGCGTACTCGGCGATGCCGAACTAGCGCTGGTACTGCCGCCGCGATGACGGTCAGAAACCCGATTATTTTCAATCGATGGATATTTTCTGGGAACCGCGAGCCCGGTTGCACGTTTGGACCTTCACGGCCCATTATGGCCGGGGGCAGACGTGGCGCCGGACGGCTCTCATAATTTTTTGCCGGAGACGGCATCGGTGGCGCGCCGGGAAGACAATGATCAGGTATCCGAAATACGCGACGACCGTCATCGGCGCGCACAGCGTGCCGGACTGGTATGAGGCGCTCGACCGACTGATCGCGGTCGGCCAACTGTCGATGGGATCGATGGCCGACGCACAGTACCGCGCCACCCAGGCCGCCATTCTCGACCAGCACAATGCCGGCATTGACGTGGTGACGGGCGGCGAGATGCACCGGCGCACCCACAACCGGCATTCGCCGCCAAACGCAATGCTCAATCATTTCTGGCAGAAGATGCCGGCGTTCCAAGGCGCGACGCGGCCGAAGCCGATCACACCGCAGGATCCCGACGTCTTCCATCCGGCCGCGACCTGCCGGAGCCGGATCGCCGAAACCACCGATCTCGGCCTCGTCGACGAGTTCAAGACGGTATCCGGCATGACCGAGCGGCCGGTGAAGATCACCATGACCGGGCCCCATATGCTGGCCAAGGTCGCGTATGACGAACACTACAACGACCTGCCCCGGATGATGGCCGACATCGGCAAGCTGCTGCGGACCAACTTCAAGATGCTGGTCGATGCCGGCTGCGAGCACATTCAGATCGACGAGCCGCTGTTCACCATGGCCGACGACGCCGAGGTGCAGGCGGCGGTCGACGCGATTAATCTAGCGATCGAAGGCTTCGCCGGAAAGATTCACGTCTCGACCCATATCTGCCAAGGCAATTACGCGGTCGGAAAGGAATACGACGCGCAGATCGGCCACCGCTATTTCGACACCGGCCGCTACAAGGCCGATCTCGTATGCCAGATCGAGTGCTCGTCGTTCCTGATCGAGCACGACATGACCGACCACTACCGCGATCATCTCCGCGACCAGCAGCTCGGCGTCGGCGCGGTCGACGTGCAGGACCCCAAGGTCGAAAGCGGCGACACGGTAGCTGAGCGAATCCGCGCGCATTCCTGGCTCGCTCCGGAGCAGACCATCATCACCAGTTCCTGCGGCTTCAACCATCTGCCCCGGCAGGTCGCGGCCGGCAAGCTGCACGCCATGGCGCACGCCCAGCGCATTCTCGGCGGCGGCTGACGTGAGCGACATGTCGAACCCGTTGCAACTCGGCGAGCACGACGAGCTTTTGATCCTCGCGCAGGAGGCCGGCGGCCTCGGAATTTTCGAATGGCAGGTGCAGGCCGGCACGGTGCGCGTCTCGTCGAAGCTGATGTCGATCTACGGCATGACGCAATTCGACGGCCGCTACGAAACCTGGCTGTCCTGCCTCTACCGCGAGGATCGCATCCGTTACGTTGACATCCTCGAAACTGCTTTCGCCGAAAAGGCCCATAACGCGCAGGCCGAGTTCCGCATCGTGCGGGCGACCGACGACGAAATGCGCTGGATCGAAGCACGACGGATCATCTTCTACGATGCCGACGGCAAGCCGGGACGCGTGGTCGGCGTCAGCGTGGACATCACCGACCGCAAGCGCAATCTGGCGCAACTGCGCGCCTTTGCCGAGACCTTGGAGGAGCGCGTTCGCGAGCGCACCCGCGAGCTCGAAACCGAAAACGAGGCGCGCCGCAAGGCCGAGGAATCGCTGCGCCAAGCCCAGAAGATGGAAGCGGTTGGCCAGCTCACCGGCGGCATCGCGCACGACTTCAACAATTTGCTGACCATCATTCTCGGCGGCCTCGACGTGATCCGCCGGCAAATTGGCAACCTTCCGCCCTCGCCGGCGACCGCCCGCATCGAGCGCTCGCGCGACATGGCGGTGCAGGGCGCGCAGCGCGCCGCGACGCTGACCAGCCGGCTGCTGGCGTTCTCGCGCCAGCAACCGCTGGCCCCGAAGCCGATCGACGCCAACCGGCTGGTTGCCGATGTATGCGAGTTGCTGCGCCGGACACTGGGCGAACCCGTCGCGCTGGAGACCGTGCTGGCCGGCGGCCTGTGGCAGATCAACGCCGACGGCAATCAGTTGGAAAACGCACTGGTCAATCTCGCCGTCAACGCCCGCGATGCGATGCCGGGGGGCGGCAAAATGACCATCGAGACCGCCAATTGCTATCTCGACGACGCCTATGTGAGCTCGCTGACCGAGCCGCTGAAGACCGGCCAATATGTGCAGATCGCCGTCACCGACACCGGCACCGGCATGGACGCCAGCACCCTGGAGCATGTGTTCGAGCCGTTCTTCACCACCAAGGAAGTCGGCAAGGGCACCGGCCTCGGGCTCAGCCAAGTCTATGGCTTCGTGCACCAGTCGGCCGGGCATGTGAAGATCTACAGCGAAGTCGGCCACGGCAGCACGGTGAAGATCTATCTGCCGCGTCATCTCGACGCCGACGCGCGACCGGACGTCGGGACCGCCACGCCTGGCGCCGCCGAGGTCATCGGCCGCGAGAGCATCCTGGTGGTCGAGGACGACGATGCGTTGCGCGCTTACACGACCGAAATCCTGAACGAACTCGGCTATCGCGTGCTGCAGGCGCCGAACGGCGCGGCCGCCTTGGACATCATCGAGCGCGAGCCCGAGATCGATCTGCTGTTCACCGACATCGTGATGCCGGGCGGCATCAATGGCAAACAGCTTGCCGACGAGGCGCTGCTGCGCCGGCCGAAACTGAAGGTGCTGTTCACCACCGGCTATACGCGCAACGCCATCGTGCATCGCGGCCAGCTCGATCCTGGCGTACAACTGATCAGCAAGCCGTTCTCGTTCAATGAGCTCAGCGCCAAGGTGCGGACGATCCTGGTCGACGGGCCGGAATGAGTGATACGGCCGCCGCATGACTCCACCGCGCCAGTCTCTCGGCCCCAGACTTGGATTGGGATTGGGATTCCTGGGCATGCTGCTGTTCGCCGGCACGCTGCCCGCGATGAAGCTGGCGATTCCGCCGCTCGATCCGTGGTTCCTGACCATCGGACGCGCCGCGCTCGCCGGGCTGTTCGCCCTGGCAATCCTGATGGTGCTGCGCCGCCCGTTGCCGCCGCGCGCCGCATGGGGACCGCTGGCGGTCGCTTCATTATGTCTGGTGGTCGGTTTTCCGGCCTTTTCGGCGCTGGCGATGGCGACCGTGCCGGCCGCGCATGGCGGCGTCGTGTTCGGCATCCTGCCGCTCGCCACCGCGACGGCCGCCACCGTCTTCGCCGGCGAACGGCCGAGCCTCGGCTTCTGGCTGGCCGGTCTGCTCGGCGCGGCGCTGGTGGTCGGCTTCGTACTCTATCACGGCGGAGCCGGCGGCCTGGCGCCCGGCGACCTGTTGCTGTTCGGCGCGGTCGCCAGCGCGGCGATCGGCTACACGTTCTCGGGCCGGCTGTCGCGCACCATGCCGGGCTGGGAAACCATCTGCTGGGCGCTGGTGCTGCTGCTGCCGTTCAACTTCGCGGTCACGTGGCTGATACTGCCACCGGATCTGAGCGCAATCCCAGCGCGGGCCTGGGGCGGCTTTCTGTACAACGCCCTGGGCAGCCAGTTTATCGGCTTCTTCGCCTGGAATGCCGCGATGGCGATGTCTGGCATTGCCCACGTCGGGCAACTGCAACTGCTGCAGCCCTTCACCATCTTCGCGCTGGCGGCCACACTCAACGGCGAAGCCATCGACGGCGAGACGCTGGTGTTCGCGCTTGCCGTCCTCGCGGTCGTGATGATCGGTCAGCGCATGCAGGTCTGGCGCAGCGTGTGACCTCTAACGCCTAGAGCATGATCCCGAAAAGTGGGACCCAACTTTCGGAAAAGATCATGCTCAAACAAGAAGCTAGATCTGATCCGATTCAAATGAATCAGTCTATTTCTCGTGTGACGGCACGTCTCGTACCGTACGATCCAGCACGGTGCACTCGGAAGTATTCCGATCCATCGCCAATTCCACAGCGCCTCCTGTCCGGCTGCGGCCGGATTCGCTAACGGCGCGATCAACCGTTGCAGAGATTGAGTTTCTAAAGGCGACGAGGAGCTCGGGACGTAATCCATCGCCACGTTGCGCCGCGATGGCATGAAGCGAAAGGAATGGCAACATGTCGACGCCTCCTGGCTCGTGGGCCCGCGCTCGTGGCAACTCCACTTTGACGGCGATACTGATATGAGCCACCGGCCGGCCGCGCTCCGGTCCTTGCTTTCAAATTCCAAAAAATGAACTGCTCGTCAGTGGCGTGGAGAGCCAAGTTTTGGATTTCGATCGCTGAAGTTCTGCAGCGACAAGCGAAGCTTGCATCGTGTCGGCGAACGACGATGGATTTCAATGTCACGACAAGAAACGGAGTTTGTGCGGACGGCCTCCAAACTAGCTCTGCGCAAGTCATCGACTGACGTCTGTGACATGCACAATGCAAAGAAAGGCAAATCGTATGAGCAAGGAAGAAGACAACAAGGTCATCGTTGGGCGCTGGTTCACCGACTTCTGGGGCAAGACCTGCAATCTCGGCATCGTTGACGAGCTTGCCGCACCGGACATGCTGCTGCAGTACTCGTTGCACGAACCGCGACGTGGCCATCAGGATATCAAGGCATTCATGACCGACTTTCGTGAAGCTTTCCCGGACCTCCAGTTCTGGGGCACCGCAGACCTCATCGCGGAAGATGACTGTGTGGTGGGTCGGTGGGAAGGCGGCGGCACCCACACCGGCCCTGCTTTCAGCGACTTCCTGATCGGCTCGCTTCCGGCTGCTACGGGCCGCAAAATGCACTTCACCGGCACAACCGTGTTGCGTCTCGGGAACGGCAGGATCCTTGAGGAAATCGGCCTTGACGACGGCGTCACCGCGCTCACGCAGCTCGGTCTATTGAAGGCCGCTTGATCAAAGCGGCTGTTCCATCATGCATGTCTACAGGCTCGCGCCGCTACAGCGGCGCGGGCCTGACTGCATTCAGGATACGGTTACAGAAATCGGGTGGCTGGGGTCTTTCGCTCGAAATATATCAGTTCGCTCCAGAGTTTTGCGATGAGAGCACGAGCCGAATCGAATTCGGAAGCAAGAGTCGGAACGCGTTGCGCATGCGATCGCGACATGATCGCCGAGTCGAATTCAAAATGAGGTTCAGCCATGACGACACTCGAACGTCCGAAAATTCGTACGAAGACGCCGGTAACCGACGATCCACGTTGGGAGCGCATCGGCGCACGCGACCGCTCCGCTGACGGTCTCTTCTGGTATTCGGTAATGACGACAAGAGTCTACTGTCGGCCTTCTTGCCCGTCTCGCGCTGCGAACCCCGAAAACGTGCAACTGCACGATACGATCGAAGCCGCGAGGGCAACAGGCTTCCGGCCCTGTAAACGTTGCAAGCCGGATGGTCTGTCCGTCGACGCGGAAATAGCGGCCATCGTGGCGAAGACCTGCCGCTTGATCGAGAAAAGCGAGGAAGAACCATCTCTGATTCAACTCGCGACGGCCGCGGGCTTGAGTCCAAGTCATTTTCACCGGCTGTTCAAGGCGACCACCGGGCTTACGCCGAAGGACTATGCTGCCGCCCATCGCGCCGCGCGGGTTCGTGACGGCCTTTCGAGCGGGAATAGCGTGACCGAGGCGATCTATAACGCGGGTTTCAATTCGAGTGGTCGCTTTTACGAGAAATCCACCAATATGCTCGGCATGACGCCGACGCGATACAGATCCGGCGGAACCGACGAGGAAATTCGGTTTGCGGTCGGGGAGTCCTCACTGGGCACGTTTCTGGTCGCATCGAGCCGGAAAGGCGTTGCCGCGATCCTGATTGGAAGCGACCCCGACGAACTCGTCCGCAGTTTGCAGGACCGCTTTCCCAAGGCACGTTTGATCGGCGCGGATGCCGAATACAAAGCGCTGGTCGCCCGCGTCGTGGGCCTCATCGACGCCCCGCGCCAAGGCCTAGGCCTGCCGCTCGACATTCGAGGCACCGCGTTCCAGCAGAGAGTATGGCGGGCCTTGCAAGAAATCCCGGTGGGGCACACGGCGTCGTACGCCGAGATCGCTCATCGGATCGGCTCGCCGAAGGCGGTTCGGGCCGTCGCAGGCGCTTGTGCGGCCAACAATTTGGCTGTGGCTGTCCCATGCCACCGGGTTGTTCGGACCGACGGCTCATCGTCTGGGTACGCCTGGGGCGTGGACCGGAAGCGTTTGCTTCTCGACCGGGAAAAGACCGGGACCGAACACTGACATCGAATGTTCTGAAGCATCTCCCGACGAAAGCTTGCCTCCGGACTTGATCCAGCGTGGAAGCCGTTCGCTTCCGTCACCACCAATTGCCGCGCTTGCGGATGCCGGCCAGTGCCGTCCCGGCATCGGCCACCACCGCGCGTGGATCGACCGCCGTCAGCTTGCCGTTACGCTTCAGGATGCGGCCATCGACCATGACGGTATCTACATTGCTCGGCTGCGCGGCCGTCACCAGCATGTGGGCCGGGTCGGTGAACACGCCCATATTGACGTCGCGCGTCGACACCAGAATGAGATCGGCGCGCTTGCCGGCTTTGAGCGAGCCGGTCTGATCGTCGACGCCCATCGAGCGCGCGCCTTCCAGTGTCGCGAGTTCGAGCACACGGCGCGCCGTCAGCTTGAATTCGTTCTCGCTGATGCCGTTCTCGACATTCTGCGTCGCCTTCATGATCGCGAACATGTCGGCATTGCCGGACAGCACGGTGGTGTCGATCGATAGCCCGATCGGGATGCCGGCCGCGATGAAGTTCGAGGTCTGCGGCAGTCCGAAGCCGATGCGCAGTTCGGTGAACGGCGACATGCTGACCGACGCGCCGGCGGCTTTCAGCGCCGCAATCTCTTCCTTGGTGGCCATATTGGCGTGGATCACCTGGATGTCCTTGGCCAGCAGGTTCGCCTTGCCGATGCGGTCGACCTGACCGATCACCGGTCGCGACCCCGACGCATGCACGGTGATCGGCAGGCCGAGCCGCCGCGCCGCTTCGACCTCTTTGGTATAAATTTCGGCCGGCACGGCTGTGGCCGGATTGTTGCCGCCCTGCCCGCGCCACGCCATGCCGAGGCCGATCAGGCCGCCATTGGAATATTTCGCCCAATCGCGGTGCAGACGCTCCATGTCGGCGAGGTCGATGGTCTCTTCGTTCTTGTGGCCCTGCATCCAGCCATAGGAGAAGCGCGCGCGCAGACCGGATTCGCGTAAAGCCTTGATATCGGCTTCGGCATATTCCGGCGAACGAATGTTGTGGCACCACGAGTGCACGAAGGTCATGCCGGAATTGACCGCCTCGGCGGCCGACAGCCGCGTGCCCTGATACATGTCGTCGGCCGTGTACACGCGGCCAAGCATGCCGACGGTGCGGAATAGCCGTGTTCGGGCTTCTCACCGGACATTGAGCGCAGCAGCGTGTTCCACATGTGCCAGTGGGTTTCGACAAGGCCGGGCAGCACGATCATGCCGTCGCCGTCGATCACCGTGGCGCCGGGGGCGTCGAGGTTCTTGCCGACCGCCACGATGGCGCCATCGCGCACATGCACGTCGCCGCCCGCAATGTCTCCGGTGCCGGGCTCCATGGTCATCACATGGGCGTTGCGGATGAGGTACGTGCCGCGCACCGGCAGGCCGGACGTCGCAGGCTGTTGCGCGCGTGCGGTGCCGATGAGATTGCTACCAAGCGCTCCCAGCGCCGCGGCGCCGGCCAACAGCTCGCGGCGATTCATTCCGGTGGTGCGGTGCATGGTGTCCTCCCCTGTCACGATCTTATCGCCGAGACCGGCGCGATCGCTGTTCGTGAGGGAGAATAGGCCCCAGAGCGCACACGTAAAGCCGTGGGCAGCCGCATGCACGGCGATGTGAATGGGCGCCGGCCCCTCATCCGGCGCGCAAACGCGCGCCACCTTCTCCCCGCAAAAGCGGGGAGAAGGAAAGCAGACTTCAAATTACATCTTCTTATACGCGTCGATTACGCCCTGGCCGTCGGCGCCGGCCTTCTTCAGCCAATCGGCGGTGAGTTGGTCGCCGATCTTCTTCAAACCGGTCTTGAGCGGAGCGCTCGGCGGCAGCACCTGCATCTTGTTGGCCTTGAGCTGATCGAGGTACCAGGCCGCCTTTTCCTCGGCGAGCTTCCAGCCGCGCGTCTCGGCGGTGGCAGCCGCTTTGAGCACAGCTTCCTGCGTCGGCTTGTCGAGCGCGTCGAACGCCGCCTTGTTGACGAAGGTGACGTTCTTCGGAATCCAGGCCTGCGTGTCGTAGAAGTGGGTCATGGTTTCCCACGCCTTGCTGTCATAGCCGGTCGAGCCCGACGTCATGAACGCATTGACGACGCCGGTCGCCAGCGCCTGCGGCAGTTCGGCTGCCTGAATGGTGACCGGCTGCGCGCCGACCAGTTCGGCGATGCGCGAGGTGCCGACATTGTAGGCCCGCCATTTCAGGCCCTTCATGTCGTCGACAGTGTTGATGTCCTTCTTGGCGTAGATGCCCTGCGGACCCCACGGCACCGCGAACAGCAGCATCATGCCCTGCGCGGCGAGCTTCTTTTCGATCGCCGGCTTGGACGCCTGATACAACTTCAAAGCTTCCGGATAAGACGTCGCCAGGAACGGCACCACGTCGATGCCATAGACCGGGTCCTCGTTCTCATGCAGCGAGATCAGCACTTCGCCGACCTGGGCCTGTCCGGTCTGCACCGCGCGCTTGATCTCCGGCGCCTTGAACAGCGACGCCGCCGGATGCAGCGTGATCTGCAATTTTCCGCCGGTCGCGGTCGCAACGTCCTTGGTGAATTCGGCAAGGTTCACGCTGTGCGGGTTGTCGGCCGGATAGGCGGCCGGCAGATTCCACTTGGTCTGCGCGAAAGCCGGCGCACTCGACAGCATCGCGGCACCAAGCAGCGCCAGACAGGCAGCGGATTTAAAGAGTTTCATGACATCACCTCTTTGATCGGAACATACTTCTGTTGAGCACGGTCTTTTTGCGAAAACCGAATTCCACTTTTCAGGACCATGCTCTAGCCCGGGAAAGCCATTTGCGGCAGCACCATCACGATGCTCGGAAACACCGTGATGATCGCCACTGCGACGACCAGCAGGAAAAAGAACGGCAGAGCGGCGAGCGCAACCGTATTGGAATCCTTGCCGCTGATGGTCTGCAACACAAACAGGTTGAATCCGACCGGCGGCGACACTTCGGCCATCTCGACCACCAACACGACGAAAATGCCGAACCAGACTGGGTCGAAGCCCGCCTGTTTGATCATCGGCACCACGATGGTGGTCGTCAACACGATCATCGAAATGCCGTCCAGCGCGGTGCCAAGAATAATATACATCACAGTCAACGCACTGATCAGCGCATAGGGGCTGAGATGAAGACTATCGACCCAGGCGGCCAGCGCCGCCGGGATGCCTGTATAGGCCATCGAGGTCGACATGAACGACGCGCCGGCCAGGATCAGCAGGATCATCCCGTTGACCCGCACCGTGCCCATCACGCTGGCCCAGAATGAGTCCCGCGTCAGCGCGCCATGCCACCATGCGATCATCAGCGAACCGAGCACCCCCCAGGCCGCGCATTCGGTCGCCGTCGCCCAGCCGAACATCAGCGAGGCGAATACCAGGATGATCAGGAACGCCGTCGGCACAAGCTTGGCGGATTCGCTCAGCTTCTCGCGCAGCGACATCGCCGGCTCGGGCGGCGGCTGCTTGTCCGGATTCGCCAGCGCCCAGATCGCGATGTAACCGGAATAGAGAACCATCACCAGCAGGCCGGGTAGAAAGCCGGCCAAGAATATCTGGATGATCGAAACATTCGCCGCGACCGCGTACACCACCATCGTGATCGACGGCGGAATGAGGATGCCGAGCGTGCCGGCGCCGGCGAGCGAACCCAGGCTCACCTTCTCGTCGTAGCCGCGCTTCTTGAGTTCCGGCAGCGCGATCTTGGCTACTGTCGCGCAGGTCGCGGCCGACGAGCCAGACACCGAACCGAAGATGCCGCAGGCCAGCACGTTGACGTGCATCAGCCGGCCCGGCAGCCAGTTCAGCCACGGCGCCAAGCCACGAAACATTTCCTCCGACAGTTTGGTGCGAAACAGGATTTCGCCCATCCAGATGAACAGCGGCAATGCAGCCAGCGACCATGACGCGCTGTTGCCCCACACCGTTGTCGCCAGCACGGCACCGGTCGGAATCCCGCCGGTGACGAACTGCATGCCGACATAGCCGGTGGCCAACAGCGCAAGCGCAATCCAGATGCCACCGCCGAGCAGAATGGTCAGGAAGGCGAGCAGTAGCACAGAGATTTCGACGAGCTCGACCATTCCTCACACCGCGCTCTGGATGGCTTGCTCGATCGCTTCCTCGGCCGTCGTCGGCTTCGGCTTCTCGTAGCGGGGCGGATTGCCGCGCAGGACATGGATCAATTCGTCGACGAAGGCGATCAGCAGGATCACCAGGCCGCCCGAATAGCCGAGTTGCGGAATCCACAGCGGCACCGGCAACACGCCCTGCGCGATGTCGTGGAAGATGAAAGACTCATAGGTCAGCCGAGACGCGTACCAGGCGAAGAACCCGACAAAGAAAGTGCCGACGACGAGTGCGACGAGTTCGACGATGTGGCGGGTGCGGCCGCTCAGCCGGTCGATCAGCAGGCCGACTCGGATCATGTCGCCGGACCGGAACGTGTGGGCGAGGCCGAGAAACGAGGTCGCCGCCATGCACCAGGATACGAGGTCGTCACCGGCCGGGATATTGATCCCGAGCGGCCGGCCGGCCGAAAGGCCCATCATCAGCACAAAGATTGCGAGCAGGAAGACACCGGCGGCATATCCGGCATACAAATAGAGACGATCGAGAAAAACGCGCATCATGACCGACATGATGACGGGCGGAGCGGACGGAATGCAAGGCACAAAGCGACCGAAGGCCAAGACTTCTGCGGAGAGTTCTGCAAAGACTTCATCCAAGCGACCTAGCAAAAGTCCGGCCAAATCTCCGAACGCCAGCTGGGACTTCTGGATCGATCGCGGCGGCACTTTCACGGACATCGTCGGCCGGCGGTCGGACGGATCGCTGGTGGCCCACAAATTGCTGTCTGAAAACCCGGAAGCCTATGCGGACGCCGCCGTGCACGGCATTCGTACCTTGCTGGAGTTGAAGAAAGGCGAGCCGATTCCGCCGACCATGGTCGGTGCCGTGAAAATGGGCACGACGGTCGCGACCAATGCCTTGTTGGAGCGCAAGGGCGACCGCACGCTGCTGGTCACGACCAAGGGTTTTCGTGATGCGCTGAAGATCGGCTATCAGGCGCGGCCGAAAATTTTCGCCAAGGAGATCATCAAGCCGCAGATGCTGTTCGAACGTGTCGTCGAGGTCGACGAGCGCGTGCGCGCCGACGGCACTGTGGAACGCGCGCCAGATATCGCCGCGGTGCGGGCCGATCTGGAGGTGGCGCTGGCCGACGGCATCGAGGCGGTCGCCATCGTGTTCATGCATGCTTATCGGCATCCGGCGCATGAGCGCGCGGTGGCGGCGCTGGCGCGTGACATGGGCTTCGCGCAAGTCTCGGTCAGTCACGAAGTCTCGCCGCTGATCAAGCTCGTCGGGCGCGGCGACACCACCGTGGTCGATGCTTATCTCTCGCCGATCCTGCGTCGCTATGTGGCGACGGTCGCGGGCGAGATGATGGGGACTTCCTTATCCCTCCCCGCTCTTTCTTCACCTCTCCCGCTTGCGGGGGAGGTCGGCGAGCGCAGCGAGCCGGGAGGGGGCAAAGCCGCAAGCACAGAGCAAACCTCAGCCCCCTCCCCACCCCTTCCCCGCGAGCGGGGGAGGGAGCAGGCTGCGGCAACGGGTGAGTCATCAAATGAAGCCATCCGCCTGATGTTCATGATGTCGTCCGGCGGGCTCACCGCCGCTGAACTGTTCCAGGGCAAGGACGCGATCCTATCCGGCCCGGCCGGCGGCGTGGTCGGCATGGCCGAGACCGGACGCGAAGCCGGCATGGCTAAACTGATCGGCTTCGACATGGGCGGCACCTCGACCGACGTGTCGCATTTCAACGGCGAATACGAGCGCGCATTCGAGACTGAAGTGGCCGGCGTGCGGATGCGCGCGCCGATGATGCTGATCCACACCGTCGCGGCCGGCGGCGGCTCGATCCTGCATTTCGACGGCGCCCGCTTCCGCGTCGGTCCGGATTCGGCCGGGGCCAATCCAGGCCCGAAGGCCTATCGGCGCGGCGGCCCCCTCGCCGTCACCGACGCCAATGTGATGGTCGGAAAACTGCTGCCGGAATTCTTCCCGAAAATATTTGGTCCCGAGCAGCACGAGCCGCTCGACGCCGATGCGGTGCGTGAGGCTTTCGCCGAACTGGCGAGCGAGGTCGGCGACAAATCGCCGGAGGAAATCGCCGACGGCTTCATCCGCATCGCGGTCGAGAACATGGCGAACGCGATCAAGAAGATCTCAGTACAGCGCGGCTATGACGTGACCGGCTATGCGCTCAACTGCTTTGGCGGCGCCGGTGGTCAGCATGCGTGTCTGGTCGCCGATGCGCTCGGCATGACCAAGGTGTTGATCCATCCGTTCTCGTCGCTGTTGTCGGCGTACGGCATGGGCCTCGCCGACATCCGCGCGACGCGCCAGCAGGCCATCGAAGAGAGCTTCGGCGCCAAGGCCGCGAAGTCGATCACGAAGATTGGCGGCGCGCTGGCCAAAGACACCGCCCGCGAAGTCGCCGGCCAGGGCGTGCCGGCGGACAAGATCAAGACTTTCGTGCGCGCGCATATCCGTTATGCCGGCACCGACACCGCACTGGTGGTGCCGGCGTTCACAGTCACGTCCGCCGGCAAGGCCGCTCCTGACCTGACAAAGATGAAGGCCGCGTTCGAAAAAGCCCACAAGGCGCAGTTCGGCTTCATCGACCGTAACAAGGAACTGGTCGTCGAAGCCGTATCGGTCGAAGCGGTCGGTGGCGGTGCCAAATTCAAGGAGCGCATCGGCAAGACCACGCGGGCCACCTTGCCCGCGCCAAAGAAAAAGACGCGGTTCTATTCGGCCGGCAAATGGCAGCGCGCCGGCGTCTATGTTCGCGAGCAGCTCAGGCCCGGCCACAAGATCCCCGGCCCGGCCATTATCATCGAGCCGCATCAGACGGTGGTGGTCGAGCCCGGCTGGCGCGCCGAACTGACCGCGAAGGATCATCTGGTGCTCGCGCGGACGACGAAACTCGTCCGCCATCACGCGGTCGGCACCAAGGCCGATCCGGTGATGCTCGAAGTGTTCAACAACCTGTTCATGTCGATCGCCGAACAGATGGGCGTGTCGCTGCAGAACACCGCCTACTCGGTCAACATCAAGGAACGGCTCGACTTCTCCTGCGCGGTGTTCTCGCATGAGGGCACGCTGGTCGCCAACGCGCCGCATATGCCGGTGCATCTGGGCTCGATGGACCGCGCCGTCGAAACCATCATCCGGCAAAACGCCGGCAAGATCCGCCCCGGCGACGTCTACGCGATCAACGCGCCGTATAATGGCGGCACCCATCTGCCCGACATCACGGTGTGCACGCCGGTGTTCGACACCAAGGGCAAGATCCTGTTCTGGGTGGCGTCGCGCGGCCATCACGCCGATATCGGCGGCATTTCGCCCGGTTCGATGTCGCCGAACGCGACCGACATCGAACAGGAAGGCGTTTATATCGACAATTTCAAGCTGGTCGATCGTGGACGCTTCCGCGAGAAGGAGTTAAACGATCTTCTGACCAGTGCGAAATATCCGGCGCGAAATCCGTTGCAGAACGTCAACGACCTGAAAGCGCAGATCGCCGCCAACGAAAAGGGGGTACAGGAACTGCGCAAGATGGTGGCGCATTTCACGCTGCCTGTCGTGCGCGCCTACATGAACCATGTGCAGGACAATGCCGCCGAAAGCGTGCGGCGCGTCATCGACCGGCTGCACGACAGCGAATTCGACTACGAAATGGACCAGGGGATGCACATCAGGGTGCGCATCACGGTCGACAAGAAAAAGCGCGAAGCGACCGTCGACTTCACCGGCACCGCGCCGCAGCAGACAAGCAACTTCAATGCGCCCGAACCGGTGACGCGCGCGGCCGTGCTGTATGTGTTTCGGGTGATGGTCGAGGACGACATCCCGATGAACGCCGGCTGCCTGCGGCCGATCCGCATCGTGATCCCGGAGCGCTCGATGCTGACGCCGGAATATCCGGCGGCCGTGGTCGCCGGCAATGTCGAGGTGTCGCAGGCAGTGACCAATTGCCTGTTCGGCGCGCTCGGCGCGCTGTCGGCCGCGCAGGGCACAATGAACAATCTGAACTTCGGCAACGCCAAGTATCAGTATTACGAGACGATCTGTTCGGGCTCGCCGGCCGGCCCCGGATTCAACGGGACCGACGCGGTGCACACCCACATGACCAACACGCGGCTGACCGATCCGGAAGTGCTGGAATTTCGCTATCCGGTGCTGCTGGAGGATTTCCATATCCGGGCGAAATCCGGCGGCGGCGGAAAGTGGCACGCCGGCGACGGGATCGAGCGTACCATCCGGTTTCTTGAAAAGATGGAATGCACGCTGCTGACCGGCCATCGTCGGGTGCGGCCGTTCGGGCTCGCGGGCGGCGACGCCGGGCAAGTTGGAGAGAACAGCGTTCGCCGCCAGGACGGCACGGTCGAAGTGTTACAGGGCTGCGACGCCACCGTGATAGATTCCGGCGAGGCCATCATCATCCGCACGCCGACGGCGGGCGGCTATGGCAAAGCGTAGCCGATACGCTTAGATCACCGCGTGCGTCACCCATTGGAGAATCCGCCATGCGCGCTGTTGCCTATCGCCAATCGCTGCCGATTACCGAGACCGAAGCGCTGATCGATGTCGATCTGCCCAAGCCGACGCCGCAAGGCCGGGATCTTCTGGTCGAGGTGCGGGCGATTTCGGTCAATCCGGTCGACACCAAGGTGCGGATGCGCGTGCAGCCTGCGGCCGGCGCCGTGCAGGTGCTGGGCTGGGACGTCGCCGGCGTGGTCGCGGCAGCGGGTCCGGAGGCGACCCTGTTCAAAGCGGGCGATGAAGTGTTCTATGCCGGCGCCATCGACCGCCCCGGCTGCAACAGCGAATTCCATCTGGTCGACGAACGTATCGTCGGTCCGAAGCCGGCCAGTCTCGATTTCGCGCAGGCGGCGGCGCTGCCGCTGACGTCGATTACCGCGTGGGAAGTGCTGTTCGACCGGCTCGATGTGCGGCGTCTGGTGCCGAGCGCGGCCAACGCGATTGTGATCATCGGCGGCGCCGGGGGCGTCGGTTCGATGGCCATCCAGTTGGCCCGAAAGCTCACCGACCTCACGGTCATCGCCACCGCGTCACGCTCCGAGACCATCGCGTGGTGCCGCTACCTCGGCGCCGATCACGTCATCGATCACCGCCAGCCCTTGGCCGCGCAGGTGGCGGCGCTCGGCCTCGGCGCGCCGGCCTTCGTGCTGTCGACCACCAATACTGAGATGCACTTCGGCGAGATCGCGACGCTGATCGCGCCGCAAGGTCGATTTGCGCTGATCGACGATCCGAAGACGCTCGATGTCGTGCCGCTGAAGCGCAAGAGCGTGTCGACCCATTGGGAGCTGATGTTCACCCGCTCGCTGTTCGGCACCGCCGACATGATCGCGCAGCACGACCTGCTGGTCGAGGTGTCGCGGCTGGTCGACGCCGGTATGTTGCGCAGCACGATGGCGGAGAGCTTCGGCGCCATCAACGCCGCCAACCTGAAGCGCGCGCATGCGCAGCTCGAAAGCGGCACGACGCGCGGCAAGGTCGTACTGGCGGGCTTTTAAGTCCTAGCCAGGATCACGGCTTGCGCTCGAACCGCGTGATGATGAGCTGCGAGCCGTCGCCTTCACGGATCAGCTTGTAGTCGAGCTCCAGCGTGCCGCCGGCCTTGAGCGCGAGGTTCGCCGCGCAGGTGATCTCATCGTCGGTCTTGTTCAGCGTCTTGATCTCGGTGTAGTGCGAGGCGTTGACCTGGTTCTTGATGTTGTTAGTCGACAGGCGGTCCTTGGCGATCTTGGAATCGCAGCCCGGCAGACCGCCAAAGGTAATGATCTTGGCCAACACGATCAGGCCGAACACCAGGATCAGCACCGCGCCCACGACCTTCTTGACCCAGCGCGAGGCTTTAGAGCCCTGCGGCGGCGGCGCGGCGGCGGGCTCCGGCTGGTTCGAAGAAGTCTGATCCGACATCGCGGTCCCCTGAATCGGCTTGGTATCGTTGAGATACCCTAACCGGATCCTCGAACGAAATCGAAATCACGGCCGGAGTTCTCCGGCCATGATTTTCAGAAGTGAATGGACTGGCGTGTTGAGGCGCTTAGCGCGCCGACACCGAACGGCCGCAGGTCTTGGCGAAGGCGAGTTCGGCCTGGTAGTAGCCGACATCGGCCTCGAGCAGCGGATTGGTTTCAGCCTGCTGGCGCGACCGCGCGGTGAAGCTCGCAAGTTGCTTGACGTTTTCGGTCTGCTGCTCGGCGCTCTGCGCGCAACGCGACTTGCCCTGCTGGGATTCGATCTGGGCCATCTGGGTGGCAGTGTAGAACTGCGCCTGAGCGGGAGCCGCGAACGCAAAAGCGGCGGCAACGAACGCCAACCCTGCAACGATGCTGGTGCTGATCTTGGCCATGGTGCGTCCCCTGGAAAAGACCGGGCCCCCGAGCCCGATATCCATTGGTCGCGACACGCTTAGGTTGGGTTCACATATGGTTAATGAAAATTAAAAAAGACTGAAAAACAGGCGAAAAATACCATAACCATCTGATTTCAAACGAATTCTTTTGCCCAACGATCAGCGCGGCTCAGTCCTCGCCGGGAATCGCGCGCAAAAACCGGCCGAGCAGGTCGCGCGGCGGCGGGCGCGGCTCGTCCTCGTCGTCGGCCCGCGACGGATTCTTGGTCGGCTTAGCGATCGAACCGGTGACCGTCGGATCGGACCGCGCGGCGGCATAGCGTCCGCCGCGTGCCTTGGCGGCGACCACGTCGCCTGGGATCGCCTGCGGCTGACAGATGCTGCGCCGGCTCGAGCGCCGCATCAGGTCCACATGGATGTGGTCGTAGTGATAGACGTTCGAGCCCGGCGCCAGCACCGTGTTGAAGCTTTCGCAGGCCGAACCCTGCACTTCGCGCAAGAAGCCCTGCTCTTCCTGCATGCCCTTCCAGCCGTCTTTGACGCTGATGCGGCGGC
>JAQGJU010000016.1 GCA_028290465.1 Xanthobacteraceae bacterium | reverse complement strand
TATAGAACAAAATAAGAACACACACTCACCAAGATTCCATGGCCAAATCCACGCTCTCTTTCGTCTGCCAAAACTGCGGCGCGGCGTATAATCGCTGGCAGGGCAAGTGTGAGTCCTGCGGCGAGTGGAATACGCTGGTCGAGGAAGGCGCCGCCGCCACCGGCGCGATCCCGAATGGCGGGCGGCCGCCGCGCAAGGGCCGGCTGTTCGCGCTCGAGCCGCTGACCGGCGAGACCCACGACTCGCCACGGCTGCCGACCGGCATTGCCGAATTCGACCGCGTCACCGGCGGCGGCTTTGTCCGCGGCTCGGTGCTGCTGATGGCGGGCGATCCGGGCATCGGCAAATCGACCCTGCTGATCCAGGTCGCGGCGGCGCTGGCCCGTGCCGGACAGCGCGCCGCCTACATCTCGGGCGAAGAGGCGGTGGCGCAGGTACGGCTGCGCGCCGGACGGCTCGGCCTTGCCGATGCGCCGGTCGAACTCGCGTCCGAGACCTCGGTCGAGGACATCGTCGCGACGCTGTCGCAGGGGCCGACGCCGCGCCTGATCGTGATCGATTCGATCCAGACCATGTGGACCGACTCGATCGATTCGGCGCCCGGCACGGTCACGCAGGTGCGGGCCAGCGCCCAGACCCTCATTCGCTTCGCCAAGCGCTCCGGCGCCGCGATCATCCTGGTCGGCCATGTCACCAAGGACGGCCAGATCGCCGGCCCGCGCGTCGTCGAGCACATGGTCGACGCGGTGCTGTCGTTCGAGGGCGAAGGCTCGCATCAGTTTCGCATCCTGCGCGCGGTAAAAAACCGGTTCGGCCCAACCGACGAGATCGGCGTGTTCGAAATGACCGGCGAAGGGCTGCGCGAGGTCGCCAATCCGTCCGAACTGTTCCTGTCGGAGCGCGATCTCGGCGCGCCCGGCACCGCGGTGTTTGCCGGCATCGAGGGCACAAGGCCAGTGCTGGTCGAGATGCAGGCGCTGGTCGCCCCGACCACGCTCGGCACCGCACGGCGCGCCGTGGTCGGCTGGGATTCCAGCCGCCTGTCGATGGTGCTGGCGGTACTGGAAGCCCATTGCGGTGTGAAACTGTCGGGCTACGACGTCTATCTCAACGTCGCTGGTGGCCTGCGCATCCAGGAGCCGGCCGCCGATATGGCCGCCGCCGCCGCCCTGGTGTCGTCGCTGGCCAATGCGCCGCTGCCGAACGACGCGGTGTATTTCGGCGAAGTCTCGCTGTCCGGCGCCATCCGGCCGGTGGTCCAGACCGCGGCACGGCTGAAAGAGGCCGCCAAGCTCGGCTTTACCCGGGCTTTCGTGCCGGAAGCCGCCCGCGACTCCGGCGGCGACGGCACGCCGGCTCTGAATCCTACCGGATCGCTCGGCGCGCTGGTCGCCGAGATCGCCCAGCTCGGCAAGCCGAAAAAGCCGGCCGCCGCCAAAGGAGCGCCAAGCGGGCCCCCGGCCGAGGACCGCGACTAAGCCTTTTTGCGGCCACCGCTATCCGCAAAAGGCGGGTGACGGGGCCGTGCAGGACCGCTATACCGTGCCGCAACAAATATATGATGGCACGCGGTTTTAGATGTGGAACCGCGTGTTTTGGCGCCCTGAAGTGAGAGTTTGGTCACTTTTCCGGGCCATCTATCCCCTGCCGGGGCCGCCATCCAGGCCGGGGGCTGCAATCCCTTGCCGAGAGGCCGTGGCGGTGGCCAGTGTTGTTGAAAGCGCGCTTTCGATTCGCCCGAAAGCGAAAACGCGGACCTGACAGAGACCTCATGCCGATCACGTGGCTCGATATCTTCCTGCTCGTCGTCATGCTGGTGTCGGGGCTGCTCGCCATGGTGCGCGGCTTCATGCGCGAGGTGCTGTCGATCGCCGCTTGGGCGATCGCCGCGCTGACCACGCTATACGCCTTCAGCAAGCTGCTGCCGCTGGCGAAATCGTATTTCAACAACGACATCGTGGCCAACGCCGTGGTGATCGGCGGCGTTTTCCTCGGCACCCTGCTGATCGTTTCGATCATCACAGTGCGGATCTCCGACATGATCCTGGACAGCCGGATCGGTGCGCTCGACCGCACCCTTGGCTTCCTGTTCGGCCTGGCGCGCGGCCTCGTGATCGTCGTCGTGGCCTTCGTGTTCTTCTCCTGGCTGGTGCCCGAAAAAAGCCAGCCGGTCTGGGTATCGTCAGCCAAATCGCGAGTCGTGCTCAAGGGAACCGGGGATTGGCTGATCTCGATGTTGCCGGATGACCCCGAGAGCACCATCTTAAAGCGGTTCAAGCGTCCGAAGGGTGACGAACCGGAACCCGACGCGGCGCCTGCGCCTACCAACCGGTCCGATCTGCGCCCGCCAGCGGGGAGCGAGCGCAGCGAGACCGCCAACTACCAGCGCTCCGATCAGGTCGGCATGCGGAACCTGATCGACGGCAAGGCGGTACGATAAACCCGCATTCGAGAGGCCCGATGAACGAAACCACCGAGTTCCGCGACGCCGACCTCGACGGGGATCGGCTGCGCGAAGAGTGCGGCGTATTCGGCATCTTCGGTCACCCCGACGCGGCGGCCATCACCGCGCTCGGCCTGCACGCCCTGCAGCACCGCGGCCAGGAAGCCGCCGGCATCGTGTCCTATGACGGTGGCCGGTTCCATTCCGAACGTCGGCTTGGCCTCGTCGGCGACACGTTCTCGCGGCGCGAAGTGATCGAGCGCCTGCCCGGCAACATGGCGGTCGGCCATGTGCGCTATTCGACCACCGGCGAGACCGTGCTGCGCAACGTGCAGCCGCTGTTCGCCGAGCTCAATGCCGGCGGCTTCGCCATCGGCCATAACGGCAACCTGACCAACGGCCTGACCTTGCGCCGCGACCTGGTGCGCGAAGGCGCGATGATGCAGTCGACCACCGACACCGAGGTGATCCTGCACCTGGTCGCGCATTCCAAGCGTAACCGCTTCATCGACCGCTACATCGAGGCGCTGCGCGCCATCGAGGGCGCCTATGCGCTGGTGTCGCTGACCAACAAGAAGCTGGTCGGCGCCCGCGACCCGCTCGGCATCCGTCCCCTCGTGCTCGGCGATCTCGACGGCTCGCCGATCCTGGCGTCGGAGACCTGCGCGCTCGACATTATCGGCGCCAAATACATCCGCGACATCGAGCCCGGCGAAGTCATCGTATTCGACGACCACGGCGTGCAGAGCCACAAGCCGTTTCCGCCGATGCCGCCGCGACCCTGCATCTTCGAATACATCTACTTCTCCCGCCCCGACTCCATCGTCGGCGGTCGCTCGGTCTATGACGTCCGCAAGGCGATGGGCGCGCAGCTCGCCCGCGAGACCCATGTCGAGGCCGACGTCATCGTGCCGGTCCCCGACTCCGGCGTCCCCGCCGCGCTCGGCTATTCCCGGGAGTCGGGCATCCCGTTCGAACTCGGCATTATCCGCAACCACTATGTCGGCCGCACCTTCATCCAGCCGACCCAGAGCGTGCGCGAGCTCGGCGTGCGCATGAAGCACTCGGCGAACCGCGCGGCCATCGAGGGCAAGCGCATCGTGTTGATCGACGACAGCCTGGTGCGCGGCACCACCTCGAAGAAGATCGTCAAGATGATGCGCGACGCCGGCGCGAAGGAAGTCCACTTCCGCATCGCCTCGCCGCCGATCACCCATCCCGACTATTACGGCATCGACA
>JAQGJU010000007.1 GCA_028290465.1 Xanthobacteraceae bacterium | reverse complement strand
TGCCCGAAGCGCGGCTCCATGAACGCGCGCGTCGCCGTATCGAGCGGCTGCCCGGACGAACGCAACACGTTATGTACGCTGGGCGGAGCCACGTCCGGCGCACCGGCACCGGTACTGGCATTCGTGGCGCGGCGTTGAAGTTTTCCGCCTTGCTTTTGTTCATTCTCGCAGTCGGCGCACATACGTTGAATGCCGCCGCCGTGCCGTGCGACGGAAGGCGGGCCGGGATCGTCCGCCATCACGCCGGGCTCGGCCATTCGCATCACCTGACCGGCCACCTGATCGGCTTCGCGTTCAGCCGGATCGTTCACGGCGCCGACGGTCAGCTTCGGTTGCATGGCGGGCCGGCGCAAGATCGCACGCACAGCGGGATGCGCGCGTGGGGCGGCCTTGGTCGCCTGCGCGGTTTGTGCGCTGGCAGACGATCGATCCGTCGCGGCTCGGGCGACGTGGGTGCGCATGTCCTACGCTTTCCACACCTTTCGAATTCAACCCTGCACCAGATAGAACCAGCTCTCAAAATCGCTGAGCTGGCCGAGCCCGGCATTGTCGAAATCCAGATTGATGCTGGCGCCGGCTCCACGAGCCTTTTTGGGCGGCACATAACCGTCAAGCGGCCGCTCGCCCTTCTCGTCGAAGACCGAACGGCCGATCAGGCGCACCCGGCACCTGATTCCGGGATAATCCAGAGGGAAGGGTGCATCCGATCTCGGGAAGGTCTTTAGTCCAGAGACTATTCGTCCGAACTCAGCATCCGTCATGACGATGTGCGGCATGAAGCTGGCCTTGAGTTCACTCATGCTGACCTTGCCGACCATGATCTGGGGCGTCATGAACTCCCACAGTTGAAGGTCGGCGGGACTTCGCAAGGTCAGCGGGACCTCCCAGGTGATCACGAAGGTATCGGTGGATAGAAAATCCGCCGCCATCTTTTCGGAAAACGTCACAGAGATGCCTTTGCGGAACTCGGAAAAAGGCAGCGTCGCGTCGTGGCTCCAGCTTGTACCTTTGACCAGCGGGAGTTTCAGCCGCGCCTGCCTTTTACACAAGGCTTCCAGCGCGGCCGCGACATCCTTTACTTTCTCGCTTTTGAGATAATCGCAGACCGGATCGAACGGAATCGCGCTCGCCGGTTGCACGCATAGGGCTTCCAGCGCCTGCTTGACGGTGGTCGATTTCGCGCCCGTCAGATAGCCGCAGTCCGGTTTGAAGCCGATCTGTTCGGCCGTGACGCCGCACAGCAGCGCCAGAGCGTCGGCCACGGTCTTGACGTTCTTGGCCGCCGGCTGGCTGAAGATCGATGTGTCGCAGGTCGGCTTATAGAGGATCTGCCCGGCCGTGACGTCGCACAGCAGTGCCAGCGCGTCGGCGACATTCTTCACATTCTTGGCGGCCGGTTGGCTGAACACAGAGGTGTCGCATTTCGGCGTGTAGATGATCTGCCCGGCCGTGATGTCGCATAGCAGCTTCAGCGCGTCGGCGACCGTTTTGATTTTTTCCGCGGCCGGCTGGCTGTAGACAGAGGTCTTGCAGGGTTGCACGAAGGCGACATGCTCGGCGCCAATATGGCAGATCTGATCGAGCGCCTTCTTGACGTTGTCGTGCGACTTGTCGAACAGCCCGCTCGGGCAGTCGGTCAGATAGCCGATGTCGCTGGCGTCGAGGCAGGTCAGCGACGGGTGCTGCAGCCTCCGCTCATCGTGCGGCGAGAGTTTTGGAAACGACATCTTTTCGCCGTCGCCGTAATTGACGCCGAGGATGCAGTAGCGATGCTCGACGCCGACCGGCGTCGCGCTGACGACGCGAACCCGCTTGTCGGCCGGAGCCCGGGCGCGCACCAGCGCCAGCCAATAATCGCCGGCAAGGAAGTTCTTGCCGGCCAGCGTCAGCGTGAAGCTGAATCCGGATTCGATCAGGTCGACGGCCAGTTTTCCGGCCGCTGCCGAGATCTTCATTAACGCGCCGGCGCCACTATGCGCCTTGGCCAGATAGCGGCCGTCGAGCACGGTCCAGCCTGGGCCGTTTTTCTTCAGGATGCACCAGCCGTCCCATTCGCGGGCGCGCGGCAGCGACTTCGACGTCATGTCGGCGTCGGCTGGGTCCAGCACGCCGTGCAGGAACTCCTCCTTGGCCCAGTCGTCGGACGGCATGCCGAGCAACCGTTCGGTCGCGTCGCTGAAATATTCGTAGCTGTGTCCGGCCGGGTCGCCCGTGGTTGCGATATCGGCGGACGGCAGTTCGCGCGCGCCATTTTCGCGCGACCATTTCAACACCAGCCGTATCGGCCGGCGCTTGTCGTCGAAACTGACGCTGTGCACCTCGATCCGGAACAGATGATTGGTCACCGCGCGGACGATGCTGACCTGCTTGGCGCAGGGATCGCACGGGTCGTCGGCCTCGTCAGGCTTGGTGAAGTTTGCGGTGAACACCGCGTCGCCCTTGGTCGGAATGCGGTCGAGCAGGAATTGCGGCAGGCACGGGTCTGCATCCTTGTCGGTATCGACATCGTCGATGGTGGCCGTCTTGATCTGCACCATGCGCTGCTGGCGGAAGCAGGTGTCGGCGCCGTGCAGCGCCGGGTCGATCAGGCTGCCCCAGACCTTGTCGTCGCTTTCGAAGGCGGTAACCGTACGGTCCCAGATGTCGACATAGAGCAGCCGCTCATCGACGACGCCTTGCAGCAGCGGCTGGGTATGCGGGTTCGGGTCGCCAGCCACCGGCGCCGCCGGCACCTTTTCCGGCAGGCTGAGCTGGTTGCCGTAGATTCCGTTGGTGGCTTCCGGATCGCGCCATACCGCGCGGCCGATCACGCCGCCGGCTGCGATCAGCCCGCCTTCGGGACGGAATGTCAGCGTCGGCAGCGCGCCCTGCAACAGTCCGTCATGCCGCGGCACGCCGGTGCCGATGGCCTGCGAACTCACGCCGGTGCCAAGGTCGCGTAGGATTTCGCACAGCTCGTTCCAATCGCGGTCGAGCAGCATGCGCCCTTGTTGCTGGTAAACGCCGGTGAATTGCGCTTCGCGGTGCGATCCGAAGTTGGAGATTTCCGCTTTCATCACTACTTACTCGCGTCAGGGGCCAAAGGTAATCTTCGGTGGCGTGCACAACAGCCGGCCGTCCCAGGCTATGACCGGCCGGATGCCCATCGGCAGAAAGTCTTCGAGCTTGATGCGGATCGCGCTGCGCAGCGCCGCGTAGCGCCAGTCGTGATAGGCGCCGATCTCGGTGCCGTCCTCGGCGCCGCCAAGGAGCGCTGTGCTGGCCTCCGGCCGCAGCACGCCGGCGCCGGGCTGGCAGAACGTCGACGAGACGAACAGCGGTTTGGCATCGGTATTGGTGGCGCGGCGCCGGCCCGGCGTTTCGTCGAGCGCGGCCGCCGGCAGGCGCGAGAAGCGCGCGCACACGATGCTGTTGGCCAGTGTGTCGTCCGGGAAGATCACTTCGCTGGCGTTGATCTTCGCGGTGGCCTGCATGTGGTCGAGGATCGTGCAGTATTCGAGCGTCACGAGGCCGGCGCCGCCGGTGATCGAGCCGAACAGCACGCTGCGCGCGGTAAGAAGCCTTTCGCCGGCGACGGCGCCGAACGCCAGTTCGCCGACGGCGCAGCGTTCGAGCTGCACATGGCCGGCGTTCAGCGTGAGTTTGCCGAGGCGAAGCTTTTCGAGCCGCAGCGTTTCGTTGGACGCCAGCACCACATTGCCGGCCTGGTCGACCGTCAGGTCGGTCTTGATCGCCACGGATTCCGACGTCTTGTTGCGGACCGTGATGACAAAGCCCTTCTTGGCGTTGCCGGTCTTATGGCGTTCCAGAAGCTGTTGAACCGGGTCGTTTTGGTTCGCCCACTGGGCTTCGGTCGGCCAGTCGATCTCATGCGGTTTCGGCGCGCACAGGCCGAACGGTGGCGGCAGGAAGATGATCAGCGATTTCGGATGATAGCGGCCGTGGCGGCCGGCCGGATCGGGCATGCGCGTGTCGAGTGTCCGGGATGAAATGTCTTCGTAGGAATCCGGGAAGCACGGCGCGCCGTGCGGCTCGTGCTGGCGCCAGCCGGTTGGTTCTGGCCGCGCGGTCGCGGGCGCATTGTCGTCGCGTGGCCACAGCCGCAGCGCGGTGCCGAAGCGGCTTTCGCTGGCGCCGATTTCGCCGCGCGGCGCGAGCTTGGCCCGCGACGTTGCCCTGATGTCGATCGTGCCAGCGCGAATGCCGGGATGTTGGGCAGCGCGCTGCGGATTGACCGACGAGAACGGTTTGGAGGCATCCGGGTCGGACAGTATGGCATCGACCGGATGCGGCGCCTGTCCGAAATAGGTCGCCGGCAAAATCATATCGTCCGGTCGCGCGGTCACGATGACGCGCTGCCAACCTTCCTGCATTTCAGCTTCGGAGACCGCGACGGTTTCGATGATCTCCTCGACCGCGACCCGCGTACCCTTGCGCTTGCTCCAGCGGATCGCGTTCGCGACCTCGTCGCGCTGGCCGTCGGCGAATGGCGATACCGGCGCGGCGCCGACCAGATCGGCCAGATAGGGAATGATCCAGCTCTGACAGACCCGGCCCTGTTCGGGAACATCGGCGAAATGATCAGCGTAGAGCTGTTCGAGCGTATTGCGCACCCGGTCGAGCAGTACGCCGTGGCTGTCGAGATAGTCGCGCAGGTGGTCGGTCTTTCCGGCCGGCAGCTTGCGGTCGCGCTCCCGGTAGATTTCCGGCAGCAGGTCGAATAGGTGTTTGCCGTAGGCCGAGAGGTCCGTCATATCGAGGCCTCCGCCGTGACCACGGTGATCAGGACCGGGTTCGCCGCATAGATCACTTGATGGCTCTTCGGGTACGCGGCCCAGATGCCGCCGTCGTCACCGCGCGCCACATAGTCCCAATCCGGCTCGCGCCCTGGCCGCGCCGACGCGAACAGCACGACGTCGGAATTGCTCACGCCGAGGGTGTTCTCGACCACGCGTGTCACTTCGCTGCGGTACAGCGGCTGGCCGGGCCGCCTGCGTTGCAGATGGAAGGCCGCCAGCACGGCGGCCCGCACGCGGGTTTCGACTTCGGTCGGATCGAAGCGGGAGGAATCGACGCGCGCCCTGACCTCGATCTGCGCCGGCAGCGCTTCGAACGGCTGGATGGCGATGTCGATCGACGGCAAGCCGTTGGCGACCAGAAAATCGCGGATCTCGGTGGCCAGATTGCCGAGCGCGCCGCCGCCGGATGGCACGATCACCAGGCGCACTTTTTCGCGGCTGCGGCGATAGTTCGGTTCTTCAAAGGCCGCTGCGTGCCACACGCCCTGGAAGCGTTGCGCGAGGCGCTGATAGTCCGCGACCGAAATGGCGCGGTCCATCGCCGTCAGGCGGCCCGGCGCGTTCAGCCGTATCTGTTCGATGCTCTCGCGGTCGTCGCCGCCCGCCGCGGCGATCGGCTGTACGAAGGATTCGAGCGCCGGATGTTTCTTGACCAGATCGGTCAGGGCGCCCGTCGCCAGATTGCCGCCGAGCCCCGAGCCCCGGCGGATGCTCGCCAGCACATTGTTGCTGCCCGACGGCAGCCGCCTGCCGTGCCGGCCGTCGCCGAATTCGAGTTCGAGCGTCCCGGCCTCGGTAATGCGCACCACATAATGCGGATCCGACGGCTCGGAATCGCGCAGGGTCGCGACCTGGCTGTAGATCTCCTGCTCGATTTCGATCCGGACATCGGCCCGCACGCCGCCCGGCATCGCGACATCGCGCACATGGCTCACATCGTCGAAGTCGATCGGGAATTTCTGGTTGTTGACCGACGCATCGCCGCTGCCGAGTTTCTTGGTCGGCTTGGTCTCGCCATGGCCGGCATCGGCCACATTGGCGTGGATCATCACATCGCCGCGAGGGATCGTACCGCTCAGCGCCCGATCCAGCCGCAGCTTCCAGGCGTCCGGCCCGAGCGTTTCGATCCGGGCCGCGAACGCCGGAAATGCATCGCTGGCGCTGGCAAACACCAGTTGCCGGCCCCGGCGCAGCAGGCCGGGCCATTCGTCGCCCGCCGCAAGTTCAATCTCCTGGCCGGCGATGGCCGCCGGATTGCTCTCATGGCCGGCCGGCCGCAACACCGCGCCGAACACGCCATGAACCGCCGTGATGGCGGTGGTGCCGATCCCGGCCGCGAACACGATCCGGTAGATTCCAGCGTCCTTGTCGATCTGCGCGATCCGGTGCGCCGCGTATCCGACCGTGCCATTGCTGTCGGTCTGCAGCAGGGCCAGATCGCCGGACGCCAGTGCGGGCGGCTTGCCGTCGAATTCGAGCGTCTTCGCCGGAAGATATTCGCGAACGGTCGCGACCGGCTTGTCCTTTCCGGGGTCGGCGTACCAGATCTGCCGGGCGCCTTGCAGGTCGGTGGCGCCCAGCTTGCGATAGCCGGCCTCGTGCGTGCCATCGGCGGCCTTCGGCTTGGTGATCGACAGGTCGGCTTCCGCCAGACCTTGTTTGAGCGCGCCGTCAGGTCCCGCCATAACGACCCGGAAATCGCCGGACAGCGCCATCGCGGTCGGCAGGCGCCATTCGGAGCTGTTCGCTTCGAACTGCGCGAGGGGCGTGAACCCCGCGCGGAACAGAGCTGTGTCTTTCTTCGGCAGCGCCTTAACGTCGCTAGCCGGTCGCAAGCGCACGGCGCCGCTGTCGGCTTGAACCACGGCGGCGAACAAGACAGACGTGCCGTCCTTCCAGGCGACGACATCGCCGGCCACGAGACTGTGCGGCGACGAGACACGCACCACGCCGGGGCCGTTGAGCCTGGGCACCAGCGACTGGGTCGGACCGACATGCAGCCGCGCGCTGTCGACGGTGAGCCCCGTTGGGACGGCGGGGGTCGCGCCGAACCCGCGTATGGTCACCACGGCGCCGTCCGAGGTCGCCACTATGGCGGCGACCGGCGCGACGGCGGCGGCGGGCGGCTTGGTCACGCTTTCGAGGACCGCCAGTTCGCCGGCGCCGATCGTGCTGCCAGCCGGCACCGGCCAGGCCAGCGCGTTTGCCGGGTTCGGGGCGAACACCTGCGCAGACGATAGTGCGGTGGAATTCTTGTTCCAGTCCTTGAGCCGCAGCGCATTGAGCGCGAATGAAATGTCGATGTCTTCAAGCGTCTCGAAAATCACAGGCGGTGCGCCGGCCGGAACGTGCTTGATCGCAAAGCCGCGCCGGAGCGTATCGAGCGTCACGTCGCTCTTGGCCATGAACACGACCGGCGTGGTCGCCGAGGACCCGGGAGAAGGCGTATAGCCGACCATGGTGGCGAGGCGGCGTACGCTCTTCCACTGCGTCGCGGTGCGCAGATAGCCTTCATTGGCGAACGCATCGACATGTTCGGTCAGAATGTGCAGCGCGCGGGCGAACGACCGTGTGGTTTCCCAGGCCCAGTCGCGCCGGTCGTCGCGATATTGCTTGAGCAGGCGTTCCGTCCACTCGGCGATGGTTTCGTCGGCTGGGGTCTCTGCTTGGATTCTCTTCCAATCCGCGAACCGGCTGGCGAGTTCGAGGCGAAGCGCCTCGAGATGCGTCGCGGCATTCGCGTCCACATAGCGGAAGCGGGACAGGCCGGCGCGGTTCCAGCGGGTGAGGTCCTGCGTCATACGCGCATCCCCCCGTGCAGGATGATCGAGAAATAGCCGCGCTCGGGCCGATCGCGATCATTGTCGCAGACCGCGACCTCCAGTCCGCTGAGCACGATGCGGCCGACTTCGCTTTGATCGGGATAGGCCCGGCCGACGCGCTTGAAGCGCATCAGGCAGACATTCTCGACGCCTTCGATGTCCATCAGTTTGGCCAGCAGGTCGCTGGCGAACACGTCTTCACCAAAGCGCAGCCGTCCGGCCTGGAAGAAGCCCTCCGGTCCATCGCCGAGCGCGGCCTCGGCGGATGCGCGTATTTCCGACTGGAAGAAGGTCGGCCGCACGATCAGCGAGACCACGATGGCGATGCCGGCCGGGATCGCATCGAGCAGCACGACCGGCTGGCCGGTCATGCGATAGGCCTCGATGAATCCGGACAGGATGCTGCGGAAGGTCGGATTCCGGGTCCAGTCCGGGACCGCGAGTCCCTGGACCGTGTGGAACGACACGATGTCGTCCTTCAGCTTGGCGATGCGCCGCGTGAAGGCTTCGGTCGCATCGGTGTCGAGCACCGGCGGTTTCTGGATGGTGTCGAACGAATGGTCGAGCCGCCATTCGGTGTCGGGCAGGATGATGGCGATCGACATCGTGTCCCAGGCGCCGGTCCAGGCGGTGCGCACGCTGGTCCGCCGCACCAGCGGATGGTCGTCGACCCGCGCGGCGCAGTCCGCGATCGTTACCATGCGCTGCTGTTCGAAGATCAGTTGCGGGCCTTCGTGCCGCGCCTGATCCATCGCGAACGGATTGTCGAACCAGAACCGCTCCAGAATCTCATCGCACTGCGCGCGCGGCATCGTCTTCGGATCGGCGCTGATGAGTTTCTGCGCCGCCGCGACCGCGACGGCGTCGTAGCCGATGAAGCTCAGCAGCCGCCGCACCGAGTTCGGCCGGCGGGCGGTTTCCAGCGTGCCTTCCTGCGCGACGCGGTCCGCCATGTCGGACAGTTGGTCGGCGAGGGCGGCCAGCAACTCGACGATCACGACTTCCAGGTCGGCGGCGGTCCAGCGCTGACGCTCGGGAAACCGCGCGATCAACTGTTCGATCATGAAGACCCGCAACGCGTCGTAGTCGCGGGCGCGCCAGTCGAAGTCGCCGCCGACATCGGGCAGCGGCCATGGCAGCTCCGCGGTCCGGCGGCCGCAGTCGAGGCAGCCGAACAGATCGAACCGCAGAACCTGGGAGGGAATCTCCGCCATGCGTCACGCGCCCGGTTGGTTGCCGCCGATGATGACTTCGTCCGCCCGGCCGATGGCGGACAATTCGTATTTGATCGAAATGACCAGTTTTTCCGGCTCGTCGTCGAAACGCGTCACCTCGATGCGCAGCGTCTTCGGATCGACCTCGCCGCGCAACGCTTCGGCCAGCGATGAACGCAGGCGTTTTTCCGTGACCATCGCCAGCGTCGAGTCGTTCGGCTCGAACACCAGCCGCCGCACCCCGGCGCCGAATTCCGGCCGGAACACGCGCTCGCCCGCGATGGTCAGGAGCACCTGCTGGATCTGCTCGCGCACATGCTGGGCGCGGTCGCTGGTCACGGCGCCATCGTGCCCGATCTCGAATGGGAAGCGCATGTAGTTCTGGGTCGGCAGCCGGTGGTCCATCGGGACACTCATTTGGTCATGACCGTGGTCGACAGCGCGGAGGCCTCGCCTTGCGGGATCGGCGGCCCGGATGGGCCGACGCCGGTCGGGTGCATGTGCGTCATGAAGAATTGCAGGAAGCTCTGGCCCTTCAGGACCGGCTCGCCGCCGCTGCCGCCGAGCGCCACCATGGTGCCGTCGAGCACGATCTGGGTCGCCGAGATCTTGGCGCCGGAGGAATCGAACGCGATCGAATGGCCGTTGCTGTCTTTGACCGTGGTGCCGCTCTGCGCCAGCGTGATGGTGTTGCCGTTGGCGTCCTGGATGACGATCTGGTTGCCGTCGGCGTCGAGATGCAGCTTCGCGCCCTTTTTGTCGGTGATGGTGACGGTGCCCTTCTCGTCGAACACGGCGGATGGATTGCCTTCGCCGCCATGCACGATGCGGACGGCCTCCTTGTCCTTGGTGTCGTCGAATTCGAGCGTGTGGCCGGAGGTCGTGCGGAACACGCGCTTGTCCGGCTTGTCGGCCGGCGCCTTCACGCCGCCGGTCCAATAGGTCCCGGTCCAGATCGGATAGGACAGATCGCCCTGTTCGAACTCGACCCAGACCAGCGCGCCGACCGGCGGCACCCAATACGTGCCGATCTGATCGGCGCCGCCGAACGGGAAGCATGGCAGCGCCCAGTCGGTCGCGGTGTCGCCAAGCAGGGACGGCACCTGCAGCTTGAGCCGGCCGCGCCCGTCCGGGTCTTCGTTATCGACCACGCTGCCGCGATACTTGCCGTAATGGCGGCTGCTGCCGCTCGACAACTGCTCGGTTAGCTCCAAAAGGTCGCTTTGATCGTCCATCGCTTCCTCGCCTCAGACAGGCACGCTGGGCGTCGCGCCGCCGCCGGGCTTGCGGCCCAGCGCATTGCGCGACAGCGAAAATCTCTGGTCGTAACCTTTGACGTCGAAGCGGTGCGTGACGCTGTCGACGTAGTAGGTGCCGGAATATCGCTCGCCGACGCCGTCGACCTCGACCGGTTCGCCGACCCGAAGGACGTGGCCATACAGGCTGCCATCGAGTTCGCCGTCGGCGTGGAGGCTCATGTCGGCGTCGTTGGCGCGGGCGCGCGCCATCGCTTCGCTCTCGGCGTCGTTCGGCACCGTCTGCGCGCCGAGATAATCGACCTGTTCGGGCAGGCCGTTTCCGGTGCCCTGCGCGGGCTCGGTTCCCATCAGTTCAAGATTGGGCTCGACCGGCACCGGCGCGCCCGGATCGCCTTTGTCGTCGCGGCGCGCATACGCCACCTTGCGGGCCTTCTGACCGTCATTGCGCGGCGAGAACGAGCGGCAGTTCGATGCCTGTCCGGCATAGACCATGATGGTCGGCTGGCTTTCCATCTTCAGCCGCCGCGTGCCGAAATAGATCTGGCCGCCGTGGAAGATCAGCTCATAGCCGTTGGCCTTGGCGCGCTGGCGCAGGAACTGGATGTCGCTGACGTTCTGCAGCTTGATCAGATCGGACATGCCGGCCTCGGAGTCCGGGTGTGGCGCAAGGCCGGCTTCGCCCGACATGGTCTGCAGGATGGCCGTATCGGTGCTCGGCGCCTTCTCGTCGCCCCACGGCCGGTTGCGCACGCCGCGATCGAGACGCGCGGAATCGTCGCGGCAGGTCAGTTTCACATTGGCCTGGCCGGCATTGGCCGGAAACGAATTGTCGATGCGCAGGATCACGCCGCGCAGCACCTCCTCGGTGCCGTCCTGGAAATCGGCTTCGATCAACACGTCGGCCCAGGTGACGAGGCGCGGGTCGTCGGCCACCAGCCAGTATCCGGTTTCGTCGACCGGCGAATAGAACGTGATGGTGCCCTCGGTGAACCTCTCGCGCGTCGCGTTGACGCTGACTTCGGTGACGAACGGATACAGATCCGTGATCGGATCGCCGTCGATCTTGATGATGCACTCGGCGGGCATAATATAGGGCTGTTTGAACAGACTGAATCCCATGTCAGCCCTCCTTGGGCGGCACGACGAGCGTGCTGCCGACGGTGTTGACGCGGCCGAGCGGATCGTCAGGCTGTGCAGCGTCGGAGAGTTCGAGCACCACGTCGGTGCCGCACAGGAAGCCGACATTGGCGTCGACGATCCGCCACCAATAGCGGTCGTCGTTGAAGAAGCTCAGCGCCAACCGGTCGAGCCGCTCGCCGGCTACGATAGTGTGCTCGACCGCGCCGCTGGCGCGCGCGATCGACCGCGGCAGCAGACCCCGGAAAGAAATGTTGCCGAGCGCGTCCGGCTCGAATGTCTTCACATCGGCGTAACGCGAGCGCTTGGCCATTAGATTGACACCTCAATCGACAACGAACCCGAAATTTCACTGCCGAGATGCAGCGCGGCGCCGACCAGCTGCCGCACCTTCTCGATGTCGTAGAAAATGTTGCTGCTCTCGATCACCTGCATGCTGAGATTGGCTTCCGCCCGGATCGGGATCAGGCTCGGCAGGTGCGCCTTCTCGTCGAGCGTCACCGAGGTCAGGAATACCGGCAGCACGTAGTAGCCCCACACGAACAGCAGCACCGACGGATGCTCGCGCCGGAACAGCGCGCGGTCCGACACGGCGCCCAAACTCGCCAGGATCTGCACGCCGAACGGACCCTGTATTTTGGGCTCGACCATGCTGCGCAGCGTGTCGATCTCGGGCTGGATGCCGAACGTGGTGGCGATCGCGTCGCCGTCGTTCATGCGGTCGGTGGCGTCCAGCAGGATGCGGACCGAGAAGGTCTCCGGCTCCATCGAGACGCCCTGCGCGGCACGGGCGGTTTCCAGCGGCGACGTGAACCCATAGCCGCCGCGATTGGCCGGCAGGTCGCCGCGCTGGATGGTGATGGTGCGGCTGCGCGAGATGGATTCCGGATTGAATTCGAAAGACAGCAGCAATGGCGGAATCGCCAGCGCGTATTCGATCAGCAATCCGCGCGTGACCTTGATCATCGCGGCGTCCCCTTGCCGGGCCGGACGGTGGATCCGGCTGCGTTGTCGATCCGGCGATCGATCTGTCCCGTCACCGCGCGCACCACGGCGTCGGCGATCGCCGCGTCGTTCATGGCCGGCGAGATGTCCTGCAGCGTCGCCGCCAGATGCTCGGCGGTCAGCGCCTGCGCCGGCCGATAGCGCGCGAACGCCGTCCCGATGGCGCGCCCCAGCGTCTTTTCGCGGCCGGCGAATTCACCCGGCAAGCGCAGCACGAGCCGGTCGATTGTCAGCATCGTTGGCTTCCTTGAGATAGGCGGCGAGCGGTCCAATGTCCGAAAGGGTGTGGCGCGCGCCGTCCTTGGCGAGTTCGCGCCAGATGCCCTGCACCAGCAGCGCCATCGCAATCGGGCGGTTGCCGGCCGCCGCCATATGGGCGGCGTGCAAAGCAGCGTTCTGGATGCTGGCGCCGGTCAGGCGCGCGTAGCGGGCCAGCATCGCGATATCGATATCGGGCGCGAGCGGCGCGTGCGCCGGAATATGGCATCGCCACATCCGTTCGCGTTCGGTCGGCTCGGGCAGCGGAAAGTCGACGACGATCTGAAAGCGTCGCAGGAACGCTGCGTCGATCGAACTTCGTAAGTTGGTGGTCAGGATGCACGGGCAGTGCTGGTTCTCGATCCGGGCCAGCAGATGCGAGACTTCCATATTGGCGTAGCGGTCGCGCGCGTCCTTGACCTCGCCACGGCGGCCGAACAGCGCATCGGACTCGTCGAACAGCAGGATGGTGTCGCTGCCGTCGACCGCGTCGAACAGCGAGTTCAGGTTTTTCTCGGTCTCGCCGATATATTTGCTGACCAGTTGGCCGAGATCGATGCGATACAGCGGAAAGCCAAGTTCGGTCGCCAGCACGGCCGCGGCCAGCGTCTTGCCGGTGCCTGACGGTCCGCTGAACAACGCGATCGGGCCGCCGCGACGCGGAGCGCCCCATTCGCGTTCGACGGTGCGGCGGTGGCGCACGAAGGCGCTGAACTCGCGCAGCGTCCAGCGGCATTGATCCGGCACGATCAGGTCGCCCCAATCGGCCTGGCGGTTTACCCGCACGGTGCCGGGCGGCGACAGCGGATCGGTCTCGCCGAACAGGCCTTGGCGCAATGTGCGCCCGGCCGTGACGATGGCCGCCATGCCGCCGCGCTCGACCACCACGAGGCCGCGCGCGCGCAGGGGCGCGTCCTGCGACAGCTCGGCGTTGAACGCCGCGATGTCTTCGGAGTCCAGCGAAAGTAGCGCCTGGATGGTGCGCTTGCTGGGCGCTTGCGTCGCCGGATCGGCGCCGAGTGTGCTGTAGGCATACGCCGCCACATAGGAGACTTCGGACGCCGCCGCGCAGGCCAGGATGTCGAGCGCGAGATGGCTGAGGCCCGGACCGCATACCGGATTCCACGAGCCCTGCGCCCGCGCGGCCAGCACCTCGACCTGCAATTGCTCGAGCCGGCTGACCAGTTCGGGCGGCGGATGCTTGTGCTGCCGCGATTCCTGCGCGATCTCGCACAGGCATTCGATGCGCTTCCATTCGGCCGTGAGGGCGGGGCGCGTCATGGCAGCTTCACCGTCAGGATCAGTGGATTGCTTCGAAGTATGGTCGCGTCCGGGAGCTTGCGCTGCGCGTACAACAGCAGTTGCGGGCGCGGATGCTGCGCATCCAGCGTCGGCAGCGCGACCGGCACGTCGATCAGTTTTGCGGTGCCGGCCTGCGCCGGGTCGATCCGATTGTTGACGACGGGCGGAAGCTGTTCCGGAATGTCTTGATCCGCCACGATGCCGTTGGCCGGCGTTGTCCAGGCGCCCTTGTCGATATGCTGCCAGACGAAATCGATCTTCTGGGCCTTCGGTCCGGCGATCCAGACCGGCACCTTCAGATTGGGCGCGGTGACAAGCGTCAGACTTTGCGTCGCGACGCCGCCGGATACGAAGGTCAGCGCCGGCACCCAATCGGCGCCTTCGCCGCTCTCCAGTGACGGACTGATCCAGGCCGGTGGTGGTGTCGGCGGGGGCCGTCTCGCCGCCGCTATGGTGGCGTTGGGATGCAGATGGATGCCGCCCGCCACCACCGGCAGCGATGGCGAAGCCCGGATCGTCGGCTCGATCGGCAGCAACGCGAACTCGTAACGCAGCGAGGGCCGGTACGGCACGTCGCCTTGCGTCGACCAGATCTGGTTGATCTCTTCGCTGGATAGCGGCGTGAACACCGCCTGCAGGCGCGAGCCGATGTCATCCTCGCCAAGCTTCGGCATGATGATCGGTTTTTCGTTGAAATAGCGCATCACTTCGCCGAGCAGCCGCAGGTCGACTTCGCCGGCCGAAAGCTTCGGATCGCTGGCCGCATCCTCGATCGAGAACGCCGTGATCAGGCAGTAGAGGCGGATGTACCAGCGGTCCTGCGCCCCGGCGTCGGCGTAGAAGCCGGACGGCTCGATGCGATAGAAGAACAGGTTGATGATGTTGGTCTCGGTACTTTCCTGGCCGCTGCCCGCGACGGCGCCCGGCGACCCGATGGTCACCTGGAGGTCGGTGTCTGCCGGAAACGCATCGGCCTTGATCCGATCGCGGACGATCTGGCCGACTCTGGACAGTGTAGATGGGAGCGGCGCGGCCACGGCTTACATCCTCCGTAGATAAAGCCGGCTCAACATCCCGCTGCCGCTGAAGCTCACCGGCTGACGCGTCGGTGCCTCCGCGCGCGGCTTCGGCGCTTCGATGCGCACATCGATGGTGCCGATATGCACGCTCGGCGGCGCGGCGGGCGGGCGTGTGCCGCTCGACGCTGGCGTGGCCGCGCGCTGCGGGCGGGTCAGGTTCATCGGCGCGCGAGGCGCAGCCGGCGATGCAGCCTGCAATACGGCGGCGGTGTCCACCGCTTTGGCGGGTGATGGTGTGGGTTCTGTTGCTGGCGCAGCCGCTTGCGCTGTTGTGGGTGCAGGCGCTCGCTCCGATGTTGGCGCTTTCGCGCCGTCGGAAGTCCGCGCTGAAACGTCGAGTGCACCACTCCGCTCGGCTACTGTGGCGATACGGTTGGACGATGCGGTTTCGAACGCGGTTGAACCTGACGAACTCGAAGCGCGTGGCGACGGTGCGGCGTGACGGAACCGCGGTGGTCGTCGCGTTTCGTCACCGATCGGCGATAGGCCTTCATTCGACGTATGGATTTCGTTGTCGTGAACCGCGCCGGCGCTCGCTTCCGAAGGCGGCCCAGGCAATGTGGGCGGCATTGAGTCATCAACCGATACATTCGCCCGTGGGTCGATCGACACCGGTTGAAATTCGTCGCGCCGTTCAGACGCCACGGTCGTGTCTGGCTCGACGGCTTCCAACGTCTCGCCGCGCATCTCGACGCCCGCTCCGGCAGACGCCATTGGTCCGGCAGACTTGTCCATCACATAGGGCGGCAGCGAAGGTCGCATCCGCGACCGCGCAACACCCGGCGCCACGCGCGCGGGATGCGGCCCGGTATCCGGCGCGGTAGGCAGTTCGCGATGCGAAGGCACCGCGAACGCCGGATCGCTCGCGAGCGCGGGCGGCCCGTCCACATCATGATCCGAGAAGACAGAGCGTCGCGGCATCATGGCCCGGCTGTCCGCCACGACGGCCGACAGGAACCTGCCCGGTCTTCCTGGTTGTCGGCTCTCGGCCATGTTCAGTTCCGATGCATGTCGCCGCGAATGAGCGCCAGGTATTGCAGACGTTGCGCGCGGGTGAGTGCGAGAATGTCCCGTTCGCTCCAGCCATAGGCCAGCGCGATCTCGTGAACGTCCGGTGTCGGGCCGTCGGCCATCGACACCAGCCACGCCGCTGTATCGATCGCGATCACATTGCCGAACCCGCAGTCGGGGCAGGGCGCCTGCGCGGCCCAGGCCAGTGTGGGCGCGAGCTGCTCCATGGCGTCTTCGATGGCCGCAAAATCGTCCGCCGACAGCGTGTCGATCACGTCCGCAGCGTCGTCGTCGCAGGCCGAGATGCAGAGCGCGGCCAGAAGATCGGCTGCCGCGCCTTCATCGTCGATGGCCGCGATGCGGATCTGGTCGGCGCCGGTCGGCACCCGCAGGCGCACGCGGCCGCGCGCCGTCGCGATCTCGGTCGACGGATAATGCTCGCCGGCCGGCATCACGGGCAGCGCCCGAAGATCGAGCGGAAAGTCGAAGGGCTTGGCGCAAGCCTCGCAGGCATGCGTCGACCACGCGAAGGATAGGCCGAGCGCGTCGGCCAGTTCGATCATCAGGAAGCGCCGGTCCGGGACGCTCAGCGCATCGATGCGTTCGCGCGAGACCGGCTCGCCGCCGATCGATTCCAGCGCGCCGGCGAGGGCCTTCGAGATGGCTTCGGGCCGGAAGCGGGCGTGCGCGGCGTCGGCCAGCGCGCGCTCCACCGTTCCGTCCACCGGCTTCCACCTGTAGGTCCGGTCGATCGTTCCATCCGTGCGAGCGAGTCCACCGGGAAGCACCATGATTCAGAATTCCGCGGGTTCGGGCACCGCCGAATCGCGCTGCCATCCTTCGTTCTCGAGCTTGAGGGTCTGGATGCCGACGGTGTTCATGCTGGTGGCGTTGAGTTCGGGCAGTGCCTGAAATTCCGACACCCAGCAGCGGAACACCTTGTAGGATAGCGCGACCGAGCCCTGCAGGTTCAGCACATTGACGACGATGTTGCGGCGGAAATTGAGCAGCGACACCGCGCCGTCGCCGTCGATATTGTTGACGAGGTTAGCCCATTGCTCGAACACCGGATCGTGCGTCAGGCCTTGCTCCAGCGTGATGGAGTCGAACTTGGTGCCGCCCGGCAGCTTGCGGACATGCGACGGGTCGCCGGAGGTGCGCCAATCCACGACATCGGTGGTTCGCTTCAACGCCGACATCTTGCTCAGGCCGGCCACGACCTGGCCGTCGATGATCACCTGGAACTTGAAGGTCCGGTACGGATCGTAGCGATGCGTGTTGACCGGAAAGAGCGGTGCGGCCATGTCTGTCCTCCCGGATCTACTGTTTACCGACGATTTGCTGGATGCGGACGATGACGAATTCGGCCGGCTTCAACGGCGCGAAGCCGACCAGAACGATCACCTGTCCGGCGTCGATCTCGGCCTGGGTCATGGTGTCGCCGAGGCCGCACCGCACGAAATAGGCGTCGGACGCCTTTTCGCCCTGGAAGGCGCCGGCCCGGAACAGCGTTCCCATGAAGCCGCCGATGTTCAAGCGTAATGACGACCACAGCCGGTGATCGTTGGGCTCGAACACCGCCCATTGGATGCCCTGATAGATGCTCTCCTCGAGCATCATCGCGGTGCGCCGCACCGGAATGTAGCGCCATTCGGGATCGGACTTGGTGGCCAGCGTGCGGCTGCCCCAGACCACGATGTCGGAGATGATGCGGCGGTAGCAGTTCACGCCGACCGGGTTGAGCTGGTCCTGCTCGTCGTCGCCGATCTTCAGCTTGGTGTTGGCGGCGCCGGTCAGGCCGGATTGCAGTCCGGCGGGTGCCTTCCACACGCCACGGCGTCCATCGGTCTTGGCCCACAGGCCGGCCGCGAAGCCGGACGGCGGAACGAACACGGTGCGGGCGCGGTCGGGCCGCAGCTCGGCGTGATAATACGGGTTGGCGACTTCGAGCCACGGATAATAGGTCGCCGTGTAGGTCGAGGTCGGGAAGCCCTCGTTGAGGAATGACAGCGATGACGTAAAGGTCAGGCCTTCCGCCGGATCGATGATCAGCATCCGGTTCTTCATCTGCTCGGCGTGCCCCTTGAACACGTCGATGATGCCCTTGCCGGCGACGTTAGCGGCCGACCAGCTCTGGCCCGGCACCAGCATGATGCTGATGTCGCGCAGCTTGCGCAGTTGTGGCAGCAGCGCTTCATAGTCCGCCGAGGCCGGCAATCCGCCGTCGGCGCCGCCCGCCAGCGTGGCACTCGACGTGTTGGAGAATGTCGCGAGGAACGCCTGCGCGCCGGTTTGGGCCACGGCGCCGCCGGCACCATCCAGCCTCAAGGCCGGCCGGGCGTCCTTGGTCGCGTCGGCGGCCGGAACCGCCACCGCCACCGAAGCCGTCGCGTCCGGGATCCCGGATCGCAGCACCAGCTTTCCCTTTTCGACCTTGCAGGTGAAAAGCTTGCGGGAGTCGTCGTCGGCCACGGCGCCGGTCCGCACATCGGATTCGATCTGCGCCGCGATATCGGCCAGCGAGGTCGGCGCGGCCAGAACGACGACCGCGGTCTTCGCGTTGGGATTGCCGGGATTGATCGTGACGTCGAAGCTCTTGGTGTCGAGCGCGCTGAAATCGGAATTCTTCAAGCCTGACAGATCGCCGCTGGTGAGCGATCCGATCATGTATTTGGTCTTGTCGCCGGCCGGGATCGAACTCAACGTGACCGGCTCGATCTTGATCTGCGCGGACGTGCCGTTGACGTTGGTGGCGACAAATTCTTTTGCGTCGGCGGGATCGAGCGACACGTCGGCGAAGGCCTCGCTCGGCACAAAGTTGCCCTGGCTGTCGGTCCGCCCGACCGAGACCGAATAGCGCAGCGGGTTCGGCTGGGTCTGCACCGCGCGGAATTCGAGGCCGTTGGCCCAGACGCCGGGATTGGCCGCCTGGATGCTGAGATATTTGTCGATGTCGTCGACGCTGGCGGCGCTGCCCAACGGCACGACCAGCTTGGCTTTGGCGGGCGCGCTGCCGGCGCCGGCGAGGCGGACGATGTAGGCCTTGCCGCCGCCATTGTTGAAAAAGGCGCGGACGGTATGGCCCATGTAGTCGACGGTCTGGCCGACGCTGGAGCCATGGAAGTCGACGATGCCGCCGAATTGGCTGGCATACTGGTCGAAGCTGAACAGCAGGGTCGGCGTGTTCAGCGGCCCTTTGGTCGCATAGCCGATGATCAGGGCTGTCGATGTGCTCGCCGCTTCAATCGGGCGCGAGCCGCTCGGGATTTCCTCGATGTAGACGCCGGGGTGCAGATACATCTGTTTGCTTCCGATGTTGGCTCACGGATCGGGATGAAGGACGTTGCGGCGCAACGAATCCGCGATGAAGTTGAAGGCACCAGAAAGCTCGGTGAAGTGCATGGCCTGCCGCGTATTTACATGTTCGACTCGTACCGAAAGTGTCGGCTCGTCCGGTGTCGCGCGTGGACCGGAGCGAGAACCAGAGCGCGGATGGGGACGTTGCGCACGGACGCGCATCACATAGGAATGATATTCGTCGGACAGGGACGCGTCGGACTGAGACTCGCCCGAGCCAGACTCCCTGGTGCGGGACTTTCTGGCGTGAGTCTCGCCGGTGGGGGTACCGCCCCGGCTGCGCGCGTTAGCCATCCGTTGAACTTTCTCGAGGAGTATTCGTTTCTCCCGGGCGCAGCCTAGATCTCCGCGCATTCGCCGTTGTCGTCAGTCGCTCGCGCCGGACATACGCGCCGGTCTTCAGCGTGATTTCACGGCGGTCTCAAAGCGATTGCACATACATCACCAGCCAATCACAGCTTCATCAATCTTCAAACGGGTCAAAGGCTTGCGGCGACGGTCATGGCGCGATTTGGAGCCGTTGCCGACGCGGGCATCGCGGATTTTTGTGAAGATTATTTCGGTCGCAGAAGTCGTCGGCGAAACGACGTCAGCTCACGCCGCCCCTGGCCAGCGCCGAGAACACCGATTGCCGGTGGCTGTCGAGCCGCGTCATCAGCGAACGCAGGCGGGTGAGTTCGACGTCATAGACGCCCGGCTCGGCGTCGGTCCGATCGGGGTGCGGATCTTGGGCCGGTGGAAACAACACGCCGCTCTTGCGCCGCTCCGGCGCGCCGGCTTTTGCGTCGGGATTTTGCGCGATGATGAATTCATACAGCGCGCGGGTTTCCGGCATCGGCGAGACGCCAAGTTCAGTTTGCAACGTGCGGGCATAGTCCAGATATTGCCGGATCGCATTGCCCTGATGGCCGTTGAGCACATGCAGCCACATCACCTGCCGTTGCACGCATTCGCGCATCGGGTCCATGCGCAGGATGCGGCGGCCATATTCCAGCGCCTCTTCGATCCGGCGGCTTTCGGCGAGGTCCTGCATCAGAAAGGCCAGGCCGCGGATTTGCAGGTTGAAAAACCGCTCGCGCTCGATCAGCACCCACTCGCTCGACCAGCCTTCCAGAAAGCCTTCGCAGTCGTCGGCCAGTACATCGACCAGCGTCCGGCCGATGCCGGGCGGCAGGCTGACCTTGTGGCCGTCCTTGCATAGTTCGGCGGCTTGCCGCACCGAGGCTTCGAGCGCGACGACATCGATGAAAACGTGCGGCGCCACGGATAGCTTGAGCTGCGTGCCGTTCATGTGCAGACGCAGATCGTCCGTCCCCAGCGTCTTGAGCGCGCGGTTGATGCGCCACAGGGCGGTGTTGAGATTGGCACGCGAACGGTGATCGGTGTGATCGGCCCAGATCAGGTTCGACAGGGTGGCGCGCCGAACTTCTTTATTGGCGTTGAAGGCCAAAAACGCGAAGACTTCCCGGGCTTTTCCCAGGATCGGCAGATCCCGTGGTGCCGCCGGCCATTGCGTCCGAAATTCGCCGAGAAATCGGAAGCAAGGCAGGCTTGAACCTTCCTGTCTGTCCGCAACCATAGGTTTTATTCCTGGCGCGATCTTTACGGTACCGGTTCCCAGGGGCGATTTCAATACGACTCTACCGGCTCCGGGTGTGTCGAGACGCCAATGTATCTGGCTGATTTTCAACAAAATTGGTTCAACAGCAGGCCGGTATCTGGTCGAAAAAAACGCCTCCGACCGGCCGGCCGTCTTGCACTCGCAAGTTGCCCAACCGAAGAGCCGGCTGAGGCAGTGATCCTGATACGCCTGGACATCATCGAGAAGTTCGGTGTCGGGGGAATAACCATGCGGCGCGTGTACGCCGAACAGCATTGGCATCGTCGAGCATACGTTCGATTCTTGCGCCGGTATCACGCGGCAAGCGCATCCACGCCGAACACACGGAACGTCTCCGGCCACTTCAGACAGCATCGACTGCAACGGTCGACGCCGGGCCTCGTTTCGACGGAATCGCATTTCGCATTCGACGGAGCGCGTGTTCGTCGCGGGATTTGGATCTGGTTCCGCTCTCTTGCCATGAGCGATGCGATGTTCAAGAGTACGTCAGGCATTGCTCTTGAGAGGGCAGGGCGCGCGTAACAATGGCCGAACTCGATCATGACCGACCCGATCTTCGTTGCGCTCGGCGCCATCACGCTGCTGCTGGTTAAGCATTTTGTTTGTGATTTCGTTCTCCAGACGGTCCGCCATGTGCAGTTCAAGGGCATCTATGGCCACCCGGCCGGCATCGAGCATTCTGCTATCCACGCGATCGGTACCGCGCCGTGCCTTTGGCTGTTCGGCGCGACGCCCCTCATGATCGTGGCGATCGCGGCGGCGGAATTCGTCGTCCACTATCATGTCGATTGGCTGAAGGAGCAGATCGGCCACAGGACCGGATGGACGGCGGCCGATAAGGGTTTCTGGATCGCCATCGGGGCGGATCAACTCGTGCACAATCTGACCTATGTCGGCATCGTGGCCGTGCTGCTGAGATCGCGATTCTGACGTCGCGGCGAAGCCGGAATGTCACAGAGCGCAGCCGGTTGCCGCTGCCTGCGGCGTCACCGGCAGCCGTGCCGATCCGCGCAGAAAATGCGTCCCGCTCCGTGCAAACCGGCAGGGATAAGTCGATAGCGATTGCCCGTCGTCGCAGTGACGGTGTACGAGTTGCAGTACTTAGAATTGTGTATGTGGGGTCGCTGTGAGTTTGGCTGGCATCATCAAATGGACCATAGGCTTGAGCCTATCATTGGTGGCGTCCGGTTCGGCTTCCGGGCCGGTCTTTGCGCAAGGCGTCTCGCCGTCGCAGGCCGCTAACCCGGAATATCATGTGCTGTTCAAGCGCATGTACGCCGATCCTAAAAATCTCAATGTGACGTTTCAGTTCGCCGACGTGGCCGTTAAGGCCGGCGACTACGAAGCCGCGATCGGCGCGCTGGAGCGGGTGCTGTTTTTCAATCCGAACCTGCCGCGCGTCCGGCTGCAACTCGGCGTGCTGTATTTCAAGCTCGGCTCGTACCGCATGGCACGCAGCTATCTGGAGCAGGCGCAGGGCTCGGCAGGCTCGCCCGCAGATGTGCAGAGCGAGGCCGCGCAGTTTATTGCCGAAATCGATCGCCGGCTGAACCCGCAGAAATGGGGTGTGTTCGCCCATACCGGCCTGCGCTACCAGAGCAACGCCAATGCGGGGCCGAGCGGATTGCTGGTCCGGTCGCTCGGCCAGGATGCCGTGATCAACAACCAGTTCGCCAAGCAGCCGGACTGGAACTGGTTCGCGCTGTTCGGCGCCAGCTACACCTACGATATCGAGGGCAGCGGCGTGTCGCTCGAAGCCGGCCTCGTCGGCTACTACGCCAAGCAGTTCAAGCTGTCGCAGTTCGACCTCGGACTGATCGAACTCCAGGCCGGCCCGCGCTTTGCGTTGCCGTCGATCCCCGGCGGCTCGATCAAGCCCTATGTGATCGGCGTGGCCGCGAGCCTCGACAGCGCGCTGTACTTCACGGCGCCTGGCGCCGGCCTGTCGATGCGCTTCAGCCTCGGAGATTTCGCGCGGGTCGAACCCTTTATCGAAATCCGCGACCGCACCTTCCGGGACTCGATGGCGTTCCCGACCGCCGCGCAACAGAGCGGGACGCTGACCACCGTCGGCGTCGCCGCCGAGGGTGCCGCCTTCGGGCCGGCGCGCTGGTTCGGCCGTGCTACCTTCGACCGCAATCGCACAGATGAAGGCGTATTCGATTTCAACGGCTACGAACGCTGGTCGGTCGATGTCGGCTTCCCGGTGGCATTTTCGATGCCGTGGGGCGACAGCACCCGGCAGGTAGTGGTGACGCCGACCGCCGGACTAAGCCGCGCCGAATACGACAGCGCGAATATTGCTGTCGATCCGGATACCGTCCGTCATGACCGCGAATGGCGCGTCGGGATGCTGTTCGACGTGCAGATCTATGAGCGCTATGGTCTGCGCACCCAACTGCAATACGCGCGGAATCACTCGAACCTGCCGAACTTCGACTTCAGCAATTTTTCGGTCACGTTCGGACCGACCGCCCGCTTCTGAGGAACGGCCATGCGCGCTGCCGCGATGAAATCATACGCTATACTGCTCAGCGCGCTGCTGGCGGCGACGCCGGCTTTCGCTCAGGTGGTCGGCAAGGCGGCGGCCGTCAACGCGGATTCCACGGTATCCGGGCGTACGCTGACCATCGGCGCCGCCGTGGTGCACAAGGAGCGCATCAAGACCAACGCCAGCGGTTCGCTGCAATTGCTGTTCATCGACCGGACGACGCTGACGGTCGGTCCGAACAGCGACATCATGATCGACGAATATGTGTTCGATCCGAACAAGAGCGTCGGCAAGATGACGGTGTCGGTCAGCAAGGGCCTGATGCGCTTTGTCGGCGGTCAGATTTCGCACAACGGCGAGGCGACGGTGAAGACGCCGCCGGCCACCATCGGCATCCGGGGCGGTGTTGCCATTATTGAGGTCAACGGCGGCAAGACCACCGCGACCAACGTGTTCGGCAATCTCACGGTCACGCCGAATGCTGGTCCCAGTGCTGGCGCGCCGGCCAATGTCCCGCAGGGCCAGACCGGTACGGCCGGCATTTCTGTTCCGGTCACGACGGCGCCGACCTCGCAGCAACAGTTCAATTCCACCAACCAGCAACTGCAAAGCAAGGGCACGCAAACTGGCGGCGTCAGCACCGGCACCTCGTCCCAGGCAGCCTCTGTCAGCACCACGACGCCGAGCACGACCGCCGCCATTACGCCGGCTTCGCCGCCCGCGTCGGGCTCGACCGCCGCCGGTCCGTCGAGTGCTTCCGGTTCGACCTCGGCCAGTTCGAATACGACGTCCGGTTCGTTTGCGGGCGGGACGCCGCCGGCCGTGACGACCACCTCGCAGGCCAGCCAGACCAGCAGTTCGAACACCGCCGCGACGCAATCGCCGCCGCCGTCGGGGCCGCCGCCGAAGTGCTGTACATAGGGCCGGAAATTCGATGGGCCTGTGTCTGCCCGCTTTTCTGAAGAGCAAGACCGCCAAAGCCATTGTGTTGGCCGTCGCCGCGCTATCGGCGATGACGTTCCTCCGGGCGGTGGATCCGGCGCCGATCGCGCAGATGCGCGAGCGCACCTTCGACGCCTATCAGCAGATCCGGCCGCGCCCCTATAACAACGATGCGCCAGTGCGGATCGTCGACATCGACGAGGCGTCGCTGGCCGCCATCGGGCAATGGCCGTGGTCGCGCGACGTGGTGGCATCGCTGGTGCGGCGCTTGGCCGAACTCGGTGCCGGCGTAGTGGCGTTCGACGTGACCTTCGCCGAGCCCGACCGCTCCTCGCCGCATCGTGTGCTCGATGCGCTGCCGCCGGGCGGCGATACCGACCGCGCCAAGGCGCTGTTGACCGGCCTGCCGGACTACGACCGTACTTTCGTTGCCGCGATCGAACAGGCGCCGGTGGTGCTTGGCTTCGCGGCGGCGCGCGTAGCCAACGACCGGCGGCCGAGCGTCAAGGCGGGCTTCGCGCTAGCCGGCATCAAGCCGTCCGAAATGACATCGCAGTTCGTCGGCACGGCGACCAATCTCGACATCTTCGATCAGGCCGCGAAGGGCATCGGCGGGTTGAATCTCAGCAGCCGCGATACGTCCGGCATCGTGCGCCGCGTGCCGATGCTGTTCACCGATGGCGCCAAGCTTTATCCAAGCCTTGTATCCGAGGCGCTGCGCGTGGCCCAACAGGCCCAGAGCATCGTGGTGCGCGGCACCGGCGCCAGCGGCGAGGCCGACACCGGAAAACGCGCGGTGGTCGACCTGCGGGTCGGGCAATTCACCGTGCCGCTGACCGGTGACGGCGAGGTGTGGCTGTATTTCGACCGCGACCGGCCGGAACGCTATGTGTCAGCCAAGGATATCCTGGACCCCGCCAAGGACGCTGAGACGCGGCCGCGCATCGAGGGCCAGATCATTTTCGTCGGCACCTCGGCGGCCGGACTGCATGACTCGTGGCCGACGCCGCTTGGCGGTTTCGTGCCGGGCGTCTCGGTCCATGCGCACGCGACCGAACAGATTCTCAGCCAGACCTTTCTGTTTCGCCCGGACTGGATGACGGGCGCGGAAATCCTCGGGGCGGTGCTGCTCGGCGCGCTGCTGACCTTCCTGCTGTTGTTTCTCGGCGCCCGCTATGCGGCGGTGGTCGGCGTCGTCATCCTGGTGGCCGGCATCGGCGGCTCGTGGCTCGCCTTCACCCAGTTCGGTCTGCTGTTCGATCCGGTCTATCCGCTGTTCGGCGCCTTCGCGGCGTATTTCTCGGTGGTCGGTCTCCTCTATGTGGTGACAGACCAGGAGAAGAAATTCGTGCGGCGCGCATTCGGCCAATATGTTGCGCCCGAACTGCTGGCCAAGCTCGAAGACGCGCCCGAGTTGATGAAGCTCGGCGGCGAAACCCGTGTCATTACCTTGATGTTCATGGACGTGCGCGGCTTCACGCCGTTGTCGGAAGGGCTGACCGCTCCCGAACTGGTTGAGTTCATCAACCGGCTGCTGTCGCCATTGTCCGACACCATTCAGGCTGAGTTCGGCACCATCGACAAGTATATCGGCGACGGTATCATGGCGTTCTGTAACGCGCCGCTGGATATCGCCGACCATCCGATGCGCGCCTGCCACGCAGCGCTGAAAATGCGCACCGTGCTGGCCGACCTCAATGCCCGCGACGCCTTCGGATTCCAGCAGCGCGGCGCCGCCGATCCCGAGGTCAGGATCGGCATCGGACTGAACACCGGCATCGCCTGCGTCGGCAATATGGGCTCGGAAAAGCGCTTCAATTACTCGGCGATGGGCGATGTGGTGAACACCACCGCGCGCATCGAGAGCAACTGCAAACAGGTCGGCTTCGACATCGTGATCTCGGACGAGACCGCGCGCGCGGCCAAGGGTCTGGCGATGTTGGAAGCCGGCGAACACATGCTCAAGGGCAAGGCTCTGCCGCAGAAGCTGTTTGCCCTCGTGGGCGACGCCCAGACCGCAACCAGTGCCGAATTCGTCGAACTGTCGCGGCGCCACACCGAGCTGCTGGCCGCCATCGCGACCGGACAGCGCGCCGCCGCCATGCAGGCCATCGCGCAATGCCGGGCGCTGGGCGGGATGCTGCTGGCGACGCTGTATGATCGGCTTGAGGACAGGATCGCGGCCGGCAATCCGGTGGTCGAAGCGGCGTCGTAGAAGATGGATCCATTTCTCTGAAGTGCCCGCTCGCCGAACCGTAGCCCGTATGGAGCGAAGCGACATGCGGGAACGAACCTACCCGGATTTTACTGCGCTCAATCGGGCTACGGTCTAAGCATCGACGCCGCTGGTAACTCACTCGTGCCGGTCGAGCTTTTCCATCAGGCGCGGAATATCCGTCAGCACCAGCGCGCCACGGCGGCGCTGCAGAAAGCCTTCGCGTTCGAGCAGCTTCATTTCGCGGGCGACGGCCTCGCGATGCGTGCTGACGCGCGCGGCGATCTCCGAATGAATCGGCGGCGGCGACAGGATACCCTGACGCGCGTCGGCCGGATCGGGCCGCGCCAGACGCAACAGCTCGGAATAGACCCGCTGCTGCACGTTGAGGCTGGAATATTCCAGCACCCGGTTGTCTAGCGCGCGCACCCGCGCGGCCAACAGCTTGAGCACCTGGATCGACACGTCCGGATAGGTACGCAGCACCTCCATGAACACCGGCCCCGGCATGGTGGCGATGATGGCGTCCGTGACCGCCAGGACGCCGGCCGACCTCGGCTTGCCGTCGATCGCGGCCAACTCGCCGAAGAAGCCGCCGGCCTCCAGATCGCCGAGAATCACTTCGCGGCCCGACTTGGCGTAGATCAGCACCCGAACCATGCCGGACGTGACGAAGAACACGTCGATGCCGTCGTCCTGATAATCGATGACCCATTCCTTGGCGGTGACCCGGCGCCATGCGCAACGAGCGTCAATCGCCTTGATGGCGGCGGTGTCCAGCGATCCCAGCAACGGAATTTGGGCCAGGGTCTCAAGGCGGCTCAACACGGCGGATCTCCCAAAGCGGGGCCGGTAGCCGAAATGGCCTGCCGACCACAATTGCACGAAGTGTGAGATTCCTCACAGCATTTTCGGTTGGGCCGGTGCATGAAACGCATCATGGCGGCATGTCGTCCAAACCTGCCGCCGGTGAACGCAACGGTCGCAGTTAACAAGCGCAAGAGGGGCACCGGCTTTGCAAGGCACCAGGGTTTGCACGGCTTGTCGGCGCCCAAAGATAGGGCCTGAAATCGGCGCAAGAAAACTCCCGTTCCGCGCAAACTAGCTGCCGCTGTGCGCAAATGTTTTCAATACGGCGCATTGCGCCATCGCAAGTCAGATCTTCTTCATTCAAACTCACCTAGTGCGTGCTACCGGTGCCGGCGCTGCTGGCCGGGATCGGTAGACGGACATTTTACGGGGGCTACGTTTATGTCGATGTCGAAAAGCCGCGGCTCGAAGAGCGCCATTGAAATTCGTCAGTTCGACGATGCGCTGTCGCTGGACGATCTCGACAAGGTCGTCGGCGGATCGGACGCCCTCCCGCGCCGCGAAGGCGAATACTACAGCCCGTCCGGCGAAGGCGGCTACACGCCGCCGCCGCCGCCGGTGCAGGTTCACGCCCCCGCCGATCTGCCGCCAGAGCTCGCGGCGATTGAATCCCATGTCGCCAACGATACGTGGACCGGCCTGCAGGCGGTTCATGAGATCACCAGTCTGATCGGCCAAGGCGACCACTCGTTGCAAGGCATCGCGGGCGCCGAGATCGCGACGATCATCGGGCGCGGCGAATTGACCGCCGCCGACGCGATGACCGAAATCCACAACGCGGTCGCGACCAGCCACACGCTGACCGCCGAGCAGGCCGTGGGACTTTTGTCCGGCATCATGGTCGGCCAATACACCACGCAAGGCGTCGATCCGTCGGTCGGCGATGCGGCGCGCGCCGAGATTCTCAATCTCGTGCATGGCAACCAGATTTCGGCCGACCACGCTATCGGAGCGATTGCCGCCGCCGCGTCTGACGCGCCGGCCTACTCCCAGCGCTGGGCGCTGTCGCCGATTGCGATACTGGCTTCCGAGAACCATATTCCGGCCGCGCAGGTGGTTGACGACGTGACGAGCGCGTTCGATGCCCAACACATGCCGGCGACCCAGTTGGTCGAAATGCTGACGTTGATCGGCGGTTCGTCCCAGGACGCGCAGATGGCCGGGGCCGTTGGGACCGAAATCGGTCAGTTGGTTGCCGGTCACAAGATTACCGCTGCGGACGCGATGGCCAGCATGCATACCGCGGCCGCTGGCGGCTCGCTGATGTGGATGCAAGCGCTGCCAATGTTGGGAGCAGCGGTAGACGCCAATGGCGATTTGGCGGCCGTGGCTGGCGCCGAATTCGGCTCGATGGTGAACACGTACGACTCTTACGGTCAGACCCTGGCGACGAATCAGCTCCGCAATCTGGTGACGTCGCATGTGCTGTCGGCCGACGAGGCCGTCGTCATGCTGGCCGGCATGGCCGAAGCCGGACATGCAGCCGCCGCGACGACGGCGATCGTCAATCTGTATGTCAACAATCACCTGTCGGTCGCGCAGGTGATGGCGGACATTCAGACCGCCGTCGCGGCCAATGCGCTGAATGGCAGCCATGCCGTCGAGCTGTTGGTCGCGCTCAATTCAGATGGTGGCTACGGCCCGTCCTTCGCGACGGCGGTCAGCGGTGCGATGAGCACGCTGGTCACCAGCGGCGAAGTGACGGCCCAGGCGGCCGTCGATGTCGTCGCCGGGCGCGTGTCGTCCGCGGCGCAATATCTCGCCTATGGCGATCAATATCAGTACTACTTCGCCAAGGCGCTCGGCTCGCTGATGGCGCTGGCGGCGAGCGACGCTCCCGGCATGGACGCCGCCGTCACGGCCTCGCTGACCCACCTGTTGGAGTCGGGCAGCGTCTCGGCCAGCAAGCTGGTGTCGACGCTGGCCTCACAAATGGGCGTCGGCAATACGGCGGAAGCCATTGGCGAACAGATCGTCGCGCTGGTGTCGGCGCATGCGCTGACGGCCGACGAGGCCGTCACGGCGCTCACCATAGGCACCGATGTGTCGATGGCGCCGAAGCAACAGATCGCCCATGCGATCGCTGGGCTGATCGAGAGCGGTCTGCTCACAGCCGCGCAGGCGATGGCCGATATCGCGAACGCGCGATACCAAATCGGATCTAGTGAATATGGCGCCGTCAATCTGATGGCTCTCGTGGCCGGTCAGAACCCGACGCTGATTGCGGAGGCGGCCGCCGCCATCCCGTCGATACTCACGGATTGGTACAAGGCCTCCGACGCGATTTACGCCATCCATAACGCGATGACGCTGGATCGCATGCCGGTCGATATCGGCATCGCGCTGCTGACCGCGATGGTTGGCGACGGTCATACGGCCGTGCCGGCCTCAGCCGTAGGTACCGAAATTGGCGCGCTGATCTCGCAGAACAAAATCACCGCCACGCAAGCGACGGCTGACGTGCATGCGGCCGTGACCGGTCACACCATGGGCGTCGATGCGGCGGTAGCGCTGTTGGCCAATGCGGCGGCGGGCGCCAGTTCGGCCGTGCAGATCGCGATCAACTCGGAATTGTCGGCGTTGATCTCCGGCGAACTGATTACGTCGGCCCATGCGGGCGAAGTGCTGCGCGCGCTCGCGGCGGAGTTTCCGAACAACGCGGCATTGCAGTCCGCTATCAACAGCCAGTTGGGCGTTGTTGGATCGGCTGACCCGTCGACCGGCATCTTCTCCAGCTTGGACACGACGACCGATCTTGCGACACTGAACGGCGCGGCCGATCAGCTCTACACGCTGATCCACAGCGGCCAGACGTCCGCGCAAGCCGTGATGGACGCCATCGACCATGCGTTGTCGGCGCCGCCGCCGACGCTGACCAATGCGCAGGCGATCTCGCTGCTGATCGGCATCGGCGGGCACGGCGATATCGCGGTGCAGGCCGCGGCCGGCGAGGAACTTGCCAAGGTGTTCGCGGCGTCTGGCCCAATCACCAACATGTCGTGGATCTCGCTGCAGAACACATTCGGCGCCGCGCTCAACGCCGGCACCCTGACCAACCAGGAAGCGGTCGGCATGCTGATCGCCGCGATCGGCGCGCCCGGCACCACCGACGGTGTGCGCTCATCGGTCATCCAGATCACCTTGGGGCACCTGTTCTCCGCCAATTGGGTCGGCACGAACATCAATTACCGGGAGGGGATTCCGGCGAACATGTTTGCGAGCACGCTCGACGCGATGCTCGCCGCACATCTGCTGACGGGACCCGAAGCGATCCGCGTTGCCTTCGTGATGACCGGCGACGATCGGATTAACAGAAACGCCGAAGCTGAAATCGTGGCGCTGATCGGCAGCGGCCGCGTCACCGGCGCGGAAATTCACACTGCGATCACGTCCGGCTGGTGGCGGGTCGATGCCGCCGTGATGACGCTGGCCGGCATTTCCGAAAGCCCCGCGGCGCTCGGCGAAATCGCGACGCTTATCGCTGAAGGTACGATCACGGCCGCGCGCCTGATCTCCGCCATTCATTCGGCCTGGACTCCGAATCCGGACTACATGCTGCCGAAGACCACCAGCGTGGACGACGTCATTCGTGTGCTCGGCGCCATCGCGGCGACCGGGGCCGCCGATGCGATTTCGGCCGTCGGCAGCGAACTGATCGCGGTTCTGAAGGCCGGCCAGATTTCCGGCGACCAGTTCAATACGCTGCTGGCCGGTGCCGGAACGAGCCACGACGCCGTCGTCGAGAACGTCCTCGGTCAGTTGGGCGCGCTGGCAACCAATGTCGGCCGTGCCGATCTCCTTGTGATGGCGCTGGTTGCCGCCAACGTGACCACGCTCGATCATGCGCTCGGCGCCATCACGGCTTCGGCCGGTATCGCCGGGCTCACCACCGTCCTGAACCTGGCGATGCTGTATGACGGCCTGCCGGCCGCGCAGGTCGGCGCCGCCATCGAAGGCATGGTGGCCTCGCATGCGCTCACGGCCGATCAGGCCGTGACGATGTACTGCAAGTTCAGCGGCAGCCTGAACGCCTATGAGGCGATCAGCGCGCTGATCAGCAACGGACAGATTTGGGCCGTTGACGCCATCCAGGACATCGCCCTGCATTCCGGTCTGGATAGCCGGAACGCGTTGATCATCCTGTTGTCGTTCGCGCCAAGCACCGATCCGATGGTCCAGGGCGCCGTGGCCGCGCAGGTCTATTATGCAGGCCAGGGCTTCGATCAGAAGGCGCTGGCATTGTTGAGCCTGGCTAACAACAATGCGTCCTGGACCCCGACCGTGACCGGGTTCCTCATGCATATGATCCGCCAGGGCGAGATGACGGTCACGCAGGCCGACGGCATCATCGGCCAGGCGATGGCCCATGGCTTGCCGGCCGGCAATGCGCTGCCGATCATCGCGCAGATCGGCGCCCAGGTTCCAGAAGCCGATCGCGCCGCGTTCTTTGGCGACATCACCGCGATGGTGGCGGACGGCCGCGCGACCGCGGCGCAGGGCGTGGCAGCCCTGGCCGGCGTAGCGATGAGTTCCGATCCGACGCTGCAGCAGGCCATCGGCGCGCAGCTTCTCGCCATCGTGAACGGCGACCCGACCGGCACCGCGCTGCATGGCGTCAGCGATGCCGTTGCGGCCCATCTGCTGACAGGCGCGCAGGCCGCCGGCCTGTTGATCGGTATGACCACCAGTTGGAACGTGCCGGCCACCGTGGTGGCGGAAATCGACGCCCTGCTGACGTCCGGTCAGATGACGCCGGCGCAGGTGATCAGCGCCGTCGACCATGCAGTGACGGCCAACACGCTGACGGCAGCGGGCGCCATCGCGGTGCTGACGCATTGCGTCGCCGAGAATGCGTCGCTCAATCAGGTGGCAGGCCGTGAAATCGCCGACCTGATCGCGGCCGGCAAGATCGGCGCGCAGCAGGCGATGTTCGCCATTAATGGCACCATCGGTCTTCCGATGACGGTCGACCAGACGATGGCGCTGTTCGGCGCCATCGCGAATAGCGGCCAGTATGATGGCGGCGCGCTCAACACGGCGATCGTCACCAATATCTCGACCTTGATCTTCTCCAATGGTGTGCAGATCAATGAAGCCGTGGCTGGTATCCGGCACGCCGTGGTGTCGGGCGCGATGACGGCCGACCAGGCCGTGACGCTGCTGGCCGGCATGGCCGCGCAGGGCGACGCCGCGCCGGAGACTGAAATCCGCGGCGCGATGATGCACGACGCGGCCATCGCGACGATCTCGGAGGTGATTTCGGGCGCGTTGAACTCGTTCCAGAGCATCCTGGCGGCGTTCGGTGCCGACGCGGCCGCCAACATGTCGATGCTGACCGAGATCGCCGGGCATGCGAATGCCAGCTTCCAGGCGCAATTCGGCACATATATCGCCCAACAGGTGGCCAATGCGTCGATGACGCCCGCCGCCGCGGTCGCGGCCGTCCATGACGCGCTGGTTGCCGATACGATTACGCCCGAGCAGGCGCTGACGCTGTTCGCCAATATGTCGGCGGCGGTCGCCATTCAGCCCGGCGCTTCAGAACTGAATGGCCCGGTCAACGCCGCCATTCAGGCAATGATCAATAACTCTATAGCCGACGACGATCATATCTCGGGCCGGCACGCCATCGAAGTGCTTAAGGCGCTCGGCGCCAATGGCGGCTTCGAACTCACCACCGCGACCGCCGCCGAAATCAATATGCTGCTCGGCGATCCGCGCACGCTGATCACGTCGGCGGCCACCGCTGGCCTCGACATGAACGAGGCCGGCGCCAAGCTGGCCGCGATGGTCAATGCCGGCCAGATCGGCGCCTACGCGGCGGTCAGCGGCATTGCCGCGCAGTCCATGGCCGGCAGCGCGATGACCGGCGAACAGGCGGTCGCTTTCTTGCTGTCCGTGATGAGCCACGGCACCGCGAATGGCTGGGCCATCGATCACGGCACGCCGGGTGCAACGAACTGGCAGGCGCTGGGCTCGTTCGCGTTCGCGCAGATGGAGAATTACGGCGTTGCGCCGTCCGTGATCATGACCGGCATCCACAATGCCGTGACCTCGTTCGAACTGACCGGGCAGCAAGCCGCCATTCTGCTGGCAGGCCTGGTCGGTCATGCCGACCTGCGCGAGGCGGCGACCGGCGAACTCGCCAGGCTGTTGAACGACGGCGGCCAGATGAGGGTTACGGCCGCCGAGGCCATCGCGGCGATCGCCAATACGGTCAGCACCGGTTACGCCAATCCGGGCGTGCTGACGCCGGCGCTGGCGGTTGATGCGCTGGTCGCGATCAGCCTGAATCCTGCCTTGCCGGGCGATCGTGGGCTCCTGGCGGCCGGACTCACGGCGCTGCCAGGCCTTGAGGCCGGCCAACTTGTCGAAGCGATCTCGGGCGCCATCGCGGCGCATTCGCTCACCGGCGCGCAGGCGCTGGCGATCCTGTTGCCGGTCGCCACGGCCGGCGACGGCACGGTAAGGGGCGAGGTCGGCCAGGCGCTGGCCGCGCTGGTGCAGAACCATCAGATTGCCTTGACGGATATCCGCAATTCGATCCGCGCCGACGTGATCACGCCGGATACCGCCCTTGTGGTGCTGACCGGCATGATCGGCCTCGCCGACGGCGTTATGGCGACCATCGACAATGTGCGGGATAGCTGGGGCATCGATGCCGAGCGGCTGATCGCCGATCTGCACGGTGCGTTGAGCGCGCGTACGATGTTCGGCGAGGGCGTCAGTGCCAATCAGGTCATGGCGGTGCTGGCCACCTTGCCGTCGTCATATGCGACGGAGATCACCAACGAAATCGGCTCGCTGATCAGCCAGGGCGTGCTCAGCCGGTATGGCGCGGTTGCGGCGCTGGCCGAGGCGGCCGGCGAGGGCACCGCCGACATGCAGCGCACCGTCGCGGCGGTGTTTGCGAATATGATCCATAGCTACGACCCGGCCTTCGGACCCACGATCTCGGGCCTCGTTCCCGGATCGATGACGGCCGATCAGGCCATCGCGGTATTCGCCGCGATGTCGGCGACGTCGGCGACCGGCAATACGGCGATCAATCTGGACAACCTTGCCCGTGTCGGCATCAACGCGCTGATCGCCAGCGGTCAGATTACGGCCGCGCAAGCGATGACCGACATCGTCGGTGGCCTGACATCCGGCATACTGACGGCCGATCAGACCGTCGGTTTGATCGCCGGTGTGGCGGGCTCGACGGATAGTGCACCGGTCGGCGTGCTGGTGGCGGCCGGTCAGGCTCTCAATGCGATGTTCGCCAGCGGCCAGATCTCGGTCGTGCAGGCGATGGCCGATCTCGACCGCGGCCTGATGTATCAATATATGGCCAACGTGCAGGCCGGCTATGACGCCGCCGGTCTGACGACGACCAGTGCGCCGGCGCTGCTGGCCGCCATCATGGCGACCACGACCGATGCCGGCGTGATTGGTAATGCGTCCGCCGAGCTGATGACGATGGTCAATTCGCACCGCGTCACGGTGGCCGACGCGATGAGCGGCATCCACGGCGCGGTGACGTCCGGCGCGCTGACGGCCGCGCAGGCCTTGAATGCCCTCGCCAACATCGATGCTGGCGCCAACAGCGACATGCAGGCGGCCATCGGGGCCGAAATGTCCAGCCTTGTCAGCGGCGGCATGATCAGTGCCATCAACGCGGTCGCCTCTTTGGCGGTGCTGGCCAATTCCGGTAACGTCGGACAGGAAATCGCGGCCGGTCAGGCCATTGCGGCGCTGGTCGCCGAGGGCACGGTGACGGCCGATCAGGCCGTGGCCGGTATCCGCAGCGCGGTCGACGCGCACACGCTCGGGGCCGACAATGCGCTGGCAGCGCTGGTCGGTCTTTCGATCGGCGGTTCGGAAGCGCTGCGCGCCGCCGCGCATGGCGCCATCGTGGCCATCGTGGCGGCCGATCCGACGCATGCGACAGCGGCGTTCACCTTCCTGGAAAATGTGGCGCGGCAGAGCGATACGTCTGTGGCGTCCTCGGTCGGCAACGCGCTCGGCGCGCTGATCGGCAACAATCTGATCTCTACCGCCGACGCGATGGGCCTCATTCATCAGACGTTCCAGACGACGGCGGCGATCAAGATCGTCGCGATGCTGGCCGGCATCGCCGGCAGCGGCGACGCGGTGTTGCAGGCGGCGGCCGGTCTGGCCTTTGCCGATCTGACGGACGCCTATACGGGCATGCCGCCGAACGCGTCGGGCGCCATCTCGGCGGCGCTGGCGGCCGGCAATCTGACGCCCGACCAGGCGGTCGTGATGCTGGCGGCCGCGATCCCCGGCACCTCGCCCTATGCGCAGGTCCAGGTCGCCGGCCAGATCGCCACGCTGGTCAATGGTGGCCAGATCGACGCCGCCCATGTGATGACCGACATCCACAACGCCGTGGTGTCTCATGCGCTGACTCCGGATCAAGCGCTGACCGCCATGGCCTATATCTCGGTGGCGGGCGCTTCCGATCTGCGTCTGGCCGTGATGGCCGAGACCTCCAACCTCGTCGCGACCGGACAGTTGACGGCCGCCGAAGCGCTCACGGCGCTGATCACGGTGGCCAGCGGCGGTGCATTCCACCTCGAAGACGGCACCGGTGTCGTCAACACCTCGGTCACGCTGCAAAGCCTGACCGGCAGCATGGTGGCTTCGCTGATCGACCACGGCCAGTTGACGGCCGCCCAACTCGGCGACGCCATCGCGGCCCGCGTCGGCTTCTACGATTACCATGGAGCCTTTGGCACCCAGCACGCGATGGCGCTGCTGATCGGTATCAGCGTCAATGGCGCCGCCGCCGCGCAGAGCGCGGCAGGCGATGGTCTCGCCGGTCTGGTGCAGTCGCATGTGACGTATGCCGGCGCCGTGTTGGCTATGGTCGACAGTGCAATCGTGTCGCATACGATTACATCGAACAAAGCCGTCACCCTGCTGATGAATTTCGCGGCCGCGCTGCCGTCTGCCGACGGTTACAACACGCCGGCCTATATCAGCGTCGCGCAGGAAATCTCGTCGCTGACCAGCCGCGGCCTGATCAGTGCCGGTGAAGCGTTCGGCACCATGCTGGCGGCCGCGGCCAACAATCCGGCGGCCGCGTTGGCGGCGGGCGCCGGCATCGGCACTATCTGGACCAACGAGATTGGCCGTTACCACACCGATTTTGTCGCCTCCGACTATATCGGGGCGGAGATCGAAGCCGCCGTACGCAACGGCAGCCTCACGGGTCCGGAAGCCATCACGATGTTGCTGGGCGTCGGTATGGCCAGCACCCATGCGGGGGATGCCGGCACGGAATTGAAGGAGATGATCCGCCTCGGTCTGGTCACGGCCGATCAGGTCGTGGCGACGCTGGCCGGCATTGGGGCCGAAGGCACGGCGTTGCAGTTGGCGACGGTCAGCAAGGAACTGTTCGCCGCGATGCCGGCCGCACAAGCGGTCGAGAGCATCGGCCATCTGATCGAAGCCCATACGATCACGGGACGCCAGGGCATCACGCTGCTGTCGAGCTTCGCGGCGGCTGGCACCACGGCGACCCAGATACTGGTCGGCCATGAGATCGCATCGCTGCTGGGGCAGGGCGCTCTCGATGCCGCCACGGCGATGAACGACATCAGCCGCGCGGTGCAGGACCACACCATCCCGGCCAACGAGGCTGTGTTGATGCTCTCCGGTACAATTCTGGGAGGCAATGCGGCCGTACAGACGGCGGCCAGCAACGAGATCTTCCACCTTGTCGCTTTCAACATGATCACGGCCGCCAACGCGATGTTGACCATCCGCGGTGCGATCACCAGCCACGACATCACGGCGGATCAGGCGCTGGGCGTAATGGCCAACCTCGCCGCGACCTCCACGACCGGCATCGGCTATGCCGTTTCGATGCAAGACGCGTTCGCGGCCGAAGTCGCGGCGCAGATCGCCGCGGGCATCACCACCGCCGCGCATGCGGTTGAGGTGCTGAGCGCCATCGCCGGCCACGGCTCGGCGGCGGTACAGAATGCCATCGGTCAGGAAATCGGTGTCCTGATCATGGCCGGCCAGATCACGGCCGTGCAGGCGATGGCCACCATCGATGCGGCCGTGACATCGCACGCCATGACGGCCGATCAAGCGGTCGCTTTGCTGGCCAAAGTGGCTGTCGTCGTCGGCAATTCGGATACCTATGCGGCTTTCACCGGCGCCATTGCGGCATTGGTGAGCAGCAACCAGATCACGGCCGCGCAGGCCATGGCCGATATCGGCGCCGCGCTCGGCTCGCTCGGCGCCTGGCAGACCAACGTCCTGTTGTTCTCCATCATCGAGGACGGCAGCATGGCCTTGCGCGATGCCGCCGCGGCGACGGTGGCCGCGCTGCTGACGCAAGGTCATGACGGCTTCTGGACCGGTATGCAGAGGGCGGTCAGCGTCGGTGTGATGACCGTCTCCGACGTCGTCGGCATGTTGGCGCTGGTCGCCTTCCATGGCGATGCCGCGCAGCAAGCCTATGTCAGCGACACGCTGCTGCGGCTTGTCGAAACCAGAGGCGATTCGATGGGGTATCGAAATGCCATTACGCAAGAATGGGCGATGGTTGAACTGTTGCGGCTCGCCAAGGACGGTTCCGCCGCGTTTGAACTCTTCATCGGCCGCGAATTCAGCATGCTGCTGGCGAGCCGCTGGGTTCAGGTTCCGGTCGAAGAACTGATCATCATTATCGACGCGACAGTCCGCCCGATCCAGGTCGCGCCGGGTGTGCATGCGCCCATCGATCCGGACAGGCAGCTCTCTGGTGCGCAGGCCGTGATGGTGCTGGAAGGCATACTCAAGGGTTCGCTGTCGGCCGAAGATGCTGCCGCGGTGACGGCCGAAATCCAAGTCATGCTGAGCTATTCCAATCCGATCGAACTGACGTCGATGATCGGCAAAGCGTTGGCGGACGGCGCTCTGACGGCCGAGCAGACGATGCAGATGTTTTCGGATTTCTGGAATAAGGGTGCTGGTTTCCAAGCGGCCGTGGTCCACGAGATCGCGACGCTCTATGCGCAAGGCCTGGTGACGTTCGAGCAGATAAGCCACGGCATGTCGACGCACAGCGTCGAGCAACAGCTGACCGTCGTGACCGGCCTGCTGAGAGAAGTCCGCGGCGACATCACGCCTTTTGCCGAACATTATTCCAAGCTGATGTTGCAGGGTTGGGGCGTCGCCACGACGTCGGCCGCCTATGGGGCGCTGCAAGAGGCACTGGCGCATGTGGCCGTCGACTACGCGGCCATCAAGAACAACCAGATGACGAGCCCTCAGGTCCTCGCCGACCTCAGGAGCTATGCGGCCGCCCATTCGGTCTCGGCGGATATTCTGATCGCTTCGATGTGGTCGACCATGCAGCTATGGGCCCCGAACGCGCTGGCAAACGTCCTGATGTCGCGCGAACTGACCAACGACATGACGGGCAGACTGCATGACGGGACGATCTCGAGCGACATCGCCGACATGGTGTTGGCGGGTTCGCTTAGCATGACCGAAGCCGACGCGATCATGCGCGAGATCGCGATCGCCGCGACGCCGCTCAATCCGACCGCACAGTTGGTTCTCAATCACCAAATGACGGTCGGATATGCCAACGAGCACTATCCCGGCTGGACGAACAATTCGTGGTATGAGGCCAACACGGTGGCGACGGCGGTCGCCCTGATGCACATCGATGTGCGCGTTCCGCAATGTGCGGAAGCCGTCGCCAACGGCACCATGACGGCCGCTGCGGCCGCACAGGATATCCTGCACGCCGCGGGCAATTCCGCCTACGCGGCGGATCTCGGCCTCAGTCATCTGGCCGATGCGCTGCATGCGGCCGGAAATGAAGCCGGGCGTCAGGCTGTTGCCGACGTGATGGGTCCGCGCATGTCCGACGGCACGTCCGAGGTTGCGCTGTCGCAAATGGTCTCCTTCGGCTGGATCAGCCCGCAGCAGGCGCTCGATCTCTTGGAGGCCGAAACAGAGCATGTCACGGCCGGTCTGCCGGCGGACGAAGCCACCATGATGTCCTGCATGTTCCTGGCGCGGCTCGATATGGCGGCCAGCGGACTTTACCCCGTGACCGACGGGGTTCCGGCACTCGAAGCACTCCTGCAGAGCACACAAGAGCGAAAGCTGGAGATCGCGCAGGGCGTCGGCACGCTGATGACAGTGGTCGGCCACGGCAACGCGCAGGAGCAGCAAGCCTGTTACGACCTCATCACGCAGATCACTCGGGCCTATATCGTGGAGCAAATCCGCAACGAGCCGCCGGCGCCGCCGCCGCCCTCAGGCAGTGGATCCTCGGGAGAATCGCACTACGACCAGGACAAGTTCACGAAAATTGCCCAGTTTGTCGGCGACAAAGTCATTGCGGGCGTCGAGCTGGCCTATACTAAGATTATCGACAACCGCGAAAAGATTATGGACGGCAACAAACTTGCCTCCATCATCGGGCGTGACATCGTGCCCGACGTTACTTCCGCCAAAGCATGGGTCGATCTCGGGACGGAAATTACGGCAACCGGCATACCGGGCGTCGGAATGCTTACCGGCATGCCCAACGTTCAGACGTATCTGTTGAACCAGGCAGCCGGCGACGGTGCCGGCACGGCGTTCACGGCCGTCAGCATCGGCTCGATGATCGCCGTGCAGGTGCTCACCAACAGCGCGATCATGTCCGCCATGGAAGATGCGGGCGTCGGCGGGCTGAACCGTGCTCTGACCGTGGGCTTCAAAGCCGTCAGTGCGACCTGCGGGCTGATTACGGGAACGATTTCCGGCACGCTTCATACCTATGTGGATCAACATTGGGAGGTCGGGCGGGACCTGGGAAATATGTTCTCAAGCCTGGGTAGCGGCAATCTCGACAGCATCGAGCAAAGCGCCGATGCGCTCGGCCGGCAAATGTTCCTGATGACGACCGGCGTCGGACTTGGCGAGGTGGCGGCTTTCGGCACCAGCCTTGCTGATGTGATCGTCGATCTGAGCAGCGGCGATCCGCAGGATCTGGAAGCGTCGGCAGCGGTCCTGGGGCATAACGCTATAGCCCTGCTTGAATCGAATCCGTATCTGAAAATGGCGGGCGGCGTCCTCAGCAAATACGGTACGACGATGGCAGAGTTGACGCACATCATCAGCGAGAACGACCGCCAGTCGGTCTTGATCACGATGTTCCTGCTCGGCATCTAACCAAAAAGGAAAGTTTCAATGTCCACTCAAGACGCCGCGGATAAACCGGTTATTACCCCGGATATGGCTGCGCTTATCATTGCGGCTTTCAAAAACTTCCATGCCGGAAATGAAGCCTTGCACGTCGGATTGCTCGGGATGGCTTCGATCCTGGCTTTGCTGCCCGGTACCGCTCAGATCGATGCCGAACGTCTGGCGGTGGTCCTTGAAGCGTTCACGGCCAATAATCCGAACGCCGAAACCTTGAAGCCGAGGATCGCCGCCTATGTGTCGATGGTGGTCTCGATCGCGAGGGATCTGCCGGGCGTCATGTCCGATGCGGCCATGGATCAGGCCATCGGCAGCGCAGGCAAAAAGAAAAATTAAGTGGAGAGCGATCGCAAGCTGAGAGCTGAATTAACTCGCCGGATCACGCGTGTTGCGGTAGTGTTCGAAAGCTTCGCCAGGGGCGACTGGCGCCGTAATCGGCGCTTTTCGGGGGATGCAGGTGGCTGAAAAACAAATCTTTCGCGAGGCGGCCCTCGAACGGCTGTCGACACCCGATCGGCTGGATCAGGGGCTGACGATCGTCGGCTCCGCCGGCTGGATCGCGCTCGCCGGTCTGGTCGCGCTGATTGTTGGTGGCACGATCTGGAGTCTGACCATCAAGGTGCCGATCACCGTCCCGGGCAGCGGCATTCTGCTGGAGCCGGGCGGCATGCTGGAAGTCACCACCGGAAGCCGTGGCCGGCTGGTCTCGTTCTCGGTCACGCCGGGCGCCGAAATCGCCAAGGGCATGGAGATCGCGCGCTTCGACCAGAGCGAGATCGCCTCGCAATTGACGACCGCCGAAGCCGAATTGAAGGATCTCAAGGCCGAGCGCGAACAGATCAGTGCGTTCCAGAGCCGCAAGCGTCCGATGTTGGCGGCCGCGTCCAACCAAAAGCGTCAGGCCTATGAGGAGCACATCAAGTTTCTCGAAGTGCGCCTGAAGCAGCTGGCCGAGCGCGACAAGGGCAACCTCGACCTGCTTGCCAAGGGCTTTATCGCGTCGCAGAAGGTGCTCGATACCCAGTTGGAGATCGGTCAGGCCGACGAGCAGCGCTCGCGCGATGTGAACGGCTTGCGCGAGCTCGATCTCGACGAGACCAAGCAGAAGCTCCAGGACGATCAGGAAATCCTGCAGATCGACATCAAGATCGGCTCCGCGACGCGCAAGGTCGAAAACCTAGCCGATCAGTTGGCGCGCGAAAGCGTGGTCACGAGCCCCTATGCGGGCCGCGTCGTCGAACTCAAGGTCAAGCCCGGCGAAATCGTGGAGCGCGGCGCCCCGATGTTCACGCTGATCCCGAAAGGAGAAGCGACCGCCGCCGACAAGGCGCGCGACGAACTGACGGCGGTGGTCTATGTCGCACCCGGCGAGGGCAAGCAGATCAAGACCGGAATGCCGGTGGCGCTGTCGGTTTCGACCGCGCCGCGCGAGGAGTACGGTTTCCTGATGGGCAAGATCCGCTACGTAGCTGAGGTGCCGTCGACGCCCGAAGGTATGATGTACACCCTGAAGAACAAGCAGTTGGTGACGAACCTGTCCAACAACGCGGCGCCGATCGAAGTCGTGGTCGAGTTGGAGCGCGACGCCGCGACGCCGAGCGGTTATCGCTGGTCGTCGTCGCGCGGGCCGGACCTGAAGATCAATGGCGGAACGCTGACGCAAGCCGATATCGAGTTGCGCGGGTTGCCGCTGCTGAGCCTGGTCATTCCGCCGTTGCGCCAGATCTGGACGCCTTAAGAGCATGATCCGGAACAGCAAGAATCGCTTCTTCGAGCACATCGCGTCTGCGAGCGCGGCGGCATAACCCATGGCCACGATTCGACGTCTCCGCACCCCGACCATTCTGCAGCACGAGGTCTCCGAGTGCGGCGCCGCGTGCCTCGGCATGGTGCTGGCACATCATGGCCGATGGGTGCCGCTCGAAGAACTGCGGCACGCGACCGCGGTCAATCGCGACGGCACCAAGGCCAGCAACATCGTTAAGGCGGCGAAGCTCTACGGCCTTTCGGCACGCGGCTTCACCCGTCAGCCGGACGATCTTCGCCAAATGGCGATGCCGGTCATCGTGTTCTGGAACTTCAATCATTTCCTCACCGTTGAAGGCTTCAACGGCGACAAGGTCTGGATCAACGATCCGTCGACCGGCCCGCGCACGCTCACCAGCACCGAATTCGATGATGGTTTCACGGGCGTGGTGCTGACCTTCGAGCCGACCGACGAATTTCAGCCGGGCGGCCAGAAGCCCAGCATGGTGCGCAATATCGCCGATCAGTTACGCCGGGTGCATGGCGGCCTTGCGGCCATCGTGCTGGCCGGTTTCCTGCTGCTGATCCCCGGCCTGTTGTTGCCCGGCGTTCAGCGCGCCTTCACCGACTACTACCTGATCGCCAAGAAGCAGAGCTGGCTGTGGTGGATTCTGGCCGCCATGGCGGCACTCGCTATTACGCGCGCCTCGATTGTGCTGATCCAGCATCATCTGATGGCGCGGCTGCAGCTCCGGCTCGGCGTGACGTCGAATGGCCAATTGTTGTGGCATATTCTGCATCTGCCGGCTGGCTATTTTGCGCAACGCAATGCCGGCGAGATCGCCAACCGGACCACGACTGCCGATCGCCTCACCGGATTGCTGTCCGGCAGCGTTGGCTTTGCACTGGTGAATATTCTGACCATCGCGGTCTATGCCATCGTCATGGTGACCTACAGTCCGCGCTTGACCGCGCTGGTCGTGACTTTCGCGCTCATCAACGTGCTGCTGCTGGTCTGGATGGTACGTTTCCTGGCGGATCTTCATCGCAAGTCACTGCAAGACGACGCGCATCTGCAAGGTATGCTGGTGCAAGGCTTCGCCGGGCTGGACAATTACCGCGCCAGCGGCACCGAGGATCTATTCTTCCGGCGCTGGGCTGGCGCGCATGCCAAGATGGTCAGCGCCGAGCAGCACATGAATCGCTGGCGGCGCCTCCTCAACAACGCGCCGGTGCTGCTCAACAGCGTGGCCGGCATCGCGATCGTGCTGCTCGGCGGCTTCAGCGTGATGGAAGGCGTGATCTCGGTCGGCATGCTGGTGGCGTTCCAGACGCTGATGGGATCGTTCAATGCGCCGATTTCCAGCTTCGTTGGCATCGGCGCGCAGCTCCAGGAGACGCACGGCTATGCCGACCGCATCGGCGACGTGCTGCGTCAGCCGGCCGACCCGATGCTGGCCAGCGACCGCCATGCCGCAATACCGCAGACCTTTGCCGGCCGCCTCGAGGTCGAGAATGTGTCGTTCAGCTATTCGCCGGTGTCGCCGCCCCAGGTCACCAATGTATCGCTGACTATCGAGCCGGGCGCCCGCATCGGCATCGTCGGCGGCTCCGGCAGCGGCAAGTCGACCCTCGGGCGCCTGCTGGTCGGGCTGACTTTGCCGCAGCAGGGCGTCATCCGGCTCGACGGCATGCCGATCAACGAGATCGACAACACCGCGTTGCGGACTGCGATCGGCTATGTCGACCAGACCACGATCCTGATTTCCGGCGCGCTGCGCGACAATCTGACCATGTGGGATACGACTATTCCGGAAGAACGGATCGTCAAGGCTGCCGAAGACGCCGCCGTTGACGACGTCATCGCCAGCCGTCCCAGCGCCTATGACGCGCGCCTGACCGAGAACGGCGGCAATTTCAGCGGCGGCGAGCGCCAACGGCTCGCCATCGCGCGGGCGCTGGTGTTCGATCCGGCGGTCATCGTGCTCGATGAAGCCATGAGTGCGCTCGACGCGCTGGTCGAGCATGCCATCCTGGACAATATCCGCCGTCGCGGCTGTGCCTGCGTGCTGATCGCCCATCGGATCAGCGCGGTGCGTGACTGCGACGAAATTCTGGTGCTCGAGCAGGGCCAGATCGTCGAGCGCGGTCGGCACGACGAGTTGATCGCCGCCAAGGGGCGCTATGCCGGTCTGGTGGACGCCCAATGAATGTGATCTCGCAGATCAAGACCGAAACAAAGCTGGTGCCGATCGGTACCCAGATTGTACTCGACAAGCAGAACACCGGCTGGACCGTGCAGAGCGGGCGGGTCGAACTGTTTCTCGCCGAGTTCCACGATGGCAAGCCGGCATCGCGGCGGCATTATCTGTTCGAGGTGAAGGCCGGCGGCATCGTGATGCCGCTGCTGATCCCGCTCGGCACCATGCGGGTGATGCTGATCGTGTCCGAGGCCGGCGTGCTCGAGCCCCTCGACCTTTCGGCCGTGAAGGCCTCTGCCCAACAGGGCCAGTTGCTGCCAAAACTCGCCGAACAAATCGATCAGTGGATTCACGGCATGTCGGCCGCCACCGCTGCCATCGTGGGCGTGCCGCCCGACGGCGCGCGGGCCCTGGTGGCCGGCGACAAGCTCGACGCCGCGGCCGAAGCCGTGGTGACGGCCCGCTCGCAGGTTGTCTGGATTTCCAGTCCGAAAGTCGAACTGGCCGCATGCGACGGCACGGTCATCGCGGCGCGGGGCGAGGGTGCTGCTCTGCCGGGCGCGACCGGCAGCGCCACGATGCCGGTCGCACCCGGCACCTGGGTGACGTGCCGCACGTCCGGTCAGGTGACGGCCTATGCGACCGGGCAGGCGCTCGGTTGGATGCGCTGGCTGGACGTGCTGCGCGATTTCCACGAGCTGACGCTCAATGCGCTCCAGCAGGCCATCGGCGACCAGCAGACCGAGACCAAGCGGCGCATTGAAGCGCGGGTCGAGGGCGGCGAGCGCCTGACCGAACAAGTGATCGGCTCGTTCCACAACGTTGCGACCTCCAGCCGCAAGACCTGGAAGGGTGGCGCGCATGAGGACGAGCGGCTGTTCGCCGCCTTCATGATCGTCGCCGAAGCGATCGGTCTCGACCTGACGCAGCGCGCGCGTGAGCAGATCGGCAAGGCCAAGACCGTCGATGAAGCGATCCGCACCGCCCGCCTGCGGCAGCGGCAGGTCGCGTTGCGCGGGAACTGGTGGCGCGAGGATTTGGGGCCTTTGCTTGGCTTTGTCGACGAAGAGCGCCGCGTCGTCGCGCTGCTGCCGACCGGTGCCGGCCGCTGGCAGATGATCGATCCGGTGGACGGGATCGCGGTCAAGGTCGATGATGGCATCGTGGCCCGGATCGCGCCGACCGCCCATATGCTGTATCCGACGCTGCCGGACAAAGTTCTGACCTTCAAAGACTTCTTGAATTTCGGCCTGAACCGCAGCCATCGCGATCTCGGCATTGCGATCGCGGTGTCGCTGGCCGGCGCGATATTGGGGCTCACGACGCCGATCGCGATGCGGATGGCGTTCGACCGATTCATTCCGGGCCACAACAGCCTGCAATTGTTTGAACTCGCGGTCGGCCTGACGCTGGCAGCCCTGATCACGACGCTGTTCCGTGTCGCCTACGATCACGCGGCGCTGCGCATCGACGGCCGCGCGGCCGGCGGTCATATGGCGGGCGTGATGGATCGCGTTCTGCGGCTGCCGGAGGCCGCACTGCGCTTTGGCTCGGCGGACCTAGCGTTGCGTTTCGCTTCGGCTGATTCGGTCCGGCGCAGCATTTCGAACATCATCCTGACGTCGATCCCGGCGGTGTTCCTGACGGTCTTCAACGGCGCGCTGATGTTCTATTACGCGCCGCCGGCCGCCGCCGTGGCGCTCGGCAGCTTCCTGTTGCTGTGCGGCCTGTCGGCGTATTTCGCCTGGCGGCAGAAGGACGAGCAGAAGAAGGGCGAGCAACTCGCATCCGATGTGTTCAACATCGTGTTCCAACTGGTGCAGGCGATCACGGTACTGCGCACCACGGCGTCGGAAGTTCGCGCCTTCGCGCATTGGGGCGTCGACTTCGCGGAGCTGCGCGCGCGCTCGCATCGCGCCCGCAACATCGCGACCGTGTTCGAGACGCTGCTGTCCGGCCTCGACGTGCTGTCGTTGGCCGGCATCTTCCTGCTGCTGGCGCTACTGCCGTCGACCAATTTCTCAACCGGCGCCTTCATCGCGTTCATTACGGCCTATGGCATGTTCTCCGGCAACTCGATGCAGATCGTGCGCAATGTCGGCGCCGTTGTCGGACTGACAGTGTCGTGGGAGCGCGGTGCAGTGCTGCTGCGCGCGGTGCCAGATCGTTCGGCCTCGCGGCGGGACCCGGGCAAGCTCAGCGGTAAGATCGACGTGAATAACGTCGCGTTCCGCTATGGGGGCGACGGTCCGATGGCGCTCAGCGGCGTCGCCCTGAAGGCCGAGCCCGGCGAGTTCGTCGCCATCGTTGGTGCTTCGGGCTCCGGCAAGTCGACCATGATGCGGCTGCTGCTCGGCCTCGACATGCCGATGCAGGGCACCATCCAGTATGACGGCCAGGATCTGCGGCATCTGGATTCCGAACTGCTGCGCCGCCAGATCGGCGTGGTGTTGCAAAACGGCAAGCTGTTCCCAGGCACGCTGTTCGAAAATATCATGGGCAGCGTCCACGGCACCATCGACGATGCCTGGGAGGCCGCCCGGCAGGCCGGCATCGAGGACGACATCCGCGGGCTGCCGATGGGCATGCACACCGTCGTGACCGAGGCGACGGCGGCGTTCTCCGGCGGACAGGTACAACGGCTTATCATCGCGCGGGCGCTGGTCGGCAAGCCGCGCATTCTGCTGTTCGACGAGGCGACCAGTTCGCTCGACAACCTGACGCAGTCGGTCGTCACCCAGAGTGTGTCGCGGCTGGCCGTCACCCGCATCGTGATCGCGCACCGGCTGACCACGGTGCAGCAGGCCGACCGGATCTATGTGTTCGACAAGGGCCGCATCGCGCAGACCGGAACCTACGACGAATTGATCAAGGCTACCGGACCGTTCGCGGACTTCGCGCGCCGGCAGATGATTTGAGGGCGACATGCGTAAGGTGCTTTATATTCTCAGCCGCCTCAGCGACGAAGATGTTGACTGGATGTCCGAGACCGGCCGGCGTCAGCGCCATGACGCCGGCGACATCCTGATCAAGCAGGGCGATGCCATCGACTCGCTGATGTTCGTGCTGGACGGCAAAGTGAGCGTCGAGGTCGAGGGCGTCGGCGAGGTCGCGCGGCTCGGCAGCGGCGAGATGCTGGGCGAAATGTCGCTGGTCGACGAGAGCCCGCCATCCGCGACCGTGATCGTGCAGGAACTCGCCCAGGTGCTGCACATCGATCGCGCCGTGCTGAATGCGAAGCTGGAGGAAGACCCGGCCTTCGCGGCGCGGCTGTATCGCGCCATCGCCATGTTCCTGTCGGTGCGCATGCGCAGCACGGTCGCGCGCCTCGGCTACGGCAAGGCTACGATTGCGACCGAAGACGAGATGGACATGGCGCTACTCGACACCGTGCACATCGCCGGCGGGCGGTTCGATCGGATGATCAAGAAGCTGCTGACGGCTTAATTCAGACGGACGAGCGAGACTCTGCCTTACCTCTCCCCAGTGGGGAGAGGTCGGCGTGCGTAGCGCGGCGGGTGAGGGGGGGTTGCTTATCGAGAGTCCGAGTGACCCTCACCCCAACCCTCTCCCTAAACGGGAGAGGGAGCGCGCAGCATTCGTGGCGTGTTCAAACATCTGAACCGGATCTGACCTCAATCCGGCGGCGACCAGTCCGGCGCCACGGTGCGGCGTTTGCCGTCCGACGTGCGCTTTACGCCCGGCACATCGAGGTCGAGCTTGTCCCATAGCTGGCAGGTGACGACCTTGTGCTTCTGGTCGAGCCCTTCGCAGTAATTGGTGAACTCGCACAGCCGCACCGATTGGCCCTGGCCGAGCGCGATCTTACGGAACCAGTCCGGGTCGGCGAGCGACTGGCGCGCGGCGCCGACGATGTCGCAGGTGCCGTCGCTGAGCAATTGTTCGGCCATCTCGAAATTATGCACGCCGCCGGCGCACACGACCGGCGTGTCGAACCCGGCATCACGCACCGCGCGGCGGATCGCGGCGGTTGCCGTGACGTTGCGGCCGAACGGGCCGCGCTCGTCAGAAATGTATTGCGGCATGCATTCGTAGCCGCTCGGCCCGGTATATGGATAGGCGGCGGCGCCGACGCCCGGTTGCTTGGCGTCGTCGAACTTGCCGCCGCGCGAGGTCGAGATGAAATCCATGCCGGCACGCGCGAACGCGATGCCGAAGCCGACGGTGTCTTCCAGCGTGTTGCCGCCGTCGATGGTTTCCTCGGCCAGATAGCGGCAGCCAACCGGGTAGTCGTCGCCGACGCGCGCCCGCACCGCCGCGAACACTTCGAGCGGCAGCCGCACGCGCTGCTCTGGCGCGCCGCCATAGCCGTCGGTGCGCGTATTGGTCCGCGACAGGAACGACGCCATTGTATAGGCATGCGCGTAGTGCAGTTCGATGCCATCGAACCCGGCATCCCGCGCACGAACGGCGGCGTCGCTGAAGAGGCCGGGCAGGATGCCGGGCAGCTCGCGGATATCCGGCAGCTCCATATCGGTGACGCGCTCGCGATAGCCGAACTGCAGCGCCTCGTATTCGGCGGGCGTCAGCACGGCGACGAGTTCGGCGTCGCTCATCGCGGCGAGGCGCTCGCGCACCATTCCTTCATCGAGTGCGTCATCGCCGAGCGCGCGGCGATGCCCCGGCGTGACGGTCAGAAAGCGTTCAAGGAATTTCTTGCGGTCGGGCCGGCGCCGGATCGACAGGAAGTCGATCAGCTGCACGAACAGACGGGTATGGCCTTCACTCGCCGTGTGCACGGCCTCGACCAGTTGGCGCAGGCCCGGCAGATAGCGGTCGTGGCCGATGCGCAGCAGCGGTCCGCTCGGCACGTCGCGAATGCCGGTCGCCTCGACCACGATGGCGCCCGGGCGTCCGCGCGCGAAACGCGCATACCAGTCGATTACGTTGTCGGTGACGAAGCCGTCTTCGGTGGCGCGCCACGGCACCATGGCGGGAATCCAGGTACGCTGCTTCAGTGTAATGGCGCCGATTGAAACCGGCGAGAACAGCCGCGACGATGCAGCCTCCGCGCGCGTCGGCATGCGGCCGAGGCTGGCTTCGAATCGGATACGTTGTGGAGGTCGCCACATGCTGTCTATGCTTCCGAAATGACTGACGTCGGTACGAGCCCAGACTAATGGATCCAAGCGCCTATAGCGACCATTTCGCGCGCGAACATCTGCCGCCGGAGGAACTCTGGCCGGTATTCGAGCCGGAGGCGCTGGCCCGGCTGGCGTACCCAAAGCGGATGAACGCGGCCTTTGAGTTGATCGACCGGGCGGTGGCGGCGGGCTTCGGCGCGCGGCCGTGCCTGCGCACCCCGGCCGAGGTCCTGACCTATGACGAGGTGCTGAACCGCGCCAACCGCATCGCCCATGTGCTGGTGCGTGATCTCGGGTTGATGCCCGGCAACCGCGTGCTGCTGCGCTCGGCCAATAATCTCACCATGGCGACGGCGTGGCTCGGCGTGCTCAAGGCCGGCGGCATAGCGGTCGCCACCATGCCGCTGCTACGGGCGCGAGAACTTGCGCATGTCCGCGACAAGGCGCGCATCCAGATCGCGCTGTGTGATGCCCGGCTGGCCGATGAATGGCAAAGCGTCGGCGATGGCATGCCCGGGCTGCGCACGCTGTATTTCGGCAATGGCGCTGCCGACAGCCTCGAAAACAGGATGGCGCGCGCCAGCGGGACGTTCGACAATGTGATCTGCTCGCACGACGACGTGGCGCTGATCGCCTTCACGTCCGGCACCACCGGGCCGGCCAAGGCCACGATGCATTTTCATCGCGACGTGCTGGCGATCTGCGATTCACTTCCCGGACCTGTTCTGAAGCCGACGCCCGACGATGTGTTCGCCGGCAGCGCGCCATTCGCGTTCACGTTCGGGCTTGGCGCGCTGCTGCTGTTTCCGCTGCGCTTCGGCGCGTCCGCCGTGCTGCTCGAACAGGCGACGCCCGACATCATACTCAGCGCTATCGCGCAGCATCGCGTGACGTTCACGTTCACAGTGCCGACGCTGTACCGCGCGATGACGCCGCTCGCCCATAGTTACGATGTGTCGAGCCTGCGCGCCGGTGTGTCGTCCGGCGAACATCTTCCGGTCTCGGTGGCCGAGGGCTGGCGCAAACAGACCGGGATTTCGCTGATCAACAGCATCGGTTCGACCGAGATGCTGCATGCCTTCCTGGCCATGCCGCCGGGCGAAGCAAGAGCCAATGCGGTCGGCCGGCCGCTACCGGGTTTTCGCGCCGCGATCTTCGACGACGACATGCAGGTGCTGCCGCCGCATGCGGTCGGCAAGCTCGGCGTGCGCGGGCCGACTGGGTGCCGCTATCTCGACGACACTGAGCGGCAACGCAAATATGTTCGCGACGGTTGGAACCTGACCGGCGATTCATTCTGGGCGGATGAAGAGGGCCTGTTCTGGTACCACGCGCGCAGCGACGATATGATCGTCAGCGCCGGCTACAACATTTCCGGCGCCGAGGTCGAAGAGGTGCTGCTCGACCATCCGGCGGTGCGCGAATGCGCGGTGGTGGGTGTCGCCGACGACGCGCGCGGGCAGATCGTCACGGCGTTTATTGTGTTGAACGATCCGTCGGAAGCCGGCGACGCGATGACCAAGGATCTTCAAGACCGGGTCAAGTCGACCATCGCGCCCTATAAATATCCGCGCGCCATCGCGTATCTGGACGCGCTGCCGAAGACCGTCACCGGCAAGGTGCAGCGTTCGGCATTGCGGGATGGACAGGTCTGAGGAACTTGGGCGTCACGCGATGCGTTCGTTCGCCATGGTCCGGAAGGTGATGGAGTATCGCAGAGCTTCGACCTCCGGAATGCTGTGCTCCCAGACGCTGCGAGCTTCGCCCGACATCCCATAGAGCGAACGCGGCTGCGCATTGAGCGTGAAGCGCTCCCACTTGGCGCCGGCCTTGCGCCGGAAGCGGAACTTGCAGGCAGAGCCGAGCGACAGGCCGAACACCTCGTCGAACTGCGGCCGGTCACGGTGCCAGCCGATGCCGGCGCCGGTTTCGTATTCGGTGCACAGCGCGTGACGGATGGCTCCGGCCGATAGGCCGGCGAAATTTTCCACCCGCGTGGCGAATGGCGCGATCCAGTCCGGCAACTCGTCGGCGGCCTCCAGCCGGTGGTGCGTGACGTCGTAACGCCAGCCGAACGAGGCGATGCGGCGTTTGCCCTCATAAACACCGAACTGAAACGGCACCAGCGGCAAGGCGCGAAGCCGCGCTAGCAGTTCCTGCTCCTCGCCGACCGAGATGAAGTCGGGCTGGTAGCGCAGACCCCGCGGCTCCGGATCATCGACCGGCAAAAAACTCAGCTGTGCAGACATGACATCTATATGGGGAGCGGCGCAAAATTCGCTAGACGGAACCGGGCTTGTGGTTCGCGATGTCGGCTTCCCAGCCGAATACCGAGTGCCCGTTCAACGATGGCGATGCAGTGTGCTCCTTGGCCACGAAGGCCTCGAACGACGGACCGGTCGCCGTGCGCTCCAGCGTGCGGGCCTGATCGTCGAGCCTTTTGAGGGCTTGCATTTCCTCGTCGCGCCCGAGCTTTGCCTTCTGCACGGCCGACTTCATCACCCGGATGGCCTCGTCGTAGACTGTGATCGGTACCGGATAGGGGTGACGATCCTTGCCGCCATGCGCCAGCGAGAACCGCGCCGGATCGCGAAACCGGAACGGCGCGCCGTGCACCACCTCGGCCACCATCGCCAGCGACTGCACGGTGCGGGCGCCGACGCCCGGTGTCAGCAGCAATTCCGGAAAATCGACCGGGCCTCTTTCGGCCGCCGCCGCCAGCGTGCCATGCAGCCGCCGCGTGAACACGTCGCTGGAACGCACATCGTGATGCGCCGGCATGACCAGATGCGGCAGCATAGCCTGCGCGGGCGGTTCTTCCGTCGTCCCGGTCAGCGCCGCGAATTCGCGCACGATGTCGTCCGGCGTCAGCGACGTGAGAAGATCGAGTTGCGCCGTACGCGATCCTTCGGCCCGATGGTCGGTCAGATTGATGATCTCGCCTTGGGCCGGGCCGTCGATGGCGGCGTGAGGCTCGTCGACGAAACTCTTCAGGCTTTGCGAGGACCAGTGATAACGGCGGGCTTGCCGCTTGTCGCCATTCATGCCCTGCTGCACGACCGTCCACTTGCCGTCGTCGGTGACGAAGAAGCCATGCAGATACAGATTGAAGCCGTCCTGCACGGCGGCGCTGTCGACCTTGGCGACCAGCCGGCTGGCGCGTGTGAGCGCCACGCCATCGAATCCGATGCGGTCGCCAAGCGCGGTCAACTCTTCGGGTGTACGCCGCGAATGCTTGCCGCGTCCGCCGCATACATGGATGCCGAGTTCGCCCTGCAGCGGCGCGAGGCCGCGCTTCAGCGCGCCGATCACGCTGGTCGTGATGCCGGACGAATGCCAGTCCATGCCCATCACGGCGCCGAACGACTGGAACCAGAACGGATGTGATAGCCGCTGCAGGAATTCGTCGCGTCCGTAATGGTGCACGATGGCCTGCGTGATCACCGCGCCTAGCGTCGCCATCCGGGCCGCCAGCCATGGGGGCACGCGGCCGCCGTGAAGCGGAAGATCAGCACTGCCGGTTCGGTTGGCCATGTCGGGACGACTCATCAGGGTTCTGACGACAGATAAGCGCGCCGGTCGGTCCGGACAATCGGGAATGACATACGAATGGGCGGACGGAACCCGCGCCAATACTGGAAAAAACGGAATTTTCGCCCCATATGGGATCAATGAGCCGCGCTTTCGTCAAAGAACAGGATATCGATGCCGTTCCAGACCTGCCGGACCGGCCGGTTTCCGAACATCCGAACGATGTGACGCCCGAAGGCCTGGCGCAGATCGACGCCGAGATCGCGGCCGCGCAACAAGCCCTCGCGGCCGCGCAAAAGGCTGAGGATCTGGCCGCGATCGCCAGCGCGTCGCGCGATCTGCACTATTGGTCGGCGCGTCGCGCGACCGCGCATGTCGTGCGGAAATCCGACGATGTCACGAAGGTGCATTTCGCCAGTTCGGTCACCATCGTGCGCGACGATGGGCGCGAGCAGACGTTTCGTATTGTCGGCGAGGACGAAGCCGATCCATCGCACGGCACTGTGTCGCATGTGTCGCCGCTGGCGCGGGCGCTGTTCGGCAAAACAGTTGGCGATGTCGTGCGGGTCGGGGCCGGTGAGGCTGCGATCACGGCTGTCCGCTGACGCGTTAATCCTCCGGCACCAACAGCACCTTACCCAGCCCGGCGCGGTCCGCGACCAATTGGTGCGCCAATGCTGCTTCCGACAGCGGCAGAATGCGGTCGATCACCAGATCGAAGCGGCCTTCCGCCGCCGCCTTCAGGCACATGTCCACGTCAGCATTGGTCTGCACGGTCGAACCCATCACCGTGATGCCGCTCATATAGAGCCGGTTGATGTCGAGGGGCACCAGTCCGCCGGCATGGCCGCCGGCCGTCACCAGACGCCCATTGCGGGCCAAGCTGGCAAAGGCTTTCGGAAACAGTTCGGCATCGCCGATATTCTCGAACACCACATCGACGCCGCGCCCGTCGGTCAGACGCCGCACTTCGGCGGTCAGATCCTGCGTGCGATAATTTACGCCGAAATCCGCCCCGAGCCGCACCGCGACATCGACCCGCCCGTCGGCGCCGGCCGCCGCGATGATGCAGGCGCCGAGATATTTCGCGGCCTGCACGCCGGCGCTGCCGAGGCCGCCGGCCGCGCCCATCACCAGCACCCATTCGCCGGCCTGGATGCGGGCCTTGTCGCGCAGCAGGTTGAAGGCCAGCGGCGCATGGCGGGCGACGACGGTGGCGGCCGGGAAATCGAGGCCATCTGGAATGAGATGCGTGCTGGTCGCCGGCACGCGGACATATTGCGCGTAGCCGCCCCAGACATGCACGCCGAGCATCAGCGGTCCTTCGGTCGCGGTCGGCGGCTTGACGCGCGGCGAGGTCGCGACCCGGTCCCCGACGCGGCGGTTGATGACGCCGTCGCCGATGGCCGTGATGGTGCCGGTCGGGTCGGCGCCCAGCACATGCGGCAATTGCACCGGCCGTGCGTAACGTCCGGCCCGCACGATGAGGTCGAGCGTGCGATTGACCGACACTGCCGCGACCTTGAAGACGACTTCGCCAGGACCGGGCTCCGGCATCGGCACGTCCTCGTAGCGCAGCACTTCCGGCCCGCCGAATTCGCGAATGACGATAGCCTTCATTTGGGCTTTCATGCAGTGCCGCCCCCCGGTTCGCCCGTTGTTTCCTCGCGCGGTTTGATGCACACAATGCCCCATAAGAGCAATACCGAAGCGCCGCGCTGAAATGGTCCCGCAGCCATGTCGGGATTTGATGCCGTAGCGCGCAGAAGAAGTCAGGGAGCGAAACCGATGTTGAGCCACGTCGTAAAACAATGGGCGATCGTCCGTCGCACGATGATGGGACTCGGCATTGTGGCCGTCGCGTCGATGTCCAGTGCAGGGAGCGCGCTGGCGCAGGCCGAGGCCAACTATCCGTCGCGCACCATCACCATCGTTGTGCCGTTCCCGGCCGGCGGCACTGCCGACCTGCTGCCGCGGCTGGTCGCCGAGAAGGTCCGGACGATGTTCGACCAGACGATCATCGTCGACAACAAGCCGGGCGCGGGCGGCAATATCGGTGCCGAGAGCGTGTCGCGCGCGACGCCTGACGGCTACATGCTGCTCAACGCGCCGCAGCTCACTTTCAGCGTCAATCATCTGCTCAATCCGAACCTGCGCTTCGATCCGCAGGCGCTGGAACCGGTCAGCGTGCTGGCGACCTATCCGACGGTGCTGTTCGGGCGCGCGACACTGCCGGCCAATAATCTCGCCGAGCTGATCGAATATGCGCGCGCCAATCCGGACAAGATCAACTACGCGTCGCAAGGGCGCGGGCAGATCGGCCATCTGACCATCGAGGGCATCAAGCTGCAGGCCAAGATCGAGATGACGCATGTGCCGTATCGCGGCAGCGCGCCGGCGATCAACGATCTCCTGGGCGGGCAGGTCGATATCCTGGCAGACAATCTGCTCGCCGGATTGCAGCATGTCGAAAGCGGCAAGCTGAAGCTGCTCGGCGTCGGCAGCAAGGAGCGCTCGGCAAAATTCCCGCAGGTGCCGACCTTCGCCGAGGCGGTGCCGGGGTTCTATTCCGACACCTGGATGGCGATCGCGGCGCCGGCCGGCACCCCGAAGGCGATCACCAAGAAACTGTCCGAGGCCATCGCCAAGGCGATCCAGTCGCCGGACGTGCGCAAGCGCATCGAGGAATTGCAGGCCGAGCCGTTTGGCAGCACGCCGGACCAGATGGCGGCGCTGATCAAGGAAAGCCGCGACCGCTGGACGCCGGTCATCACCACGGCCAACATCAAGAGCGATTGAGGGGTACGCGCAAACGCTCAACCCGTCATCCTGAGGTGCGAGCGTAGCGAGCCTCGAAGG
>JAQGJU010000134.1 GCA_028290465.1 Xanthobacteraceae bacterium | reverse complement strand
ACCGGGCGCTTGGCGCGGCGCATCAGATCGACGTGGATGTGGTCGTAGTGATAGACGTTGGAGCCCGGCGCCAGCACCGTGGTGAACTGGTTGCAGGCGGCCAATTGGATGTCGTGCAGAAAGCCCTGCTCTTCGGGCAGCCCCTTCCAGCCGTTCTTCACCGTGATCTTGCGGCCGTCGGTGAGCGTGAACGACGCAATGTCCAGCGCATTGCCGAAGGCGTGCTCGGAGATCCGGGAATTCGGATTGCCGTTCATGCCGCGGCACGAATAGGCGGAAATCTGCCGAATTTCAGCGACCGGCTGGCCGAACCATTTGACCGACGCCGGCTGCACCGCCTCGATGATCCAGCGGTCGAGCGCCGACACCATCGGGCACGCCAAGGTCGCGGTCGGCTTCACGGCGGCGGCCGCGACCGAACCGGTGAATTCCGGACCGCGCGGCCCGAGCGCCGGCACCGCCTGTTGCGACGGAACGGTCTGCGGCGCCTCGCGGCGCGAGCCCGGATAGCCGCCGGGCGGCTCATAGGCCGGCGCGCGGCGGGTGGCCGGATCGCCATCATAGGCCCGGTCATCCTGCGAACGCACGCCAGGCGGCGTCAGCGACAGCGGTCCCCGCGCATCGCCCGGCTCATCCATCGGCGCGTTGCGCGGTTGGCCGACATACCGAGGCTGACCGACAGTGCGCGGCTGGCCGACATAACGGTCATCCACCGGCGGCGCGCGCTCGGCCATTTCGGGCGGTTCGGCGTCATCGGGTTCGGCCATGATCGGGCCCCGGGCCGAGGAAGGAGCAGAGGACGGATAAGGCGGCGGCTGCACCGGCCAGCGCAGCGTCGGCGCGGCATTGGAGGCACCCGGAATGCTGCCGGGCGGCCGCATGTCGGCAAAGCCCATCACCGGGCTGTCGCCGAGCGCCGCGACCTTGAGCGGAAAGTCCGCGCCGCACATGCCCGGACCCTGGATCGGATCGGCGCGCACGATCGCCGGCCCCTCTTTGACGGAACCGGACTTCAGACAGGCGACTTCCGCCTCATGCCGCCATTGTTCGCGTTCCGCGACCCAATTGCGGCCGCACCCGACCAGGGCGACGAGGACGAGCGAGCCGACGAGATACCAACGAGCGCGCGTCATGCCCGGACAATGCGAGGGATTCCGTTAAGGATTTTCCAACATTGGCCAAATGGCTGACGTGAAGGGGTTTTTACCGACCCATGACCGGCTTCAGGTCGGCGAAAAACGGCTTGCTCCGCTGCCCCGGTTCGGATCACATCCCGCCCCGGCGCGGAGGGAACCCATGGACACCAAGACCCGACTGATTCTGTCGTTCGTGATGACCGCGTTCATGGTGTTCATGGTCACTTTGATCGTCACCCTGCTGAATCTCGGGCTGCGGGCCGACTTCGCGCTGCAATGGCTCAAAGCCTATCTGATCGCATGGCCAATTGCCGGGTTCACGGCCTTCCTAGTCATGGCGCCGGCCCGCCGCATCACCGACCGCATCGTTCAACTCACCGGAGGCAAGAGCTAATGCTGTCCGCCCGCGACCTCGCCCAGAAGATCGCCGACGGCGTCACCACGCCGCGCGCCGTCGTCGAGATGTGCGCGCAGGCCATCGCCGCGCGGGAATCCGAAATTAACGCCTTCGTCGCGCTCGACCTCGACCGCGCGCGCGGCCGGGCCGACAGCGCCGCCGCTGAACTTTCCGTGGCGCCGCTGCGCGGCCTGCCGTTCGGCATCAAGGATATTTTCGACACCGCCGATCTGCCGACCCAATACGGCTCGCCGATCCATGCCGGACATCGGCCGGCGACGGACGCCGTGCTGGTGTCGTTGATCCGCCGCGCTGGTGGGCTGGTGCTCGGCAAGACCGTCACCACGCCGTTCGCCTCGCTGCAGCCGGCCGGTACCCGCAATCCGGTCAATCCGGCCCATACGCCGGGCGGCTCGTCGTCGGGCTCGGCCGCCGCGGTCGCCGCCGGCATGCTGCCGCTCGCGATCGGCAGCCAGACCGGCGGCTCGATGATCCGGCCGGCATCGTTCTGCGGCGTCGCCGGCTTCAAGCCCTCGTATCGAACGCTGCCGACCATCGGCATGAAATGCTTTTCCTGGCTGCTCGACACCGCCGGCCTGTTCGGAGCCGGCGTCGCTGACGTGGCGTATGCGGCCGCCGCGATCACCGGCCGCGATCTCGACGTCGGCGGCGCTGCCGCGCCGGGCGCGCCGCGCATCGCGCTGGTGCAGTCGTTGCCGGGCGCGATTGCCAGCGAAGACATGAAGACCGCGTTCGGCAAGGCCGCCAATGCCGCCTCGCGCGCCGGCGCCAAGATGACGGCCATCAACCTGCCGCCGATTTTCGCCGAAGCGACGCGCGCGCACGCCTTCATTCAAAACTACGAGGCCGCGCAGGCGCTGGCCTACGAATACGACCATCACCGCGATGGGCTGCCGCCTCTGCTGCGCGCGCAACTTGAAGAAGGCGCCGCGATTCCGCCCGACGTTTACGATGACGCGCGCCGCATCGCCAAACGTGCCCGGCAGGCACTGGCCGAACTGATGGCGGACTACGACGTAATCTTGACGCCTTCGGCGCTGGGCGCGGCGCCGTCCGGCCTTGTGGCCACCGGCGATCCGGCCTTCAACAAATTGTGGACGCTGATGGGTCCGCCTTGCGTGAACATTCCCGGGCTTGCCGACCCCAACGGAATGCCGCTCGGCGTCCAGATCGTTGGGCGGTTCGGCCGCGACCGGGCCGCGCTGGAGGCGGCGCTGTTCGTCGAGCAAGCCATCGCGCGATAATTTCACGCGGATGTGTGGGAATTCATTGGCATCCGATTAGCCAAAAACGCCGGTAGCGGTGGTCTCGTCCAGACCGATTGCCAAGCCGCATCATGGCGTTACCGAACGTTGCCTAAAGACAAGGCTGCGGTTTTGAAATTTCGCAGTGCAGCATGTTTGCCATTTTCGCCTCTCGCGCGTTTCTGCTACGGTTTTGTCATCGCGAAAGGGAGGCTCGTCACATGGACCTTACCTTGAGGCTCAATATGCTGGTGATGTTTGCCGTGTTTGCGTTCGTCGGCGCCATCCTGGTGGGTGCTTTTTGAGTTCAGGTGTCTGACGACCATGATCCAATCCTAAGCCGCCGTTTTGATAGGGCGGAGAATTCGGCACCGGAGGGGGCAACTTCTCCGGTGTATTTATTTGTGGCGGACCATTTCGCGACGGGAATTCCATGCAGGCGCTGTTCATCGGCCAGACCTACATCGACGTGACGTTCCTCACCGACCACATGCCGACCGGCGACGAGAAATACGTCGCCGAGAAATACGCGGTGTCGTTCGGCGGCAATGCGGTCACTGCCGCGTTCTGCTGCGCCAAGCTCGGCATCCAGCCGGACCTGATCGCGACCCGGGCCGAGGACTGGCTCGGCCGCATGTTCGTGGACATGGCGGCGAAATACGGCATCCCGCTGCATGCGCGTCCGGTACGCTCATCGTCGCTGTCGCTGATCATGCCGAACCACGGCAAGCGCGCCATCGTGCGCTGCCGCGATGCCGACTACCTGACGACGTTTCCGGTGCTCGACCTGACCGGCTGCCGCGCGCTGCATCTCGACGGCCACCAGCCGGACGCCGCGCTGTTCTATGCCAAGCGGGCGCGAGAGGCCGGCATTCTGACCTCACTGGACGGCGGCGGCCTGCGGGGCAACACCGAAGAGGTGCTCGGCTTCATCGATGTCGCCATCGTGGCCGAGCGGCTGTGCGAGCAGATGGAGCTGACGCCGCCCGCGATGCTCGACTATCTCAAAGGTCGCGGCTGTAAGATCGGCGGTGTCACGCTCGGCGAGCGCGGCATGCTCTGGTACGACGAGAAGGGTGTCGTGCAGACGCTGCCGGCGCTGCCGGTACCGGTGCGCGCCGTGATCGACACCAATGGCGCCGGCGACGTGTTTCACGGCGCTTATATTTATTCGTATCTCGACGATCCGTCGAAGCCTTGGGACGCGCATTTCCGCTTCGCGCAGGGCGCCTCGGCGCACAAGATCCAGCACCTCGGCAACGAGGCCGGTCTACCGACGCTGACGGATGTGCGCGCCGCGATGCAGATGGCGGGCGCGTAGCCCGGATGGCGCGCAGTGACATCCGGGGCAGACTTTGCCGGTCGGCACCCCGCATTTCACTACGCTCAATGCGGGCTACGCTCTGCGCCAGCCGCTATTGCGAAACCCGCTTCAGCGCGCGGTCGTAATACGACAGATCGAGATACTTCGCCGGGTCCGGCTTCGGCCCACCCTCGACCTCCTGGCGCAGCGTCAGCACGTTGTTGAAGCCCTCGACGCTTAACTTCGCGTCCGGATTGAAGCCGAAGCCCGGCTCGATCATCAGGTCGTAGCTGCGCTCGGCGAGCGAGCGCGACAGCTTGCGCTTGTCCATCAGGAGCGCGATCGCCTCCTCGCGGTGCGACTTGTCGACCACCCAGCGCAGCGACTCAATATATCCCGCAAGGTAGCGCTCCAGCGTTTCGGGATGGGCCTTGGCCCAGGACCGCAGCACGAACGCGCCGCCGGCCTGATAGGGCCCAAGCATATCGAAGGTGCGGCCGAGGCTCTTCAAACCGGCTTCGAGGGTCTGCGCGGAGAACGGCAGGTTCATGATCGCGGCGGCGTTGTCGCCGCCTTCGAGCATGGCCTTGAGGCGGAAGGGGCCGGCGCCAACCGCGTTGATGCGATAGTCGACGCCTTCCTTCAGGCCGTTCTTCAGCAGGATCTTCTTGGCCATCAGCGCATAGGCGGTATTCGGCGCGTCGGTGACCAATGCCTTACCGCGGATGTCCGCGAACGAGTTGATATTCTTTCCGACGATGAACTCGTTGGTACCGCCGTCGCCGCCGGAGACGATTACCACGTCAACCTTCGCCACCTCGATCATGGCGAGCGCATTGTCGACCGCCGAATGCACCACGTCGAACTTTCCGCTGGCGAGACCCTCGCGCTGCGCGCTCGAGCTTTCGGTAAATTCGAACTCCAGCTTGATGCCGTGCTTCTTGAAGATGCCCTTCTCGACGCCGACGAAGAACGGCAGCGATCGCGCGGTCGGGAAGGTGTTGAGCCGAACCAACGTCACGTCGGCATGAGCGGAACCGGCAACCAGGGCGAGAACCGCGACGGCGGGCGCAAACTGCGTGAACTTCATGGGTGCAATGCTTTCGTGAGGGGCGTCGTAAGTATAGCCCGGGTGGAACGTAGCGACATCCGGATGAACCCTTGCCGACCGGCAAGCCCGCATTTCGCTGCGCTCAATGCGGGCTTCGTTATTCGTTCGACCCGGTCTACTCCGCCGCGGTCCTGGCTGCAACGCCGGGATCGTAGTTGAGCACCGGGGCGAGCCAGCGCTCGGCCTCCTGCAGCGACCAGCCCTTGCGCTTGGCGTAATCCTCAACCTGATCGCGCTCGATCTTGCCGACGCCGAAGTAATGGCTTTCGGGGTGGCCGAAATAGATGCCGCACACCGAAGCGCCGGGCCACATCGCGTAGCTTTCGGTCAGCTTCACGCCGATGCGCGCCTCGGCATCGAGCAGGCGGAACAGCGTGGCCTTCTCGGTGTGGTCGGGCTGCGCCGGATAGCCGGGCGCCGGGCGGATGCCGGAATAAGTCTCGGCGATCAGTTCGGCCGGGCTCAGCTTCTCATCCGGCGCATAAGCCCAGTATTCCTGGCGCACGCGCTGGTGCAGCCGCTCGGCGAACGCTTCGGCGAGACGGTCGGCCAGTGCCTTCACCAGGATCGACGAATAGTCGTCATTGGCGCGCTGGAAACGTTCAGCCACGTCGTCCTCGCCAAGACCGGCTGTCACCATGAAGGCGCCGATATGGTCCTGCAGGCCGCTGGCGCGCGGCGCGACGAAATCGGAAAGCGCGACGTTGGCCCGGCCTTCGCGCCGCACCAGTTGCTGGCGCAGCGTATGCAGCTTCGCGATCGGGTCGCTTCGCGTCTCGTCCGCATAGAGCACGACATCGTCGCCGTCCGAGTTCGCCGGCCAGAAGCCGACCACGGCGGAGGCGCGGAACCAGTCCTCGGCGACGATCTTGTCCAGCATCTTGCGCGCATCGTCATAGAGCGACCGCGCCGCCTCGCCGTATTTGTCGTCGTCCAGGATCGCCGGAAACTTGCCGGTCAATTCCCAGGTCGAGAAGAACGGCGTCCAGTCGATGAACGGAATGAGCTCCGCGATCGGATAGTTTTCCAGCACCCGCGCGCCGAGGAAGCTGGGCGCTTGCGGCACGTCATTGCCCGACCAGTTCAGCTTGAGAGCATTGGCGCGGGCGGTCGCCAGCGGCAACCGCTGCTTGGCCTCCTCGCCGCGGGCATGCGCGGCCGCGATGCGGGCATACTCGGCGCGAATATCAGCGACGTAGCTCGGGCGGCCTTCGGTCGACATCAGCGATTGCGCGACGCCGACCGCGCGGCTGGCGTCGGTGACATACACCGTCTGACCGCGCCGATAGTTCGGGTGGATCTTCACGGCGGTGTGCACCCGGCTGGTGGTCGCGCCGCCGATCATCAGCGGCAGGTCGAGGCCCTCGCGTTCCATCTCCGCCGCGACATGGCACATCTCGTCCAGCGACGGCGTGATCAGGCCGGACAGCCCGATGATGTCGGCGCCCTGCTCGCGCGCCACCTGGAGGATTTTCGCGGCCGGCACCATCACGCCTAGATCGATCACGTCGTAATTGTTGCACTGGAGCACGACGCCGACGATGTTCTTGCCGATATCGTGGACGTCGCCCTTCACGGTCGCCATCACGATCTTGCCATTGGTCGAGCGCTCGGCGGCGTGGCCGGCCAGGCGACGCTCTTCCTTTTCGGTCTCCATGAACGGCATCAGATACGCGACCGCCTGCTTCATCACGCGCGCAGATTTCACGACCTGCGGCAAGAACATCTTGCCGGCGCCGAACAGGTCGCCGACCACGTTCATGCCGTCCATCAGCGGACCTTCGATGACATGCAGCGGCCGCTCGGCGGTCTGGCGCGCCTCTTCGGTGTCGGTGTCGATGTAATCGGTGATACCGTGCACCAGCGCATGCGCCAGACGCTTCGCCACCGGCCATTCGCGCCAGGTGAGATCGGCCTCCTTCTTTTCCTTGCCGTGTCCGGTGAAGCGCCCGGCCAGCGCCAACAGCCGCTCGGAAGCGTCGGGCCGCTTGTTGAGAACGACATCTTCGCAATGCTCGCGCAGTTCCGCATCGAGGTCGTCATACACGGCCATCTGGCCGGCATTGACGATGCCCATGTCCATGCCGGCCTGGATGGCGTGATACAGGAACACCGAATGCATCGCCTCGCGCACCGGCTCATTGCCGCGGAATGCAAATGACAGGTTGGACACGCCGCCCGAGACGTGCGCGTGCGGCAGGTTCTGCCGGATCCAGCGCGTCGCCTCGATGAAGTCGACGCCGTAATTGTCGTGCTCCGACATGCCGGTCGCGATGGCAAAAATGTTCGGATCGAAGATGATGTCTTCCGGCGGAAAGCCGACCTGATCGACGAGAATGTCGTAGGCGCGTTTGCAGATCTCGGTTTTGCGCGCGAACGTGTCGGCTTGGCCCTGCTCGTCGAACGCCATGACGACCACGGCGGCGCCATGCCGGCGCACGATCTTGGCGTGTTCTATGAACGACGCCTCGCCTTCCTTCATCGAGATCGAATTGACGATCGGCTTGCCCTGCACGCATTTCAGGCCGGCCTCGATCACCGAGAACTTCGAGGAGTCGACCATCACCGGCACGCGCGAGATATCGGGCTCGGACGCGACCAGATTGAGGAAGGTGATCATCGCGGCCTGCGAGTCCAGCAGGCCTTCGTCCATGTTGACGTCGATGACCTGGGCGCCGTTCTCGACCTGATCGCGCGCCACCGCGAGCGCCCCGGTAAAGTCGCCGGCGGTGACCAGCTTGCGGAATTTGGCCGAGCCGGTGACATTCGTCCGCTCGCCCACATTGACGAACGGGATTTCGCTGCTCAGCGTGAACGGCTCGAGGCCGGACAACCGCAGCAGGCGCGGCGGCTCGGCGATCTTTCGCGGCGCCTTGCCGTCGACCGCGCGCACGATGGCCGCGATGTGGTCTGGCGTGGTGCCGCAGCAACCGCCGACGATATTCACTAAACCAGCCGACGCGAATTCGCCGAGCAGTTCGGCCATGAATTCCGGGCTCTCGTCGTACAGACCGAATTCGTTCGGCAGTCCGGCATTCGGATAGGCGCAGATCAGCGTCTCGGCGACGCGACCGAGATCGGCAATGTGCTCGCGCATTTCCTTGGCGCCGAGCGCGCAGTTCAGGCCGACCGACACCGGCACCGCATGCCTGACCGAATTCCAGAACGCGGCCGGCGTCTGCCCGGAAAGTAGACGGCCGGAACGGTCGGTGATGGTGCCGGAGATCATTACCGGCAGACGGACGCCCTTGGCCTCGCATTCCTGCGAGATCGCGTAGATCGCCGCCTTGGCGTTCAACGTGTCGAAAATGGTTTCGATCAGCAGCAAATCGGTGCCGCCGTCGATCAGACCACGCACTTGTTCGGCATAGGCCCAGACCAGATCGTCGAATGTGGTCGCCCGATAGCCCGGATTTGACACGTCCGGCGAAATCGACGCGGTGCGATTGGTCGGGCCGAGCGCGCCGGCCACGAAGCGGCGGCGGCCGTCTTCGGCCTCCGCCTTGGCGGCGGCTTGGCGCACCAGCTTGGCGCCATCGACATTGAGTTCATACGCCAGATCGGACATTCCGTAGTCGGCCTGCGCGATCGAAGTCGACGAGAACGTGTTGGTCGACACGATATCGGCGCCGGCCTTGAAGTATTTGTAGTGAATGTCGCGGATTGCGTCGGGCTGGGTCAGGATCAGCAGGTCGTTATTGCCGCGCACCTCGCGGTTCCAGGCGTCGAAGCGCGCGCCGCGAAAGCCCTGCTCGTCGAGCTTCATCTCCTGGATCATCGTGCCCATCGCGCCGTCGAGCACGAGAATGCGCGACGCTGCGGCCTCGCGCAGCGCGCGTTCGGCGGGGGAGAGATCGGTATTCTTCACAATGGCGTCGGACATAAGAACTGAGACCTAAGGGTTACGCGCTCTTCCTCCCTCTCCCCGTCGGGGAGAGGGAGGAAGAAGAAGATAAAAAACTACGCCGCCTTCTGCTTCGTGTCTGGCCGCAGGCCGAGCAGATGGCAGATCGCGTAGACGAGATCGGCGCGGTTCATGGTGTAGAAGTGGAAATCGGTGACGCCCTGATCGACCAGATCCAGCACCTGTTCGGCCGCGACCGCCGCCGCGATCAGTTTCCGGGTCGCCGGATCGTCGTCGAGCCCATCGAACCGCGCTTTGAGCCAAGCCGGCACCACGGTGCCGCAGCGGCCGGCGAAGCCCTGCATCTGCTTGAAGTTCTGCACCGGCAGGATGCCGGGCACGATCGGAATGTGGATGCCGCGCGCCCGCACCCGGTCGAGATAGCGGAAGTACAAATCGTTCTCGAAGAAGAACTGCGTGATCGCCCGCGTCGCGCCGGCATCGACCTTGGCCTGCAGCATGTCGATATCAGCCTCGAGGTCGGCGCTGTCCGGATGCTTTTCCGGATAGGCAGAGACCGACACTTCGATATCGGAAAAGCGTCGCTTGATGCCGGCGGCCAATTCGGCGCCATTGGCATAGCCGCCCGGATGCGGCGCGTAGCGCGCATCCACGCCGCCGTCGGCGTCGCCGCGTAGCGCCACGATGTGACGCACGCCCGCCGCGTAGTACGTGTCGACCACCGCGTCGATCTCGCTCTTGGTCGCGGCCACGCAGGTCAGATGCGCGGCCGGCACCAAAGCGGTCTCGCCGAGAATACGCTTCACCGTCGAATGCGTGCGCTCCCGGGTCGAGCCGCCGGCCCCATAGGTCACCGACACGAAGTTCGGCGCCAGCGGCGCCAGCCGGCTAACGGCTTCCCACAGCGTGCGCTCCATCTCTTCGGTGCGCGGCGGAAAGAATTCGAACGACACCTGCATCGGCGCGGTGGCCGAATTGGCGAAGCGACTGGCGCGCTGCGCCAGCGGATTTGGTGCGAGCGGATTCGGCGATAGCGGGTTCATGCGACCTCCTTGGCCTTTGCGCTGGCCTTCGTGACGGCAATCGCGATGCGCGGATCGCGCGCCAGCCACAGCGACACCGCGACCTTGCCGTCGGAGCCGGGCTCAGGCGGCAGGCTTTGATGGAATGTCGGATCGAGGCCGGCGGCTTCCAGCCATTGCGTAACGGTCTCGGCCGCGAAGCCGAGGCGGCGGTGCGCGTGCTCGTCGCGCAGGAATTCAAGATCATGCGGCGCGAAGTCGACCACCAGCAGCCGGCCGGACGGACGCAGCATGCGCGCCGCCTCGCGGATCGCCTGCGCGCCGTCGTCCAGATAATGCAGAACCTGATGCACGATGACGACGTCGAATGAGTCCGGCGGCATCGCCAGGTGATAGATGTCGCCCTGGCGCACGCTGCAATGCCGCAGTCCGGCACGGTCCAGACGCGCACGGGCCAGCGCCAGCATTTCCAGCGACAGATCGAGCCCGAGACCGCGCTCGATATCGGGCCCGAACAGTTCGAGCATGCGGCCGGTGCCGGTGCCGAGATCCAATAGAGAATTGAACGGCGCGGTTCCGAGCGCCTCGACGATGGCGGATTCAACCGCCTCATCCGTCACGTGCAGCTTGCGCAGCCGGTCCCACTCGGCCGCGTGGCGGCTGAAATAGGCCTGCGCGGCGGCAGCCCGGACCGCGCGCACGCTGATCAACCGCTCGCGATCGCGGGCGATGGTGGGATCGGTGGGATCGAGCCGCGCGATCAGCGCATGGGCGATCTCGGCGCCGCCGCTGCGCTCGCCGATGCGGAAGAACGCCCAAGAGCCTTCGCGGAAACGGTCGACCAGACCGGCCTCGGCCAGCAACCGCAGATGCCGCGAGATGCGCGGCTGCGACTGACGCAATATCTCGGTGAGGTCGGAAACGGTCAACTCGGCCTCGGCCAACAACGCGAGAATGCGCAGCCGGGTCGCCTCTCCGGCGGCCTTGAGGGCGGCATTCAGCGCCGCGAACGGCAATGGGGCGGCTTCCCGCATCGTTCGGCCCTTTGGGCGGCTGGACCTTCCAAGACCGCATATAAAGATATGTTTATACGTTTTTGTGATCAAAAGCAAGGGATGGGCAGCGAAATCGTGGGAATCTGCCCAAACGCGCCGAAGACGGTCCGCCGGCCTGCAAGGCCGGCCCAGATGAACAAAAGACCCGACGCATCGCCCGAAGCGTTCGTGACTTTGCTGCAGCTCATTGTGTTCCCGGCGATCAGCGTTGCGGCCATCTGGCTCGCGGTGCGCAACGAGCGGATCGGACTGGCGGCCCTGATGGCCAGTGCGTCGCTCGTCTTCAGCCAGCTCAGTGCGATCTTCTTCACGATCGTCGTCACGATTTTCGGCATTTGATCGCGCGGCCCAACCTTTCCTTCACCACGTCGCGTCGATGGCAGCTGAATTTCAGCTTTGCTTAGCGGGCGCCGCTTATCGATCGGAGGACAAGGGACACGACATGCCAATCTTGATCGCCTTCGCCGTCGCACTGCTGCTTGTGGCGATCTTCGGTCCGCAATTTTGGATCCGTCGCGTGCTCGCCCAACACGGCGCCCAGCGCGCCGATCTGCCGGGCAGCGGTGGCGAACTTGCCCGGCATCTGCTGGATGAGGCCGGATTACCGACGGTGACCGTCGAGACCACCGACGATGGCGATCATTACGATCCGGATGCGCGCGCCGTGCGCCTGCTGCCGCAGCATCATGACGGACGTTCGATCGCCGCCGTGGCGGTGGCCGCGCATGAGGTCGCACACGCGGTGCAGCACGCTCATGGCGAACGCGGCTTTCAACTGCGTCTCGACCTCGTCAAGAACCTGACCTGGATCGACCGGCTGGCCGGCATCGTGCTGTTGCTGGCGCCGCTGGTGTTCATGGTCATCAAGGCGCCGATTCTGCTGATATTGCAGATTGTCGCCGGCGTGTTGCTGCTGTGCATCCGCATCGCCGTGCATGTCGTGACCTTGCCGGTCGAATTCGACGCCAGCTTCACCAAAGCGTTGCCGGTGCTTAAACACGGAAATTATCTCTCAGCGTTGGATATGCCGGCCGCGACCAGCGTGCTTCGCGCGGCAGCCTTCACGTATGTCGCGGCCGCGCTGGCCACCCTGCTCGACATCGCGCGCTGGTTCCGCATCCTGCGGTTCTGAGTGCGCCAGAAATCTGTAGCCGGATGAGCGCAGCGAAATCCGGGGCGACGCAAGGATAAGATCCTGGATTTCGCTACGCTCGATCCAGGATACATACTACGCGATCGCTTCACCCTCGGTCTGCGCATCCAGAATCTCGCGCAGCTTTGCGGCCAGTTCATGCTGTCGATACGGCTTGCCGAGCAGATGCAGACTGCCACCAAGGTGGTCCTGATGCAGGAAGGCATTCTGCGTATAGCCCGACGTCAGCAAAATCTTCATCGCCGGAAAGCGCTTCATGGCCTCAGCCGCGAGGTCGCGGCCGGTCATGCCGCCCGGCATCACGACGTCGGTAAACAGCAGATCGAACTTGGCCTCGGCCAACAGAGCCAGAGCCGCTTTGCCGTTGTCGGCGACGGCCACGCGGTAGCCCAGCCGAGTCAATTGAGCGGCCACATGATTGCGCACCATGGGGTCGTCCTCGACCACCAGGATCGAAGCCGAACCCGACGGTATCGCGCGCGGCGCCACTTCAACGACCGTGACTTCTTCCGCCGCACCGGTGGCGCGCGGCAAATACATCTTGATGCTCGAGCCGTGCCCCAATTCGCTGTAGATTTTCACATGTCCGCCGGACTGGCGAACGAAGCCGTAGACCATGCTCAGACCGAGGCCCGAACCCTCGCCGACCTCCTTGGTGGTGAAGAACGGATCGAAGGCGCGCTGCATCACGTCCCGCGCCATGCCGGATCCGCTGTCCGACACCGCGACCAGCACGAAATCGCCGGGAACGACGTCGGAATGCGTGGCGACGTAGTCGCCGTCGAGCCGCGCATTGGCGATCTCGATCGTCAGACATCCGCCGGCCGGCATCGCGTCGCGGGCATTGATCGCCAGATTGAGGATGGCCGATTCCAGTTGAACCGGGTCGATGATGACACTCCAGATGTCGGGTGATGTCAGCAGCTTGATGTCGACATGCTCGCCGAGCGTCCGGCGCAGCAAGGCATCCATGTCGGCGACCTTCTTGGTGACGTCCGTGCGCCGGGGTTGCAGCGGCTGTTGGCGCGAGAACGCCAGCAGCCGGTGTGTGAGCGCGGCCGAACCTTCCGCCGCCTTGAGCACCTGATCGCAGATCGGCCGCAACGGACTTTCGCCGGGAAGTCCCTCGAATATGGTTTCCGCGTTACCGATAATGACGGTCAGCATATTGTTGAAATCGTGCGCGATACCGCCGGTCAACTGGCCGACCGCCTCCATCTTCTGCGCTTGCCGCAGTTGGGCTTCCGCCGCGCGGTGCACGCGCTCGGCTTCATTCAGCGCGGTGATGTCCTCGACCACCATCAAGTCGGCGTGCCGGCCGCCGAACTCGATCCGGCGCGTGTTGATTTCGACGTCGATCGGCGCGCCGCCCTTGGTGCGGTGCCGCGCGGCGGTGCCGGACGACGAATCCGGCGGATCGTCTTCGGGCCGGTCGGGCGCCGATGAAGCCGTTGGCGCGCCAAGGTCCGCCAGATTCATCGACAAAAATTCGGCGCGCGACCAGCCGTAATGCTTGATCGCCGCGTCATTGACGGCGAGCAGTTGCAGCGTGTCGGGATCGACCACGAATGTCGAGTGCGGATTGGCATCGAATAGCTGGCGGTAACGTGTTTCGGTCGCCTGCCGCCGCTTCCACTCTCCGAACAACCAGAACGAAAGCAGCGTCAGCACCACACAGGCGACCAGCCACCCGGCAATGGCGAAAGTCGCGTAGCGGCGCCACGGCGCCAGCGTTCGCTCGATCGCCTGGCCGACGACGATGACCAGGTTTGGATAGGCACTCAGCCTGCTGTAAGCGAGAATCCGCCACTGATTGTCTGCCACGCTGGGGCTCTGATAAGTGCCGGTCGGCGCAATGGACAGCAATTTCGTGAACAAGGGACTGTCGGCAAACGACCGCCCCATCACCTTTTCGCTGAAGGGACTGCGCATCAACAAGGTGCCGTTTTGGTGCAGCAGCGTGACGGCAATTTCCTCGCCGGAGCCAGCATTCCAGACCCGATCCAGGAATTTCAGTTCGAGGGCACCGACGACCACGCCCAGCAACGTACCATCGGCCCGCCGCAACGGCTTGGTCGCGGCGAGCGACCATTCACCGGTCGAGCGGCTGACAAACGGCGCCGTAATTTCGAATCCGAGGGACGGATTGTCCTGATAGGCTTTGAAATACGGCCGATCCCCAAGGTTCAATCCGATATTGCCGACATCGGAATCGTAGACGATACGCCCCGCCGCATCGAGCACCCAGATGGCGCGGATGAACGGCCGGTCGATCAGGGATGCTTGCAAAATCTCCCGGGCGGCTTGTTCGTTACCGGCGTCGAAATTACCGAGTCCGGCCAATTTCAATCGGGCGGCTTCAAGCGTCTGATCGACGTTCTGAATAGTGCGGGTGGTCTGCTCCTCGGTCACGCCGACAATCGAGCGCATCAGCCGCTCGCCCGAGGCGATCGACTCCGAACGAAACAGCAGCAGCATCAAAGCCAGCAGGATGCCCGACACCAGGATGAAACCCAGCGGCAGACAAACAATCAGAAGCCGGACGGCTTGGTCCCGCGGCTCGAACAAACCGAGAGGCTTGGGATCGCTTTTCGGCATGTGCCGCACTGCCTTGTTCGAACTGCCGAGGGGAGCGGCCGCCACTTCGCGCTCGGCTTCGGTAAATAGGAGATCCATTAAAACTTACCGCATTTTCCAACCGCCGACCTCAGTATTCGCCCGGCCGGCATCACGCTGACGTGCACGACGTCCCCTCGGATCAGGGAAAAAACGGATGCTGCGCTGCCGCGTGAACGGCGCCGCGATGAGGCCGCTTCGCTCTATCCAGGCGCGACCGAAGGGGTAAGATAAAGCCGTGTCGATGCAGTTGGGACAGCCGGAGCGACCCATGCCATTGCGATACGACCCCACCGCCCGTCCGACTTTCACCCGCCGCGCGCTATTGCATGTGGCCGCTTGCGCGTCCGCATTGAGCACGACGCGCGCCTTCGGCCAGTCCAATCCAAGCGCAGGACAAAATTGGCCCGACCGCAACGTGCGGGTGATCGTGCCCTACCCGGCCGGCGGCTCGACCGACGTGCTGGTGCGGATTCTCGCGGAGGCGCTGAAGTCGATCCTCGGACAATCCTTCATCATCGAGAACCGCCCCGGCGCCGGCGGCAATATCGGCATCACGGCGGTCACCGGCAGCGCGCCGGACGGCTACACCATCGGGGCGGCGACGGTCGGCCATTTCTCGATCAACCAGTATCTGTACGACAAGATGCCGTACGATCCGGAGCGCGACTTCATCGCGGCGACGCTGACGTGGGAAATGCCCAATGTGTTCGTGATCGCGACCGATCATGTGCCGTCGAAAACGCTGCCGGAATTCATCGCGTGGGCCAAGCAGCGCGGCCGCATCAGCTTCGGCAGCCCGGGCGTCGGCACCTCGCCGCATCTGTCGGGCGCGATGTTCTCCAAGCGCACCGGCCTCGATGCCATCCATGTGCCGTTCCGCGGCGCCGCGCAGACCATCCCGGCGATGCTGTCGGGCGACGTGACCTATGCGCTGGATAATCTCGCCTCGTACATGTCGACCATCGAGTCCGGCAAGATGCGGGCGCTGGCCGTCACCTCGGCGCAGCGCTGGCCGACCATGCCGGACGTGCCCACTATGGCCGAGGCCGGGCTCGCCGATTTCGTCGTCACGTCCTGGGCCGCCTTCGTGATGCCGGCCGGCACGCCGCGCCCGATTATCGACAAGCTCGCCGCCGCGATGCGGCAGATAGCGCAGGATGCCGACGTGCAGCGGCGGTTTCAGATCGCCGGCGCGCGCTGCCTCGCCAGCACGCCCGAAGAGGCAACGGCGCAAGGCGCCCGCGAGCGGCCGATGTGGCGCGAGATGGTCAAGGTGTCGGGCGCCAAGGCGGAGTGACTCGGCGTCTCAACATTGAGCGACTTATTCCTCCAACTGCATCCAGGCCGCCACCGCGCCGACGGCGACCGGCACCAGAAGACCCCAGAAGCCGACCAGCCAATGCAGCCCCGCCGATACCGCGCAGCCGACGGCAAAATACAATATCGCCAGCGACAGACGGCCGAAGCGCGTGCGGATCTGTACGGCGTGCGCCTCATCGGAGCCGGTCAGCAGGTCGACCGCGTCGATGGTCGCCTGCGTGGTCGTGCCGGTCATTAGCGTGGTCGGCGGAAAATCGGAAAGATGTACGCGCTGCACGGCGTTCTGAAGCGCCATCGCGGCGATGCCGACGAAGCCGGTGAGCAACGCGGCCGGGCTGTCCGGATGCGGAAACGGCCCGAACCCGACCGCCAGCGCGAAGAATCCGAACAGCAACGCCACATTGGCGACCAGCAGCGTGCGCAGCACCGGCCGGCCCCGCGCCCGCAACGCCGCGCCGGCGAGCCGCGCCAGCGCCACCACCAGGATGAATTCCGGCAATGCCAGGATCTTGCCGATGATGCCGTGGCTGCCCAGCACCAGCGCGGCGCCGAGCGTGACGAAGTTGCCGGTCACATGCGCCACGAACAGCCCCGACAGGCCCAAAAAACCGGCCGTATCGACAAAACCGCCATTGAAGCTGAGCAGCGCCGCGAGCGCCGCCGGTCCGCCGGGCTTCTTCATCCGAATGGTGCTCCCAATCCCTGGAGCATGATCCGGAAAAGTGGATACCGGTTTTCCGAAAAGATCATGCTCAAACAAAAGACTAGAGCGCGATGGCGATTCAACTCAAGCGCATTGCGCTCTAGTGGGGTGGATTTGAAGTTCGCCCTATTTTCGCGGCCAGCTCCCAGGCGAACTTCAAATCCAAAACCACACTAGAAACATTAGCTTGCCAGTGTCCCTTGGATTCCGACGTTCGCATCGGAGGCTGCCGCAAGGGTGGACGAACGTCGGAATCGGGACACTAGGGTGAAATCCCCGGCCGTCTGTGCCAAGATGCCACCAATAAAACTGCAAAAACAACCGGGAGGACGTTTATGAGGACCATCGGAAGGCGCCAATTTGTCAAAACCGCCGCTAGCTTTGCCGCTATCGGCGCGCTGCCCAGGCTCGCGGCCCCTGCTATCGCGCAGGGCGCCTGGCCCAACAAGACGGTGCGCATCATCGTGCCGCTGGCGGCCGGCGGCGGCATCGATTTCGTCGCGCGCCAATGCGGCGAGGTACTGACGCGCCAGACCGGCCAGCAATTCGTGGTTGAGAACCGCACCGGCGCCGGCGGCACCATCGGTATGGACGCCGCGATGAAGAGCCCGCCGGACGGCTATACGCTGCTGATCACCAACGACAACGCGGCGAGCGCGCCGCATATTCTCAATCTGGCTTACGACTACATCAAGGAACTGGTGCCGGTGATCGACCTCACGCACCAGCCGCAGGTGTTTGCCGTGCATCCGTCGCTCGGCGTCAACTCGGTCGCCGAATATGTCGCCTACGCCAAGAAGAATCCCGGCGTCGGCTTCGCGACATCCGGCGTCGGCTCAAACCAGCATGTGATCGGCGCGTGGTTCGGCCGGGAAGCCGGCATCGCCATCGAGCATGTGCCGTATCGCGGCGCCGGACAGGCGGTGAACGACCTGATCGCCGGACATGTGAAATCAGCCGTTCTCGGGCCGACCGCGCTGGTCTCGCATTGGCGCGCCGGGTCCATCAAGGTCATCGCCCAGACCTCGGAAAACCGCGCGCCGACCTTGCCGGAAGTCCCCACTCTGCAGGAGTCCGGCTTCAAGGGCCTGGCGCTGCAATCCTGGTACGCGGTCTTTGGGCCGCCCGGCACGCCGGCCGACGTTGTCCTGCAGATCAACGCCGCGTTCGAAAAGTCGCTTGCCGATGCGAAACTGCGCGAGAATTTCAGCAAGGGTTCGATGGAGACGGTCGGCGGCAGCCCGGAGCAGCTCAGCAAACTGGCGCGCGCGGATTCGGAAAAATATGCGCGGCTGGTGAAGGAGCTCAATATCAAGGGCAGTTGAGTTCAACAACACGGGCGCGCCAAAGAACCACACTTGGCCGGCGCGCCCATTCCCATATCGCATAGCAAGGCAGTTGCCGGCGGCCGCCGCATGGCTTATGGCCATGTCGCGACTTGAAATTTAATGGGTCGGGAGATCGTTTTATGTCCAACTATACGTTCGATCATATCCATCTGCGCAGCCCCGACCCGGAAGCGACCGCGACCTGGTTCGAGCGCATGATGGGCGCGCAGGTGCTGCGCACCCTGCAGCAGGGCAAGCCGCGCATCGATCTCAAGCTCGGCGGCATCGATATTTTCATCGCGCCGGTCGCGGCTGGCGACGGCGTCAACGCCGCGCCGACGACACCCTATCAGGGCCTCGACCATTTCGGGCTGACGGTTTCCGGCATCGACGCCATCGCGGCCGACCTCAAGGCCAAGGGCGTCGAGTTCACCAAGGAGGTGCACACCCAACGCCCCGGCGTGCGCATCTGCTTCATTCGCGGCCCGCAGGGCGTATCGATCGAACTGCTGGACCGGGACGCGAAATACGTCTGAGGCGGGCGTCTACTGTCGGCGAACCAATCTCGACATCATTTCCGGCGGCGGGTGCGAAGTTCGATGAACCCGCCGGCCATCTGCATCTCGAACCGTGACAACAGGCTCATGCCGAGCAGGCCATCGATGCCCGTGCCGTAATTGTCGTCCCCGTCCTGCATGACGATGGGGACGTTTCGCACTTCCAACTGTCCCAGCAAAATCTTGTTCGCGGTCGACAGCTTGCCCTTGGTGAGCCCGTTCGCAGTGGCCAGTCTGATGTCGGTCGCGCCGGCCAGAGGAATTTTGGCGCGCTCGGCGAACTTCGATTTCACCGAAACGTAGCTGGCGCCGGTATCGATCACAAAGACGCCCCTTACCCCATTGATTTCAGCCTTCACGGTTACGACGTTCTTTTGGCCGCGTAGCGGATACCTTTCCTTTTTGGCCTCTCCCGACACAGTGCAATTGCCGCGGCGTTCATAATCCCCGACGATCTTCTGGGTCTGGCTGGTGTCGCGCGTCAAGGGATCAAGCGCAACCCAGTTCAAAATCGGCGTCATGGCCTCGCAATATTGGCCGAGTTGCGCGTAGGCGTTGGCCATGCGTGTAAACACCGAACTTCCGATATTCTTTTTGTCCGAACCGAATAGTTCGATGGCATCCGCATAATCGACGAGCGCCCGCTTGAAGGCGCCCGAGCCCTCGAAGGCCGTGCCCCGCAGATAAACGGCGTTGTGGTTGTTCGGAGCGCGCCGCACGAATTCGTCCGCGACTTCCACAGCCTTGTCGTAATCCGTCAGCTTCAGGAAAATATTGACGGACTTGTGCAGGGCCGTAACAGGAGCACCGCATTTGGCGACGAAATTATACAGCGCCTCCGCCGCCTCGCGGCGGCGCGCGTATTTCTCCAGAAGGAGGGCCAGATCGTCGACGCTCTGCTGGTCGCACGGCTCTCGCTTCAGATCGCTGAGGCGCAGCCAGATGACAGGATCTCTCGCGACCGAATGCGGCAAGCTGATGCCCAAGCGTTTATAGACATCGGCAAAGACCTCGTCGGGGTTCTCGTCCAAATACCCCGCTTGGCTATTTTCAACAGGAAGAAACAAGACGAATAGGACGACAAAGAACCAGATCCGTTTAAACATCCGCGCCCCCAGCAATCGGCACGAATATAGGCAGGTTTCGAAACGGGCGCACGGCAAATGTGACGGCCGTCCGGTGCGGAATCGGAGCCCTGGCGAGCCCCTTTTGATGAAAGCACAGAACATGCCCGCCGATTCGCCGTCGATAGATTACTTCAGCCCGGCCTTACGATGGCAATTCTGATGCGCGGGCGGATAGGTCCGCTCCAGCGCGGTGATGCTCTCGAACGGCTCGTTGTTGTCGACGATCGCCTGCATGCACGCGCAGTATTTACGCAATGCCGTCGACTTGAGCTTTTCCGCCTTGCGGTCGGCGACGCAGGTGTCGATCCAGGCCTTGTCGACCGGGATGAATTTGGCGGCGGCGGCGCGGTCATGCACCGCAGCAATGCCCAGCAGGCCCAGCGCCACGAGCGACAGGGCGGCAAAACGAGAGGTTGATGTGGCGTTCATGGCTACCGGTGATGTCAGGATGGGACTGCTGATTGAGTAGGCCCAGCCCGCCAGACGATTCAATGCACCCGATTTCCCGGCAGGATGGAACTAAGCATGGAACCGCGTATTGTCGCAGGCGGATTCGCCCGTCCTGCGCCCTCCGGGCCTGGGATCGCGGCCATACTGCCCCCAATGGAGACGTCTTACATGCGCTTCGCATCGAAAATTCGTGTCGCTCTCGTCGCCGTCGCGGCCCTGATGGGCGCCGCTTCCGCGGCCCATGCCGACAGCGGCCAAATCTACATCGAGGTGCTCAAAGGCGGCTGGTTCATCGGCGCGTCGGGCGGCAGCGGCACGCTGACCTTCAACGGCCGCCGTTATCCGCTGTCGATCGGCGGCGTCAGCGCCGGCCTGGTGTTCGGCGCGTCGAAGACCGACCTACACGGCCGGGTCAGCAATATCCGCCGTCCGTCGGACGTCGCGGGCGTCTATGGGGCCGCCGGTGCCGGTGCGGCGGTCGGCGTCGGCGCGCGCGTGATCGTGCTGCGCAACGAGAAGGGCGCCCTGCTGGAGCTGTCCGGCCGGCAGATCGGCCTGATCGCCAATCTGGATCTCAGCGGCCTCGCGATCTCGCTGCGCTAAGGTTTTGCCGGCGGCGGCCCGGAGGTCGTGTTAGCGATCCCGGGCCGTTCTGCCCTCTCGCGTCCGAACGCGCTCGAACTTGTTAAAATGACGCGTTTTCTTCACGCGAAGTGGATTCCACTTCGCGTGAAAACGCTCTGCGGCGTATTCTCGCCGTGATTCGTGGCTTCCGCGCGGGTCGCCGGCATTTTACCCGGAATCGCACGCTTCATCCCGAACTTTTGTCACCCTTCCGGCGTCTTATCTCAGCGTCCTATATCCCGACATCTGTCGGCCAAAGGAGGATTTCACCATGCGCTTCACATCCAAGATTCGTATCGCTCTTGTGGCTTTCCTGGCCGTGGCGGGCGTTTCGTCCGCGGCTTACGCCGACGGCGGCTCGATCCGGATTTCGGTGATCAAGGGCGGCTGGTTCATCGGCGCGTCCGGCGGC
>JAQGJU010000099.1 GCA_028290465.1 Xanthobacteraceae bacterium | reverse complement strand
GCTTCGCCTCGACCACGGTGGCGACCCTCTATCACTATCTGCTGGCCCGCGAGGCGCCCTTTCCGTGGTGGGACCTGCCGGTGGTGCTCGGTACGGTCGGCGGCATCGGTCTTGTCGTCGGTCCGATCGGCCTGCTCGCCGCCAAGTTCAAGCGCGCGCCGGAACTGCTCGACGAGAGCCGCTTCGGCATGGATGTCGCCTTTATCGTCATGCTGCTGCTGACCGGTGCCACCGGTCTTCTATTGCTCGTACTGCGCGCGACGCCGGCGATGGGCGTCACGCTGGCCGTCCATCTCGGCGTCGTCTTTGCGCTATTCTTCACCATGCCTTACGGCAAGTTCGTGCATGGCCTGTATCGCTTCCTGGCGCTGGTGCAATACGCCCGCGAGAGCAAAGAGGGGCATTGAGACTTGCCAGGGTTCGATATGGCCGCGCAGCCGCGGGCCGCCATAAGTGCGTGAAGCTCATCCGGAATGGCCGGCCGGTCCGGGTACCGGATGGTCATGGCCTATCACCCCTACGCGCTTGCAGTTGCCTTGACTCACGCAGATTCGGCAAACTCAAGCACTGTGCCGTATTTCTGATCCAGATAGCAGTTCTGGTGGTCGACCTCATTGGTATTGGCAAGCTCAAGATTGAAGAAACTGATTTCCTCGTCTTCGAAAAACGGGCCGGCATGCCACGAGCCCCGATGCAGTTTGATGGCCACGTCGCCGGGAATTTTGAACGCCTTGATGTCCGCCAACGCCGGCTCGGCTTTCGGGTCGTCGAGCTTCAAGGGCGGCGCCACGGCGATAAACCAGGGCTTGCCGCCGACCGACGCGAGGCATTGCGTCACGTCGCGATGGCGCGTGATCTGCTTGACCAGCAGCCCCTTTCGCGGCAGGCGCATGATGTAGAAGCGCGGCGTGCCGCGCGTGAAATCAAGTTGCGCATCGTTGGGTCCGAACATGACCCCGTCTTCGATCGGGGCGATCACCGTCCCGAACGGCGCGAAGGATTCGGAGGTGAGACGGGTGACGGCGATCGGTCGGACCGTAGCATCGGTCTTGGCGATGTCGCTATCGGATGCGTGCATGATGTTCTTCTCCTTGTTAAACTGTGTTCATTCGGCTGCCGTGGCAAGGGCCTGCGGCATGTCTAGGTCGCTCTCGTCATAGGCCGTCAGATCGGGAACCAGCGCCGGCTCCTGCTCCAGCATGATCGACCGCGTCAGTCCACGCAGCACCCGCGGCACCGAATATTTGTGCCCGCTGACGGATGTCGAATGCGGGCCCATCGATACGATCGCCGAGAAGTTGAAGGCGAAGATGCGCCGCAGAGTCTCCTCGTCGCCGCCAGCCCGCGACTTGAACTCGTAATACGAGCCCAGATACGGGAAGAAGCCCAAGGTCGGATGCGCTTCCTCGGGCTGCGGCGTGAACACGTCGCGCCACGGCAGGATCTCGTCACGGAACAGCGCCAGTTCCGGCCGCAGGCCGAAGTCGAGCGCCGAGCCGGTGGCGCAGATGAGATAGTCGAACGTCATCCTGCCCTTCGGCGTCTCGACCTCGATGCTGCCGTCCATTTTTTGCTCCAGCTTTAGCCATGGCGAACCCGGATGCATGGTGAAGCGGTCGTAAGAATGCGCCGCAGCGAAGCCCCAACGCGCCGGCGGCTGGTCCATTCTCTTGAAGTGGACGTTGACCTGCCAGCGGGTTCGGTCGCTCAGGTCGGGGAAGTGCTTGAGGAAGCCGACGAACTCGATCCAGCGATGCGGATTGACGAGCGGCAGCCTGGCGCGGCGGAAACACAGGTCGACGCTCTGGGCGCCTTCGGACAGGGCGCGCGCCGCATTGTCAAAACTCGAGGCGCCATGGCCGAGGACGCCGACACGCTTACCGCGCATCCGCGCGAAATCGACCGGGCCGTTGGAGTGGAACACACGCTCCGGCGCGACCACGGACGAGATCTCCGCCGGGATGCGCCATTCGCCGCAGCCATCATAGCCAGTCGCGAGGACGATACGCCGCGCATAAAAGCGCTCGGGCCGGCCCTTGACCTCGGCCTCGACGGCAATGGCGCCGTCCTGCGCCCGCCCGATCGACAGCACCGTGGTGTCGTTCTGTACCGGCAGGCCGAGCACGGCCCGATACCAACGCAGGTACTCCATCCAATGCGTCCGCGGGACGCGATCAATGGCGTCCCACGCCTCCTGGCCCCAGCGCGCAACGTAATAGCTCTGGATCGACAGCGAGGGAAATCCAAGCTCGGTGCCAACCAGGAATTTGGGCGTGCGCAGAGTACCCATGCGGGCGAAAGTCTCCCACGGACCCTCGTAGCCAGCCGGGTTGCGGTCGAGGCACAGGATGTTGGTGACGCCCTCGCGCATGAGACCGTTGGCGACCGTGAGGCCCGATTGTCCGCCGCCGACGATCAGGACGTCGAGCACGGGATCGCCGTTGACGTGATCGCGCGGCTTCACCCAGGGCGCCGCCGGATAAGCGAGCATATCCAGCTCAGTGCGCACGCGCGCGGCCAAAGCCGACAGTCCCTCGGTGTTCTCAGACATTGACGAAACTCCAATTCCAGGATGTCTGGGCAGCCGTCGCCGCAGATGAGCGCCGGCTGCCCAGAACCAGCGTCAGCTCGCGCCGAACCATTTCTTGTCGAGCGACGCGAGGAAGCCGTCAGCCTTCATGGCGGTCAGATGCTTGTTGATCTCGGCCATCAGTTCGATGTCTTCCTTTCGGGTATTGATGCCGACCTCGCTCTGGTTCCAGGTCTCAGTTACCGTGATGTCGGCCTGGTTTTTGGTGTTGTAGCGCAGCGTCGGCAACGGATTGATCACCGCATCGACCCGCTTGTTCTTGAGGTCGTTCACCGCCAGAACGAAGTCGTCGTACAGCTTGGCGTTGCCGATGTAGTCTTTCAGTTCGGTCTTGGCGAAACGCTCGCCGCTCGATCCGATCTGTAGGCCGACGGTCTTGCCCTTGAGGTCTTCCGGCTTACTGATTCCGCTGTTCTTGAGGACAGCGGCGCCGATGCCGGCATTGTAATAAGGCTCGGAGAACGCGATCTGCTGCGCCCGCTCCGGCGTCTTCGTGATCGCCGAGATCAAGATGTCGGTGCGCTTGGCGACCAGAGCCGCCACGATGCCCTTGAAGTCGACGATGGTAAATTCGACCCGCACGCCCATGCGCTTGCCTAGTTCGTTGGCCAGATCGACGTCGAAGCCGGTGAGCTTGCCGTCCGCCATGAACTCGAACGGCGGATAGGAGGCGCTGTTGCCGGCGGTCATCACGCCTTTTTCCTTGATGGTGGCCAGCGTGTCGGCGGCCGCGGCGAGTCCGGGCGTGCCGAACGCGGTCAGGGCAACGAGTCCGGCGATCGCATGTCTGCGGGTAAACATCTTCATGGCATGGCTCTCCTCGATGAACTGGGAAGGTCAATTGGCAGTGGCGGCTTTCGGGCAACGTTGAAAAGTCGATTCTGCTTGCTCCCTAGGCCGCATCTTGCGTGTCATCTCCGTGCGACAGCAGGCGCTTGAGAAACGCCTTGCTGCGTTCGTGCTGAGGGTTGGAGAAGAACTCCCTGGGATCGCCGGATTCGACAATCATGCCGCCGTCCATGAAGATGACGCGGTCGGCGACCTCGCGGGCGAAGGCCATCTCGTGCGTGACGACGATCATCGTCATGCCTTCTTCGGCCAGAAGCCGCATGGAGGCCAGCACCTCGCCGACCAGTTCGGGATCAAGCGCAGACGTGACCTCGTCGAACAGCATCACTTTGGGCTGCATCGCCAGCGCCCGCGCGATGGCGACGCGCTGTTGCTGGCCGCCAGACAATTCACCGGGAAAGGCATCTTCTTTGCCGTGAAGGCCGACTTTCCGGAGTTGAAAGCGGGCACGCTCGATCGCTTCGGCGCGCGGCAGGCCCAGCACATGCACCGGCGCCTCGATTATATTGGCCAGCACGGTGAGGTGCGGAAAGAGATTATACTGCTGGAAGACGATGCCGATCTCGCGGCGCAGCTTGTTGAGATCCCTTTCCGACATGCGCCTGCGGATGCCGCCGGTGCTATGAATCAGTCCGATGGGCCGGCCGTCGATGAGTACGTCGCCCTCGTCGAATGGCTCCATGAAATTGATACACTGAAGCAGCGTGCTCTTGCCCGAGCCGCTCGGACCAATGATGGCGACCACCTCGCCGCGCTCGACTGACAACGAGATGCCTTTCAGCACTTCGTTGCTGCCGAAGCTCTTCCAGAGTCGGCGAATGACCACCGGCATGTCGGCCGAAGACGCCAATGCGCCGGTCATGCCATCAACTCCCGGGCGAGATGTCTTGCCTGCCGAGCGGTCTCGGCCTCGTCGACATGCAGGAAGGCGCCCTGTTCCAGAACGAGCGCGCCACCGATCACGACGTGCGACGGCCGGCGCGGAACGGACAGCACCAGCGCGGCAGCAAAGCTGTCATCATTGCCGATCGGCGCCTCGGCCGCCGGATAAAGGCAGAAGTCAGCCGGCGATCCGACCTCGAAAGGAACGCCACGGCCGCCGAGTGCCGCGGCGCCGCTGGTCGTCACCATGTCGAGCAACGCGATACTCCCCGGCATGGCCGCGGTGCCGGCATTCCGGCGCGGCAGCAGCGCGGCGAATTTCAGCGCCTCCCAGACATCGACGCCGTCATTGCTGGCGGCGCCGTCGGTGCCGATCGCAACCTCGACGCCTCCGGCCCGCAGGCCCGGCAGGTCGGCAATGCCCGATTTGAGCCGCAGATTGGAAACCGGATTGTGCACGACGACGCTGCCGGTGCCGGCCAGGATTTCGATGTCCCGCGGCTCCAGCCACACGCAGTGCGCACAGGCGGTGCGCCGGCCCAGCATGCCGAGACGCTCCATACGTTCGAACGATGTCATGCCGAAATCGCGCCGCTCGTCGGCGACCTCGGCGGCCGATTCCGCCGCATGCACATGAATCGGCAGGCCGCTGTCCCGCGACAGCGATGCAACACCTGACAGCATCTCGTCGGTACATCGCACCGATGCCGACGGCCCGACGCCGATGCCGATGCGATCCGACGCGAGCCTTTGCGCGGCCGCGGCAATGCGCGCCAGCTGGCGATGCGCCGGCTCGGGTGCGCCCAGATGCCCCGCCCCGACCGACCGATGATTGGCGCCGGCACGGTCGCGCACCATGACGGAAATCAGCGCCCGCATCCCGACGGATTCGTAAGCCGCCGCCGCCGCCTCGATGACCTCGTCGGACATCGGATTGCGGCGCATGTGATCGACCATGGACGTGATGCCGCAGCGGATCGACAACAGCGCGCCGAAGCGCACGGCAATCGCCATCTGTTCCGGCGTCAGCGCATCGAGACGCGGCCACACCTCGGCCAGCCAGTCGGCAAGCTCAAGGCCGTCGGCCACGCCACGCGCCAGAATTTCGCTGCCATGGGTGTGCCCGTTGCGCAGGCCCGGCAACACAAGGCCGCCTTCGCCGTCGATGGCCTTGACGGCGCGCGGCGCGATGTCGCCGATCCTGCCGAATCCGGTAATGCGGCCGTCGCGGCAGGCAAGCCAGCCGGCCGTGGGCACCCATCCGGTCGACGGCGCGGCAATGGTCACGTTGGTAACGAGCAGATCGGCGGGCACCGACGTCATCGGATCCGGTACCTTGTTTCAAGCGCGCTGTTCAGCCAGACCAGCGGCAAGGTCATCAAAATATAGATCAGCGCCACGCCGGCGAAGGGGCTGAAGGTGTTGGCCTTCCAGGTCATCACCTCGAGGCCGGAGCGCAACAGATCGGAGATGGTGATGGTCGAGACCAGCGCCGTGTTCTTCACCAGCGTCAGCGACTCGTTAGTAATCGGCGGCAGCACGCGGCGCACCGCCTGCGGCAGGATGATGCGGCGCATGGCCTGCGAATAGGACATGCCAAGCGAACGCGCGGCGCGCATCTGGCCGAGATCGATCGACAGGATGCCGGCTCGGATGATCTCAGTAACGTAAGCGCCGTTCACCGCCGACAGCGCGAGGATCGCGACGGTGTAAGGCTCCAGCAGGATGCCGGCCGACGGCAGGCCGTAATAGAGGAACATCAGCGTGACCAGCAGCGGCACGCAGCGCATCACCGTGACATAACCAAGCGCGCCGTAGCGCAGCACCGGATTGCGCGAGATGCGGCAGACGCCGCCGATAATGCCGATGACGAAGCCCAGCAAAATCGACACCAGCGCCAGACCGGCGGAAACCTTCGCGCCACGCAGCAGCGACGGTAGCGCGGCCAGGAAGATGTCGAGCTGAAAGTCCATTGTATTACTACAATTTCCTAAATGTGTCTGTCGGTGCACTTGTATCAAGATTCATGCCAGAGAAGGAGCAATGCATTTCCACGACATTCGCCGACCTGCCTGAAATCACCCGGTAGAGAGCCGATATTTTCGGCAACATTGGCTGAAGTTTTCAGCAACGCGTAGACGCCTTTGCCGGCAGGACGATCAGTGAAACACTTGGCGACACCGCTAATTTGTATTATTAATTGACCGATACAATCAGGGACGGCCGGCTGCGTCGGATTTTAAATGGCTCGCAAACGTCAGAACCGCCCGCGGGCCAACGCCGCCGCCGAGACCGGCGACAACGCCCCGATTTACGCGCGCATCCGTGACGAATTCGCCGCCAAGATCGCGGCCGGCAAGTTGAAGGATGGCGCGCGATTGCCGACCGTGCGTCAATTGGCCAAGGAACGGTCGATCAATCCGATGACCGTTGCACGCGCCTATCGCGAACTTGCCGAGCGCGGCTTCATCATCGCGCGGGCGGGCAGCGGCTCCTTTGTCAGCCGGCCTGGACGCGCTCCAGCCAACGGACGCGCGCCTGCCGCCGACGACCTCACCCTAGATCCAGGCGGCATCAGCAGCCGCTTGTTCGAACTGGCGCGCGCACCGGGCGTGATCGCCTTCACTGGCAATTATCCCTCGGTCGAGATGTCGGATGCAGCCGCGTTCGCGCAATGCCTGCAGGATTCGCTATCGCGCGGGGCCGCTGAATATTTCCGCTACGATCCGCCGGCCGGTCGCGAGGAACTACGCGAAGCGCTGCTGCCGTTCCTGGCCCAGCACGGCATCACGACTCGCGCCGACAATCTGATGGTCACTTCGGGCGGTCAGCAAGGCATGGACATCGTAGCCCGCCATTTGCTGGCGCGCGGCGATCGCGTGATCCTGGAACAGCCGGCCTATTTCGGCGCCATCAATGTGGTCCGCGCGGCTGGCGCGGTACCGATTCCTTTGCGTTTCGGCGCGAACGGCTTCGACCTCGACGAGGTTGCCGAGGCGATCCGCAAGCATAGTCCGCGGCTCATCATCATCAATCCGACGTTCCAAAATCCGACCGGACACAGCGTTCCGCTCAACCAGCGTCGCGGCTTGGTGGCCTTGGCACATGAGAGCGGCGTGCCGATTTTGGAAGACGATCCAGGCCCCGAACTGCGCTTCCGTGGCGTGGCGCTGCCGCCGTTGCGCGCGCTGCCCGGCGGCGACGAGGTCGTCTATTACACGCGCGGCTTCGGCAAGACATTCATCCCCGGCGTGCGCCTCGGCTTCCTGCTGCCGCCGCGCGGCGATTTGAACGCATGCCTCGAGATCAAGGCCACCACCGACCTGCAATCTCCGGCCTTGCTGCAAGGCGCGCTCGCCGACTATCTGCGGCGCACCGATTGGCTTGGCTACCTCAGGCGCCTGTGCGCCGGGTATGGCGCGCGGCAGGAGAAGCTCTACGCGATCCTGACCGGCGCGCTCAGCTCCTATGGCCATCTTTCGCTGCCGGACGGCGGGCTCAATCTGTGGCTCGAATTGCCCGGCGAAATCAATGCGCGCGAGGTGTATTTCAACGCGGTGCGCCGCGGCGTCGCCTTTGCGGTCGCGGACAGTTTCAGTTTCCGGCCTGAACGGCCGAGCGCGCTGCGTATTGCGTTTGGCCTCACCGACCCAAAGGATTACGAGGAGGGCGCGAGCCGCCTGGCCCATGTGCTGCGCAATGTGGTGTCGCCGGAACGCAGCCTGTCGTCGGCGGTCGTATAGCCATGACCGTCCGTATCGCGCTGCGCCGTATCACACGCCTTTATCCAGGGCCCGCCACCGTTCCTTCGATTCCCGATGCGCTGTTGCTGCTCGCCGGCCATCGCATCGTTCATGTCGGCTCCGAAGCCGAAGGCGCACCCGAATTCTGGACGGTCGATCCCACGCCGGTGCGGGAGATCAACTGTGCCGGTTGCGTCGTCACGCCCGGACTAATCAATGCGCATCATCACTTCTTCCAGCATCTGACGCGCGCAGTGCCGGCCGCCATGTCGGCATCGCCGCTGGAATGGCTTTTCGTCAGCTACCCGCTATGGGCTGAACTCGATCCGGCGATGCTGTATGCCGCAGGGCGCGCGGCTTCGGCCGAATTGCTGCTGTCCGGCTGCACGACCACGGCCGATTGCGCTTATCTTTTGCCGCAGGATGACGGTGCGTTGGCTGCCGCGCTGATGCAAGCGGTCGGTGAAACCGGCATCCGCTTTCATTTTCATCGCGGCTGCATGCCGACGCTGGAAGGCGATCTCGAAGAGCGGCTGGGTGCGGTGATGGGTGGCCGCGTACGCACGCTGATGGATCAGGACGAAGCGGTGCTCTGCAAGCGGCTCGAACACGCCATCGATTGCTATCACGACGACGCGGCGTTTTCGATGTCGCGCGTGGCGCTCGGGCCGACCGGCGTCACGTATACACGCCCTGCACTGATGACACGCCTTGCCGACATGGCGCATGGCTGCGGCTGCGGCCTGCATACGCATTTTCATCCGCGCCCCGACGAAGACACCAAGGCCGCGCCCGACGCACCGATCCAATTTCTGGAACGCAGCGGCTGGCTGCGGCCCGGCACGTGGCTCGCACATGGGACAAGGCTTCAACCTTCCGATATCGCCACGTTGGTGCGGACTGGGGCCGGTGTCGCGCATTGCCCGCGCACCATCGTGCGGCTGGGCTTCGGCGTGGCGCCGATCGGATCTTTCCGCCAAGCGGGGTTGAAGCTTGGGCTCGGCGTCGACGGCGCTGCCAGCAACGATCAGGGCAACCTGCTCAATGACCTGCGGCTTGCTACACTGCTCCATCGCGTCGCCGAACCGCCGGCGCTTTGGCTCACGCCCGAGGCCGCACTTGAGATCGCCACTGTTGGCGGCGCGGCCGCGCTCGACCGTCCGGAGATCGGCCGTCTCGCGCCCGGCATGGCGGCGGACGTCGCGGCCTTTCGCGTCGACGGGCTAGATTGCGCCGGCGCGGTCGCCGATCCGCTGGGCGCCTTGCTGTTCGCCGGCACCGAGACGCGGGCCTGGCTCACCATCGTCAACGGCGAGGTCCGCGTAGAAAACCGGCAATTGGTCGGCCTGGACGAAGGAAGGATCGCGGCCGACCTTAACGCCGCCGCCTGCCGTATGCTGGCACAGGCCAAGCGGGCCACTGGCATCGATTTCTCGAAGCGAATGACAGTGCAGGACGCACGATGACCAAGCATGACCTTGTGGTGCGCAACGGAACGCTGGTCATCCCCGGCATTGGCAGCGTTGCCGCCGACGTCGCCATGGCCGACGGAAAAATTGTCGCGCTCGGCAAAAATCTTGTCGGCGATGAGGTCTATGACGCCTCCGGCAAGATCGTGCTGCCCGGCATCTTCGATCCACACGTCCACATCGGCAACGAGATGTCGTTCGAGGAAGAAGCCGAAAGCGAGACGCGCGCTGCGGTGCTCGGCGGCGTCACCACCATTGGCATCTTTATCCGGAGCCTGGAAGACTCCTATTTCAAGCATCTGCCGTCCTTTCGCGCGGCGATGGACCAGCGCGCCTACGTCGATTCGATCTTCCATCCGCAGCTATTTACCGATCAGCAGATCGACGAAATCCCGGGCTACACACGCGAATACGGCATCCGCTCGTACAAATTCTACATGTCCGGCATGCCGGGCATCGTCAAATCCGTCAGTGACGACGTGCTGCTGCGGGGCTTTCAAAACGTAGCGTCGATTGGCGCGGACGCGGTCGCCTGCGTGCATTGCGAAACTGGGTATTTGGTCGCGCGGGCGCGCGCGGAGCTTACCGTCAACAAACCGCAAGGCACCCTCGCCGATTGGGAAAGCGCACATCCGGCTGATGCCGAGGCGCTGGCGATCCGCACCGCCGCATATCTGGCCAAGGTCGCGGGCGTGCATCTCTATGTTGTACATGTGTCGAGCCAACAAGGCATCGCGGCCGTCAAGCTCGCTCGCGCCGACGGCACATGGTTGACGGCTGAAACGATCACGCCGTTCCTCGGCATCTCCAGCGACGACGTCAACGGCTTCCTTGCCAAGATGGTGCCGCCGGTGCGCAGCCCCGAGCATCGTGCGGCACTGTGGCAGGCCGTGCGCGACGGCACGCTCGATACCGTCGGTACCGACAACACGTCGCGGCGGCGGGCATCGAAGAATCCGCAAGGCGGACTGCACGGCGCGCGTCCCGGTCATCCGTCGCTCGGCACGCACCTGCCCGTGCTGCTGCACCACGGCCGCCTGCAAGGGATTCCGCTGGAACGGCTCGTCGACATGGCGACCCGCAAGCCGGCGCAAACCTATGGTCTCTATCCCCACAAGGGCACGATTGCACCCGGCTCGGACGCCGATCTAGTCGTAGTCGATCACGATCTCGAACGAGTTGTGCGGCCCGCGGAGCTGCGTGGCATGTCGGATTTCTCACCGTTCGAAGGCAAGACGCTGCGGGGCTGGCCGGTTGCTACGATAAAAGGCGGGCGGATCGTTGCCCGGGATGGCGAGATTATCGCACCGCCATCAGGCCGCTATCTGCCGCGCACCGCTCCCTGACGCTTCCACAAGCGGCACGCTGCTTGCATGCACGTGCATCGAGGCGCCGGTCCCGGCGCTCGCGTCGTACGCACGTGGAGTAAGCAATATGAAACTGCTCAACTTGTTGCTGGGCGCCGCTGCCCTTCTGGCTGCCGGCGATGTTACGGCGAACGCCCAAACCGCCGTGAAGTTTTCACTCGACTGGAAGTTTGAAGGCACGCAGGCGCCATTCTTGGTCGCGCTCGACAAGGGCTACTTCAAGGCTGAGGGTCTGGACGTAACCGTCGATACATCCGGTGGCTCCGTCGAGCCGATCAACCGTGTCGCCTCGGGCACTTACGACATGGCTTTCGCCGACATCAATTCAATGGTGAAATTCCGCGACCAGAACCCGGCAATCCCGCTCAAGGCGGTCTACATGGTTTATAACAATCCGCCGTTTGCGATCGTTGGCCGCAAAAGCAAGGGCATCAGCGACCCCAAGAGCCTCGAAGGCAAAAAGCTCGGCGCACCCGCGCCCGACGGCGCCTATGCTCAGTGGCCGATTTTCACGGCCGCGAACGGCATCGATGCTTCCAAAGTCACCGTCATGAACGTGGGCTTTCCCGTGCGTGAGCCAATGCTGGTGGCCGGCGATGTCGATGCTATTACCGGCTTCTCATTCTCAAGCTACATCAACGTCAAATACAGCGGGATTCCGCAGGACGACATCGTCGTGCTGCTGATGTCGAACTACGGGCTGAAGCTTTATGGCAACGCCATCCTGGTGAACCCGAAATTCGCATCCGAGAAACCCGAGGTGGTAAAGGCCTTCCTGCGTGCGTTCAACAAGGCGCTCAAGGACACCGCGAAGGATCCCGCTGATGCCATCACGTCCGTGCTGAAGCGCAACGAGGTCGCCAAGAAAGACGTCGAACTCGATCGCCTTCAGATCGCGCTGCGCGACAACATCATCACGTCTGAGGTGAAGGCAAACGGCCTGGGTGGCGTCGACATGGGCCGCCTCGCTCAGGCTATCGATCAGATCGGGCTGACCTATCAGTTCAAAGGCGAGAAGCCAAAACCGGTCGACGTCTTCGATTCGTCGTTCCTACCTTCGGCGGCCGATCGAAAGATTCAGTAGCCGTCCGGCTAATAAACTCCGGTCTTCGGATGTTTCCACGGACGCGTCATGGCCAGTGTCATGTGCACCACCAAGTGTCCCACAGGCGGTGCATAAGCCCTTCTACAGGCAAAGCTTTTCTGATTTCAAATCTCAACAACGCGCTCAGCGACCTTGCCTGCGCCGGGAAATGATGTTCTGAAGGCTCTCGAATAGAAACGCCATTAAGACTGCAGTTGCTTTATCTTTCTCGAAACGCCTTGGCGATCTGATCGCGCAGCGGCTTTACGAAATACGACATCACGGTGCGCTGATGATCTGGATGAAGACTTCGACCGGCATGCCGGGCACCACGCGCACCAGATAGTGCGCTGGTTGAAGGTCGCCGAGCCGGGCGGCTTCCTGCCGAGGTGACGGGACGGATTATTCGAGGTCTTGAGCTGCTTATAGTCGGCGATCAATAGCCCGCCTGCCACAACAAGACGGGTGGCAAGTGCTTCGGTCTCGTCTGTCCTATGACACATCCGTGCGCCCACGTCGTTCTGGAGGTCAGCTCCAGATACATCGGCGCTCAACGCTCTGCCTCGAAGTGTATTGTGGTGCCCGCGGCAATCCATCACCAACAGTTGCCAGGACGCTATTGGCCCAATGTTATAAAATGACGATAGCCTTCAGAACCGGCCATGCCGACGGGCACAATGCAGCGTTGACGCAGCTCCAATCGTAGTATGATCGAATTCAGAAGCGCCTTCATGAGATGGGTGTGGAAAGCTGGTGCGCATCGCGTTCGATCTGATGATCGATAGGATGCAGGTCCGACGCGTTCCAGCGGCCAAGACACGCCAACACTCTAGGCTCAGTTCCGCAAAAACGGCGCTGCCTCGACAAGTTGTTCCGGATTTTCGACTTGAATATTGTGCCCATATGGTCCGAGATCGATCGCCGCCGGATCGATAGCGCGGAGTTGCTCGATCGTCACCAACGGGTCTAGGTTTCCGCAGGCCAACCGCTTTTGCACCTTGGAATTGTGAAAGGTCTCAGCGAGCGATGTACCCGCGACCATGGCGGTGCGGGGGTCTGCGGCTAATCGATATCCAGCTTCGTCCCTCAAGATACCGGCCTCCACGACGGTCGCATCGGCATCGACCCACTTATTCAGCCCAGCCACCTTCAAGAATCGGTCGGCGACCTCGACCCTGCTCTCGAATCGCCTCGCGGGCGCTTGCGCATGCGTCTTAATTTTTCCAAGTTCATCTTCGGCCCACACCGCCTTGACGCCAAAGGCAAACACCTCTTGGACGGCCACCGGAAACCTCCCGCTGGTCAAAGAGAGCGCGACCATCCCGCCCATTGAGTGCCCAAGTATATAGACATCGCCTTCGCGCGGCAGCAGGTCCGCCACGTCCGCAGCATGGTCCTGATCCGAGTAGCTCGACGCGTGAGGCGACCGGCCGTGGCCGCGGAGGTCGGGCACGATGATGCGGCCGGACCAGTCGCCGAGTCGTGCCAACAGACGTTGCCACACGTCACCGTTCATGCCTAAGCCATGCAGGAGCACAAGAGTCTTTTGAGCCTTGCCGGCCTCATCTCCGAACTGCTGTACAAAGAGCGGCGGTTTCATTTGCCGGTAAACTTCGGGCTGCGTTTCTCACGAAACGACTGCATGCCTTCCTTATTATCCGCGGTACGGATCAGGACAGACTGGCCGAGACGCTCCAGCAGGCGCCCAGTTTCCGTGTCGATATTCTGGCACATATTGATGACGTGCTTGCCCATTCCCATTGCCTGAGGCGCGCGCTTCAACAACTCGCGGGCGAAGGCCATGGTTTGAGCCATCAGTGTTTCCGCCGAGAACACCCGATTGACCAGTCCAATTCGGTGCGCTTCATTCGCGTCAACCGGCAGCGCCGCCATGACCATTTCCTTCAGTCGACCCATGCCGATCATCTGAATCATGCGCGAGCACGCGCCTGAAGCCGGAATGACACCGAGCTGATTTTCCGGAAGCAGGAACTGCGCATTAGTAGATGCCATGCGGAAATCGCAGGCAATTGCCATTTCGACGCCGCCGCCGGCGCACATGCCATTGACAGCCGCGATGACCGGCTTCTCGATTGCCTCGATGTCGTCGAACAGCTCGTGGTTGGCGCGGACATAGGCCCTGTAGCCCGGGGTCTCCAGGTTGTTCTCATAGTCGAGGCCGTTGATGTCGCGACCTGAACAGAAGGCGCGGCCCTCGCCGGTGATCACGATAACGCGGATGCTGTCGTCGAAATTCGACTTCCAGATCACGCTGCGCATCTCGCGGATCATCTGCTCGTCGAAGGCGTTGAGCTTGCTTGGCCGGTTGAGCGTGATGGTCAGAATGCCATCGTCGCTTCGCTCGACACGAATCGTCTGGAAGTCGCTCACATGACCCAGGAAGCCGAGCGGCAGACCCTCATCGTCAAGCAGCACCGTCTTTGTCGCTTTGTCGCTCATTGTCGAACTCCGTTACGTTGTCTGTTCGAGTTTCCCACCGCGGAACACGAACTTCGAATTAGATAGCCGGTCGAGGAAGTCGCGATTTTGCTCGACGATCAGCATGCTGAATCGGCCGCGCAGCGCCTCAAGTGAGCTCAACACCTGCGAGACCATGATGGGCGCGAGCCCTTGCGTCGGCTCATCGAGCATCAAGACCTTCGGGTCGAGCAGCAGCGCGCGCCCGATCGCCAGCATCTGCTGTTCGCCGCCGCTAAGCCCTCCGCCCAGTTGACCAAGGCGCTCCCGGAGACGCGGAAAGATCGTCAGAATTTCCTCGAATCGGCGGTCGAATTCGACCGCACTGAAGCGCGACGCCGACCGCGGAATGCCGAGGTTTTCCTTCACCGTCAGGCCCTGGAAGATCTGCCTGCCCTCCGGTACCAGCGCGATCCCGTGGCGCGCTCGGTCATGCGCCGAGAGCGGCATGACATCATTGCCATCAAGCCGAATCGTGCCGCTTTGGGCCTTGAGCAGACCGGCCAGTGTTTTCAGAAGCGTCGTTTTTCCCGCGCCATTTGGCCCGAGAATGCCGGTGATCGTATTCGGCTCGATCGTCAGATTGACGTCGGAAAATATCGTGAGCGCACGGTAGCCGCCGCTGAGGTTCCTGGTTTCCAAAAGCGTCACGACAGAGCTCCAAAGTAAGCCGCCTTGACGCTCTCTTCGGCCATGATGTCGCGCACCGTTCCGCGAGCGATTTCCCTGCCGCTGTCGAGCACAATGCCGCGGTCGGCTATATTTGAAACAAACTCGATATTGTGCTCGACGATCACGACGGCACAGCCCTGCCTTTTCAGCTTTCGGATCATCTCAGAGAGATGCATCAGCTCAGCCGATGTCAGACCCACCGCCGGTTCATCGAGCAAAACGATCGGCGGATTGCCGACGGCGGCTCTCGCAATATCGATCAGCTTGCGCTGACCAAGTCCGACCTCAGCGACCGAAAGATAAGACAGATTTTCGAGCTCGAACATCCTAAGTTGCTCAAGCGCGATCGCTTGGCGTGCCTGCTCCGACAACTTCGGCGATAGTTGGTCGACACGAAGCACGACGTTGGCGAGGACGCTCAACTCCGGGACGAGACGCGGCGTCTGAAACGAGCGACCGATCAGCGCGGCGCGTCGATGAACCGGAAGATCCGTGATGTCCACGCCGTCGAGCAAGGTTCGACCTGAGGTCGGACGCAAGACCCCCGATACGATATTGAAGAGCGTCGTCTTGCCCGCACCGTTCGGCCCGACAAGCGTAAACACCTCACCGGCTTTGACGTCCAGGCTGATATCGACCAGCGCATGCACGCCGCCGAACGATTGGGTCACATTATGAAGCAGCAGGCAGGGCCTGCCAGAGACCCGGCTGTCAGATGACACGGCAGCCACGCTATGGCGGATTTCTACTACAGGGGCCTTCTCGGCTTTGTCGCCGGCCAGTCTTTTCCAGGGGCGCAACAGCAGGCCTGATACGCCCTGAGGCGCATACATCACGACCAGCAGGAAGGTTGCGCCGTAGATCACCAATTCATAGCGCGCGGCGTAGCCGGAAATAACAAAGAACCAGTCCACCAGAAACGCGCCGACGATCGGGCCGACCAGGAACCCGGCACCGCCCAGAAGTAGCGTACCTATTTGTTCAAGCGAGCGCACGACGCCGGCGTCTTCCGGAATCAGCACGCCGACGTAGTGGAAAAGCAGCAGGCCACCGACCGCGGAGTACGCGCTTCCGATGGTGAATATCTTAGCCTTTTCCCGATGGACATCGATGCCGAGCACGGATGCCGCGAGCTCATCGTGGCGGATTGCTCTGAGGCGGCGCCACACCGCGCCGCGGACGTACCAAACGTAGCAGCCCACCCCGAACGCCAAGGAAACCACTGCAATCGCGCACCAGACATTGGTGCCGAAATTGCGGCCATGCTCGAACACCAACCCCGAGGCGCCGCCCGTCCAACTCGGGAAGGCCCGCGCCAATCCTTCGACGACCATGCCAAACCCAAGGGTACCGACCGCGAGATACACCCCCGGCAAGCGGACCAGCACTTCGGCAACAGCTCTCGCGAGCAGCACGACCATTGTCAGTGCCAGCGGCAGCGCAATCAGCAGCGGCACGCCCATCCGGTCCATGATGCCGGCGAAATAGGCCGGCAATGCCATGAAGGCAGCTTGGCCGAACGCCAGCATGCCGACGACGCCGAAGATCAAATTCAGACCCATCAAGGCGAGTGCACGTAGCGCCGTAGCGGTAATCGTGCTTGACGTCACACCTGGAATCCAGCCGAGCCAGGCCACACCGAGTAGAACGGCCGTGACCGCGGCGACTCCAATGGAGAGTGCCCTGCTCATGCGCGCCCCGTACCGCCGAACGCGATTTTACGGCTCTGCCAAACCGCGACCGCAATAAGGGCGATGAACACGATGGGGTCCTGAGCTAACGCGCCCGCATAATTCGTCACGAGCGCTTCGGAGAGACCGAGCCCGAGCCCGGCCAGAATCACCGTGGCTGGTGCCATGCCACCGAGCGCAGCCGCGATGAAACCGCGCAAGGTCATGCCGAGACCGGCCTGATAATCGACCGACACCAAAGGAACGAGCAGCACGGCACTCAAGCCGCCGAGCGCACCCGCAATCCCAAAGGCCAGCGATCTCGCACGATCGACATTCACGCCCAGCAATTCGGCCGCATCCGGGTTCTCCGCGACCGCGCGCAATTTTCGACCCAAGGGCGTGAACAGCAGAAAGAGCGTGACGGCGACCGCCGTCGTAACGCCGATGACGATCAGAGCCAGACCTTGCGGCGGCAGCACACCACCTGCGATCCGAAACGGAGCGCCGGTAAACATTCGCGGAAACGACAGCGGGTCGACTCCCATGGCGAGTTGAAGCACGCCTCTGGTCAGGAATGCCGCCGCCAGCGTCACCAGGATCAAGTTTCCGATCGGCCAGCTCCGTCGCGGCCGCAACAGGAAGCGCTCGACCGCCAGAAGAAAGAGAACCGACGCCGCGATCGCCACAGGCGCGAACACGTAAGCCGGCAGACCGGCGTCTGCCAACGTTGCCGCCACCAAGCCGCCGATGGCGAACGATTCGCCATGGGCCAGATTGACGACGCGCGTCGTGTGAAATGCCAGCACGAGCCCAACGGCCAGCAAAGCATAGACGGCGCCGGACATCAGTCCGCTGATCAGGGACTGGGTCAGCGGGTTCATTGAACGGGATCTGCCTTAACCCACTTGCCCTTCTTGTATTCCAGAACCGACACATCATCGGCCGTCATACCGACATGACGATCCTTCGACCAGCGCAGCATTTGAATGCTGGGAACCGGATTCGTCTCAAGATAAGTCCGGACCGAAGCCGCGTCGCGTGGATCCTTCACGTTCCTCAGCACGGCGTCGGCGGTGTCGGCGAGAGTCAGGCCGAGCAACGTCAACATATCGACGTTGTCCTTCGTCATCTCCTTGTAGGACGCCATGAAGTCTTCGACATGCTTTCGGCGAGCAGGGTCGTCGAGCATTTCGGGCGCAACGGCCTTGAGGCCGGTGCCGAGCAACCGCGTCGGCAGATCATTCTTGATGACGTTGATGAAGGCATCGGAGATGTTCGCATAACTTACGATAAGCGGCTGAGCGAGACTAAGATTGTTGTAGCTTTTGACGACCGCGGCCGCGCCTCCGCCGGAGTAGTTCGAGAACACCACCTTCACTTCGGGCTTGACGATGTTCGCCAGTTGGATCGACGCATCGTTGGCGCGCAGATCGATGCGGGCGAGATCGTACTTGATGCCTTCTTTGGGGAACACCTCGGCCGCACTGGCGACACCGACCTCGCCGCTTGCGTCCGTCGACGCCAGCATGGCCAAGCGATCCAGCTTGTTCTGCTTGAGAAATGATGCGATCGATTTAGTCAGATCGACGTCGGAGGGGCTTGTCTGAAACACATAGCTCGCCGGGCTCGGAACGATGTTGGGCGACGGCGTCACCATGACCGGCCCGTTCTGAAGCAACGGCATCGCCGCGCGAATGGGACCGGTTACGGACGCATTGAGCAGAATAACGCTGCCCTTCGAGATCAGATCGCGGACGCAGGACGCAGATTTTTCCGGGCTGCCTTCGTCGTTGCAATGGACCACCAGAACTGGCCGGCCCACGATGCCTCCGGCAGCGTTTACTTTCTTTTCCCACCATTGGACGGCGGAGAGCTGACGCAATCCTACGGTTGTCAGCGACCCTGTCGTCGGCGCCACGATTCCGACGACGAACGGATCGGCGGCATGCGCAGCACCAGTGGAAGCAGCGAGCAGAGTCAGTATGGCAAATTTCATTATTTTCATTTGCTTCCTCCCGTTAGAACGTAGCTACCGCTCTCCAACCGACCCAGGCGGCCTGCCTGGTAGAGTGCATCAAATGTGCGGAGTAGTTCTCGGCCGTCGCGCGTCCCGGTCGCAGCCATCAGTTCCAGGAACGTCGCGGGTCCGGCAGTCAGCCTTTCCTCGACCGACGCGCGATCGGCTTTCGGCAAGCGTGGAGGTTCCGGAAGCGAGTAACCCAGACCGCGGGTCTGACCGACCGGCTTGGTGCAGTCGAAACCGCCCTTGGCACCGATTCGGCTGCCGACCAGCGAGGGGTCGATCGGGACCGCCCTAAAGCCGGACGCGACGACGAAATCGCGGTCCGCCTGAAATCGCGTGGCAAGTGCCCAATCGATCTGTTCATCGGAGAACACATCGATATCTTCATCCACGACGAAGACGTGCTTGACGTCGCCGAGAGAGCCGAAGACAGCCGCAATGGCATTGCGGGCTTCGCCCGGATAGCGCTGACGCATCGAAACTCGGACATTGTACATGCCGCCGCAAGACGGCGTGCAGCAGACCGCGATCGGATTACGGATTGCCTGGCGCAATGAATCCCAAATTGTCGCCTCGGTCTTGGCGGCGACGAGTTGCGCGGTATCGGTTCGCGCGAGGTATCGCCCACCAATCGTGACGGTTTGGAATAGCGCGTCTTCTCGCCGCGTAATCGCGGTGAGATGGAAGACCGGGTTGCGTTTTACTTCGCCGTAATAGCCGAGATATTCGCCATACGGCCCCTCGGGCTCGGAGAGCCCGGTGTTGTCGAGATATCCCTCCAGCACATATTCGGCATCCGCCGGCACATACACATCGACGGTGGCGCACTTCACGATCGGAACCGGTGCACCGCGAATCGCGCCCAGAACGTGGAATTCGTCGATTGGCGCCGTCGACGCAACGCCAGCGAGAAAATCGGTCGGGTGGCTGCCGACCGTATAGGCCACTTCCAGGCGCTCTCCCCTTGCGATTGCCGACTGGTAGATCATGCGCAGATCGCTCGGGGCATTGAGATCGACACCAGCCGTTTGCGGTCCCCGCAACATCATTCGGCGACACCCGATATTCGTAAATCCGGTCGCCGGGTCACGGGCAAAATCGATGCTGGCCGAGATATAGGGCGCGCCATCCAGCTCGTGCTGCAGATGCACCGGCAGTTTGGTCAGGTCGGCGTCGCTGCCGCGCAGAACGACCTGCTGCACCGGCGCATCCTTGGCTGACACCTCGACCGGGGCAATCGGCGTTGCCAACCGGCGGCGCAGGACTTCCGGGAATTCCGCCTGGGTCGTTTCAAGCGACAACGCAAGCCGGCTTCGCGCCCCCATGACGTTTCCGACGAGTTCCGCGCGTTCCGGGCCGACGTTCTTGAACCAGACGGCCTTGAAATTACCGTCGAGCATCGCAGCCACATCGATCATATCGATCGGATCGTCGTGGACGTGGCACTCGCCGTTCTCGACCAGCGTCTCCATGAAGCGCCGCAGACGGAAGCGTTCCGTGTCATCGTTCGACATGTGCATGCGTCTCCAAATATTTCGCGCGAATAATGGTCTTCGCGATCTTGCCCGGGCCAGTCTTCGGTAGAGCGTCGGCCGAAAGAGAAATCGCTTTGGGTACCTTGTATCCGCCGATTAAAGTACGACAATGAGCGATGAGATCCTGAGGGGTCGTCTCGCTGTCTTGCGCCAGGACCACGACCGCCGTGACTTGTTCACCCCAGTTTTCATGAGGCGCGCCGAACACGGCGGCTTCAATCACATCGGGATGCGACAGCAGCACCTTTTCGACTTCGGCCGGATAGACGTTCTCTCCGCCGGAGATGATCATGTCCTTCTTCCGGCCCAGAATCGTAAAGTGCCCCTTCTCGTCGCACATTCCGAGATCGCCAGTCAGATATAGCCCATCGCGAAAGGCGGCCTCAGTGGCGCTTGGGTTCTCCCAATATCCAACCATCACGCGCGGTCCGCCGATAGCCAGCTCGCCGATTTCGCCGGCCGGAAGAGACTTACCCTCATCGTCCAGCACTTTGATCTTGATGTGTGGCAGCGGCTGACCGATCGAGTTCTGCCACGCCCCCTCGACAAGATCGTGCGGCATCTGCTGGCAGACGGTTCCCGATGTCTCCGTCGTCCCGTACGACTGCACCAAAGGACAGCCGAATGCCGCGGCGCACCGCCGATAGATCGGCTCCGCCATCGGCGCACCGCCAAAGCTGATCCGGTCCAGCGAAGACAGATCGTGGGTGCCGAAGCCCGTGCTCCTGGCGATCATATCGAGCAGAGGTGGCGGCAGACTGAGGACTGTTACCCTCGAGCGCTCTACAACGGCGCAAAATTTCGCCGGCTCGAAATGTTCGGTGATGTGACAGCCACCAACCAGCGTCAGTGCCCAAATCGAAAACGCATCGACCAAATGGAACATCGGGGGCGCATGAAACCATATCGATTTGGCGGAAAGCTCAAGCGTCAGGATCGCATCGAGGGCCGACGCCACAAGGTTTTGATCGGTTAGGCAGACGCCCTTCGGCTCGCCGGTCGTGCCGCTGGTGAAGTAGATCTCGGCAATGTCCGACAAGGCGCGCGGCTGCGCTGCAATTGCAAGGCCTTGCTTCCGAAGCCGCTCATAGTCGTTGTCGGAGGCTGGCGCGTCGTCATCATCCCATTGAATGCACGGTACGTCGCGCGGCTCGTACGGCAGCGCTCGAAACAGCAGCCGCGTCCGCGTGAGCTGAATGATCCGGTCGACCTCGCTCGCAGCAAGCCGGATGTTGATCGGAACAAGGACAAGATTTGCGTGTGCGCAGGCCAAGTGTATTTCGAGATTTCGAAAGCTGTTTCGGCCCAGCACCGCGACACGATCGCCCGGCTTTAAGCCAAGCTCCTGCATCGCGCCTGCCAGCCGAAAAACGCGGCTCCCAAGCTCGGCATAGGTCAGCGATACGGTCCCGTGGCGCACGGCCGGTTTGTCAGCGAACAGCCAGGCGGCTCGTTCCAAAATGTCGGAAAGCTGAAACATGATGCAGGAGTACAACGCTAGCGTGAAGCGGGCGTCAACTCGTTGTTTATACTAACGTATTTCCGCACCAACAGCACACCTGAATGCAACGCAGCATATCCCCTGAGATGGCAATGTGGACGGAACGCGCTATAGCTTCCGCAACAAGGAATAAGTTTGGGAGGTCCTATGACGGCCAAGGTGCGAGTAAACATTCTCGGTGATTTCTCGATCCAGGACGCCCTGAACCAGGAGGTCCGACTTCCCACACGGAAGTCGAGGGCGCTGGTTGCCTATCTGGCGCTCCACGCTGGCAAGCGGTTCACGCGAGACCACTTGGCGTCGCTGTTATGGAGCGACCAGAGCGATCGGCTCGCCCGGCAGAGCTTGCGGCAGGCGCTGTCCGCGATACGCGCTGCCACGGGCGCGACGGCGATCTTGTGCGATAGCGGCCATGTCGCCATCCAAAAAGAATGCGTCTGCAGTGACGTCCATGATTTCGAGCGCCTGACGCGGCTGAAGACGCTTGATGCCGCCGAAGACGCCAACGCGCTTTACGCCGGGGACCTGCTGGTCGGCCACGAAACCGGCCAGGCGGTATTCGACGACTGGCTGCAGGTCGAACGGGAACGCCTGAAAGAAATTGCCCGGGAAAACCTCGGAAGCATTCTGGTTAGAAGAAGTCAGGATGACGAGCTCAACCATGCGGTCGCAATCGCAAACTCATTGATTCAGCTCGACCCCTTCGACGAATCGGTACACCGTAAACTGATGCGCTTGTATGTGCGGCAGGGTCGGCTGTCGGCGGCCATTCGGCATTTCAATGACTTTACGGCTTTGTTGCGCCGCGAGATCGGCGTTTCGCCGGAAGAAAAGACGATTGCCCTCTATCATGAACTGTGCGGCGAGCGTGCGGCGTCGCCGGCGCTCGATACGCTGAAGGACTACGCTTTCGTTCTAGAGCAGATGGTTCAATGCGTCGTGGTGACCGACCTTGCCAGCAACATTGTCGGCTGGAATAAGGCAGCGGAGGCCGAACTCGGCTTCAGCAAAGACTTTATGTATGGCCAGAAGCCGACCCTGACCTACGCACCGAAGCGAGATCAGTCGTTATCAGACAATCTATTCAAACTGGCCTGTGCACGCGGTCATTGGTCCGGCCGGGTCAAGTTGCTGTCCAAAGACGGGAAAGTTCGCTTCCAGAACCGCACGGTGGCTCCGCTCTATGACCGCACAGGTACGCTTATTGGAGGGTTTGGCACCGGGTTGCCCGGATAGCTCCCGCTCTGGCGCGATGTGCGACACGCACTGCCGCTGGAGCGTAACTCCGGCAAACCCGTTAGTCGTTGCTCGGGACACTTATGGCGCCGGGAGTACAGTCCCCCGGCATTCGCCAAAGCCGATGGACGCAAATCCGTCCCGTCGACAATGGCCGCGATAGATCACCGTATCACCGTCCTCCAAAAACACTCGAGATTGACCGGAGGCTAGTTGAAATGGAACGCGGCCGCCGTTGGTGATCTCAAGAAGACTACCACGGCTATCCGGCGTCTCCCCAGACAAAGTGCCCGAGCCCAACAGATCGCCGGGCTGGAGATTGCAGCCTCCTGAGGTGTGGTGCGCGACGAGTTGTCCGGGAGTCCAGTACATCGAAATACTGCTGCCGCACGAAAGACGATGAGCATCGCCCTGCTCTGCCCCGCTGGGAACCAGGAACGCTTCCATCAGGATGTCGAACGCGCCTGCCGCTTGGTCTTTGGAGTCGTAAAGATACGGCAGCGGCGCCGGATCGCCGTCAGGGCGCGCGAGCTGCGCGGCGCGGAACGGAGCAAGCGCTTCTGCCGTCACCACCCAAGGTGAAATTGTGGTCGCGAAATTCTTCGCCAGGAACGGACCCAGCGGCTGATACTCCCACGCCTGCACGTCGCGCGCCGACCAATCGTTCAGCAGCGAGATGCCGGCGATATGATCCGCAGCCTGGGCGATGTTGATGGGCTTGCCCAAATCGTTACCGGTGCCAATCCAGAATCCAAGCTCCAACTCGTAGTCCAGATTTCGGCACGGACCGAAGGTCGGATCGATTTCATCCGGTCGCTTGCGCTGACCGTTCGGACGGACAATTCCTTTGCCAGAAATGTCGATTGACGAGGTTCGGCCGTGATATCCGATCGGCACGTATTTGTAGTTTGGCAGCAGCGGATTTTCCGGCCGAAATAACCGTCCCACATTGAGAGCGTGGTGGATACCGGCGTAAAAATCGGTGTAGTCGCCGATGACCGCAGGCATATGCAATTTGCAATCTTTTGCAGCATGGAGCAGCGGCTCGACCCGCGCACGGTCCCGGCTCGACTCTTCGAGCAAGGCAAACAATTGCTGGCGCAGACTTCGTCTCGGCGCGTTTCCGAGAGCGAACAGTCCGTTGAGCGTTCCGTCGCCGGTCGCGACGACCGCGTCGGCGGCTTCCGCATCGATCAGTCCGGCTTCAGCGAGCCTCGTGAGGTCGAGGATGAAGTCGCCGATAGCAACACCGGCGCGCCTCGCACCATCGGCACGCGAGAAGATGCCCAAGGGAAGGTTCTGGATCGGAAAGTCGTCATGCGCGTTAGCTGACGAAACCCAGCTCCGCCGCGCGGCATCATGTGTGTTGTCGAGCATCAACTGTACCTCAAGGCCTGTTCGGATCGAAATACTTCGGAATTTTTTTGCCGTAGGTGCCGTATTCCTTTTGTAGCTGGTCGACCCCGGCCGAATAGGCGGTCACCTGCTGCGGAAACCGCGTCTCGAACATGAAGGCCATTGTGCCTTCGAGCTTGTGTGGCTTCAACTCGGCATTGCTGCCCCGCTCAAAGGATTCATGGTCCGGCCCATGCGGCAGCATGCAGTTGTGCAGCGACGCGCCTCCCGGCAGGAAGCCATGGGCCTTGGCGTCATATTGTCCGTAGATCAGTCCCATGAACTCGCTCATGACGTTCATGTGGTACCAGGGCGGACGGAAGGTATTTTCCGCCACCAGCCAGCGATCCGGGAAGATCACGAAGTCGATATTCGCCGTGCCGGGGGTCTCCGATGGGGAGGTCAGCACCGTGAAGATCGACGGATCCGCATGATCGAACAACGTCGGCCCGACCGGTGAAAAGCGGCGCAGGTCGTATTTGTAAGGCGCGTAATTGCCGTGCCACGCGACCACGTCGAGCGGTGAATGATCGATGGTCGTCATCCACAGCGCCCCGCCCCATTTCACATGCAACAGCGAGGGCGTGTCGCGATCCTCATAGGCGGCCGTCGGAGTCAGAAAGTCGCGCGGATTGGCCAGGCAATTGGCTCCGATCGGTCCGCGCTCCGGCAGTGTGAACGCACCGCCATAATTTTCGCAGACATAGCCCCGTGCCGGGCCGCCAAGCAGCTCGACGCGAAGCTTGACGCCGCGCGGGATTACCGAGATTTCGCCCGGCTCGATGTCGATGATGCCGAACTCGGTCCACAGACGCAGGTTGCCTTCCTGCGGAACCAGCAGCATTTCGGCATCGGCGTTGTAGAAATATTCGTCCACCATTGAGCGGGTAACGAAGTAGAGATGCGCACCCATGCCGGACTGCGTGCCGGCGTCACCCGCGGTTGTCATTGTGCGGATGCCTTCGACGAAGCTGAGCGACGCGGCCGGGATCGGAATCGGCGACCAGCGCATCGGCGCGATCGGCACGTCGACCTCATGGGCCGGCGCCGTCCGCCACAGACCGATGTCCGCCTTTTCAAACTGGCCCCAGTTCGCGATGGTTGGCCGGATCCGGTACAGCCACGTGCGCTCGTTGGTGGTGCGCGGCGCCGTGAACGGCGAGCCGGAAAGCTGCTCGGCATAGAGGCCATAGGGACACTTCTGCGGCGAGTTCCGGCCGATCGGCAGGGCCCCGGGCAAGGCCTCCGTCTCAAAGCCGTTGCCGAAGCCCGACATATAGCCTCGCGTCAGCGTCCTTTGGCCGGATCGCGAGCGATCCGGGCTGAAATCATTGGGTTTCTGGATGTTCATGGAACACCTCCATCTCGATCTGTTGACTTCCTTATTTCAGTTACAAATGTAACCATCAACCGATGATACGGCTCATTCTTGAAGCGTTCCTGCCTTACCGCCTGCACCGGCTCGGCTCTGTGATCTCGCAGAAGCTGAAAGGGGTCTATGGCCGAAAGTATGGGATGACGGTCCCCGACTGGCGGGTCCTCTCGACCCTTGGCCAGTTTGTGCAGCTCACCGCAAAAGCCATCGGCACACATTCAGCGATGCATAAGACCAAAGTGAGCCGCGCCGTAGCGGCGCTCGAGAAGCGGCGCTGGCTGGCCAGGAGCAGGAATCCCGACGACCGGCGCGAAGAGCTGCTAACCCTGACAACCGCGGGTCTGAAAGCTTACAACGACATCGTTTCCGACATGATCGGCTTCGAGAGCGCACTCACGGAACGACTGGGTGTGAAAAATGTCGCTGAACTGGAAACGGTCTTGATGCAGTTGGAACAGGCATTGGACATTTCCGAACAGAGTTCGCCGTCGTCCCAGCGCACTACGTCGGCTGAGTGAGGGTCAATATTGCCCGTCAGGGCTCGATTTCGAAGTGGAGAATGCCAGACCGTCGATGCGGGTGCTTAGTCGTCGTGCTGATCAGATCGAACCCATAGAGTGCCGCGCTTGACGTCGTGCCCGCCCGCCCCCCGGAACCCCGGTTCCGGGGGTGGCACCGAACCGCTCACACCGAATTGTGCAATGACTTTCTGTCTACGGAGATCGGTTGTGAAGAATGAGAGTTCTACGGCGATAATTCCCTGGCGTTACACCTGTGTGAAGGACAAAAAATCTAGCAAAATGCGTTTGCTCGCTAAAACCCAGATCCGTTGCCACTTCATTCAATGGACAGACCGAATCGATCAGAACACGCTCTGCAATTCCGAGACGCACAGCATCGAGATAATGCTGCGATGATACGCCAACGCATTTCTTAAACTGCCCAAAGAAATGAGACCGGGACAGACCCACCTCCGGGCGCTGGGCGATCGTGTCAGCCGGGCATGGAAGCCGCTGCGCGAGACACCGAGCGCCTCGCATAGCTAAACCGCCGGCCAGATCCCACGGTACTTCGCGACGAAGGCGAACTTCATATCGAGTCCTTCGCGAAGTAGGCGGCGGCTTTTTTAGGATATCTCGTTCGGCTTTGAGCTTCGTCACCTCGCGCCGCAGCCGCTCGATCTCAAGCTGCTCCGGCTTCATCTGCCCTTCATCAGGAAACGCATGCTGGGGTCAGCCGCGAACTCCTTGACCCATTTGCGCAGCATGTCTCGTGAACGCCCTGATCACGAGACACTGGGCGACCGGCACATCTCGATCCCGCACCAGCTTTACCGCCTCGAGCTTGAACTCCCGAGCAAATCGTCTGCGTTGTCCCATAACCCACCTCCGGTTCCATCATGACACCTAAACTCAGTGTCCGCGAAACCGGCAGCAGCTTACGCGAAAGTTGACGACGTGAATGTCGCGGTCGAGCACCTCAACCTTCATAGCGACTGCCGTTTGTAGGCAACTCTACTTTCATGTCCGCACTGCGACCAATGCCTATCGATGCAGCAACGCCCGTCAGGTCACGACCGCGAGCAAATCATGTGCGTTCAACAATCGAAAGGCCACCGAGCCGATCAATCAGGTAGACAAGGCCACGATCGTCCTGAAAGACGTCGTTGCTGGAAACCCGCTTTGCACCCGCCAAAGTGTCAGGAATGTAGTGAGCGGTTTCGCGGGGAGCCATCGGGTTGGAGATGTCAAAAAACCGTAAGCCGTGTGAGAACCAGGCAACAGGAATTTCCGTGCCTCGAATGACCTCGACCGGCTGATGGCACCCAGTCATATCCGGGTTGCGCTTTCCGTGAATCCCTTCCACCTGGAATGTGGCGACCGGAATAGGCCGGGTTTCATCTGTCGCATCCACGATCCAGATAAAGGCCGCAAGTTCAGGCGCCATTTCGGGATCCAAGCGATCCACGTCTTCATCTGCGACGACAAGATAGCGCCGCCCGTTAATCAAGAACGGTACTGGAACAAGCGAGTGTCTCGGCCAGGGAAATGGCGGCGACCAATTGAAGGCTGACACTTGCGTAAGCTTGCTCAGATCAGAGCAATCCAGAATGACGCCGCCGCCATGCCAATAACTGACGTAAAGCCGGTCGTCATGTCTAATGGCGTGATGGCATCGGTGCTGACGACCCGTCCATGTAGGATTCTCGCCCCCGCCTGTCCATTGACCGGGCATCCACCATCGTCCGACCTCAGTCGGTCTAGTTGGGTCCAAGAGATCAAGAACCATAACGATGTTGCCGTGATAGCCCGCAATCTCAGGAGAGATGTAAGCGTAACGACCATCGAACGTAAAACGATGAACGCCGGTGCCGTCACACTTCCAATGGCTGATAGTCTTAGGAACGGATGGATTGCTGACATCATATATTACAAGGCCGCCTTGCAATCCTTCAGATTGCGCACTGCTGCCGCCCACGATCTCATGATTCACGATCATGATGCCATTTTTGACCTGCACTTTGTGCGAGTGAATACCCGCCGGAACTTCAAGTGCTGCGATCATCTTCGGACGCGCAGGATCGCGAACATCGACAATGGACGTTCCGCTGGGCGCCGACATGTGTCCGATGTAAGCAATACCGTTATCTACCGTTATTTGCCCGCCGCCCCGACATTCAAACGTTGATACTTCACGAACACCCTTGCAGACAGGCATGTAGATCCTCGGCCTTACTTGTGCGCTTCGCCAATGAACGACTGTATTTGAGTTGCGAGATAGACCGGTGTCTCCTGCATGGGATAGTGTCCGGCATTATCTACTACGTGCAGCTTTGCTTGAGGATTTGTCATCAAATATGTCGCGCGAATCATATCTTCGGGCACGCCGACATCCCGTCTGCCAACGAGTATCAGCATTGGCATTTCCAGAGATTTGGTCGCATCGGCGAAGGAGCACTTGCTCCACGACTTGAGATAGCCGCTCAAAGCACTCGGTTCACAGACTTCCAACGACGTCGACGACATATGACGCAGCCAGCTCTTGGACAGACATTGGCCCGTCGTTATGTCAATGATCGTTTCGCGGGCGTCTCGGCTCGACGCTGCACTTTCGAAAAGCTGAAGACTCTGGCTGTCAAAGGCGACACCGCTTGCAGGCACCGGTGTCACGCCCACGAAGGCGCGAACCCGACTGTTCGTATCCAGCGCCGTTCGCAATCCTGCGGCTCCGCCCATCGAATGGCCAACGATTGAAAAATCATCCCATCCTAGTGTCTTGACTAAATCATTTGCGTCCGCGGAAATCTCTTCAAGTGTGAAATCGCCGACAATCGGCTTTGATTTTCCATATCCGCGATAGTCCATAAATGCGAATGTAAAGCGATCCACATCGAGCGACGGAATAATCGGCCCAAATACGGACCAGTCAGACAACCAGCCGTGGAGGACCAGCACTTTGTGTGGGCCATATCCAACTAGCGTGTGGCCAATCATCACATTTCCTCATCCAGCATCAATGATTGCGAGGCTAACCGCTTTGGAGAAAGAAAGCAGCATGGCCGAGCATGGAAAGTGACCATATGGTCCGATAATTAGCCTTCTAACCCGCAGGCGAAGGATCAGGAACCACCCTCACCAATCTGCGAAACGCACGCGGGGTCATGCCTGTATGTTGAACGAAGAAGCGCGTAAAATGGGTGTGTTGATCGAAGCCGACGCGGCTCGCCAGTTGCTGTAGCGAAATCTTGGTTTCAGTAAGAAGATCGATGGCCGCAGCCACCGTTATCCAATCGATATACTGCTGGGGAGAGGCGCCGACACAGTTCTTGAACTGCTGAAAAAACCGGGAACGGGAAAGCCCAACCTGCCGAGCAAGCACATCAAAGGTTTTTATCTCTCGTCCGTACGCGCGGAGCAGCTTTGTCGCTCTCATAATGCGTGCATCAACTGCTTTTGGCATGACAAGAGCATTTGACTGCACGGATGCATGCGTCGATACGACCGAAGACACGAGTTCGGAGATCATCGCTTCCACTCGCCCGTCTACCGTTGCCACCGAGCTCACGACAATTCGCGCCAACTGATCGGCAGATATCATCGCATCTGAAGGAAGTTCGGCGGTCCTGCCGGCAGATAAATTATCAATCCTCAAACATGAGGAGCGATCCGAAGCGACCAGCCAATTCGGATTGATCAGGAGGGATAGAAAAAGTGTGGCGTCGCGCCTATTTTCTAGTTTCCGGTGCGGCTGCCAACGATTAAAAAAGAGCGATCCGGATTCCTTCAACTGAAAATCCGAGCGCTCGGACCGGAACGTCGTGTCTTCGCCCGATAGCTTGATGAGAAGGTTGAATTCTGGATGCGCGTGCGCCGCGAGTGGGCGCCCCAATGACATTACCGAAATTCGTCCGAAGCTCCCTTTAAGGATGCCATGCGGATCACCGGCGAGACTGTTCATTATTCGCACCCGCTGCCCTTGCGATTCTATTCCATTTATTCCTATTCAAGCCCCCGCGCGTAAGCGGGTCCCAAACGGTCGGAATCGAATAGAAACGACTGAAAATCGTTCGATTTGGTCAGAACGCACAATGCGCTCCGCTAACGATTGAGGCATTCTCATATCAGATTCCAAAAGCACCGACGTCAAGTACGACGGTCGCAAGAATACGAAGGGAGAGATGATGGTTCTCGTCCGGTCTCAGGTGGTTCTACTAATTGCAGCAGCATGGTGTGGCATGCTCGGCGCGTCCAGCGCCAATGCGCAAGCGGGCGATTATCCAAGCCGCATCGTGACAGTCGTTGCGCCGTCAGCCCCCGGTGGGCTCTACAGCATGTTCGCAAGGCTTATCGCAACCAAACTCGAAGAAAAGCTGAAAACGACGTTCATTGTTGAGAACCGGCCCGGTGCCGCTTCGATCATTGGAGCGGTCGCGGTCGCGCGTGCCGATCCCGATGGGTACACCTTGTTGGTTGCGACGGCCGCAACTCTGGCCGTCAACCAATCCATCCATAAAACCCTGCCATACGATCCCGTCAAAGACTTCGTTCCAATCGCCCTCATTGCGCGCGCGCCGGAAGTTTTGGTTGTTAATGCAGATCTTCCCATTCGCTCAATTGCCGATTTGGTGAAGGCCGCAAAGGAGTCGCCTGGAATACTGACCTATGCATCCGCCGGAAAGGGATCGGCGCAGCATCTCGAGGGCGAACTGTTGCAGCATGAGTTGGGGATTTCGATGACCCACATTCCGTATCGCGGCGCAACAGCCGCGCTCAATGACGTCGCCGCAGGTCACGTTTCTATGATGTTCACGCCGATTCCGAACGGCCTGGGCATGATTCAGTCAGGAAAGGTTCGTCCGATCGGCCTTGCAACGCTTGATAAGATTTCGGTTCTTCCGGACTTAAAGCCGCTGGCTGAACTCGGCGTTGACAAATTCAACGCGGATTCTTGGTTCATGCTGGTTGCTCCGGCAAAAACGCCGCCAGCAATCATAGAGTTCTTGAGAAAACAGATCTCTGACATATCGAGCGAACCAGCCTACCTCAAGCTCCTGTCAGACCAAGGCCTAGCGGCTGTAACTGGCCAGTCCGTAGATGAGCTGAGAGCACTCATTGATAATGAAACAAAGCAGTGGCGCGAAGTAATACAAAAGGCGCGCATTTCTCCCGATTAGAGATCGACCGAAGGCCATCGCCATCAAAACGCAGCATCTGACGAAGAAGAAACTGGCCAGCGTGGCGCTCCCCGATGGACGACTGGGATCGCATCGCCCCGAAGCTGGCCAAGTTGGCAGAAGCGCTTGAAGCAGACACCGCTCTCCGTATTATGTTCGATCCAACCCAATGCTCTTCGCCCCCTGCCCCGTCCCTACGCAATCATTCGACAACGGCGTCAGCAATCTGGCGTTCGACGTGAAACGGAAGGAATTCGAGGATCAGTCGGTCCTGATTATGACCGGGATTCGTGAAGAAGGACAATTGGGACGAAGATGAGATCGCCACCCGCGGCAAAGCGCTTTTTGAGCGTGCACGCAGTTTGTGCATCGCGCCTTGACTTCATGACCGCGTCTGCCGGCACTTGAGACACGCAGGTGCCAGCAGGCGAAAAGGTCCGTGCGGTCACTGCGCCCAGTTCCCCGTGAAGCTCGTTTGCTGTGCTTGGATTTTTCTGACGCAGCGGGGTGCCGGAGCAAGTCAGGCCGAGATAGGTGCGGCTCGGGTGCTGGCCGACGCCAACGCGAAGATGGTGGCGAGCAAGATCGCCTCATCAACTGTCGTTTCTAATCTGCTCAGCCGCTTCGCACTAGGGCGCTCACTACACATTTGTCTCGCTACTTAAAACTAGTGAGACGCTCTAAATGTCATTGAGCTCAACAGCTTGAGTGTCTCACAACATAGTCTTATAATGCACGCATGTTGATTGGCTACGCGAGAGTCTCGACAGATGGACAGAGCCTAGATAGTCAACTCCGCATCCTTCAAGAAGCCGGCTGCGACAGAATTTTCTCCGAAACAGCCAGTGGCGCCAAGACGTCGCGTCCTCGTCTTCGGCAGTCCATCAATGCGCTTGGGCGCGATGATGTTCTTGTCGTAACTCGACTGGATCGCTTGGCACGTTCGACCCGCGACCTCTTAAACGTTTTGGCCGAAGTGAACGAACGCGAAGCTGCGTTCCGCTCGATCAAGGACAGCGACACGCGCTTGCACAGCCAATAGACTCCGGTCTTCGGATGCTTCCACGGACGCGTCATTGCCAATGCCATGTGTACCACCCGTGTGTACCACCCAGGCGAGAAGCCTTCATGAGCTTCCTTGAATACGGCCGGGTGCCCGGACTTGATCCGGGGATGGGAACCGGTTCGCCGCAGGAACTGCGACCAAGTAAAGAAATCTAGAGCCTTCCCGGCTCAACTTGCGTCACGGCTACGATTGCGGATTCGTGGCTTCCTTTTGCCGGGGCACGGGCAGATATTCCACGCCGCCTCCGCCCTGGGCTCGCACGGGCTGCGGATAAAGTGTCATCAGTTCGAGAATGCCGCTGGGCATATTGGTGCTCACCGGCAATCCAAGTTCTTTCGCGATCGAAGCAAAAATCGGGTAGTCGTGCGTCCACGTTCCGGTGGAAAGCTTTTCCGCCAGCGCACTCGCTTTGTCGTCAGGAAGCCGCCCGGCCATCAGTTCGGTTGCGGCCTGCTTCACCTGGGCGATGGCTTTTCGCCCCACATCAGCTTTGATCAGGGTTTCGTCGTCGATCTCGGAGATTGGTTTCTGCTCGACCACCTTGATCAACGACGCCGCCGGCGACTGTCCGAGCTGCGGATCAATCGGCCCGAGGATAGCATGCTTGGACATGACGATCTCGTTCGCGGCGAGCGAGATCAGTGTTCCGCCAGACATTGCATAGTGCGGCACGAACACCGTGACTTTCGCGTTATGTTCGCGGATGGCGCGCGCAATCTGGAGCGCGGCGAGCACAAGCCCGCCCGGCGTGTGCAAAATAATGTCAATCGGGACGTCATCATCGGTCATTTGTATCGCGCGTAGAACATCCTCCGAATCATTGATGTCGATGTAACGCACCAACGGAAAGCCGAGGAGTCTCATAGTCTCTTGCCGGTGCACCAGCAGGATGACCCGCGATTTCCGCTCGCTCTCGATCTGCGCAATCTTGCGCGCCCGCATTGCGTCATTGAGGCGTTGCCGCAAGACGGGCTGAAGCGCCGAAAAAATGAAGAACAACCAGAACAAATCCCCGACCGACATGACGAGCCTCCTCGCGTGAGCAGCGGTTCATGGGCGACCTGAGGGGTCGAAGCCGAGAATGCCTTCATCGGGATAGTAGGCGCGATACGTCCGCTCGGGACGTCGCAGCACGGGACCGAGCGTCAGCCCCGCCAGGAATCCCCCGATATGGGCCCACCAGGCGACGCCGCCACCGTTCGACGGCATCAGCAGTTCCGCCGCGCCCTGCAACACTTGCAGGATGGCCCAGATGCCGACGAACACCAGCGCAGGCACCTCAAAAAACAGCGGAATGAAGATGATCGGCACCAGCACGACGACGCGTGCGAGCGGAAAGAGACGCACATAGCAGCCGAGCACGCCTGCGATCGCTCCCGAGGCGCCAAGGGCCGGCACCAGGGAGGTTGCATTGAAGACCGCATGCGTGATCGCGGCCGCGATACCGCAGACGACATAGAACGCCAGATAGGCACCGTGACCAAGCCGATCCTCGATCGTCGGACCGAACAGCCACAGCATCCAGATATTGAAAATGAGATGCAGCCAGCCGCTATGCAGGAACATCATGGTGAAGAAGGGCAGATAATCGAGCAGCGTAAATGGAACCTCGCCGTAAACCAGGGGCAAGAAGTATCGCGCCGGGATAAGCGCGAAGCGGAACAGGAATTCCTCAAGTTCGCCGGGCCGCAGGCCGAGCTGGATGAAGAATACAAAGCAGTTCGCCAGGATCAGCGACCAGGTCACCACCGCTGGATAGCGGGTCGGCACCGTGTTGCGGATCGGGAACATGTCAGTGTGCCCTCTCGGCCGACGCAGCCTCCGAGAGCAACATGCGCAGCGTGCGGCGCAGGCCGTGCATTTGGTCAATCAGATCGAGGATGATCGGAATAGCTTCGTCGTTCACGCCCATGTCCCGCAGGTCGCGGATCAATTGCGCGCGCGCGACGTCAATCTCGGAAAACGAACTGCCCTCCCCGTCGTGCAGCGGCGTCAACCAGCCGGCTTCGATCCAGGCGTCCAGGACGTCGGTTCTGATATGGACGGTCATCAGGAATTCACGCGTCTCCATCGTCATGCTCCCATGGCATGGCGCCGGCCGCCGGTGCCATCGTCAGTCGATGCCCATTGGGCGATCAGCTTTTCGAGTTCAGGATCGCGGTTCTTCGGAAGCATGACTTTGAGCGTGACGTACTCGTCTCCCCGGGCACCGCCCGGCCGCGGCACGCCGCGCCCCTTGAGACGCAGCACCGTGCCGGTGTTGGACCACTTCGGAATCGTCATGGTGACGGTTCCGGTGGGCGTCGGCACGGCCACCTTGCCGCCGAGCACGGCATCGCGCAGCGGGATCGGCATCTCGACGTGGATGTCGTCGCCCTTGCGCTGGAACACCGGATGCGGGCGAACTTCGACCTCAACTAGCGCGTCGCCCGGCGGCCCTCCACCGATGCCCGGCCTTCCCTTGCCGCGCAGACGCAGGACTGTGCCGTTGGAGATGCCCGGTGGGATCGTGACGTCGAGCGTGGAACCATCCGGGAGCGTGATCTGCTGTTTGCCGCCATTGATGGCGTCAAGGAAATCAAGCTCAAGCCGATAATGCACGTCCGGCCCGCGCATGCGGACAGTGCCGCGGCCTTGCCGGCCGAAAATTTCCGAAAGGATGTCGTCGCCGGCGAAATCCGCAAAGCCGGCGTCGCTTGAGTATGGCGAGGCCGCATCCGCGAAATCCCGATAGTAACGCTGGCGTGGCCGCTCCTGCCCCGACGCGTCGATCTCGCCGCGATCGAAGCGCCCGCGCTTGTCCTGGTCGCCGAGCAGGTCATAGGCGGCCGCGACATCCTTGAACCGCTCCTCGGCCTGCTTGTTGCCCGGATTGAGATCTGGATGCAGCTTTTTCGCGAGTTTGCGGTAGGCCTTCTGGATTTCGTCCGGCGAGGCGTCTTTCTTGACGCCCAACGTGCTATATGGATCGGCAGCCATAATGTCACCCGATCATGGCTGGTGGTTGCGCCGCTGCATTTCGTCATCGAGCGACGGTGATTCCGCCCGCTGTTTCACAACGGCGACGCGGGCGGGACGAAGCAGCCGATCGTAGATCGTATAGCCGTCCTCGAGCACCTCGGCGACGGTTCCGGGCGGGCGCTCCGGATCGTCGATCTCCATCACGGCCTCGTGCAGCGAGGGTTCGAACGGCTTGCCCAAGGCGTCCATTTTACTCACGCCGAAGCGCTCCAGCGCCTGCATCAGCATCCGCTCGGTCGACCGCACGCCCTCGAGCAGGCCCGCATCCGAATTGGACCCGGCTGGGCGGCTCTCGGCGGCCGCGATCGCGCGGCGCAGATTGTCGGCGACGCTCAGCATTTCACGTGCGAAATTCGCGATGGCGTACTGCCGCGCGTCGTCGGCGAAACGCTCCGCCCGCCGGCGTGTATTCTCGGCGTCCGCCAGGGCGCGCAGCAACCTGTCGCGAAGGGATTGGTTCTCGGCCAGCAGGGTTCCGGGATCGACGGCCTCAACCGCCACGACCTCGTCTTCGGTACTATGCATGCGTTGTGGCATGTCTCGGCCTCATCCGGTTAAGCGGCCGCGGCGAGCTTGTTGCCGTTGATGGCGATCCGGCCGTCCTGTACCGAAACCTGGACGGTGTCTCCATCCTTGAGCGCGCTGGACAGCAGCATCCTGGCGAGCGGGTTCTGCAATTCCTTCTGAATGACACGCTTCAATGGCCGCGCGCCGTACACCGGATCGTAGCCGGTATTGCCAAGCCAGGTTTTGGCTTGTTCATCGATCTCGAGCGTTATCTTGCGGTCTTCGAGCAGGTGTTGAAGGTGCTTGAGCTGAATATCGACGATCCGCCTCATCTCAGTGCGGCCGAGCCGGTTGAACAGGATGATCTCGTCGAGCCGGTTGAGGAATTCCGGCCGGAAAGAGCGGCGCACGACTTCCATGACCTGATCGCGCGCAGCCTCCGCCGGTTGGCCCTCGAGCAGCGCGGCAAGATACTCGGAGCCAAGATTGGACGTGAGCACGATGATGGTGTTCCGGAAATCCACCGTGTGTCCTTGGCCGTCGGTCAGCCTTCCATCGTCGAGCACCTGCAGCAGGATGTTGAAGACATCGTTGTGTGCCTTCTCGACTTCATCGAACAGAATGACCTGATATGGCCGCCGGCGTACCGCCTCGGTGAGCGAGCCGCCCTCTTCATAGCCGACATAGCCGGGCGGTGCGCCGATCAGTCGTGCTACCGCATGCCGCTCCATGTATTCGGACATGTCGACACGCACCATCGCGTGCTCGTCGTCGAACAGAAAGCCCGCGAGAGCCTTGCACAGCTCAGTCTTTCCAACGCCGGTCGGGCCCAGGAACAGGAATGATCCAATGGGGCGGTTGGGGTCCTGCAGCCCTGCGCGTGCGCGCCGCACCGCTTCGGCGATGGCCGTGATGGCGTGATCCTGGCCGACCACGCGTTCGCGCAGCTTCTCTTCGATGTGAAGCAGTTTCTCGCGTTCGCCCTCCATCATCCGGTCGAGCGGAATGCCTGTCCAGCGCGACACGACTGCGGCCACATCCTCGGCAGTGACCTCCTGCTTAAGCATCTGGCTGCCGACCTTGGCGGCATCCGCGAGCCGACGTTCAAGCTGCGGGATGACTGAGTAGAGCAGTTCGCCGGCGCGCTGCAGGTCGCCGCGCCGTTGGGCTATTTCGAGCTCGCTACGCGCCTGATCGAGTTGCTCCTGCACGCGTTTGACTTCGTCAAGCTTCTCCTTTTCGGCCTTCCACTTCGCGGTCAGCTCGGCCGAGCGTTGTTCCAGGTTGGCAAGCTCCTGCTCAAGGTTCTTGAGACGGTCCTTTGAGGCCTGATCCGTCTCCTGCTTGAGCGCCTCGCGCTCGATCTTGAGCTGGATGATGCGGCGATCGAGTTCGTCGATCTCCTCGGGCTTGGATTCAACCTCCATGCGCAGCCGGCTCGCCGCCTCGTCGATCAGGTCTATCGCCTTGTCGGGCAGGAACCGGTCGGTGATATAGCGGTTCGATAGCGTGGCTGCGACAACGATCGCGCTGTCGGTGATGCGGACACCGTGATGCAGCTCGTACTTCTCCTTCAGCCCGCGCAGGATCGAAATCGTTTCTTCCACGGTCGGCTCGCCGACGAACACCGGCTGAAAGCGGCGGGCAAGCGCCGCGTCCTTCTCGATGTTCTTGCGGTACTCGTCGAGCGTGGTCGCGCCGACGCAATGCAACTCGCCGCGTGCGAGCGCGGGTTTGAGCATATTCGAGGCATCCATTGAGCCTTCGGCCTTGCCCGCGCCAACCAGCGTATGCAGTTCGTCGATGAACAGGATGACGTCGCCGGCGGCTTTGAGCTCCTCAAGCACGGCCTTCAGCCGTTCCTCGAAGTCTCCGCGATATTTTGCGCCCGCCAGCAAGGCACCAAGATCGAGCGACAGGAGGCGGCGATCCTTCAGGGTCTCCGGCACGTCGCCATTGACGATGCGTTGCGCCAGGCCTTCGGCGATCGCGGTTTTTCCGACGCCAGGTTCTCCGATCAGGACGGGGTTATTCTTGGTGCGACGCGACAATACTTGGATCGTGCGGCGGATTTCCTCGTCACGTCCGATCACCGGGTCCAGCTTGCCCTGACGCGCCTCTTCGGTGAAATCGCGCGTGTACTTCTTCAGGGCCTCGTAACTGCCTTCGGCTGAGGCCGTTTCGGCCTTGCGGCCCTGCCGGATATCGGCAATCGCCTTGTTGAGATTTTGTGCCGTCACGCCGGACTGCTTGAGAACGTCCGCAGCAGGCCCGCTGGCAAGCGCAAGCGCGAGCAGCATGTACTCGACGGTGACGAACGAGTCCCCGGCCTTTTCGGCCAACTGCTCGGCCTGGTCGAACAGACGCGCGGTCTCCGGCGCCATATAGATCTGGCCGGCCCCGCCGCCTTCCACTTTTGGTAACTTGGCTAGTTCCCGATCGACCGCTTGGGCGACCAGCGCCGCCGCCGCACCCGAAGCGTCGATCAGGTTGGCGGCGAGCCTGTCCTCATCGTCAAGCAATGCCTTCAAGACATGCAGCGGCGTGAACTGTTGGTGACCGCTGCGCAACGCAAGCGTCTGCGCAGATTGAATCAGCGATTTGAGACGGTCCGTATATTTCTCGATCTGCATCGCTCATCTCCAGGCGTTACCATGACCCGTGGACTGCGGCCGCAGACCCCGCTATCCGGCCTTGCGTTTGCTGCGGTCGTTGACGTCCTCGAATTCCGCGTCCACGACGTGGGGCTCACCTTCGCCGGCCGGACCGGCGCTGGAACTGGCGCTCTCCGCCGCCGAGGCGTGGCTGATGGCCTCGGTCAGGCGCGATGAGACCTGCGTCACGCGCTGCGTCGCCTGGTGAATGCGCTGCACGTCTTCACCCTTGATGGCTTCCTTGAGCGCCGCCACAGACTGTTCGACTTCACTCCTGATGTCAGGCGGAACAGGCGCCGTGGCCTCCTTCAAGATCTTCTCGGTGGTGTAAATGATCGCATCCGCCTGATTGCGCACCTCGACCAGTTCCTTGCGCCGCTTGTCCTCCTCCGCATGGGCTTCGGCTTCCTTGACCATTCGCTGGATATCGGCCTCGGTGAGCCCGCCGGAGGCCTGGATGCGGATCGTCTGTTCCTTGCCGCTTGCCTTGTCCTTGGCCGAGACGTTGACGATGCCGTTCGCATCAATGTCGAATGTCACCTCGATCTGCGGAAGTCCACGCGGTGCCGGCGGAATGCCGACGAGGTCGAACTGTCCGAGCAGCTTGTTGTCGGCCGCCATCTCGCGTTCACCCTGGAACACGCGAACAGTGACGGCCGTTTGATTGTCTTCCGCGGTCGAGAAGGTCTGACTCTTCTTGGTCGGGATCGTGGTGTTACGCTCGATCAGCTTGGTCATCACGCCGCCCAAGGTCTCTAGTCCGAGCGAGAGCGGGGTGACGTCGAGCAGCAGCACATCCTTCACGTCACCTTGCAGAACACCGGCCTGGACGGCAGCGCCGATCGCCACGACCTCGTCGGGGTTCACGCCCTTATGCGGCTCGCGACCGTACAGGCCCTGGACGACCTCCTGAACCTTCGGCATGCGCGTCTGTCCGCCGACCAGAACGACCTCCTTGATGTCGGATGCCTGCAAACCGGCATCCTTGAGCGCCGCCTTGCACGGGGGAACGGTCCTTTGGATGAGATCGTCGACCAGAGATTCCAGCTTGGCACGCGAAAGCTTGATAGTAAGGTGCTTTGGGCCATTCTGGTCGGCGGTGATGAAAGGCAGATTCACCTCGGTCTGCGTCGCGCTCGAGAGCTCGATCTTGGCCTTCTCGGCCGCGTCCTTGAGACGCTGCAGCGCAAGGCGGTCCTTGCGCAGGTCGATGCCCTGCTCCTTCTGGAATTCATCGGCGAGATAGTTGACGATGCGCATGTCGAAATCTTCGCCGCCGAGGAACGTATCGCCGTTCGTCGCCTTCACCTCGTATACGCCTTCGCCGACCTCCAGAATCGAAATGTCGAAGGTACCGCCGCCAAGGTCATAAACGGATATCTTGCCGGTTCCCTTCTTCTCCAGCCCGTATGCCAGCGCAGCTGCTGTCGGCTCGTTGATGATGCGCAGCACCTCCAGTCCGGCAATTTGCCCCGCATCCTTGGTGGCTTGGCGTTGTGCGTCGTTGAAGTAGGCTGGAACCGTGACAACCGCCTGCGTCACCTTGCTGCCCAAATAGGCTTCCGCGGTCTCTTTCATCTTTGTGAGGATGAACGCGCTGACCTGGCTCGGACTGTACTTCTTGCCCTTCACCTCGACCCAGGCATCGCCGTTGGGACCGGCGACGATCTTGTAGGGGACCATGCCCTTGTCCTTCTGCGTCACCGGATCGTCGTAGCGCCGGCCGATCAGGCGCTTAATGGCGAAGATCGTGTTTTCCGGATTGGTGATGCTCTGGCGTTTCGCCGGCTGGCCGACCAGAACCTCTCCGCTGTCTGTGAACGCCACCATCGAGGGCGTAGTGCGCGCGCCTTCGGCGTTCTCGATCACCTTCGGACTGCTGCCTTCCATCACGGAAACGCAGGAATTGGTCGTGCCGAGATCGATCCCGATCGCTTTGGTCATGATGGAGCTCCTGATGCCGTTGCGCGATGTAGGACTATTCCTCGATCAGCGCGAAAGAATGGATCAGCGCGAAAGAATGCCGCGACGTACTGCCGGAGGAGGAGAAGCCGGGGAGCACGTCCTATAAGGTCGCCGCCGGGAGTTAAGCGGCTTCCTTGACCTCGATCTTCGTCGGATGGGCCCCTGCTGGCTTCGGAATGGAGATCTTCAGGACACCCTTGGACATGGTTGCCTGGACCTTCGTCGGATCTATGCCGGCAGGCAGCTGGATCACGCGATAGAACACGCCATAGCTGCGTTCAGTCACGTGGTAGTTCTTGTCCTTGTCTTCCTCCTTGGCTTCGACCTTCTTCTCGCCGCGGATCATGAGGACATTATCTTCGAGCGAAATCTCAACGTCCTTGCGCTCAAGTCCCGGCAATTCGGCGGTGATTTCGATCTCTTTGTCGGTCTCGGTCACGTCCATGGAGGGCATGAGATTGGCTTGACCCATAGGCCCAAGCGCGCCGAGGCCGCCGCGCGTGAAATCGTCGAATAGGCGGTCGATTTCGCGATGCAACGAGCCGAACATGGCTGCGGGCGGGGCCGCATGGGTCCCGCCATTTCCGAAGGGAACCAGTGATCTCAGATTCATATCTGTCTCCATTGGCTACTTGCGAACTCTCGGGTTGGCGACGCTCGCCCGTCATCACGGCGCCACAACAATCCGGTCTTCTACCTTGGTAACGCCGGGCGCCGACCAGGCGACGCGCTCGGCTTCTTCGCGCTCGATCCAGGACCGTACCGTGCCCTTCAGGACGACCTCACTGCCGTCCGTTTCGACATCAATGCGATTGGCGTCGACTTCGGCATTGCGCTTGAAAGCTTCCTGAATCTTCCTCCTGATCTCGGAAGGCACGATGCGCGGCTTGAGGGTGATCATGTTGCTGACGCCCTTAACGCCCTTGATCCGGCGCACGGCAGTCTCGGCGGTATTCTTCTGGTATTGCCATTCAACTTGGCCTTCGAGCGTCACCCAGCCATGCTTGACGATGACCTTGATATGCTCCGACGAGATCGGAAGCTGGCTTTTGATCGCTGCGACGGCATTGCGCGCGATGTCGGGATCGGGCCGCTCGTCGACGCTCGGGAGTCGTACCTCGATATCGTTCGCCACTCCGACAACGCCGGCGACACGCTTCGCGGCTGCCTCGGCCTCATACTTGTCGGTGTAGCTCTTGACGAACCCGGCTAACGTAACCACGCCCTGCTTTACCGACACGGCGATGTCAGTCGCATCAAGATCGGGGTTCCACTCAAGCTCTTCCTTCACATCCCGTTCGATTTCCTTGTCGGATTTCATCGTTGCCTCCGAATGAATTGGTGCTTGATGGCGCGACGGCGCGTGTGAAACTTTAGGCGAAACTCTAGGCGAGCCTCTCAGAGACCAGCCATGACGGCCATCAATTTTTCCCGAAGGTTTTTTGCCTCGAAACGGTCCTTAGCGACCGACCGAGGTGTTTGGCCGCGTTATTTCATTGCGCGCGACCTCTGCAGGAGGACGGCGCGCCGTATATGGCTGGACGGCAAAAGCCTATTTCGACTCAGCCCACTACCCGAGATCACGTTCCAATATGGTTCTCGGCGTGTTCCGATCGGGCCTCACGGCTGCCCAAGACGTTCGCTTCCGAACCACGGGTCAGGTCGAAGTGACCCCAGCGGCAAGTCTTCCGGCGTCTTGACGATCTCTATCTCATGCACGCGTACGGCGTCGGCTCCATGAGCCAGCAGGATCTCGCGCGCCTGGCTTTCCTGCTCGTCGGAGCGGACCCGAACCCACATAATGAGGGAGCGCGCCTCCGCCGAGGGGGCAAGGCCTTGGAAACTTATTGGATGGCCGAGGAAGCGCGGCGCCGTCCCGAGGCCAACGCCGCCAGCCGCAAGCCCGACCAATATGGCGGCCATCCCGATTTGCATCGTGGTGCCGCCCGACAGGAATACGAACAGCGCCGAGAGCCCCGCCGCCAGCGAACCCACCGTGCTCGCGACGACGATCTTGAAGTTCCTGATGTCGTCCTCGGCAAGAAATGGCTGGCGCGGGACCCCTGGTATATCGGCCAATTCCTCGGCCGGAACGTTGGTTGAACCAGTCCCAAGCTTGCGTCGCACCTCGTCCGGCGGCGCAATCACATCTACATCGGAGCGATCGAAGCCGGCGAGCAACAGATCGGCGCCGGCTGCCTTGAGCGTTTCGACCGAATGGAACACACCCGCAACCTCGCGCACACGCGCACGATCAAGGATGATTTCCGACGGCCCAGGCATCATCCCGCCTTCTTCACAGGTTGCGGCGGGGCCGACAACATCAATGGATCCTTGAGAACGATGATCTGCTTGGCGCCCGTCCCGTCGATGATTTCAACGCTCGATAGCACCATGCCTTCTTGTTCCACATACACCTCGCGTGGGTTCGGGATCAGGTGATCGACCCCTTCGAGCGCCACTTCGATAATGTCGTCCTTAGGATCGTAGGTGATCCCAATCAGCGGCAGATATTCCGTCTCGATCTGATCGCCGAGTTCGAGAGAGGCGACTTCGATTTCGGCGCGCTTCCCGGTGAGTCCTTTGGACAGAAAATCGAAATAGGTGCGCCAGTCCGATTTCTCAAGCTTTCTAGCCATGGTGCCGTCCTCTCTGGGATCACACTTGCCTCGGGGCTGGCCAGGTGAGGCGTTAAGTTTGGTATTTGACTTCCGTCAGCTTCTTGAGTTCCTCCTGCGTCGCTCCGGACAATTCGATCCTCTTTCCAGCATCGGCGATCTGCAGGCTGTCATACGGAACGGCAACGAGATGGCTGCCGATGCCGAGAAAGCCGCCGACTTGCAAAACGGCGTACATGCGACGGTCCTGGCCGAGGACGATGTCGTCGAGCGTGCCGATTTTCTCGTTTTTCTCATTCACCACGGTCTGACCCATAAGCTTGCCGAGACGGTAGCCCTTGTCGACGAGTGCGACATCGACCTTCAGAAGCCCGACGGCGGCCTGCGACAGCACGACTCGCGGGGTTGAGATCCACAGAAGCATGCCGAGCATGACCATCGTCGCTGCAAGCGCGAACACCCGCTTAGCCGGTGCTCGCCCGGCCGCCGTGTGGCTGTAGAACGGGCGCCAGACACCCAGAACGGTCATCGCGTTTAACCGCGTCGTCTGTTTGATCTTACTGAGCAACGTCATGGCGAGCTCCTTGAAATGCGCATCGCTCACGGGGACAACCCGTTCTGAACCGAAACTTCCGATCCGGAAGGCGGTCGAGACATCAATATTCGTGGAGCGCGCGTTTTCCTGCCATGACGGCTGTCAATTTTTCAAAAACTTCAAGCGGAACGGGCCACTTGCCGAGCCCGTGATGCCGTGGTCGGCTCTGGGTCTTCACGGCCGCAGGTCTCTCCATCGGCGGCGAGGGCCGCGGCCACGGCGTCGTCCACATGATCGAGCCAGATGAAGCGGACCTGCTTGCGCGCCGCTTCGGGTACGTCCTCAATATCCTTTTGGTTGCGCGACGGCAGCAGCACCGTGGTGATGCCCGCGCGTGCCGCCGCGAGCACTTTCTCTTTCACCCCACCGATCGGCAGCACAAGGCCGCGCAATGAAATTTCTCCCGTCATCGCCGTGTCGCTGCGCGCCGTACGGCTGGTGAGCAGTGAAACCAGCGCCACGTACATTGCGACGCCAGCGCTTGGTCCATCCTTCGGGATAGCGCCGGCCGGCACATGGATATGCACGTCGGACTTCTCGAATACGCCAACGTCAATTCCAAGAGGTTCGGCTCGAGACTTGGCCAGGGTGAGCGCGGCTTGTGCGCTTTCCTTCATGACGTCGCCGAGTTGGCCAGTGAGGATGAGCTTGCCACGCCCTGGCACGCGCGACGCTTCGACGAATAGGATATCACCGCCCGTCGGCGTCCAGGCGAGACCCGTCGCGACGCCCGGAATGCTGGTGCGCATGGCGACTTCACTCTCAAAGCGGCGCGGTCCGATGATGGCCGGAAGCGCAGCGGCATCGACCCGCATGTGCTCCGTGCTGCCCTCCGCAACCCGCATGGCCGCGTGCCGGCAAATCGCACCGATAAGACGCTCCAGGTTCCGAACGCCGGCTTCCCGAGTATAGTCGCGGATGATCGCGCGGATCGCACCCTCGGTGATGTCGCATTGCTCCGGCTTGAGACCGGCGGCGGAAAGCTGGCGCATGACAAGATAACGCTTTGCGATTTCCAGCTTCTCATCCTCGGTGTATCCGGGAATTTCGATCACCTCCATGCGGTCGCGTACCGGGCCAGGAATCGAGTCAAGCAAGTTAGCCGTGCCGATGAACATCACCTTGGAAAGGTCGAACGCGACGCCGAGATAATTGTCGCGAAACGTCGAGTTCTGCTCCGGATCTAGCACTTCCAGCAGCGCGGAAGACGGGTCGCCATGAAAGCCGACGCCAAGCTTGTCCATCTCGTCGAGCATCATGACCGGGTTACGCGTGCCGACCTTGCGGATCGACTGGATGATGTTGCCCGGCATGGCGCCGACGTAAGTGCGCCGGTGCCCCCTGATCTCGGCCTCATCGTGGACTCCGCCGAGGCTCAGGCGCGTGAACTTACGGCCCGTCGCCCGCGCGATGCTTTTCCCAAGTGAGGTCTTGCCGACGCCAGGCGGGCCGACGAAGCATAAGATCGGGCTCCTGCCCTCCGGGTTGAGCTTGCGCACCGCGAGGTATTCGAGAATGCGCCGCTTGACCTTGGGCAGCCCGTAATGGTCCTCATCCAAGATGTGCATGGCCTCAGCGATATCGATCCTGTCGGGATCGGTTTTCGACCAGGGCAGATCAATGAGCCAGTCCAGATATGTGCGGATCATGGCGTATTCGGCCGCGGCTTCCGGCATACGCTCAAGACGCCTGAGCTCTTTCTTCGCCTGCTCCTCGGCTTCCTTCGGCATTCCGGCTTTTTCGATCGCGTCGCACAGCTCCGCGATTTCGGCCGCCTTCTCATCGTCCTCCCCGAGTTCTTTCTGAATTTGCCGCAGCTGCTCGCGCAGGATGTGCTCGCGCTGCTGCGCAGAGAGCTTTTGCTGGGTCTGTTCGCCGATAGTCTTGGAGATCTTCAGCACTTCCACGCGCTGTGCGATTACCGAGAGCACCTTGTCGAGGCGCTCCTTGACATCGATCCTTTCGAGCAGCTTCTGCTTTTCTTCGGGCGGAATATCAATGATCCCCGCAATGAAGTCGGCAAGCGCCGAGCCTGAATCGAGATTCTCGATTGCCGAGGCGAGTTCAGGCGGCACGTTCGGGAGAAGTGCGATCGCCTCCCTGGCACGTTCGCGCAGCAGGCCAATACGCGCCTCGATCTCGGGACTCATCACCTCCGAGCTTCCGATCTCCTCGACGCGCGCCACCAGATAGGGGAACCCCGACACGTATTCGAGCACGCGAATGCGCCGCAGGCCGCGACAGATCACGTGATGCGTTCCGTCAGGTGCCGTAATGTAGCGGAGGATTTGCGCGGACGTCCCGACGCGATGCAGTTGATCCGCATTTGGATCTTCGACCGAAGCATCGGTTTGCATGATCACGCCGATCGGCCGCTCGCTGCGCACAGCTTCCTGTGCGGCGGCTATCGACGCCGGCCGCCCGATCGCCAAGGGTAGCATCATGCCGGGAAACAGGACCGTCTGGCGGACCGGCAGGATGATCAAGCCGTCCGCCGGCAGCGATGGAGCTGCGTCGGCCAGCGCACTTTTCTCTTGGTTCGTTGTCTCAGACATGATGCGTGTCACCCAAGATCAGCGCAGCTTCGCGAGACTGAGAAAGAGGCAGCCATTCGCGAGTGCCGACCGTTCAACATCAAAACCTCCGGCGGGCAGCCGAATGCTGCGCTCAAAGCGCCCGTGCGGAATCTCCAGGCGGTAAATGGCCCCGCGTCTCATGACAGGGGGGAGCCGCCGAAATCCAGCGATGCGTAGAATGTCCCGCTCGATCGAAATCTCGGTGTCGGATGGCTCCACGCCTGGAAGTGCCACGACGATCAGCAATCCTGCTTCGGTTTCGAACATGTCGACAGGCGGCTCCCAATTCGCCGGCTGTACCGACACAAAACCTGGCCGGAAGAATTGGCGATGCAGCCGGTCCGCCCGCTCTATCACCGCGCAGGCTTCGGCCCACATCCAGCTTCGCGGATCTACTGCCGTCATAGGCTCGCTCATAAACCGAGACCGCCGCGCGGCCCGAAACGTCCAGAAGTTGACGCGGGAGGCGCTACGGGTTCACAGGACCCGTGCCCCGCATCCAACAACTAAGTAAGCAACCTAGAGCGGTGCGGTCACACGCAAACGCACGGAAATTGCGGCCGCGAGCTCCTCGAACGAAAAGGATCCATCATGGCGGTGGCCATTGACGAAGAAAGTCGGCGTACCGTTCACCCCGCTGCGCACGCCGCTGACGAAGTCCGCTCGCACCTTTGGCTCGTATTGGCCGCTCGCGAGCGCGTTGCGCAGATCGGCCTGAGGCAGTTCCAATAGCCCCGCCAGGGTCAAGAATAGCGGTAGCCCCAAGCGGTCCTGATTTTCGTACAGGCCCTCATGCATTTCCCAGAAGCGGTCATGCGCGCCGGCGAACTCGGCGCATTCGGCTGCCGGTTCGGCGTTGGGATGGATCTGCTGCAGAGGGAAATGACGGAACACGAACCGCAGTCTTTCATCAAAGTATGCCTGCACGCGCAGCACATTCGGATATGCCAAACCGCATGCCGGACACTCGTAGTCGCCGTATTCGACCAACGTGACGGGTGCGTTTTGCGAGCCCGCAATATGGTCATGCGGCGTGACTGGAACGCGAAGCATTGGCTCTCTCCTCATTCGACTGCCCCTCCAACGCGATTCGACATCCTCTCCAACGCGTCGAGGATGCCGTCGGCACCAGGGTTGACCGCGATTGGAGAAAGATAGCTCCAGAAGATCACCCCGCGCCGGTCGATCACGAAAAGTGCCCGCTCGCTGACGCCCTCCCGATTTCGGTATGCGCCGTATTTCCTGGCCACCTCGCCTTTCGGTTCGAAGTCCGCGAGCAACGGAAAGTGCAGGCGGCGGTCTTTCGCAAAGGCCTGATGACACCACACTCCATCTACCGACAGGCCCAAGAGCTCCGCGTCGTGCTTATGGAATTCGGAGAGAACCTCATTATAAACAGTCATCTGATCGCCACAGACCGGGCTCCAATCCGCAGGATAGAACGCCAGAATGACCGGCTTTCCCTTGAGGTCGCTAAGGGACAGGTTCTGGTCGGGCGTGACGGGCAGCGTAAAATCAGGCGCAGCCGCGCCGGGACCGAGGAACTGAACCGTTCGTTTGCTTCCACGCGATTTCATTGGGATTTCGCGCTCAGGGGGGCCGATGCGTCCAGTTGCTATCCAACTTGGTGGATCACTCGCCGGAAATGTTTCGATCAAGCTCTCGTCGAGCTTTTCCTCCTGGGCTCGCACCGCAGCGCTGTCGGAACGGTGCAAGCCGGCCCGGGTCACCGCTCGCGGCGTTTCGGCTTGATCTCGTGGGGGTTGGCGTTTTTTGTTCCATGTTAGGCCGCGCTCGACGCGACGCTGGTGACGCTCGGGTGCGCGTCGCGTTGCGCTCTCAGCCGGAACGCCAGGACAAGCAACATGACTCCGAATACGAGCGCATAGGCGCCGAACCACCAGGTAAGCACCAGGGCGCCCAGCAACGGGGCGGCGATCAGCAACACGCCATAGACCACGGACGCGACGCCACCGAGCAAAAGCCACCAGCGCCCATGCTCAAAATTGAGCCGGAACGCAGCAGCGAACATGAGGACGCCCGTCACAATGGCCCAGGCAGCCACCAGCAGGACGTAGGCGATAACCGTCAACCCTGGCCAAAGGACCGCAACCACACCAGCGACGATGCTGACGATGCCTTGCAGCGTCAGCAATCCCCAGCGTTCTCCGCTGCGGGATGCTCGCACCGCCGCCATGACGGCAAACACACCGTCGACGAACATGTAGGCCGAAAACAACAGAACCAAAGACAGCATGGTGGCCGCGGGGGCCGCGAATGCAATCACGCCAATCAAGATCGCCAACACACCGCGAAGCGCCACCAGCCACCAGTTCCCGGCCAACATCGCGTTCGGGCCGCGGGTCTTTGCATCTGATATGTTCGATGTCCCGGCTCGGGCAGTGTCTGTTGTGCTCACGGTCCTCTCCTCTTCTTCGTCGACTTTGACAGAAGGCGCGATCTCTAGGCGCGATCTATGCAAAAAGGCGCTCTGTGGCGCTCTCGTCGGCTGAAACCTATCCGAAACTGAAAGCCGTGCGCCTTGACGGTCATCAATTGCACGGCAACTCAATGATCGGTGAGGCGCAAGAGCAGGACGCCCCAATGAACCGATCAGCCTCGCCTTGAATGGATCGCCTTGAATGGGATTGGCTTTGATCCGAATGGAAAAATGCGCGCATTCCGGAATTATTGACGATCAGCGATGCCGACACAAAAAAATCGATCTATAAGCGACCGCCTCATGAGTGGCCCTGATAACTCGCCGCTTGCCGCTGCTCCTACGCCACGCCGCTCAACGCCGGAGCGGGGATCGCAAAGGTATTGGTGCTCAACTATTCGAGTTTCGGCCACATCGAACGCATGGCGGAGACTGAAGCCGAAGGGCTCGCCGCCGCGCGAGCAGGCGTTCCCGGCTCCCAGCTCTTACTCGTTTCAGCCGTCCTGGTCAGCCGTCCTGCCAAAAATTCAACAAACTCGAAGTCTCACCCGACCGCCGCAAGTTCCATTCTTGAGTGCGCTCCGGTCCAGAATTTTAATCCGGCGGGTCGTCACACATCGTATCGCGCCGCATTTCTTGAAATCTGTCAACGCCCGGCTTACGGTCTCGACCGAAACCGCAAGATAGTCAGCGACATCGTAGCGCGACATCGGAAGAACGACGGTCTGGTCGGTGCGGTCGAACGAGCGATCGGCCATCTCGATCAGAAACGCGCCGACCTTTTCAAGCGCGGTAACGCGCCCGAGGATCAACAGCCGAGCTTGCGAACGCGAAATTGCGTCGCATGTGATCTCGCGAATTTCCCGCCCAATCCGCGGGTTAGCATCCGCGGCCGTCTCCAGGGAACGACGCGGGTAACGTGCCACGACGGTCCCGCCGGCAATTGCTTCGGCCGCGAAAAACTCTTCATGCCGGGCACCGAAACCAAAAAAGTCGCCCGGCAACAGAAAATCGATGATGAGACGCCGCCCGTCTGCCATGAGCGCACACTTTCGTGCAGAACCCGACATGACGCAGTACCAATGTTCTGCCGTATCAAATCTTGCAGAAATTTCTTGATCGCGCCGGAAGGAGGAAATTCTACGCGTGGAGTCCACGGCCGGCGACAAGCCGTACATCGAGTCAACTACTGGTCTGGCTTCCGAAACAATAGGTCGGACGTTCCAGTTGCACGCTTTACGTTTCGTGCTCGCAAGGCCACTATGCATTATGTCATGCATAAGCTCTGCCGATCTTCGCCCGTCGCTGGCGACGTAATGGAACCCTGGCCCACGTGCATCAATTCACATAAAGGGCTCGTGATCGCATGTCTCCAAACGTTCCTCCGTCCCATCTGTTCCCAAAAATTATTGACGGGACGGCGGCCGGCTTACGGAGCGCATGGAGCGGGTTAAAGATTATGCATCGCATTATCTTGACTCGCTCTGAGCTGTCGATGGATGAGGCGGACGGAGCATGGTTCTCCGCCGCCGCAGGGTGACAAGGACAAAATAGTTGATGTGTTCGCAGGCGGACTTGGCAGCCGCGCAGTTGTCCAACATCTCCGTTCCGGCAATCCCGAAGAGATGCTCCTCACGCGCTATTCGATCCACAAGCCGAGGCGAATTGGCTCGCAAACGGACGCAGCAAATCCAGTTGCCCATTGAGTGGGCCAGGATATTGATCTCCTTCACACTCGGATTGGCCGATAGCGTATCCAGCAGATGCTCAAGAGCGTCCCGTGAGTAGTTTGCGCTCTCTTTGTCGTAATTCTAGGCGCGCAGTTTCACTTCGGCGCGCGAGGGCCACGTGAAGAGTACGAAGCCCGCCATAGCGTTGCTGTAGCTCTCATAGGTACTGGGGCTTTCGGCCTGTCGCCTTTGCCTCAACCCACCCATGAGCAACGAGGCCCTTCAAGGAAACTTTAGGAGTGGCCGATTTCGCTTCAGCCGCTGGAGCCTTCCACTCGGGAAACGTTTCGCGTTCGGATCGGGCGAATAGTCCCCTTCGGCATTCCGCACGACTGGCGAACCCGTTCCGCAGCGCTTGCCAGAATGCCAAGAGCAGCATGCTCCGCGATGCGGCATCCACAGTCCCGATGCCCTTGGCCAACAGCAGCCGGTCGACAATCGCCCCCAAGGGTTCCTCAAGGTCGCTTGCTTCGCCTGTGCTGCCAACCTCCTCCCAGTGTCGGGTGGCGGCTCCCACTCCTCTGTCTGAAACGACACGGCTTCGACTTTCTGCCAACCGACGCCCGGCACATGCTCCATCGAGATTGTGCGCTCGCGCTCCTCACCGACCGCCCACGTTCGATAGAGCTCGCCGGCCAGAGCTGTCGCTTGCCTGTGGGTGAGGCTCACTCCGTGCCGAGCGACACCTGATGGAGTCGACGCGATCCGAACTGGCCACGCGGCGCACATCTTCACCGACAGGTGACGGATAGCTTCAGGCCGACCGCAAGGCTCCGCACATCAGCGGGAATGCGTCGGGCAAATTGGCGATTGCGAGAACCTGAACGCTTCACTGAACGGACCAGCCGAAACAACATTGTTGCACACCCCTGTGGCACAGTCGGGCAAGCGCAACACGTTGAATGGGCTTAACTTCTTGAACCGAAAAGGTTTTTCAAAGTAATGGTGCCCAGGGGCGGCATCTAACTCCAATATCGCGACCCATCATCTAGTCTCACCAGCAATCGTGCCGCTTCGTTGCCATTGATCTGAATAGATAATTCGATATCAGGGCAGACACCGATTGTCACTCGCTCTCATTCCATCTAAATCTTGAGTGTGGAAAGAGGTGTGTAATGGTGAACGGACGAGGCAAACTGTCGGCGGTGATGGTGAGGCAGGCGCCTGCTGGCAAGTATGGCGACGGCGGCGGGCTATGGCTGTTCAAGGGCAGCAAGGATGCCGGAAGTTGGGTGTTGCGCTTGGCCGTACATGGCCGCTTGCGCCACATGGGCCTCGGCTCGATCGCTGACGTTGGCTTGAAAGAAGCTCGTGAGGCTGCGGATAAATGGCGCGCCGCTGTGCGGGCCGGCCATGATCCGATCAAAGAGCGAGAGCGGATCAAGCGCGAGGCTGCCCGCAACCTGCATATGTTGAAAGACGTCGCCGACGATTTCTTCGAAGGCTACAAGGCGCGGCTTAAGGGCGACGGCACGGCGGGCCGGTGGTTCTCGCCGCTGACGTTGCACGTCCTTCCGAAGCTCGGAAAGGTTCCGGTCGCCAGCCTCGATCAGGTCGATATTCGCGACACACTGCGACCGCTGCGGGACACGAAACCTGAGACGATGAGGAAGGCGCTCAACCGGCTGAACCTCGTCGTTCGTCACGCGGCTGCGCTCGGGCTCGACGTTGACACTCAGGTTGTCGACAAGGCTAAGGCTCTAATCGGGACCGGCAACAGCAAGGCCGATAAAATCCCCGCCATGGCATGGCAAGAGGTTCCGGCGTTCTATGCGAGCCTGAGCGATGGCAGCGTGACGCACCTCGCTCTGCGCCTCCTGATCCTGACAGGCGTGCGCTCCGCTCCGCTCCGATTTAGCCGCGAGGATCAGATTGCCAGCGATGTGTGGACGATCCCAGCGGCAGCGATGAAAGGACGGAAAGATCAGACGGAAGACTTCCGCGTGCCGCTGTCCACAGAAGCGCTGTCCGTGATCGAACAGGCACACCGGCTTGCTCGTGGGGGCTTTTTATTCCCTAGCGCGCGCCAGGGCGTTGTCAGCGATATGACACTCAGCATGTTTATGCGCCGGGCCGGGCTGGACGCGCGTCCACATGGCTTCCGATCGTCGCTGCGTGTGTGGCTCGCAGAATGCACCGACGCGCCGCACGAAGTGGCAGAGACAGTCCTACAGCACGTTGCCGGCAGCAAAGTGACACGGGCTTATCGGCGGACGGATTTCATCGAACAGCGTCGCGCGTTGATGGAGCGATGGGCCGATCACGTGACGGGTAAGAGCGGGACGGTTGTAAAGTTGGTCGCAGGCCAACGGCCCTAAATTGGTTATTTGATTTGAGGGTGCAGATAGAAACCGGCTTACAAATCACAGATGATGCAACTCTGATCGAGAGGTTGCCGTGACAGACGACGCAATCGTTCAGTTCCCAGTCCATACGCACAAGAGGATTCTCAACCAACGGGGTAAGTTCAGCGTGTCTTGTATCGTCTCCGGCCGCTGGCTGCGGTTTGAGAACAAGGCAACCAAGATTCACGAGGGGACGGCGGTGTTTTTCAACGTCATGACGTACAACGGAGAAGGCGACCGCAAGCTGTGCGAGATGTGTGTGACGCTCGAAGATCTACGAGCTCTCCTCAATCAATACGATGAATCCAATGACAGCAAGTAAGGAACGGGCGGACCTAGAGGAGGCTTGTTTTGAGTTGGCGAGGACCACGAAGTGGGTCCAGAAGCCGATTGATGCTGCTGAGATCCAAGCGCAAGCTTCGAGGTTCGCTGAAATCGCTAAAGTATGGATATCCGAACCGCTGGATATCGACCTTCCCCTTATCACTCGAGCGATACGCTACCTCTCGCAAGCGCACGGAATGCCGAGAGGCGACAACATCTATTGGTTTGAGGACATCCTGGGCACCCTCATAGAAATTGCCCGACCGAATACCGGCCTTGATGAACGAGGACGGGAATTTCTCCAGGACATGGCAGACGGCATCAACAGCATTAAGTGAACGCCAAAATGACAGAGCCCTATCCTGATCAATTCGCCGAAAAACACACCATCGTACAAGAGCTTTTCATCAACACAGCGGACGACAATTACGTAGCCGCGCGCTGGTGTTATCAGAACGGCTTGAATGTCGATTTTTTCTGGTTAGCAGTTCACTCCTTGGAAAAGTACCTGAAGGCCGCCTTGCTACTTAACGGACGTTCTTCGAGGAACTTTGGTCACGAGATTGAGAAGCTGTACGCAGCGGTTCGCCCGCTTGCTCCCGAGTTGTTGCCCACAACTCTCATGAAGCCGCCACAATACGAGCTTGATTTTTGGCTTTCAGAAACGCCGGAGGGGTTCGTTAAGCGTCTCTATCAAAATGGACAGGCTGATAACCGATACCAAATATTCGGCTATGTCCAACACATGGAAGACCTCCTGAAGTTCGATCAATTGGTCTTCGCTGTTCGACCTCTTTGCCAGCCATTGGAAGTGCGTTTTGTGAGCGAGGAAGCTACCAACTCGCCCAACGAGTCTCGCCGACAACGGATGGCTCGGGGCAAAGAAAACAAGGTTTGGCACAACCTACATGCAAATCTTGAACGAACGATGGGAAGTAGCCGCAGCGAAGAAGCGCAAAAGGCGCTTTTGGATTGGAACTATCCTTTTGCCCCTGCTAACTACAATCACCCGCCCCTTAGCTACTCTACGTCATCGCAAAATCCCGTTTTGGTTCGCCGCCTCTTTGATCCTTTGGAAGGGGGATCGAACTTTGGAGATGCCGATAAACTGTGGCAATGGGTAAAGGACAATATCCACTTGTCCAAATCGCTACAGATCGAGATTGAGAATGAGCGCGCAAGATTAAAGGCAAAACCTTAGACGTCTTCTCAATGCCTTGACCTTTTACACTTCGTCGGATGCGCCATCTAGTCGAAACAGAGCGTCAGCGTCCGTCGATTATCGCGCCGATTGCTAAGCTCCCGCCGGCAATGAATGCAAGGGTAGGAGGGGGAGAAAGTGCGGCTATTGGAGGGATAGATGCCGAGAGATTTGAGTGAAGCCGTTGAGATTCTGAAGGAGCACGGTCTCGACTTTAGTCAGTTGGTGCAAGACACGCACGCCGAGACAATGCTGCGGCTCGGAACATTTCTAGATGGTTTTCTAGAAATCGCTTTGAAGACCCACATGCTGCAAAATGGAAAGAAGATAGATGACCGGGCGTTTCGCAAGCGCGGCAAGTTGGCAACTCTTGCTGCTAAGATAAAGAGAGCAGAAGAGGCCGGCCTTCTCGACGAGGTGACGCACAACGACGCGGACCTGTTACGCGAAATCAGAAACGAGTTTGGCCACCTGAAAACCAAGATTCATTTCGACAGTCCGGAGATTGTCGCCTGGGCGAAGGGTCTCAGCACGTATGATGGTGCTGAAACGAACCAAGACGCCATACTGGCAGCTTGTTCGAAGGTTCTAGACAAGCTCAGAGACAGCGTCCCGAGTAAGACCTAGCCGCTACGCCTTGCCTTCCGTCTCAGCTTCTTCGAGGACGATTGGCAGAAACGTGTCCTTTTCAAAGCCCATGTCCTTGATGTACTCCGCTTCCATAAGAGGCGCGCGAGCTGCCGCACGCAACAGGGCCTCATTGACCAGGATGTAGTCCGTCCCGGTCTCTTCCATAACCCATTCTTTTGCTTCGCCCTCCTCTAGGAATCTGGCTAGCGCGAAGAGCCGGTGGGTGATGTCGAGAATCTTCTGAGGTTTCATTCTGCCGGAGAACAGAGACACACAGGAGATGGTGACATCGGAAGAGCCAAGCCTCTCCCGGTCGGCAACCACCTTCTGGTGGGCCTCAATGATGTGGTCGGGGTTTACGGCGGGAATCGGTTTGAAGGCCATACGGACCATTAGCACAAGAGTCCCGCATGGGCTCCTGGGGCATTTTCAGGCCTTTTGGGGCACTCATGAGGCTCCTTTGCCTCCGAACCCTCCTCACCACCGTAAGAGCGGGACAGTGGTAAAGTTGGTCGCAAGCCAGCGGCACGAGAAATAATACTCTATTTTAGGTGTAGAACGCAGCAACCATCTTGGACGTATTGGTGGCCATCGAACTCCAGAGGGGGAAAGCGATGGCTCGCGAAACCAGAAATACCGTAATCACCGAAACTGTTGTCACCGATCCGCTTCTAGCCGCTGACGAGTGCTGCAAAATCCTCGGCTGCTCCAAGCCCACATTCTGGCGGTGGGTAAGCTTGAACTTCATGCCGAAGCCGGTGAAGCTCGGCAGGTTCAGCCGATGGCCTCGCTCCGAAATTCTTGACGCCATCGAGAAAGCCAAGGCCGCGCGCCAAATAGTCGCCTAATCGGTCATGCCGGGGGGGCTGGTTTTCCAAATCGCTCCTTAGCAGTTGCGAATTTAGCAACATAGTTCTTCGAATCATCTGAGAGTACTTACATGCCAGCAATTCAGCCTGAGCCGAAGTCGCGCGAACGCAGCAAGATTCGCCTGGCGCTCGATCATCCAGAAGCCGAAGCGATCGCGAAACGAGTTCATCTTCTGATGTGCATGGACGTGCTCAATGACGATGAGCGCGGAAATCTAATCAAGAAATACAGTGAGTTACGCAAGGTTGACTTCCGTCTCGCTCGCCGCGTTTTCGAGGGCCCGTTACCGGTCACCGATATTCGACCGATGTTCTATGATGACCATTGCCGCCCAGGGAGTGGCGTATTCGGGCGCTGTGAGGTCGAGGTATGGGCCGGGTGGGTGTTCCGGCTTCGCGACTACGTCGCAAAGCTTGAGCACAAACACCTCGGCTCCACCGACGATGACGACATCTGAGCAAACCCCGTGTTCTGCGATACAATTGAGATGCCTTCCCTTGTGGGCTTGGACACGATAGGCGATGCCCGGCAGGTAATCATCGTCAGGGACGAAAAGTGCCGCGATAAGTTATTCGCAGCAACTGGTCGCGTCGTTGTCGCTTGGGATGGTGGAACGCAGGGCGTAAGGCACACTGACTGGTCGCCACTCTCGAACAAGAACGTGATCATTTGGCCGGATGCCAGCGCATCGCAAATGGCGATGGCAGAAGACATAGAGACTGCTCTGCGCGGGATCGGTGCGACAGTCCGCGTGATGGATGTGATGCGCGATGACGTGCCGAGCGGGTGGAGTGCTGCCGACGCGGTCAACGAAGGGTGGGACAAGTCTCGAATCGATCAGTTTATGCGTTCGATCATTAAGCCTTGGTCACAGACGAAACCGCTGACGCCATCCGCAGAGAAAGCCCCACCCCCTGCCGGCCCTGTTGCGTCGGCAGTCGCTCCTGATGGCAGCGACAGGCTTGCAAGCAAGCCGATCTACGTCGTCAAGGGAGAGATTCACGAAGCCGTGGACCATGCGATAGCTGTTCTTTCCGACGCTTCGCTTGGCATCTACGCTCGCGGTGATGACCTTGTGCGGGCAGTCACGTATCGTATGCCCGCAAGAACTCTTACCGTTGCAAAGCAAGGCGAAAACGTCGATCGCCCAGATGGAGCGGTCGTTATCGCAACCCTGTCCGATGTCGCCTTGGTCGAAACGCTCACTCGCAACCGTAGATTTGTGAAATGGGACGGTCGCGCAGACAAGTTTGTGCCGTGTGACTGCCCTGCCGAGATCGCGCGTATGATCTTGGCCAACAAGGGGCACGGCTGGGACAACGTACCTCGCCTACGGGCCGTCATCAGCGCGCCGACGCTAAGACACGACGGAACGGTTCTCAGCGCGCCGGGTTACGATGCGGCCACCGGCCTCCTTCTGGTCGGCGACCGCGCCTGGCGGCAGGTGCCAGACAGTCCGTCTAAACGGGATGCATTGAATGCCCTGGACAAGCTGGCAAAGCCGATTGATGCATTCCCCTTCGTCGAAAATGCCGACCGGTCTGCCGCTATCGCGCTGCTCATCACCAGCGTCATGCGGCCCAGCCTCCGGACCGTCCCCATGTTCACAATCACCGCGCCTGCGGCTGGAACCGGGAAAAGCCTTCTGGTTGATATCGCCGCCATCATGGCGACGGGCCGCAAGGCGGCAGTCGTCACGCCAACACAGGACGAGGCCGAACTTGAAAAGCGGATTGGCGCTTCGGCGCTTGCCGGCGATCAGATCATCAGCATCGACAACATAACGCACATTCTCCGCAGCGATCAGCTTTGCCAGCTTCTCACCCAGGAGGAAGTTCAGGTCCGCGTTCTCGGCGCATCCAAGAACGTCCGCATTCCTTCCACCGCACTCATTTGCGCTACCGGGAACAATCTGTCGATCCACGGCGACTTGAACCGCCGCGCCGTTCGTATTCGGCTCGATGCTAAGTGCGAACGGCCTGACGAACGCCGCTTTGACCATAATGCGACCGGTCTCGCATTGGGGATGCGTGCCGAACTCGTCGCCGCCGCATTGACCATCGTCCGGGCTTATCTGTGTGCCGGCGCTCCGAGTCAGGCATCTCCTATGGGGTCTTTTGAGGATTGGTCTGACACTGTGCGATCGGCCTTGATGTGGCTCGGAATGGGCGACTGCCGGGGGAATATAGACGCTATGCGAGCCGACGACCCGGAGAAAATTGAACTTGCGGAAATCATCGCGGCCATGCCGAAAGGCCCGTTCACGTCCAGGGAAATCGGGAACAGGATCGCGATGGATCAATCGTTGCGTGAGGTGCTGGAGAACTTCGTCAGCCGTGGTGGAATTTTCTCACCGAAGAGATTTGGACGATATCTGCTGCGGTTCTCAAAAACCGTTGTCGGCGGGCGATGGATCGAACAGGTTTCAAACGATAGAGCGCATGGTGCGGTTTGGCAGGTCTGCGGCCATGAGGAACCCCGATGGTAGAGTGCGCAGCAACCAAGCCGCGGGAGCAGTTACAGGCTCGACGGAGGGGAGCGGCGGCAGAAATCGCCTTATCAGTAATAGAATTTCGATATGAACAAGACCGTCATTAAGGAATATGCGTGGGCAGCACTCGTCACGTGCGAGCAAGCCTTCAACTTATCGACTAGCACTCCGGAATCCAATTTAACTCTACCTATATCTTTCCCTCCCGTCATACGGATGCGACACTTCACAGCTCGTCGGCGAGCCTGTTCCAAGCGACGATCTTGATGTTGTTCTTTGTTATCCAGTCTGGGACGACCTGCGGGGCTCCTCTTTTCGAATGCGTGGCAATTACACGCTTACCCAGCTCGAGACTTTTCTCAACCTCCCACTTCACCCAACGGCTGGAGACCGCGTCATCGGTCAGGTAGACTACCGTTGTAGAGGCCTGCTTGATACGATCGGCGAGCCGACTTCTGATGTAGTCCGCCCGTTCGCTTTCGTACGGCTCCTGGACGGAACGGTCGTTGAATTCAAGATCGAGCCGATCGTTCTTGGCTTGGCCCCTCAGCAAATTGACTTCGTCGAGGTCTTCATACGCAAAGCTAATGAAGACATTTTTTCTATTAGGATCGAGAGCCTGTTTGGCCTTCTCCTCCAGATTCCTGAGATTCCCAAGAGTATTGCGACTAACGCCACCACCGCCGCTGTTTCCACCCATGAGGTTAATCTCCGAATCGATATTCGAGACACGCGATGCATTGACCGCAAGGAACATTCTCGCCCAGATGACACGAGTATGTGCCGGTCAGATTCTTCTGCTTCGCCAGTTCGACAACGTCCTTCTTGTGGAACCCCTTCAACGGCGCAATAATGTTAAGTGGTTGGCCCACCGCCATCCGCAACAACTCTGCTGCCGCAGCTAGAAATTCCGACGTTTGGTCATCAAATATGGCCGCCTCATCATGGAGTAAGCCGATGGCTACTGCATCCGCGCCAACCCGTTCAGCGTAGGCTGCGGCCGTTAATAGGAACAGCATATTACGTCCCGGCGTGTAGGCATCTTCTCTGACGCGGAGGCTGCGGTCCGTTAGACCCGACTTTATTAAGCGTCCAAACCCGCTCAATTCTGCAATGTGCGGAGCCGGCAACTCTAGGAGTGTCATTGCTCGCTGGCACGCTTCAAGCTCCCGCTGTGTTGCGCGCTGACCATAATCTATGAAGAGCGGGTATTGAATGTTACCCGTTTCCTTTGCGAGGAGCGCGACGAGGGTCGAGTCAAGCCCTCCCGAAACAAGAGTAACAATACTCATGTCCTATGACCTTCAACGACTTTCTGCCGAGCGACAACGCGCATCACGATCCACACTGCGTAATCAAACAAACCGAGCATATATCCTTTGGCGTGAGAGTGGGATCTCAGAATCAGCTCGTACTCCAGATATCCAGCATATCTTGCCGGCACGAGCGTGCCACTTGGTCGAAGGCCTGCAATGTGCATGTAAGTCAGGACGTGCCGGTCAATTATGGCCAGATCATAAGCTCCGCGACAGTTACGGAGAAACATGCTGGCCTGCTTGGGCCCTAATCCTGGGGCGTTCTTCACAAACCACTTTCTCGCGGTTTCGGCATTGTCGAATTCCAACAGTGCCGCTGTAAGCGTGCCGAAACTCTGCAAGACGTTCAATCTGGTTCCGGATATCTGCCGCGCTTTAGAGTTTGGAAACCTATAGCGTCGCTCTCGACCTTCTACGAAGAACGTGCCGCGCAAAAGCGATTGGAGCGCACGTTCGCAACCTCCAGGCTCGAATTCGTGAAGCGGCACCAAGACTCGATGGCCCCTGATGCGGTCCGCGGCCGCTTGGGCCAATGGATACGGCACCTGGCTGCTTAAAATACAGCACGCCAGCTCATGCCAAAGCTCCTCCTCGCAAAGCTGTGCCGGACTTGCCATCGCGGCCTTTTCAATCTCCGGATAAATAGCTGCGACCGCTGCTTGTATGCGATCAAACGTGGGCTCCATTACAGTACCCCCGGAAGCGCCTGCCGTGCGAGCGGCATCGTGTTCTTCGGAAGAAGCCCCGTCATAAATTCTACCAATCTCTTGTCATCGCGCAGGGCAAGTCGCAACTCGTCGATCCAGCGAGTATAAAAGTCGAGATTATGAAATACTGTGCGAGCTGCATAACGTGCATCGGGATCAATTAGTGCTTCCCGCGTAACAGGTGAGGAAGCCAAGGAGTCCTGCCATTTGAATAATTCATACAGCTGAAAATGATGAAGCGTCTTTGTCTCGCCGTCTGCTACGTATCGACACCACTCCAATCCGTCGAATGTATCAGCTCCCGCCGCTGCGAGGAGTGCGATACTGGCAGGATTGCCAGTGCCTAGAATATGCACCGGCTGGTAGTAGTATAGGCCGTTCAGGGCCTTCCGAATTTTTTGCATGGTTGCCACGCGCTCGAAGATTCCTGATCCCAGCTCGCGCTCGGGAATTGCAAGCAGAACGGGTCTAGCTTCTTTCGCGACCTGTTTCATCATCTCGGGCGCCATATCGCTTTTGTAATTGCCAGAGCGGTCACGCGCAAGATGGACTACGGGAATGATCGGCTGCTTGGTTCTTCTTTGATCTCGCGCTGTCGCCTTTAGTACCTCGCTTATTGCCTGGGTGGGATTCTTAGGAGGAGCGACGTCATCGAAGCAAAATGCGGCGTCATGGGGCACACGCTCCAGCATCTCGTGATACTTCTTTAGCGTCCACTTATGGTCGGTCCGTCTCGCTTTTTCATAATTTCCCGAATCCAACAATACAGTCGTGCCGCGAGAGCGCATCTCCCTAACGGCGGGCAGAAGCCCTCGAGGTGGAGCGCGGTCTCGATCGAAATCATAGGCGGAAATCAGAACCGTCCGAGCACCAAAAAGGTTCAAGGCATCGACCGCCGAACCCGGTGATATGCGCGTTTCAAAAGATGAGACTGAGAAAAACAGCGAAGGAAGCGCAAGGCCGGTCCCGAGCGCTAAGGCGGGCTGCCGCACGACCTCAGTTTTGCGTGCCTCCAAGGTTCGTGCAATTCGGTCCACATGCTCAAGCACGTCTGGCGAAGAGGTCTCACCTGTCCATCCGATCGCATCCGTCATCTGCCGGGTACCGAAGCCCAGCGGAGCAGTTACTTCGTGAATTCGTACTGGAACAATCGGCGTGCCTTGTTTAGCCGCAATGTTAAGCTCATCGTGCAGTACTTCACTAAATTCTGCTGACGCTGACCAAATTGGAACTACGCAGCCAGCGAGGGAAAGTTGCTTGCGAATTTCGCGTCGGTAGTCGCCCACGTCGATCTTTGCATCCCACCAGACAGACCAACGCAGCCCTATAAGCTCAGCAAGTTTCTTTGCTTGCTTTCGGGCATCATTTCTTGCGTACAAGATACAGACGTCGGCCAATGGGTCCTCAGCGATTAGGTTTGGGGGGCGTACTGTCCGGGTCGCGGCGGCGCCGCCCACAATGCGTTATAAATGGCCGTTGAAAAATCGTTGCTGTAGAAGCTTTCCGCACTTTCGGAGGTGGGAAGTCGTCCCTTTTCCTTATACACAACAGTAGGCACGCCGGCCGATCTTGCCTGTCGAATGAATTTTAGAGAAGATCGCGCATTCCCGTCTGCTAAGATCAGAAAACTGTCGATTACCGCATCAGCATTTAATGGGCTCGATGGCTGCTCCACCAATTCGGCTCCCATGCCTATCAGGGCTGAGCGGGCTTCCTCGCGCAGCCAGCGGTCTGGAAGAGTATCTCCGAATGAAACGACAGAAACCCGCCCCTTCGATGAACGTACAGGTTCGCGGTCGCGGATGGCGATCTTCAAGCTTCTCGTTTCGGCATAGAAGGCCGCGGCCTGCGATGCAGCGATGGCAGCTTGAAGAGCGTTCTCTCTTCTCTCGCACCAATGATAGGCGAAAATTCCGCTAAAGACATCGCCTGTACCTATCTTGAATACGCGCTTGCTGCGGAAAGCGGGGACGAACTGCGGCTCGCTCGCCGTCTCGTAAACCCAGGCCCCTCTTGCGCCGCACTTGACGATGATCGCCTCGGCTCGTTCATCGCGCAATAGACGCTGCGCGGCATCGGTCATGTCTGAGCATCGGCTGAGCACCTGGAGCTCCGCCTGATTTAGGACAATGGCGAGGCGGTCGGCGCGTGAACCGTTGGCGCTAAAAAGCGCTGGTGTCGCGCTCTGAGGGTCGTAGACAGCTTGTCCAGCGTCCACTATCGCTCCCCCCTCAACAAACCCGAACCGCAGTACAGAACGTCCTGCTGCTCGAATGTCGTCGCACATAACGATGGATTGCGGAAGACGGTGAGGCTCGCCCAGGGGGTGGAGATACGCGAAGGTTATATCCTGATCTCTGGGTGCTGCTTCGACGGTGACGCCATGAACCTGTAACGTATAGAGGTCAAAATGATTGGCTGATCGAAAATAGGTTTGGAGGCGTACCTCGTTCGAGTATGAGGCGATCGCTGCTGCCGCTCTTCCGCCCGATCCGAACGTCTCGTTCCAATAGGGATGTTCGCAAAGCTCCCTATAGCAGCCGCCAGCAACAATCATGTGTCTACCGCAGTCGCCGCTGATCCAATTCGGATCTCGGAATATGATACCATATCCTAGACTTATTGGAGAATCGAGTAGTTCTCCGAAATAGTTGAAGCGCTTATAGCTGCTAAGCTCAGCCTTATCGGGCCTTTAGCGGTCCGGCCGCGCAAGCGCAGTATGCGCTACCGTCCGGGTCCATCAGGTTGTTTTATAAAGCCCGATTCGCAGCGGCGAGGTTACTTGATGATCACGTTCTCGATAGATGGGAAATCACTTGATCCTCGCAATCTCGATAGCACTGATCAACAAACGATTGGGAGGTGAAGTGGAGCAAGGCAGCCCAGCGACTGAAGCCCGTCCTCGCGTCTTTCTCGGCTATACATCCGACGACGTTGAGATCGCCCGCCGGCTCGCTGAAACGTTGGAGCGCGCCGGCATTGAGGTGTGGTGGGACAAATGGTGCGTCTCGGCCGGTGACAGCTTGCGGCAGAAAATCGATGAAGGCATAGGTGGCTGCACTAATTTTCTTGCTCTGCTGAGTCCGCGATCAATTAAAAAGCCCTGGGTTAATCAGGAGATGGATGCTGGCCTGGTTCGCAAGCTTAATGATCAATGCCGCTTCCTTCCGGTGCGGCACGAACTGCCGGCATCAGAACTGCCGCCACTGCTATCGGGCATTGTCTCGCCGACGATCACGATCGATGCGGACAACGTCCAGCTGATCAATGACATCCATGGCGTCAGTCGACGGCCTCCGCACGGGCCTGCGCCGCAAGCCATTCAAGCCAGCCAAGCCAGCCAAACCAGCCAAACCAGCCAAACCAGCCAAACAGGCTATTCCGCGGCAGCCAATATGGTGGCTCGTCACTTTGTCGAGAAGTCTGATGATGGACTGTTTGGTGATCCGATCATTGAGGTTGAGGATCTTGCCCAGGAGGAAAGCCTGAGCGTCGCAGACACGGAAGATGCCATTCATGAGCTTCATGGGTTTCTTCGCGAGTCGACAGGCACCATATTGGTCGAAGGGGCGCTGTTTGCCGAATTTGACCGCTATTGGAAAGATTGGAATACATCGGACGATGCGCTGCGGCTGGCCGCAGACATCATGAGCGATCCACAGTTTCCCGACAGCTGCAAAGAGATCGCGAAGCGATACCAATGGGAGCCGCGACGGCTAAACTCGACTATCTACTTTTTGCTAGAGCGGTCTCTCATCGTGGACTATCAGGGCATCGGCACCGCGCCATGGGCCGTCTTCCGGATCGTCGGCAACCAAAATATGCGCCGGTTCGTCAAGAGCCGAACCTGACGCACGGCTTGGGCCCTTTAGAGACGGCGCGCGAATGACACACGATGTCGATCAGCGCAAGCACGAGGGGAGTGCCTGTAGTTTAACGGATGGGACACATGTATGGCTGAAACGGATGTTGACTCTATGTGCGAACTTATTGGTTTTCTATTTCCACAAGAAGACGCTAGTTGAAAGCACTGAGCTGCCAGAAGCCGAGTCAGAGGAATCAGGCAGCTTCGATCAAATAAAATAGCTAATATCGCGGGTTTGTCGGTTGCGGATCGGGGGCTGTGGTGGAAAACTGTGGCTACCGCGCGGCGGGCGTTCCAGCATCACAGGTTACGGGGCATCTATGGGATACAAAAACAAAACCTACGTCATTTTTGACGGGGACGAGGATATTTGGGCTTATGGATTTATGGTTGGTTGGAAAAAGAGCGAGCACATCGATTTTAACTTTTTCAATGCGCATGACGTCAACGAAATACGCAACGGTACGCTAGAGACGACGGTAAAGAAGAAGCTTAAGGAGCGCATCGGGGACACTAAGCAGGCCGTTGTTCTCGTCGGCCCTAAAACGAAAAACTTGTTTAGGTACGTCAGGTGGGAGATCGAGACTATGCTCGAACTTGGCATCCCGATCGTCGCGTCTAACCTTAATCAGAAAAGAAGGGTGGACCCTGACCTATGCCCACCGATATTGCGTGACACTTGCACTGTCCATGTGGGCTTCCGCGCAAAGATCATTCAAAGAGCGCTGGACAATTTTTGTGATAATTTCGCGAACTTCCGCGGTAAAGCGGACCTGTACTATGGCGATGATGTGTATAGGCAGCTCGGCCTGCCGCTGTGAAGGAGAATGAATTCCCTCCGCTCTAGGTAGCCGCTGATGCTGCGTTACTCGCGGCTCAGCGGCATTCCCTCTCGGCCTGGTGAAAATGTCTACCTGTTGGTCGTGGCAGCAGCGATGTCAGCCATCAATTATCCCGCAATTCTGTTTGCGGCCGGCAGTCTCGGACCGAGGGCACGCGAGAACGTGCAGGGGCACATGTCTGGGATTGAAGTAGGTTGGCTCGGCGATGGGCAGGAAGATCATAGCCCAAACGTTCAGAATATATTTAAGGCTCAATGACGAGATTCGCGCGTCGTATATGCAAGTGATTTCGATGATTGACGAACTGCTCAGCCTGCTTATGTTTTGGTTGCGCAAGGTGACCTGGCTGATACATGGTCGGCCGCGACTTTCACGGTCAGATACGCCGACATCTAATGACAGAACCGTCCGCTTGTTTGTCTCCTCAACGTTCCAGGATATGCAGGAGGAACGATATACCCTTCAAAACGACGTCTTTCCGATCGTCCAACGTTTTCTCTGGGAGCGTGGGATTACGTTCATCGACGTTGATCTACGCTGGGGCGTAACTCGAGAAGAGGCCGAGCGCGGCGATGTCCTGGGGATCTGCCTACGGGAGATTGACCGATGCCGCCCCTGGGTCCTCGGTCTGCTTGGCGCGCGGTACGGCTGGGTGGATCCGGAGGCTCATAGCCGGCTGAGAGCGGATCCCGCATTTGCACGGCTCGTAGGCCATGCCAATGTCAGCTTGACGGAACTCGAGTTGCGACACGCCATCACCGATCGGCCGCCAGCCGGTCCTGAGTCGGCGGCTTTGATCTACTGGCGTGTTGCGCCCACCCTCGACACCCCCTTCAAGGCGCTTGTTGCAGATATCGAGGCAACTGGCGCAGAAATCCGCCCCCCGGCTCAAGACTTGGAGACGTTCGCACAGGTTCTGCGTAACGACCTTTTAGCGGCGGTCGAGGCTCGAATCCCGCCGGGCCTCGCGCTTCCGTCAGCACAACTCCTGGCGCGACTTCAAATTGAGGCCGAGCGCGATTCGTTTGCGGAGCGGCCGGAGACCCACCGCCTCTATCGATTGGCTTCCGGGCGCGCGGGACGCTTCGCCCTCGTAGGGCCCCCGGGTTGCGGGAAAAGTGCGGTCATGTGCGCGGCGGCGCGCGCGATTGAATTGGAAGGAAGAATTAAACTCGCCGCAGCATTCGCTCCAGGCGGATTTCGAAACTGGATGGGCGCCTTCAAGTCGGTCCTTGCTCAACTCGGCGACCAGGGAGGCGCGACCGCGGGACCTGCGGGGCGCGCCCAGCGATTCCATCTTGCGGCGGGCGCAGCCGCCGCACTCGCACCCCTGTGCGTCCTAATCGATGATGTCGAAACGGATCCGGCAGGTGGCGACGATCTGGCGTGGCTTCCCGACAAGGTACCCAACGCGGTCATCATCGTCGCCTTGCGTGGAGGCTATCGTGAGGCGGCGTTGGCGCAGGCCCAAGGCTACAAAATCATCAATCTCGGACCTCCGGATCCTCGCCTCGCACGCGAAATGATCGAGCGACGTCTTCTTCTCTACGCACGGCGCCTCGATGACTGGCAGCTTGGTCTGCTGGTAACGGACCGCCGAAGTGCTCGCGATTACCTCATCGTGAGCGAAGAACTGCGACAGACGCAACGTTTTGAAGATCTCGATACGGCTGTTGGAGAACTGGCCGCCCTGACTCGGCCGGAAGCTCTTGCCGACCGCGCACTTGCACGCATCACTTGCGGCCGCCCGTGGGCCGATGAGGTTCTGCTCGCCCTTGCGGTCACCGAGGTCGGCCTCGCCGATGAGACGCTGGGACAGATCGCTCAGGCCAACGGAGCTCGCGGCGCGCTAGTCGACATCCGCCTGCTGCGCGAAGCGATTGGTGACTACGCAACCGAGGCCGCCGGACGAACGCTGCTGGTCAATCCAGCGTTCCGGGATGCAATTCTCGTAGATCGAACAGCGCTGGATCAGGTGCGCGTTCGCAAGATTATTATCGCGGCGTGCATCGCAAAAATCGAGACCCCTGGATCTGCCGAGGAAATTCTGACTCAAGCTGCGGCGATTAATGATTCGGAGGAATTCGCCGCCCTGATTGCCCGACCCGATATTGCAGAGGCACTGATGCGGCGCGCTCGCGAGGCGTTGGCCGCCGCCTGGAGCGAGCTGTCGGCCCACGGATACTCCGCGGATCGCGTATTCGCCACGTGGGTCGGCGTCCAGTCAGCGGGGAGAGTTGCGCTTGCAGCTGAATTTCTCGTCGCCCACGGTGCTTTGCCAACCTCTAGGCGGCTCGCCGACGACGCGTTATTGCGAGCGTCCGAAGACGATATCCAGACACGCGTACGCGCGCATCTTGTTTGCGCACGCGTCGCGGAGACGGCCGGACACCTCCAAGAGGCCAAACAGCATTGCATCGCTGTCGCCGAGCTTGCAGACGGGTCCGGGGCCGGAACCGTGCGAGCGCTCGCGGCCGCAAATGCGCTTCGGCTGGACTTCCTGCGCGACGGTGCCGCGGCTCTTGAAGAACGCACTTCCGAGGTACGAAGGCTGGCGACGGAGCATCCGGACGGACGCGCGCTTGCAACAATCACGCTGGTCGAAGGATTGGCCGAGTTGGAACGTGGCAACAGCACCGTTGCGCGCAAGCGCTTTAATGAACTGAAACGCATGTCGCTGCGCGACGACGATCTCGCCGCGTCTGCGGCTGCGGAGGCTGGACTGGCCCGAGTGGAATTCGCGCGCGGCCGGCGAAAGTCAGCAGAGCGCAGAGCCCGCAATGTAGAGGACATTGGCGAAGTCTTGAGCGACAGCCGTCTCATTCTCGAAGGGCTGGCAATTCGGACCGCTATTGCGATCGACGATGTCACACGTTTCGACGAAGCACGACACCTCATTGAGACACGCCGCAACCTGGCCGAAGCGGCGAATGACCAGATCGCGTCCATCGAGGCCGACCTGGACGAGGCGATCTTGTTCGCTGGGCATGCCGGATTACGCGACGCGGCGCAGGATCTCGCAAAGCACGCCATCACACGCGCCGGGACATTGGGGCTTCAGCGACTGGAGAAGAAGATCGTTCATCTTCTGGCGGGCAGTTAGTCAACACCGTGCAAGGAAGTTCGGAAACGCCGCAATTTTCCCCAAACAGTGTCTCTCAACCGAGGTAGCCTCCGTGAGATAAGACAGCAACGGCCCCATTTCGTGCAAAATAGTTCTTTCATCCGCTCGCAAATTGATGCAATCTGCGGTGGTCTAAATGCGCGCTACACGCTTAATTGCGTTACCATTTATTGTTGCCCCGAATTGGATCGGATAGCCAATGGGCACAGGCTGGACGTTGCCGAACGTTGCGCTCGCAACCACCTTAATTTTTCTTTTCCACGGCTTGGTCTTCGGGCCTGCCGCCGCGAGCGCGTTGCGCCGTGCGGACGTTGGCAGGGTGGGCTTCTGGTCGGCCGTAACCGCGATTGTTGATGCGTCGAAGCTCGTGTGGATGATGCTCGCATTAAGCGCGCTGATCACCTGGGGCGCAATTGCTATTGTGAGCATCATGGGTGGCGAGACCGCCGCCGCCGCCCAAAGCGCGCTCAACCGCCTGCGAGACCTTCGCTCCGGCATCATAAAGCTCGAACAAGGCGGTAGCGTCTTGTTGCTCGCGCTCGCTTCGGCCGCCTTGTTGTTCTGGGTATGGCGTCACAGAACGCGCCGCATCGCTGGCGTCATCGAACAGGTTCGTGTCGTCCAGGCAGAAGTGCTGTTCACCAAGTTGAAGGAAGGGACACTGCCCGAACTGGAACCGAACGAGACCATGCTGCGGGTCGGGGGAATAATCGGAACATTGAAAGCCGAACAGGATAAGGTCGAGGAGGCCGTTGCGAAAGCGTCCGACGATACCGAGAAGGCGCGGCTCATGAAACGACGCACCGAACTGGCGTCGGATGAAGAAAGGGCCTTTCAGGCCTATGTGGCGATCGACATCGGGCGCCGCATCGAGGTGTCGCCGCTCGAGGCTCTGGAGGGAGACATACCGAGGCCGGCAAGGACCCTTATGGAGCGCCTGGGACGCTTTCTGATCAGTCGGGGTCTGCTGCAACGACTGAACTGGGGGCAACGCGGGCTTCTCCTACTCAACCTGCTGCTGGCGGTCCCGACCGTTCTCGTCGCGGCGCAGGCCGACGTGGCGCAGCGGCTTAACGCCCAGCAGTTTCGCCTTGCCGAACTCAGTATTGACTGGACGGCTCGTGAGCGAGCCGCGCAGCTAGGGGCCGCGACCGAGGCGGCAAAGAACGATAAGCAAGCCGACAGCACGCCGCAGTCGAGCGATGCCCAGGTCACGCAAGCGGCCAATCATATCGCGCATGTATTCGAGCGTCACCTCGGCAATACCTATGGGAAGCTGGTTCGGTCCAGTCGTTCGGCCGAACATCTAACTCCCGCGGATGGCGAACTGATCAAGGCTCACGCCGACATGCGGGCGGCGAAGACGCGTCGCGACATTCTGTCGGTTCTGGCCGCCGACCGGCCAGATAGCGGCATTTATGTCGACCCGGACCCGATCCGACCGACCGAAACTTCCACCGGGTCGGTATCACGTCCAGCCGAGCGGGTGCAGAGGATCCCTGGCCTGCTCGATTCCTCGACCAACGCGGCATCTGCTCTAGCGCGCGGGGAGGGCAAACCGGTGACGTCCGCCGGGCGCGCCATGGCGCGTCAGGTTCAGGATTTGATGATGTCGTCAACGAGCGCTCGCGACATCCTTTTGAAAGCAAGCGCTAGCTTCCAGGAAGTCGCCCGTCCGTCCCAGGTTGCGAAAATCTTGCTCAGCGAGATATTTTCCGCCGCGTCTCGTGGAGCGCCAGCCGATCTCATGTCGCCGGAAATGAGCGAATGGGTTAACCGATCCGTTTCGGCCCCGGTCCGAGATCGTGTGAATGCGGCGATGTCGACGACGTTTCGCGCGACGCTGCTGGAAACCCGGGATCTGGCGCGGGCAAATGCCGCGCTCGGCCAGGTCGCAAACACCGGCCTGGCAACCGCTGATTTTAGTGCCTTGCGGCCGGTAATTGAGGCATCGCTGCCGAGCGATGCCGAAGCTGCCGAGCTTGCGCGCAGCCGGCATCCGGGCCTACGGCAATCGCTGGATGCCAAAACAGCGGCGACCCAGCGTGATCTGACCAAGGCGGTTTACATGACCGCTCGGCTCGATTTGGGGGCAGAACAGGTGAGCAGGCTTGAGGCAGCCGTCGCCAGGGCGGGCGCCATTCAGTCGTTCGAAGACATTGTGCCGCCAACCGTCGGCGCGGCGCCGCCGGCTGGCGACGCTCCCAGCGGTAGCCCGCGGCCGGGTGATGGTAGTTCCAGTGGCAGGCCAAGTGGGGAAGCGCGAGCCCCGGTTCGTGCAGCATCATCGGCGTCGGTCGCACGCGGGCGCAATTTCGCATCGCTGCGCGGCTTCGCGCGCGTCGGCGGCGTCCTGATCGGCCGTGACCCGGAAGCTGGGGGGCCGCCGCTGGACTTCCGAACCTTCGAGTGGACCCGGGACGGCAGCGAATTGCGATTCCGTCTGGGTACCGCGACAGGCACGACGATCAATGCCGGCCCGTTTCACGGCTCGGCCGTGCACGCCGCAGTGGCCTATGCAGCGGATGGCCGTCCGTTGACGGTGACCATGATCTCCGCGGAGCCACTTAGCGATCTCAAGATTCTGCTGCATCCGGCGCTTCTGGACACCTCACTCGGTTGCCGCGCGATCAGCATCGATCGTTTCGCCGACGAAGCGACCGGCCAGGACAAATATCCCGAGCGGATGCGCGCCGAACGTTCTTTCCAGGCCGATTTCATGCTCTACGAAATCGCACGTGCGGCGATCGTTGACGGCGCCATCGATCGGATCGGCAGGGACGATGCGGACTATCTCAAGCAATCGGTCGTATCTGCGCATGCCCTGATGGACCAGCTCAAGTCCACCGGCGGCGGGGACAATGGCAACGCACTTCGCTCCATGATCAATGTCGCTATCAAGGGCAGCGACCCGGTGTCAAAATCCGCGTCCGGTCTGCACCGGTTCGATCATTTCAGCCGTGACGTCGTCGAAATCGTCGAGGCCTGCCGGGGGCCAAGCGTGAACGGAACCGATTTTGTGAACTGTACCCGCGAGCGGAGCAAAGAGCTCTTGTTGCTCCGCGGCAAGCTGATGTCGGCTGCGATGCCGGTTCCTACTTTCCAGATCTGGTCCGGGGTACGGGAAATACCCTATGTGCCTGAGCCGGGGCTTTCCTTCTTGACCCAACCCAGCCGTGATGCTCTCCAGTTCATGGTACAGGTCGCCTTTACCTCGCCACCGTACCAAAAGATCCGTGAGAAGGGTGGAGCGATCGACGAAGCCAGTGAGCACACGGACCCTTACGAGTTCGGAACTCTGAAGATTTCAGAAAAGGTGCTTGAACTGGTCGCGGCGAGTCCGGCGAAGCGCGACGTGTTGGACGGAATCGTCGAGTTCACGGCGCTGCAGCGCTTTTTCCGCCTCGCCTTGAGCGGCGGGTTAGGTAGCTATTTTCCTGTCGAAAAGCTTACTGAGCTCGCGTCTGATACGCGTGCCGATGTCAAACCGCAAACGACACCGCGCTGGAACGCGGCTGACGGCGAGTTCCGCTTTCTGGTTCGGGTGGCATCGACATTGCCGCAAATGCCGGCGGCGCTAAAGGCCAAGGCGGAGACCTGCCTGAAGGCGAACGGGATGCAAACGCAGATACCAGCGGGCGGTAGCGCGCTGCAATCGGTCTTCGATGCGTGGAAACGCCGAACACCCCTTGGTTCGCCGGACTGGACTTCGGCATGCGTATTCCCAGAAACCACGGCACTGTCGGTTCTGCCGGGCGGCGACGCATCCATGACTGACCTAATCAAATTCAGTCAGCAGTTCCCGGCGATACGCGATCTCCGCCGTTCGCTCGGTGTCGAGGCTGCGGAACGAAGCGATCCGGAAACGTGCAAGCCGCTATGACGTGTCGCTCGGGTAACACTTCCCGCAAATGACGCGGTTAGGAATCGAAACGCTCAGTCTTGTTTTGTTGTAATTTTGCCCAGTTCACGTCGTGATTCCCGGTGCAGAAGACTGACTGTCGCGAGTCCAACTTGAGCTGTTCGCGAAGAACAACGAACAACTTTCTGACCTCGTCGAACTCCCGATAGTAGTAGGCTGCCGACTAACGAAAGCGTCCATTCGGATCGGCCAGCTCAGCTTGCAAGCGTTTGGGAGTATCTAACAGTGCAGGCCTATGAGGAGCTCGGCGGGCACTACGGGTTCTTTGCAGGGGCAACCGGAATTGTGCTTCGCCCGGTTACCCGCAGGATCGAGAAACAGCTATGCTGATATTGCTGCGGCTCGCACAAGTAACGCCGAGGGCGAATTTGTGCGGTGGATCGCTCCGCTTGGAGAGTTGATATCCGCTGGTGAAACAAGCGTGTGCGCATTGTAAATGCCATGGTGGAAGCGCGACTTCTTAGGCCGCAGTCTGGTGTTGATGCTATGTTCTTACCATCAGCTCGCCAATGCGGGTGACGATGCCGAATCGAGATACGTCGTCATTGTTGATGGCAGCGCAGATAGCTACCTTCTCGTCCATAACGCAGCCGGTCAGTTCCTGCTGTAACGCGCGTGGCGTGACCGACTTTCACATTTAGCGGTCTGTCCATGGTGATTGCGCGCTGATTAATGGGCAGCCATGATGCTCCGGTCGCGATCAAGCGAATGGTGCAAACGCGATGCCGATATTTTCATTGGCCACACTGGCGCCGATCGCGACTGGGCGTTCTGGATCGCCAAGGAACTCGAAGCGCTCGGTCATATCCCACATGTCCACGAATGGGAGATCGAGCGCGGCGCCGACATCTATGCCTGGATGGAGCAAGGCCTTGACACAGTCGACCATATGCTCGGTGTCGTATTGAACAATTATCTGACGGCTCCATATTCTACGCTCGAACGCAACGCATAACTTATAAAAATTCGAATCTGTTTAGGCTGGTCCGGCGAGCTAATCCGCACAACACATGCTTCGGTTAAGCGGCGATTCCGAATCTCACGTGAAGTGGCGCGTTCAAAGGCTCCTCAATTGGATCAGCGCAATCGATCCAATCGCCCAAGCCACAGGAATATGCGGTCTATTACCAAGAGATGGAACTGAGCTGGTATCCAGAGAACGAGGTTCAAGAGGCCGATCGAAACCCGGCCTGCATGTTCACGAAACCAGGGTGCCGCCAGCGCGACGACCAGAGCAATCGCAGCAAGTACGATCCATCCGTTCACCGTTATAGTAACTTGGGAGGGGATACCCGTATTGAAGATCCAGAAACACACAAGCGCAACGCTAACCATGGCAAGCAACAATGTTGACAAGAGCAGGACACGGGACTGCGACCAAATTCGGAACATCCGACTGCCGGCACTCCGTAGTAATCGCAGCAGATGGAGATAGCTCGCGTCCGAGGGCTTTGCCTGTCGCATCACTCTCTCGATAGTCAGAAAGTCCCAATAGCTGGCTTCTTCCCCGTCGACTCCTTTATTATTGATTGGTAGCACTTCGACCTTCGGAAGATAGTATTCAGTCATGCGATAACCGCTCGCCATCAACGAGTACGCTTCGACGTCAGAAAAACTGTCCAAGTCAGTCCGGATGCCCGCAAGAAGTTCTTGCACCTCTTTCCGAATTCCATATTCAGTAAGCGGGGCCCCTTCTTGCGTTGAGTTGTCGCGTGGCTCCTCGCAACCGATCCAATCGACTGGCACGACATCAAGGTCTCGTTTGAGGTGGATGAACATCGCGCCCTTGAGCAAGCCACTCTGCTCCATGGTATCGAGGCGCGCATACTGTTCCTGTCGCACGCGTTGCATGAGCACTGAGTTGCTGCGCATCAGGGGTGCCAGCATGCCCCCGCCGGGATCCACCGCTAGTGCTGTCTGACCTGAGGCGTCACTTACGAGAACTACGCCGCAACCCTGCTCGAACAGGCCGCCGATCCCTTGGTTGTCATGCACACCTCCGTCAACGTGTCTCACAATGAGGGGGGCGGTCTTCCTACCTCTTTCCTCAAGCTGATAGAGACCATCTAATCTGACGGGTTCGAACAGACCAGGCACGCAAGCCGACGCAACTACCGCCTGGCCGAGCTGGGTCCCTCTATGCTCTGGTGGCGCGTCGTCGTGATACATCCGTCGAAGCCGGTTCGTACCGTCGGCATTAGGGTCGATCGCATAAGGGGATTCGCCCATGTAGCTCGCTGTGTATTGCCAAGCATGTCCGGTGTTGAGCGTGGTGGCATTCAGGATCAGCATTGGAACTTTGGCTTTGCGGCGCCAGTTATGGGTCTTTGGATCGAAGCTCGCGCCGGCGTCCTTCGGATGGATCCGTAAGCCCTTAAGGATTAGCGGACCGTGTGGTTTCCGATCCTCCGCCGCGTTCGACCACACTCTCGCGAAGAGCTGCGTCTCGAAGACCTCACCCAGACGAACTGTCCTCGTGTAGGTGCGGCTGAAGATAGAACGCAGAAGCGAGAAGGGATTAGCGAATACCCGCATTCGAATGTTCGTCTGTACGCCAGCAAAGAAATCGGCGGCTACGCGCCGCACCAATGTGATGTACACGTCTCGTAGCGCCTGCTCACTCAGCATTTCGAGTTCCGTTGTCTCCAATAACTCGCGAAGTTGCAGGTAGTAGTGAGCCCCTACAATCGAGCCACCTGAGACGCACGAGAATACCTCGACTCGACGCAAAACATCGAGTTCGGCAAGCTTTGCAAGCACTCCGATATGGAAGAGCGAGGCTCGAAAGCCGCCACCAGAAAGAGCCAAGCCAACTTTTCCTATAAAGGCGCTCTCCCGCGCAGCGGCCGACTCGAGAAATGCATCGAGAACTTTTGCTGCTTTCGCCAACACCGGATCGTCAGGCGACGGCGTGCCGCGATGCTGGAGTTGAGAAAGCGTTGCGAGTTGAGTGGCGGTACTCCGAAATTCCCAATCCGGCACGGCAGGGACCGTTTTCGCCTTCAATAACCAATTTTCGGCCTCGTCGTATCTACCGAGCCCGAATAGTGCGTCAGCAACCGTGACAAGGTACCACCAATCAGTATCAAGTTTGGGATCTGCGACCAGTAGCGGCGAAAGCTGAGCGACAACCTCTTCGCGTATCTTCGTCGCTTCTCTGCGACGCTGCTCAACCGATGGCACCTCATCAGCCATTTCGATGTCGGCGAGTTGATCTAGAACGAATGCGGCATTAATTGCTGTGTAGCCGCGATCCTTTTTTGTCCCAATATCGAAGCCACGACGGTAATAATGGTACGCTTTTTCCAACTGGTCCTTTTGACCAGTCGCCTGCCAGCGCCGCTTGTGTACGGCACCAGCGATGCCCAAAGTCTCCTGATCCGAGGTGTTTGCAAGGTCCAGGTCCCCCTGGAGAATAGCGAGCGCTTGGTCGAGGGCCCTTAACACCGGGATATCTGGATCCTTGTACGTGCACAACGCATGCTGTTGCGCTAGCCAAATGCGAAGCGCGGCATCAGGGATCTGTGCACCACGTAACTTGGACAGCACCCGCCGCGCCCAACCGAAACCATCCTCGTTCTTCAGCTCTTTGACGAGACTCTTGATTCGTTCCGGCGTGACCTGATGGCCTCTGAGGTAGTCCTTTGCTTCTTGAACGACAGAGTGGATGAGGATGACACGGTCCTCAAAGTCTGCAGCTGCTGCCAAGTTGCGGAACTCGGCAGTTGCATCGCCATCCGGTCTGGCAAATCCCTCCCAGACGATCGTTGCGATGAGCCGGTGCGCGGTTCCAATTTGAGCGAGCTTCTTCGCCTCAGCAATGATTGCTTCGTTCGCAGCGCTATACGCGGCGTCGCCATCGTCAGGGTCGCCAGATAGCACAACAAGATCACCGCTTTCGGCTGCGGCCTGCACAAGACGATCGAATCTCTGACCCCAGTCGCCAGGCCGGTCGATAACCGACGTCAGCCTGAAGCGGTTCGCTGGAAATGGCAGCACAATACGCCGCCGAACACCGAGGCGCTCTGCCTCCTCGAGCGCTAAAATGTCTGCTCCGCACGCCGCAGAGCAAACGATCGCCACCGCGCGTTCCTGAATGAGCAAATCGGCAAGTCGTCGGCGCACCGTTGGTATAGCATCGCGCGGGAAGCGTGCGGCGTTAGTATCGACGGCATCGATGCGCCGTCCGGCCAACGCAATTATCGCAGAGCCTTTGAGCAGGTTCCCATCCGTCATTTTCGACCATCCTGTCTTCGTGTCGGCAGCTTACAAAAATGCGCTCAACTCTCCAACCATTTGTTTTTTCTTCGTTTTCACCAGGGCCCTTACGAAAGCTCATTCATCCTGCCACCCGAACAATTTCTGGCCTTCTATGCTCTTGCAGTCGTTGTGCGATGCATCCACCGTTTTTGGATCCGTCTATCGATCGTCCTTGCCAGTCAGCTAGAGGTGGCCTCTCGAGCCGCTGCCGGCACGGGTTCCCCGGGAAGCGCCGGCGAACTGACAGAAGAGCGCCGTGTCCATCTTGTTGTGGACGAGAGGAATGCCGGACTTGTCGGAGAAGCTGATGACAAGATGCTCGAGCTCAACACGCCAACTATGGTGAGCCGCTAACCAATCAGCTCTGCGCGTCCATTTTCGACAATACGACACATATGGTCATCTGTGGTTTCGTGGTTTCTTGAGGTTTCTTCTAGCCCTACGTGGGAAATTGTCAGACCGGGCTATGTAACCTTGTATATGACACTTCCCCGAAAGCGAGCAGGAGAAACCAGCGAAACCACGAAACCACGTGGCCGATCTGACTAGCTGACAGCGCGGTCGCCTTGGTAAAAGTTGGTAGTCGTTTCTCGCGGCAACCATTCGAAGCGTATCGGTTGGCATCCAACGAGGATCAACGAACATGCCAACGCTCACTCACAAACAGCACTGTTTCGTCGAAAATTACCTGCTCGATCTCAATGCGACGCAGGCCGCGATCCGTGCAGGCTACAGCAAACGAACCGCCAACCAGCAAGGCCCCCGCCTTCTAGAGAATGAGGACGTTCGAAAAGCAATCGACGAGGCGAAAATCAAGCGCTCCGACAAGTTGGAGATTGATGCCGATTGGGTGCTTACCCGGTTGGCCGATGAGGCAACCGCGGACCTGGCCGATCTGTACAACGACAACAACGATCTCAAGCCGGTCAGCGAGTGGCCGATAATTTGGCGACAAGGCCTCGTTGCCGGCATCGATGTCGAGGCCCTGTTTGAGGGGATTGGTGAGAACCGCGTCCAAATCGGCCACTTGAAGAAGCTGCGCCTATCGGATCGCGTGCGCCGGCTGGAGTTGATTGGCCGCCACGTTCGCGTGAATGCCTTCCAGGAGGTTGTCAGCCACAAGGGCCTGGACGGCCTCGGCGACCGGCTCGAACGCGCTGCAAAGCGCGGCGGTTAAACGCCATGGCCGGGCGGAAGAGCGGCGACTTCGCGGCGCATGCGCGAGCCTTTGCGAACGCGTTACGACGGCTTAACCTCGGCGGATCATCTAACCAATCTGGTGTTTCACAGGGTCGGAATCTTGATTTGCGGGGCAATAGACCCCAAATTGTGGCCGATCTCGGTATCCCCGCAGATCGCTTTTCTGAGGACCATCATGAAATACACTATGGGGTTCGACGGGACGGATTCGCTGTCTCCGACATCCGAGATTAGGGAGCGGCTGCGCGACCTGGAGGCGTTGCCAGACTCGGAGAAAGAGGGGTTCGCCCAAATTGAGATCGATTATCTCAAAGGAGTTCTGAAATATCGGGTCGAGCGAGGCTCGCCCGAAGACGTGTGGATGCTCCCTCCCAGCTAGTTCTCCTTGCGGCGCGCATACTCACGTAGCCGGACAACGAACATCCAGCGCCGCATTTCAAGCCGTGGTTCGGCAAGAGCAAGGTCGTCGATGCGGGCGGTGGGCCGCTCTACGTCTATCACGGCTCCACATGAGACTTTCAGTCGTCGAACACGCTCGACGATGTCGATGCCTATGCCAGGGAAGGCCCAGACCTGTTGAACAACGACCGATCTGGAGGGCGCTGAACTAAGACGCGAGCGCCAAGGAACTTGCGTAGGAGCGCTTTGGCGCACACATAGCGGGCAACTTTTTCCGGCAATGTGTCGATACAGAATCCGGTCTATCTCAGCGGCCTTGGCTAGCGCATACACTATTGTCCAGCAACACCGTCCGGGAACATTCCATGGCTTACCCCCCTCCAGTTACAACTGAAGAACGCACACTACTCGAAGTCATCGCACGTGGGCATCCGCAGCGAACAATGAATGTGCGAACATTCGGCGGCGCCTCGGGTCCATCGATCAACGCCCTGGAGTGGAACGAGGTCCAGATTGGCGTTGGGCTGACGGACTCGGAACTTGGTGACAGCATTGCCCATCTAGTTGCAGGCAATCTAATCGATTCAGCACGGGAGATTCCAGGCCTGTTGGCTCGACTACGCGGTGCCGAAGAAAAGTACTACTTCTGGATAACGCCGTTGGGGCGCAAGTTCTTGTCAGAGAGCCCGGCGGATGTGCTGCCTCAAGTCTCGGCCGCACCGGCACGCGGCGAATTGAAACCGCCGGACATAGATGACGCGGTTCGAATTTACGAGAATAGCCTATCCGCTACTCCATACGTGAAGCCTGAAGACGCTGCATGGGCAGGCACCATACTGGATGACGATATAAGGGCCGAGTTAGAAGAAGCGGCGCGCGAACTAGAAGTGATGTGGTTGGCCTTTGAACGTATGTTCGGGCATCGCGGCCCTGCGAAAATCGGCCGCGAGACTGAGATTCGCGATCCAGTCGTAAAACGGACCACAGTGCGGATGTTGCGAGCCAAGGATGAGCAGTGCCGACGCTTTGGTTTCCCGCCCGCACCGAAGCCGGGAGCTTGGCTAACGCATTACCAGGGCGGGGACGTCGGACTAGAGGCCGCTCCTTGGGAGAATGAAAGTAGTAGGTGATAGCCGTCACGTCATGGTGTTGATCACGTTGCCCCGCTAGATTGCGTCGATCACCGTCGCCCACGGCCCAATCCCCTGGACGATGTCATGGTCAAGGAACTTCTTGTCGCGCCTATCTAGGCGTTTCTCCATCGTACGTTTCAGTTTTGGCCGGTTAAGCTGCACATGTGCGAGCTTGAGAGCGAAGAAGTTGGCGCTGTCATTTTGCACCTCCACCTCATCGTGTATCCAGGTCCACGCGCGCGCATCCGCCGACCGCAGAAAGAGAATCCATGCCGCATAGGCCTCTCCTGGATCCTGGGCTGTAAGATAGGCGCGCCACCAGTGACGTGCGCACGCGTCACGCCAGCGCAGGCGGGCGGCCTTGCGCCGGAGGTCAGCGTTGTTCGTGCGCATCTGGCCCTCCGGCCATGCTTCGATGACAGGGAGCGTATCCGCGGTGCCCAGGCCCGCCAGTAGGACGCCTCGTCGTTGCCGCCACACCAACGGGGACGCGCGGTCTGCGGCTACCATATCTACGATCCACGCGGCCTTGCCGTTGCACGCCGCTGCGACGACGACATCGAAGAGATACCGATCTGTGTGGCAGAGCTGAAGGCTGATGATTTCCTCACGTAGCGCGATGACAGGCCCTGAATCGGGTGCGCGAAAGACGACATGCAATAACTCGTCGATACCGGCCGCGCCAACGTAGCGTGTCGTCATTGTTAAGCGCAGCGCCCGCCACAATGCGGCGCCCCGCGCGGGATCGCGATCTAACAGCGCCTCACACAACGCAAGAAAGGCAGTCTCCGCAAGGCGTACGCGCCGCCGAAAATCTAGGGTGATGTCGACAGATCCATCGAGCCAGCGATCAAGCATATCGGAGGCATGCCGGATGACGGGCTCCATGTCGATGGCATCCACGTTGGTAAGATAGAGGCTCGCCCCAGACCTACGGGCTTCATCGATACGCGCCGTTGCGGTTTCGATCGCGCGTTTGTGGGCCTCTACGCGCGCATCCGTATCGAGCGCAGCGCGCAACGATGCCGCGATGTCGTTCCCTCCTTCAGGGCTCGGCCTTGGCTGTATTGAGATAACAAACGGCGTGAACCGCCTCTCAGCGCGATCCACCGTGAGCGTCGAGCCCGGGTCCGGCTCCGCAATTTTGTTGGCGGCCAGAACGTGGTCGAACACCTCAGCTGCAAGGCGCACTTCGCTGGGATCAGCGCCGCGCATACGCGCCGCTTCGAGCAAACGCCAAGGTGCAAGCCGCGGCGCCAATTGGTCAAAGGGTATAGCCGGCTCGGCACTGATAAGTGCGCCGGTACCGTAATGGTTGACCCACATGTCAGCCAACGGATTCCAGCCCCAGGCCTTTGCCGCGAGAATACGCCCAAAGCGCGCTGCGTCGGCTAGTGTCAGCATGCGAAACAGCACACCGTGCAGATCATGGTTGGCTTGGTCGGCTAAGTCCGTGAGCCATGACCATGCGCTGTCACTGAAGTCGATCGGGTGAACCGACAAGAGTACTACGAGGTCACGTTGCTGTTTGAAAGGGCCGGCGCCATACCGATCAATGAGAGCGTCGACGTCCTCCCGTAACGGTGCATGCATGATCTCGGCAAAATCGGCAGAGATGAATTTCAGATCGGCGGCAATCAACCTGTCAAACTGACTTTGCGCGTCGGTAAGAGACGGCAATTCAATTTTGAGCAATTCGCTCGCTGCAAACGCTTCTTGGCTTTCATCCTCGTCGTGCGTGCTCAAGCGCAGCGCTTGCGCTGCCGACGCCGCGGCCGAATCCGCCAGAATAAAATACTCGGCCGCGTGAATGGCACTCCAGTAGCGTGACTCCGGCGGACATGACGTTAAGCCTTGCACCTTGCGGCGAACTAACTCGGCCAGAAGGTCGGGCGCACAACGGGCGAGAACCGGTTCCAGCTCTTCAAAGAGCCAATCTTCAGCGGTGCGCCCCATCTCGCGGTGGAGCTTCGTGACATCGAAGCTGGCAGTGCCGGCGCGCAATTCGTCGACGAATCCAGCCGGTGGTTGAAACGTCGGATCGAGCCAAAGCTCGCTGGTTCGTTGCAGGCGGATGCGGAGGGGCCGTTCCTTATCGTCAAGCGCCGCCTCCGCATGGCGGCGTTCAAGCGCGAAGAAGCTCCGGCTTGGATTTGGCAGGTAGTCCTTCTCATAGGTAACTTGCCGGTCGATACCGGGGTCGATGGAAGCGGCCCGTTCCTCGTCAGCTTCGTGCCCGCTGAGGCAAAGCAGGAGCGCGGCGGCGCGCGCAGGAAGCTCAGGATGAATTCCGGGCTCGGGGGGACGCGCACCGATTTCCGCGGACAGGATTCGCAGGGCTCTAGTGGTCGGTTCAGAATCGACCTCGTTCAGGTAACACAGCCATTTCAGGCCCTGCCAAGCATCCGAATGTCCACGCACCGCCGAAGCGACCGCGATTGCTTCGAAGCTCGGCAGGATACTGGCCAAAGGAAAGCCTTCAAGGATCGAGGGCGCCGTCGCCTGCAACCGGCCATCATCACGGTCAACCAATCGAATCGCAACGCCGAGCACGGTCAGCGGCCCAGATGTATCAACGCCGACCCGGTCGCGATAACGCGCCGCGCGCCGCCGTTCAAAATCCGCGTCCGCATCTGGCCTGTTATCGACTTCGCGAGACACGATGGAGAACCAGGCGCAGACCCTTGCCACGATGGCCGTCAGTGGAGGGCCTTCGGCGCGCGGGATAGCGCGAAGTGCGTTAACAGCCCATAGCCGGGCGGAACTTTGTGCATGCGCATCCGACTGCTCAATGGCATCAAGAAGCGCGTCGGGGATATTGGGCGCTAGACTGGCAAGCTCGCGCCGATGACTATCGGTGACGTTTTGAGTCTGCAGCCATGCAGTAACCAGAACACCTCCGATGGGCGTCGCGGATGGGGCGCCCCGTTCAACGAGGATCGACACCGCCGCCCGAAGAATTTCAGCGCGCTGATCGAGGCCGGCAATCGGGTCCAGCCATTGCGCGACTTCCGACTCGACCTCCGCAAACACAGCGCCCCCCATGGCATCGAGATGCGCAAGCAGCGCCGTTCCAAGAGCGTGCGCGACAACGGTTGGGCTGAGCTGCATGGTTCCCGCCGGGCCGGGCAGCGCAAAGCGTCCGTCAATGATGTCGCTGAGCCGGGCATAAACCTCATGCGCGGCGAGATCGGGACGGCTTGTTGTTTCGCCGAGACTCTTGAGCGAAAATTCTTGGATACCGCCACGGTAGCGGTGGGCGATTTCAGCGAGCCACGCACGCCATTCATCTTCGCTGAAGGACTTGCCGGCACGATCGCCAAAGGTGTCGCGCCCATATTCCCACAACAGGCGATGAACCGTGACTTGACCTGCCTCCACCAGCCGATCGCGAAAGCGGATGACGAGCTTGAACAGGCGCGGCGTGCGCGCAAGTTCGACAAGGTCTGGATGCAAATCAGCTTGCGTGAGCCCCTCGAAAGCGAGCATCTGATCGAGCTCTCCGCCAACTTTGGCATCGTAGACGTCTACAACAACAGGCACTGCAGCGACGACCAGCCCTCGAAGGCCTGAAAGTCTGACTTTGAAATGATACTGGCGGGTGCTCAGCATCACACGCACCCTCCCCTCGAAGGCCGAGCCCTGGATTGCTTTGAGGAGCGATAACCACGGGACCGACGGCTCCTGATTGAGGCCGTCGAAAAACATCGTGAGAACAGGCCCCTCCTCCTTGGGCCGCTTGAGCAGGTAGTTGAGACGGCGAAGCCAATGCTCAGGATCGCGAATGCCGGTAAGATCGCAGATCCGCTCAGCGAGGAACCGCTTGAGAGTCACTTCCGAAATCCCGGTCAAACCGGCTAATGCAGAAGATGGAACGGTGAGGACAATAGGCTGCTCCGCCATCCGGTCGATCAGCCAGTCGAGTGCAGCCCATGTCTTGCCGACGCCGTCCCACCCGATGATGGCAGCCGGCGCATCGGTGCGCGCCGGACCTTGCCACCAAGCATTCAGTGCGCTGTGAACCGATTGCCGCCGCACTTTCTTCGGCTGCATTCCACCTGCCGCATCCTGCCCCAATTCTGCACTCGAACTGCGCCTGGAGGTCCAGATACCCTCCAGCTTACGATGCGACTGGCATCGCAAAGTCTCGAAGCCAAGAGACCAGACCTGCAAATTGCGACGCAGGGTGGCGATGGCCTCTCCCATAACGGGCTGGAGTGCACGCGCCTCATCAGCCGCTTCATTTGAGAACTCGGCTTCGACAAGGTCAGGATCAAGCGCGCACAGCGCGGCGAGCGGCGCAAGCTCATGATCTTTCCAGTCAATGACGAGGACGGGAACGCCGAGCCGTTCACCCTTCTGGACTAGGTCTTGCGCTAGCTGCTCCGGGACACTTCGTGTGGCTACCAATATCCACGCTTCTAACGCCTCGTCGCGCGCCAGCGCATGGTCGATCTCACCAAGCAGCTCCCGGTCGCTGAGACTGGTGTTGTCGCTGTATTTCTTGCACTCCAATCGGAACCGGCGGCCCTGCTGCCCGGCAGTGCCCGCATCGCCTCCGTGTTGAAACCCCGACTTGGCAATCGCAATCGAAACGCCAAGTAAGCGCCCCACAAGTCCCGCGGCAAGATTTTCCAGCTTGCGCCCGCTTTTTTCGCTCTGAAGCGCAGACTTCAATCCCATCTGATGAGAATATTGACTAGGATTGAACGGCATATCTGCGGCCTTCTGAAGGGGCACCACCCATAAGGGATCAAATTACGCGGACATGGCGTACCGTGACGCCGACGCTGATCATATTTTGCCGTATGGCCTCACTTCGCTTCGCCAGCCAGTCAAACCCCACGACTTGTAGAGCATGCCGCTGTCTGTTCTCATTGCGCAGTGCTTGCCTCTGCTTATCGTTCAAAGAAGCTTCAAGCCCAACCACAACCAGGCAAGAGACTTCGTCGATCTCAGGAAAATGCTGTTCAGCCCCTGGTATCCGCTCTAGGAACCGCCTGTATTCGGTGACCTGTGCCACAGCGTGCGTCACATACGCCGAGAGCTGATTCTCGGATGTCACCATCATCTTCCCGGGCGCCTCGATTTCGACAACCACATAACTGTTGTCGAAGCGCCTGATCACGAAATCTGGAAACTGTGCTCCGTGCAGGTTCGGCTGGGGCCAAATTTCAGCTGCCATGGGATCTAGAAATTGCGGATGTTGAGTAAAGAACTCCTGAAATACTCGCTCATCCCCAGCATGGCTCGTAAGTAGGGTTTCATAACGCTTCAAAAGCGCAGCGCTCACTGTAAGCCATCTCGTCGAGATGGCCGCGAAAAGCTCCTTTGCTTGTCTACTGCCATTGGCGGACCAAGCAGAGAGTGAAAATCCGCTGCCAGCAATGCTGATCAATTCCTCTTCGTCCTCAACTGACAGTATGAATTCAGTCAATTTGGAGCGTGCGTAATCGGACAGTTCGGGGTCAGCATCGATCACCGTTTGCAGTCTCTTCGCGCAATCGGCCGAGAGAAACAGCACCCGCTCGCTTAAGTCCGTCTTCGATGCGACTGCTGTCAGAATCTCAATGCACAATGACCTATTTTTGGATGTTGGATTCTTTTGCGTTGCAGCCACAAGCTGATCAAGTCCACGCCTTCCCCAACAGGCAAGCTCCCAAGCGGGCGGCGCCTTCAACTCCATGTTGAAGGTAATGCCGTCGTACATATCTTCAAAAAGCCGTGTGACACACAGAAGCGCTTCTAACGATCCGTCGTTTCGACAGGCCTCGAGAATGGCCTCAAGCTCGCACGGGCCGCCGGATTGGATGTAAGCCTCAGTGTCAGCTCGTAATGACAAGATTCACTCCGAACGTTCAGATTTGAGTATGGCGCAAGCTACCAGCTCGCTAGATGCAATACGGCATAAATTCTATTGAGCGCGGCGCTCGATCGCCTCGGCTGGTTCAGTCATCGACAAAGGCCGGCGCGGCGATGAAGGCGCGTGTTGCGGCTTGGCTGGCGGCGTGCGACAGCTTGGACTTCCTCTTGGAGCCTGCGGAGATCGCAGCATGAACACGGCTTTTTTGCTACTAGCTCAGTATAGCGGAGCGGCCGTGATCCCGTTGGAGACCGTCTGCCGGGACTACTTCAGCCACCTCACGCCAACGCAGTTCGCCCGAAAAGCAACCGCGGGCGAGATCGATTTGCCCGTCATCAGAATCGAAGCAAGCCAGAAGGCCGCGCGCGGCGTGCATCTGCACGATCTGGCGAAGTGGATCGATGCACGTCGGGCAGCAGCGCAGAAAGAGTGCGACCAGTTACAAGGGCGACGATGAGAGAGACAATTCTCCTGATGGAAGGCCCGGCCAATCGCCGGGCTGTTGTTTTGGCGGGCTTTTGGCAGACGGCCATCACGCACAGCACTGTGGAAACAGGTGTGCAATCTGCCTCACGACGTCGCGCTATCTATTTGATTTATTGTAATAATTTATATGAAAATGGTGCCCAGGGGCGGGATCGAACCACCGACACTGCGATTTTCAATCGCATGCTCTACCAACTGAGCTACCTGGGCATGCCGCCCGCCGCGAAGCAGCAGGGGGCGCCGGGTTTATAGATGGCAGATGACGGCCTGTCCAGAACGGCGGGCTACAGCTTACGTGGTCGCATTTCCTGCGGCGAACCGGTTCCCACTTCGCCGGGAAATACTCCAGCTGCCAGCCCGTTTTCCGGTCATTCCGGCCGGTCCGGGTCGGTTCCGGGGGTGCCGTCCTCGTCCTCATCGGTTTCCACCGGCACCGCATAGACGCCGGACAGCCAGCGGTTGAGGTCGACGTCGGCGCACCGCTTGCCGCAGAACGGCCGGTACTTCTGCATCGACGGCTTGCCGCACAGCGGGCACGGCTTGCCGGGCTGCAGTTCGGGCGTTTCGATCGGATCGGTCATGTCGGTCATATAGGTGCTCTGTTTGGCCCGTCACCCCTGCCCCCGCCCGGCATCGCGCTGGCGCAGTTCGGTCTTCAGGATCTTGCCGTAATTGTTCTTCGGCAGCGTGTCGACGAACACATAGTCCTTGGGCCGTTTGAAGCGGGCGATATGCGACAGGCACAGCGCATCGAGCTCGGCGGCGCTGGCGTCGCCGACCACATAGGCGACCACCACCTCGCCCCATTCGGCGTCCGGCCGGCCGATCACCGAGACCTCTCTCACTTTGTCGCTGGCCAGCAGCACCTCCTCGACCTCGCGCGGATAGATGTTGCTGCCGCCCGAAATGATCAGATCCTTGGACCGGTCTTTCAGCACCAGATAGCCGCCGGCGTCGAACGCGCCGACATCGCCGGTGTGCAGCCAGCCGCCGCGCATCGTGGTCACATTGGCCTCATCATTCTGCCAATAGCCCGGCATCACCACGTCGCCGCGGCACAGAATCTCGCCAGTCTGGCCGACCGGCAAAGCGTTATCGTCGGCATCGGCTACGCGCACCTCGACATCGGCGTAGGGCCGGCCGGCGCTGGCGAGCCGCGCCAGCCAGTTCGGGTGATCGCGGTCGGCGATGTCGGCCTTCGACAAAGTCGTGATGGTCATCGGCGCTTCGCCCTGGCCGTAGATCTGCGCGAGGCGCGGGCCGAAGCGGTCGAGCGCGCGCAGCGTATCCTCGACATACATCGGCGCGCCGCCCCAGATCAGCGTGCGGATATGCTCCGCGCACAAATCGGCCGGGCATTCGACCAGCCGCTTGATCATGGTCGGGGCCGCGAACATCGACGCGTTCGGCCACGTGTCGAACAGGGCACACACTTCGTCCGGTTCGAAGCCGCCGGATTCCGGCACGACCTGAACGCCGAGCCGTGGCACATGCGCCATGATGTACAGGCCCGAACCATGGCTCATCGGCGCCGCGTGCAGGATAGCGTCGCCGGGCGCGATCGGATCGACCTGCGTCGCATAGGCGTGGCTCGCGGCCGCCAGCACCCTGTGGGTCAGCATCGCGCCCTTCGGCCGGCCGGTGGTGCCGGAGGTGTAGAACAGCCAGGCGAGGTCGTCGGGCTGACGCGCCACCATGGCGACGGTACCGGCCGCGAACAGCGCCTCGTATTCGGCACTGCCGATACGAATGAGCCGCTCCAGCGTCGCCGGCGCATGCGGCGCGATCTCGTCGTCGAGCCCGGCCGATGCGAAACAGACGCGCACGCCGGAATGTTCGAGGATGTAGCCAAGCTCTGCCCCGTGCAGCTTGGCATTGGCCGGCACGACGGCGAGCCCGGCCTGCCAGATGCCGTACATCAGGTCGAGAATGTCGGGACTATTTTTGGCCACGATAGCCACGCGGTCGCCGGGCCTCAGCCCTAACGTCTGCAAGGCACCGGCCAGCCGCGCGGCGCGCTCGGCCAGTTCGCCATAGCGGCGCACGACGCGCGTGCCCAGCGCCACCGCCGGCCGCCCCGCATGGCTCTGTCCGGCGCGTTGCAGCCACACCGCGAGATTCATGCGTGTCCCCGGGCGAGGTCAGACAGCGTTGAGCCAGCCGAAATGGATCGGATATCCCTCGCCGCTCAACAGCACGTTGGTTTCGTACAGCGGCAGGCCGACCACGTTGCTGTAGGAGCCGACCATCTTGACGATGAAACTGCCGGCGATGCCCTGTGCCGCGTAGCCGCCGGCCTTGCCGCGCCATTCGCCGGAGGCCAGATAGGCCTCGATGTCCTGCTCGGACAACCGCTTGAAGCGCACCCGGGTTTCGACCAGACGCTGGCGGAACGCCTCCTTCGGGGTGACGAGGCAGATCGCGGTGTAGACCCGGTGATTGCGGCCCGACAGCAGCCGCAGGCATTGCGCCGCCTCGTCGAGCAGTTCGGCCTTGGGCAGGATGCGCCGGCCGACCGCGACGACCGTATCGGCGGCCAAAATGTAGGCGCCCTTCAGCTCCTCATCGAAGCCGACCATCTTCAGCGCGGCGTCGGCCTTGCCGCGGGCCAGCCGGTTGGCGCAGGCGCGGGGCAGTTCGCCCTTTTTCGGGGTCTCGTCGATGTCGGTCGGGCGCAGCGCATCGGGCTCGATGCCTGCCTGGTTGACCAGGGCCAGCCGGCGGGGCGAGCCGGACGCGAGAACGAATTTAGGTCGGCCGATCATGGAGGTCCGCGTCGCTGGGGAGGAAAAACCGAGCCCGATCGGGCCGCCGCCGGAATACAGGAAACCGGGCGATTTGTGAACCGGGTAGGCTTGGGGATGGATGTTGGGCAATTACGAGCGCGCCCGCCGGCGGACCGCTTGAGCCACGGATCGCCCGACAACCTGGGCGGACCAATAAAGCGCAGCCCGGGCCAACGTCACGCTCAGCGCGAGCAGGATCAGAGCCAGCCACAGCGTCTGCCAATTCATCCGCCGTTCGTAGTGCAGGATGAAGGCCGCCGAAACAGCCAGAATCGCCGCAACGGCAATTTCGGCGATCTGCGCGGCTTCGGATAGGCGGCTACGAAGAGCCAGCACCACGAACGGCACCACCGCGCAGGTCATCGCGGCGGCCGGAAAGAAATTGCGGTATGATGGCCCCCACACCAGAACGAGCGCCGCGATCGTCGCCAGCAGACTCAACAGCAGCAGCACGATGCCGCAGGCGATCTCGATCGGGTCGCGCGGCGCCGATGGCGCGCCGCCGAACAGCTCCGCGAACGCCGGGATCCACCGATCACGCATCACGGCCGGCACCGCGCAGAGCGGCGCAGCCAGCGCCACCGCCGCCAAGGCGAGCGAAAAACTCCATGCGACGGCGTCGAAGCTCTCGATCCGGATCCGCTCGAATGTCAGTGCGACGGTCATGCCGGCCGCCACTGCGATGATCGACACGCCGGCCCACCGGCCCAGCAGCGGTTTCACCGCGAGGTGCTTGTCTCGGGTGGCGAACGCAATAGCGAAGATCAGGACCGCCATCAGCACGCCGCCCGCGGCCTGCTTTTTCCACTGCGGATGATTGGAAACCGGGCCGCTCCAGGCAAACTTCGGCTCGCGCGTCTGCGCGTCGAACATTCCCCAGTACCCGCCTTCCTGGCCGCTCTTCCAGGGCTGGTCGAACGCTTCCAGGATGGTGACGTCCAAGCCCGTGCGCTCGGCGCGCGCGATGACGTCGCGGATGACGCGCGCCTGGTTGGCCGGCGAGGCTTCGGCAGCGCCCCGCATGCGACCTTGGCTCGGCCAGCCGACTTCCCCGATCACGATACGCTTGCCGGGATATTGGTGCTGCATGCGTTGCCACACGTCGTCCACGTAGGCCACCGCCTGCTCGGCCGCGTAGTCATCCCAATAGGGCAGCACGTGGAGGGTGATGAAGTCCACTGCCGCCGCGAGTTCCGGGTGGTCCATCCAGATAGGCGGTAGCTCCGCATAGGTCACCGGCACCGAAACCCTGCGTTTGACATGACGGATCGTCTCCAACAGCGTCGGGATGTCCTGTGCGCCACTGTACAAGACTTCATTGCCGACGATCACCGATATGATGCTGGGATGCTGTTTTGCTAAACGTACGGCGGCGTCGATTTGCTTCTGGTTGTCGGTCCGATCTCGGCCGATCCAAATTCCCTGCTGGACTTTCATGCCGTAGCGGGCTGCAAGCGCCGGGACATGCTGGAGACCGCGATCTGCCAAATAGGTCCGCACGCATCGGGTCACGCCGGCAAGCTTTTGCAGATCCTCGTCGATACGCCTCTCTGGAATCTCGATCCCCGGGGTCATCGGGTTTTCCGTGCCTCGGAATGGCCAATAAGACACGCAGAACGATTTGTCGGACACCGAGCCGAGGTTGGTTGGCAGCGCGATCGGCGCGCCCATCCAGGTCCAGAAGCCGAGGATGGTGGAGATGACGGTAGCGAACAGGCCCAGCGGGAGCAGGATCCGTGTCGGTCGAAATCCGCTGACCTCATTCATGGAAACAACTGCCTGTGCGATCAAAAAGTGATGGGTTTCGCTGCGCTCAACCCATCCTACGCAGGACTTGTAGCCGGTAGGATGGGTTGAGCGCAGCGCAACCCAACCTGATA
>JAQGJU010000093.1 GCA_028290465.1 Xanthobacteraceae bacterium | reverse complement strand
TATCTGCATACCGACGGCGGAAGTCTAATTGGGGGGATGGATTTGGGTCGCGTGTTACGTGATCACGGATTGCAAACTTTTGTCGGTCGAAAAGGGCAGCGGAACGAGCATTTTACTGAATCTGTCGCTGGCCATTGCATGAGCGCAGCCGCAATAGCTTTTTTAGGTGGCGAGTTTCGTTTTGTTGGAGAAAAAAACAAATTTGGCGTTCATCGGTTCACGGTCGGCGATGAGGGAACGGTCGCAGTGAATAATGCCCAGATCCTCTCCGCTTCTGTAATTGAGTACATCAAATCCATGGAGGTAAGCACTGAGCTATTCTCGCTCGCATCTGAGGTCGATGCGAGCGACATACTTGTTATCCCAGAAGAAACATTGTTACGGCTTAACATTGTAAACAACGGCATAAAGCCGCCAAAATGGTCTATTGAAGCGTTACCCGACGGCCTATATTTGCGCGGTGAACAAGAGACTGTGTTTGGATATAACAAATTTATAGTTGCCTTCCCTCCGGACGACAGACCGTTTTTTCATTTTGTTGTTGGTTTGGGAAAGAATGCAAATGACGCAATCAATATGCCAACGGATCGCATGGTTCTCGATCGAGAATACGTTGAGATGTACGATCTACGCATCGAACGCTTTAACAACGAAGGCTATGTCAACGCGATCTATGCGGCTGAAGATAGACTTCTCGATCAACTTGTTACGGCGAAGAGGGTAGGAATTTGTTTTCAGTGGTCCAGCGAGGGAGCAGTATTTTTGGGCTTCGACAATATGCCGTTTGAAGAAGGCGCGGAAAAATTGAAGGGCCTGCTGGCGATGTACCGTGGGAAGCAGGGGCCGCAGCCAGTTGGAACCGACCATCAGAGCTGACGCCGCAACAGAGATTCGCCTCCGATTCGAGCGAAGAGTGACGCGCTCTCGAGCCACGCTATTGCAACATCTTATCCAATGCGGGATTCAATCTGTTCAATCAGCGTAGACCAAAGATATTTGGCTGCTTGTTCAGCATCCATCTTTTGATCTTCGCGCTGTCGCCCACTAAACCGAGGCATTCCACCAGCTTTAAAGTAGATTTCAGAGCTGTCTGTTTCAACCGACAGCCATTCGTTATGTCCATTGCGCGCGGATGAAAGATCATAGCTTAGGTAAACTGAGTTATTATCCTGACGGGAAATACCGCCGCGAAATACTTTCGCGCCTCCAGCCATATTGCCCTCCACGTACACGCTTGACGTAAAACAAAGCGCGTCCACCCGCTGGAAGCGAGTCCGTACCTGATCGTTTTCTTGTTCTAGGTTGAGCAAATTTTCTTTGAAGGTCAGCGCCATAACTTCAAAAGCATCATCAACGAAAGTATCTTTGTCTAAGTCAGTAAAGCGGCGCGGCAATCGAAAACTACTTCGGACACCTCGAACAGGGTTGCCCCCGTTGCTGGTAGGCGTGTTCTGCACAACGACCGTCGCCGGAATTGTTTTAATACTGGGATCGCTCGCTTCTTGATTAGAATCTAAGATCAGAGACCTTATCGAGGTCACTGCATCATCGAACGCCTCGTCAAGGACGGACCAAGTGATAATCGGCTTTCCGTCCTTCGGGACCGCAAGAAAGTCCCCAAGCTTAGAACCGTTCATCAGCGGTACATTTTGCCATCGGCAGGGTCTAAGAATAAGTGCAACTACCTTTGCTTCCCCACGTGCGGCTCGCTCGAATGCGCGAACCATTTCTCTTTCGCTGCAGTAGTCCGAAGCGATAAACGCTGGACTTATAACTAAAATTATCAAGTCCGATGCTGCGAGAGCAGCTTCAATGGCATGGTCCAGATGCTCGCCCGGCTTAAGCATGCGGTCATGCCAAACTCCGACGATGCCCTCGCGCCGCAATGCAGCGAGGTGCATTACTAGTTGGTCCTTTAGCTTTTCATCAGAGTGCGCGTAAGAGATAAAGACTGTGACCATCATACCCTCAACGCGTTTGCGCTAGAGTTCGCAGACTACAATGAATTTGGGGGACTGGTGAAAGCTGCTTGCGCCGGCCCAAGTGACAAACATCCAAATGCCATGAGTGGTGCAAACTGGTGCCGCAAGAGGGATTCGAACCCCCGACCCCGTCATTACGAATGACGTGCTCTACCAGCTGAGCTATTGCGGCGAACCGCGCCCTGAATATCGGGGGAAGCTGGTTCTGGCAAGGAGAAGCGGCGGGTTCCGGGGTAGCGCCTGGGGGTAGAAGAACCCCACCCGGCCGGCTGCGCCGGCCACCCTCCCCACAAGGGGGAGGGATAAGAGCGCCTTACCTTGTCGTCCGGCGCCAGGCTTCGGCCGGGAGCGGCACCACGGTGCCGTTGTCGGCCTCGGGCTCGCCGTCCGGGCCGGGGTCGTCCGGGGCGTGGGCCAGCGGAATGATGCGTTCGGGCGAAGGCGCAGGGCGCGGCCGGCGGGCGCCGGGGCCGGTCGCCTGACTGCCGGTCGCCGGAAGTGTGGCCGCCGCGGAAGCCGCTGCGGCAGAGCCGGAACTGCCCTCGGCAAGCGAATCGGACGCGGTCGCCACGGCCGACGCCGGACCGGACGGAGTCGTCCCCAACGACGAGTCCACACGCGCCTCCGCCGGCAGCCGCGCCGCCATCAGCACGGTCGGCGTGCGCTCTTCAATTTCGATCGCCGGCTTGGGTTCGCCGAGTTCCTCCAGCGGCACGCGCCACTGAAACGCATCGAGCCGCCCGGACACCGGCGACACCGGCATCCAGTGCTCGGACACCACGCCGTCGGCCGTCCAGGCCGGGTCGCGCGCGGCGTGCAGCGCGCGCGCCATCCATTGCCGGGCGCGGCCCTCGTCGGCGTGCTCGCGCTCCTCCAGTTCGGCCATCAGCATGCAGACGCGGCGGGTGGGCTTATCCAACAGCGGCGCCAGCGCGGCCCGTGCTTTAGCGAATTCCTGCGCATCGAGCGCGGCGCGCGCCAGCGCCAATCCGCTTTCCGGATCGCCCGGCATCTTGTCGGCCAACTGCTCGATGCGGGTGAAGCGCTCGCGCGCGGAATCGCCATGGCGCAGATGCATATAGGCGTCGGCGAGATCGGGATGCGGCTGCGTGCGCCACGCCTTGTCGATGACGCGCGCGGCCTTGCGCGGGTCGCCGGTCTCGGCCAGCAGCCGGCCGGCCAAGGCGGCCGCCGGCACCAGATCCGGTTGCAGCTTTACGGCTTCCTGCGCGAACGCGATCGCGGCGTCGCGGTCGGTGTCCTCGACCGCCATCGCGCGCGCGGTCAGCAGCACGGCGCGCTGGCGACGATAGGCATTCTTGGAAACCAGATGCGCCTTGTGATTGGCCTCCAGGCGCTCCAGCGCGCCGGCCCAATCGCCCTCGCCATAGCGGAACGCCAGCACGGCTTCGCCGGCCCAGGTCAGCGACGGCGCGGCGGCGGCGGCCTCCTCGGCATAGGTGCGGGCGGCGGACGGATCATCGCGGCGTTGGGCTTCGATGAACAATCCGTGCAGGCCGATCAGCTTGGTATCTTCGCGCGCGGCCATCTCGCGGAACGCGCGCTCGGCAGCGCGACGGTCGCCGGACAGCTGCGCGGTCTGCGCGCTGAGCAGCAGGGTCAGCGGTTCGGTGCGGGCGAGGCGCTGCGCTTCATCGGCGTATTTCTTGGCGGCGCGGGCATCACCCGCTCCCACGGCGATCATGCCGCGCGAGATCGCCTGATAGCCGCGCGTGCCGCGCCGGTCGCGGATGATGCGCGAAATCAGATCGGGCGAGCGCAGGATGGCGCGGAAGATCGACCAGACCAGCACCGACGAAACGACGATGAAGGCGACGGCGCCGATCAGCACCATCAGCGAAGTCTCGATGCGATAGCCCAACCATGTGATCAGCACATCGCCGGGGCGGTCGGCGAACCACGCGGCCCCGAACGCGATGAGACCGACGGCCGTGAGAAACAGGACGACGCGGATCATGTGGGTCCTCGTTTCACCGGGTACCTGAAGAATCGGGTGCGAGTTGGTTCAGCGAATCGGCCGCGAATTGCCGCGCCGCCTGCACGGCGTCGCGCCGCGCCTGCGCTTTTTGCATCCAGACAGCAGCGGGCGCGCGGCTGTCGGTTGGGAGTTTGGCGAGTTCGGTGAGCGCGCCGTCGATGTCGGCGTTCTGCGCGCGGGCCTCTATGCGCGACAGGGTCGCGGCCGGATCGTCGCCGGCGGTTTCGTTGACCGGGCGCACCCGCACCAGCTTTTCGGCGTTCGATGCGAGCTTCTGCATGAAGCCGGAGTCGGTGTTGGGTGCGGACGGCTGCGCGGACCGCAAGGCGGGCAACAGCGTGTTGAGCTCGCGGGCCAGCGCGGCGGTTGTCGGCACGCCTGCATCCGCGAACGGCCGCAACGCCGCGAGCGTATTATTGCCGGCGAGCGGCTGCGCGGCCTTGAGCTGCGCCGCGAACGGTTCGCCGCGCTCGACCGCGACGCGCAGCGCCTCGGCCGTGACGGCGCGCCGCGCCGCCGGATCGGTGAGGCCGGCCGCGAAGCGCTTGGCGACGTCGTCCTGAATCGCCTTGGCGGCGCGCTCGACGGTCGACACCCGCGCGGTCAGCGCCTCGAGTTCGGCCGGGGTCGCGGCCGGCGTCTGGCTTTGCGCGGCGGCGGTTTCGCGCGCCGTGTTCGCGGTGGCGTCGAGCCGGCCGGACAGCGTCTTGATGGTGCTTTCCAGCGACGTGATGCGGCCGGTGAGTGCCGCGTCAGGCGCGCCGGGCGATGCCGGCTTCGCGGATTCCAGCGTGGCGAGGCGCTTGGTCAGATCGTCGAGTTTGCCGGAGTCGAACGCCGGCGCCGTTGTGGGCGCGGGGCGCTCAGTGAGGCCGCGCAACTGCGTCTCAAGACGGTTGGTACGGTCGGTCAGCAGCGAGGTGTCGCCGCCGAACAGGCCGGCAACCCACAACATGCCCAGCGCAACCAGCATCAGCACGGCGCCGAGCGCGCCAGCCGCGAACGCGCCGCCGAACGACGATCGATTCGGCGGGACGGAGCCGGAGGTTGGCGGCGGCGGAAGCTGATCGCCGGCCGCGAACGGTTCCGGAGCCACCGTGTCGGCTTCCGCAGGCGATTCGGTCACGGCATCCGGCGGCGGCGGATTTGCCTCCGGCGTGGTGTCGGTCGCGGTCAGGTCGAGAGTCGGCGGCGGACGCTTACGGCCGGCGGCCGACGCCGCGCTGATCGCGACCTCTACCGGGTCGGAAGGATTCGGATCATCGGCCATGCCGTCTCCTGCGACGATTCTCAGCAAAGTTACGTTCTTGCACCGGATGACTCCGGCATACTGCGGCGGCCCGATTACGGCAACGTAGACTCTGGTCCGATTGGAGCATGATCTTTTCCGAAACCGGTTCCCACTTTTCGGGATCATGCTCCGGCCATCAACTTATCTCGGCCCGATAGGTTCAAGCCTTAACAGCGCCGCTTCGTCCGGCAACGGCGCTATTTTGACGCGCGTCACGCCGACCGCGCGCAACGGCTCCGCGACCTGCGCTGACAGGCAAAAGTGATGCATTTCCAGAGTCTTACCGCGCAACATGGCGCTGTCGGTGGCGGCCACGAAAGCCAGCGCGGTACGCCGGGAAAAATGCAGCACGCCGTCGATTTCGCCCGCCGCCAAAGCCTGCTCTACCGGCGTCGGCAGGCGGGTCTCGGCGACCGCGCGATAGACCTCAATCGTATCAACCACATGCCCGCTCGCCGCCAGCCGGCCGGCCAGATCGCCGGTGCGGTCCCGGCCGGCCAGATATAACAGGCGCCCAACAGGTTGGCGCCGCGCCAGTTGCACCAGATCCTCGGCGTCGCCGTCCGCCGACGACACATCCGTGAAACCGGCCGCCCGCGCCGCTTCGGCGCTGCGGCCACCGACCGCCAGCAGCGGCAGGCCGACAATCCGCGCCAAATCGGGATGGGCGGCCGCCGCCCGGGCCGCGCTGGCGCTGGTGATCAACACCGCCGCCCATGGTCCGGCGCCGAGTTCCGCCGATAGCGTTTCGATGCGCAGCAGCGGCGCGACCAGCACCTCGTGGCCACGCGCCCGCAGGCTCAAAGCGGTGCGCGACGCATCCGGTTCGGGCCGTGTGACCAGCAGGGTCAACATCGTCACACCAGATCGAAGAAGCCAGGCCCGGCCTGCTTCTTCAATTCTTCGCCCGCATCACTGGCCAGCCGCACCGCATCGATCGGATCGCCCGTTCGCGATGCCTCAAAGGCCTCGCTGCCATCGGTGCGCAAAATCATGCCGCGAAACCGGAACTGGCCCTCGACCAGCCGCGCATGGCCGGCGATCGGCGTGCGGCACGAGCCGTCCAGCACCGCCAGAAAGGCGCGCTCGGCGTGCAGCGCCGTGGTGGTGTCGAAATCGTCCAAGGCGGCGACCAGCTCGCGCGTGCGGGCGTCGGCCTCACGGGTTTCGATGCAGATCGCGCCCTGCCCGACCGCCGGCAGAAACGTATCGGTATCGAGCACCGCGGTCGCCGCATCCGCCATGCCCAAGCGCTTGAGGCCTGCCAATGCCAGCAAGGTCGCGTCGATCACGCCTTCGTTCAGTTTGCGCAGCCGGGTCTGCACATTGCCGCGCAGCGGCACGACTTTGAGGTCCGGCCGCAGCCGCAGCACCTGGGCCTGGCGGCGCAACGACGCCGTGCCGACCACACTGCCGGCCGCCAAACTCGCGAGGCTGGCCGCCTTCGGGCTGATGAAGGCGTCGCGCACGTCCTCGCGCGGCAGGAACGCGGCCAGCACCAGCCCGTCCGGCGTCAGCGTCGGCATGTCTTTCGACGAATGCACCGCGAGGTCGATGCGGCCGGCCAGCAGCGCCTCCTCGATCTCTTTCGTAAACAGGCCCTTGCCGCCGGCCTCCGACAGCGTGCGGTCCTGGATCTGGTCGCCGGTGGTATTGATGACCTGAATCGCGATGCCGGCCGGGTCGACGCCGTGGGCATGCGCCAGCCGGGCCTGCACCTCATGGGCCTGCGCCATCGCCAGCGGGCTGCCACGCGTGCCGATGCGCAGAAACGCCGATTGTTCAGAGGATTGCACCCAATGACCTCACTTGGTACGCCAGACGGGCGGGACGCCCTTTGGGTGTTACTGCCCAAATCAGGCGAACACCCCTTTGTGGGTTGGGACCATAAATGATCGTCCTCGGCATCGAAACCACCTGCGACGAGACCGCCGCGGCCGTGGTGCAGCGGTCCGATGAAGGGCGCGGCAAGATCCTGTCCAATATCGTGCTGTCGCAGACCAGCGAACACGCGGCGTTCGGCGGCGTCGTACCCGAGATCGCGGCGCGCGCCCATGTCGAGGCGCTGGACCATGTCATCGCCAAGGCGATGAGCGATGCCGGGCTCGGCTTTGCTGACATCGACGGCGTCGCGGCGGCCTCCGGCCCGGGCCTGATCGGCGGCGTCATTGTCGGCCTGACCACGGCGAAAGCCATCGCCCTGGTCAGCGAAAAGCCGCTGATCGCCGTCAATCATCTCGAAGCCCACGCGCTGACGGCGCGGCTGACCGACGGCACGCCGTTTCCGTATTGCCTGTTTCTGGCGTCCGGCGGCCACACCCAGATCGTCGCGGTGCGGGGCATCGGCGATTACACCCGGCTCGGCACCACGCTGGACGATGCCATCGGCGAAGCCTTCGACAAGACCGCCAAGCTGCTCGGCCTCGGTTATCCGGGCGGCCCGCAGGTCGAGAAAGAGGCCGAGGGCGGCGATGCGACGCGCTTCACGCTGCCGCGCCCGATGCAGGGGCGGCCCGACGCGATGTTTTCGCTGTCGGGCCTCAAGACCGCGCTGCGGCTGGAGGCCGAGAAGATCGCGCCGCTGACCGACCAGGACGTCAAGGATCTGTGCGCCTCGTTCCAGCAGGCCGTGGTCGATGTGGTGGCCGACCGGCTGCGCACCGGGCTGCGGATGTTTCGCGAGAAATTCGGCACGCCGACCTCGCTGGTCGCGGCCGGCGGCGTCGCGGCCAATCAGGCGCTGCGCAAGGTGCTGCATCGCTTGGCTTTAGAGGCCGGCACCGTGCTGGTCGCCCCGCCGCCCGCTTTGTGCACCGACAATGGCGCGATGATCGCCTGGGCCGGCGCCGAGCGGCTGGCGCTCGGCTTGGTCGATACACTGGAGACTCCGCCGCGCGCGCGGTGGCCGCTGCAAGACGTCAAACCGCACGCGGTGCCGCCGCCCGCGATTCTGCCACGGCGCGACTGAGAATGACGCGACCGACCATGCCGTTCGACCGCATTACCGTATTCGGAGCCGGCGCCTGGGGCGCGGCGCTGGCCAATACGGCGGCGCGCGCCGGCCGCAATGTCACGCTGATCGCGCGCGACGCCAAAGCCGCCGCCGCCATCGCGGCCACGCGTGAAAGTCCGCGCCTGCCCGGCGTCGCACTCGATAAACGCATCGAAGTGATTGGCGATGCCGCCGATGCCGATGCGAATGCTCCGGTGCTGCTGGTGGTGCCGGCGCAAGCGCTGCGCAGTGCTGCCGCGCGACTGACGCTGGCGCCCGGCACGCCGGTGATCGCCTGCGCCAAAGGCATCGAGCAGGGCACGCATCTGTTCATGACCGAGGTGATCGCGCAGGTGCTGCCGCATGTCGTGCCGGCGATCCTGTCCGGGCCAAGCTTCGCGGCCGACGTGGCGCGCGGTCTGCCGACCGCCGTGACGCTGGCGGCAGCCGACGACGAACTCGCCGGAGCGCTCGCGGCCGCGCTCGGCTCGGCGACGTTCCGGCCCTATCACGCGACCGATGTGCGCGGCGTCGAGATCGGCGGCGCCGCCAAGAATGTGCTGGCGATCGCGGCCGGCATCGTCAACGGTCGCGGCCTCGGCGCCAGCGCGTCGGCGGCGCTGACCACGCGCGGCTTTGCCGAACTGTTTCGTTTCGGTCAGGCGTTCGGGGCCAAGCCCGAGACGCTCGCCGGCCTGTCCGGGCTCGGCGATCTGATCCTGAGTTGCTCCAGCGCGCAGTCGCGCAATTTTTCGCTCGGCCTCGCGCTCGGCAGAGGTGACGAAACTGGTGGCGACGCAGCCGCAGCCGGCGCCAAGCTGGCCGAGGGTGCCTATACGGCGAACGTGATGATCGAGATGGCGTGGTCGCGCGATGTTGAGATGCCGATCTCGGAGGCGGTCGCGGAGATCCTGGGGGGCCAGATCAGCGTCGATCAGGCCATCGAGGCGCTGCTGACGCGGCCGTTCCGGGCCGAGGGCTAGTCATGCGCCGCCTGTTTGTCCTGGTCGGCGTCATCGCGATCCTGCTGATCGCGATGGTGGCGTGGGACTTTGTCAAACTGAGCCGTCAGATTCCGCCGCTCGCCGCGCCGGACGGCCGGGCCACATCGATCCTCGTCGAGAAGCAGGCCCATCGCCTGACGCTGCTGCGCAACGACGCGGTCCTGAAGACCTATGACATCGCCCTTGGCACCAGTCCGGTCGGCCATAAGCAGCAGGAAGGCGACCGCCGTACGCCGGAAGGCAGCTACGCGATCGATTTCAAAAACCAACGAAGCCGCTTTCATCTGGCGCTGCGGATCTCCTACCCAAACGCCGCCGACCGCGAGCGCGCCCGTAGCCAGGGCGTGCCGCCCGGCAGCGACATTATGATCCATGGCCTGCCCAACGGCCTCGGCTGGCTCAGCCGATGGCACCTTGGCCGCGACTGGACCGATGGCTGCGCGGCGGTGACAAACGCGCAGATCGAGGAAATCTGGGCCATGGTCGATGTCGGCACGTCGGTGACGATCAAGCCGTGATACTTTTTTCCCTCTCCCCGCGTGCGGGGAGAGGGTGGCGAGCCGCAAAGCGGCGAGCCGGGTGAGGGGGCATAGAAGCATCATTCTGCGGCAACGCCCCCTCACCCGATTTGCTCGCGCTGCGCGCTCACAAACCGACCTCTCCCCGCGCGCGGGGAGAGGTGAAGGAAAAGCGGAGACGAACTGCGATGGCCTATTGGCTGGTGAAATCCGAACCCGACGTGTTTTCGTACGACGATCTGGTCAAGCGCGGCGCCAAGGGCGAGCCGTGGACCGGCGTGCGCAACCACACCGCCAAGCTGAACCTGATGAAGATGAAGAAGGGTGACCGTGCCTTCTTCTATCATTCCAATATCGGCAAGGAGATCGTCGGCATCGCTACGGTAAGCCGCGAGCATTATCCGGATCCGACCGCCAAGCCGGGCGACCCGTGGGTGGTCGTCGATGTGCAGGCCGACCAGAAAGTCCCGAAGCCGGTCACGCTCGCCGACGTCAAGAACGAGCCGCGCCTCGCCGAGAGCGCGCTGCTGAAGTATTCGCGCCTGTCGGTGCAGCCGGTGACGGCCGAGGAATGGAAGCTGTTGTGTGCGATGGCCGGGGTGAAGAAAGCTTGAGCTTTTTATCCCTCCCCCGCTTGCGGGGGGAGGGTGGCCCGCATAGCGGACCGGGTGGGGGGATCATGGCAAACGAAATTGCCCGCCATCTGCGCAAACGCATGACGCCTCAAGAGGTGAAGTTGTGGGTTCACCTGCGGTCATGACGCACGCGAGGCTTTCATTTCCGCCGCCAAGGGAGCGCGACCAGCATCTTATTAAGACAGGTCGCGTCCTGAGATTCTGGAACAGCGACGTCGACAGAAATCTCGACGGTGTGCTCTTCAATTGACGAAGTGCTGCGACAGCAGCCCCACCCGACCGTCCTTCGGACGGCCACCCTCCCCCTTCGGGGGAGGGATAAAGCGCCCGCCGCTCAGTTATGCCCGCGCTTGCGCATCTCTTCGGTCATGCGTTTTTGCAGGTCGGCCGCCACGCCCTGCCCGAACTTCTGGCCGATCACGGCGCTTTCCTGTAGCAGCGCCGGTTGTTTATCCAGCAGCTTCTGGCCGATCGGGCTGTTGTAGAAGGCCGAAACCTGGCGCAGTTCGTCGGCGCTGAAATTGCGCGCATACGATGCGGCAATCGCGCCGACAAACTCGACAGTCCGCTCGTTCATCAAACCGAGGGCGATCGGCATGAGCGCGTCAAAATCTCGCGCCGCATCTGGGTTGTTTTGCGTGATCATCGGCCTGAGCTGTTGCATGATGATCGGAAAGACGTTCTTGACCTGCTGATCGGCCCGCATCGCGATGATCAGTTCCTTGGCGGCGGCTTCCGCTTCAGGGTTGGATTGCGCGATCGCCGGCGCCGTCCACAACAGCGCGAGAGCAAGTAGGCCGGCGATCAGAGAAACGGCAGAGCAGACGCGGGAGGGGTTCATGGGACATCTCCGGGGTCATTGGCCCGGCCATTCTACACACTTCGAGACGACCGGAAGCGGACTTTGCATCCCGGTGCCCCCCTTCTTAGCGACCAAAGTGTGACACGCGCGGGCCTTGTCGCGCGTTCGCCGTCCGGCGCATAATAGAGCTAGATAATTGTCGGGCATGATCTTTTCCGAAAACCGGTGACCACTTTTCGGGATCATGCCCAGAGGAAACGAAAAACCGCGCCTTTTCTTGTATTTGGCCGGATCTGGCGAGGAGCATCAAATGTCGGACAAAATTTACGACGTGCCGGACGCGTGGAAGCGCCGCGCCTTCATCGATCAGGCCAAATATCAGGACATGTATGCCCGCTCGCTGTCCGACCCGAACGGGTTCTGGGGCGAGCAGGCCAAGCGCCTCGACTGGATGACCCCATTCCACCGGGTCAAGAACACCTCGTTCGACCCGGCCCATGTCTCGATCAAATGGTTCGAGGACGGCACGCTGAACGCCGCCTACAACTGCATCGATCGTCACCTGAAGAAGCGCGCCAACCAGGTCGCGATCATCTGGGAAGGCGACGATCCGAACACCGACAAGAAGATCACCTACCAGGAGCTGCATGACGAGGTCTGCCGCTTCGCCAACATCCTGCGCAACCGCAACGTCGAAAAGGGCGACCGCGTCACCATCTACATGCCGATGATCCCGGAGGCCGCCTACGCGATGCTGGCCTGCGCGCGGATCGGCGCGGTGCATTCGGTGGTGTTCGGCGGCTTCTCGCCGGACTCGCTGGCCGGCCGCATCGAGGACTGCCAGTCCAAGATGGTGATCACGGCCGACGAAGGCGTGCGCGGCGGCCGCAAGGTTCCACTGAAGGCCAATACCGACGCGGCGATCGCCAAAGTCGGCGGCGTCGATCATGTCGTGGTGGTGAAGCACACCGGCGGCGCCGTCGACATGGAGCCGGGCCGCGACGTCTGGTACCACGAGGCGGCGGCGGTCGTGACCGACGAATGCCCGTGCGAAGAGATGAGCGCGGAGGATCCGCTGTTCATCCTGTACACGTCGGGCTCGACCGGCAAGCCGAAGGGCGTGCTGCACACCACCGGCGGCTACCTGGTGCACACCGCGATGACGCACCAATACGTCTTCGACTATCACGACGGCGACATCTACTGGTGCACGGCCGATGTCGGCTGGGTCACCGGCCACAGCTACATCGTGTACGGCCCGCTCGCCAACGGCGCGACCACGCTGATGTTCGAAGGCGTGCCGAACTACCCGACCAATTCGCGGTTCTGGGAAGTCATCGACAAGCACAAGGTCAACACGTTCTACACCGCGCCGACCGCGATCCGGGCGCTGATGCAGGCCGGCAACGATCCGGTGAAGAAAACCTCGCGCGCGTCGCTGCGCTTGCTCGGCAGCGTCGGCGAGCCGATCAATCCCGAGGCCTGGGAATGGTACTACCACGTGGTCGGCGACAGCCGCTGCCCGGTGGTCGATACCTGGTGGCAGACCGAGACCGGCGGCATTTTGATTGCGCCGCTGCCGGGCGCGACCAAACTCAAGCCCGGCTCGGCCACAACACCATTCTTCGGCGTGAAGCCTGAGCTCGTCGATGCCGACGGCAAGGTGCTGGAAGGCGCCGCCAGCGGCAATCTGTGCATCGCCGATTCCTGGCCGGGCCAGATGCGCACGGTATATGGCGACCATCAGCGCTTTGTCGACACCTACTTTAAGGCCTATCCGGGCAAGTACTTCACCGGCGACGGCTGCCGGCGCGACGAGGACGGCTATTACTGGATCACCGGCCGGGTCGATGACGTCATCAACGTCGCCGGCCACCGCATGGGCACCGCCGAGGTCGAGAGCGCGCTGGTCGCGCATGCGATGGTGTCGGAGGCGGCCGTGGTCGGCTATCCGCACGACATCAAGGGCCAGGGCATTTACGCCTACGTGACGCTGATGGCCGGCGTGACGCCGACCGAGGAGTTGCGCAAGGAACTGGTGCTGTGGGTGCGCAAGGAAATCGGCCCGATCGCCTCGCCGGATCTCATCCAGTTCGCGCCCGGCCTGCCGAAGACCCGCTCCGGAAAGATCATGCGCCGCATCCTGCGCAAGATCGCCGAGGACGAATACGGCAATCTCGGCGACACCTCGACGCTGGCCGATCCGAGCGTGGTCGACGATCTGGTCGGGAATAGGCAGAACCGGAAGGACACCGCGGCGTAGTTCTTTCCTTCTCCCCGCGCGCGGGGAGAAGGTGGCGAGCCGCAAAGCGGCGAGCCGGATGAGGGGGCGTTGAGGCAGCGTACTGCGGTGAGGCCCCCTCACCCGACTTGCTCGCTTGCGCTCGCAAGCCGACCTCTCCCCGCACGCGGGGAGAGGTGAAGAGCGCTCCCTCGAACCATCTCCACCGCACTCCCGACTAACCCCTCGTCACACGTTGGGAGTCCGCATGTCCGTCACCCGTCGATTTGTTACGTTTGCCGGCCTCGCCGTGGTCGGCCTGCTGGTCGCCGGCTGCTTCGACAAGGAGCCGGAACAGCGCAAGGCGTTCATTGATTTCCTGCAAACGCGGGTGATCGACCGGCCGGGCCTCAAGATCCCGATCGTCAAGGACGAGGAGACGGCGGCGATGGGTCCCTACGCCATTCATTATGGCGTGATGCGCCGATTCCATACCGCGCTCGACGAATCGATCTCCAAGCGACTGATGCAAGCCGTGCAGGCCGGCAGTGTCCGCTCATTCCAGAATCTGGCGAACCGGCGCGAGGATTTCGCCGCGGCGCGCGACGGCATGGTCAAGCTGCGCGAGGCGCTCGACAAGGCGGAGGCCGAAGCCAACACCGATCGCGCCAAGCTCACCCAGCCGAGGGATCTCGAGATCGTCTACACGACCGCCTATGAAAAGATGGTCGGCCGGCCGGCGCGCACCATCCGCGAAATCATGCCGCCGCTCGAAGGCACACTGCAATCCGGCCAGGAACTGGCCGACTATATCCACGAACATAAGGCGAAGATCGGCTTCTCGGGCTCCAACCTGGAGACCAACGATCCCGAGGTGCGCCGCCGCCTGGCGCAGTTGCTCCAGTCAGTCACCGACAAGTCCACGCAGCTCGATGCCGCCAAGCGGCAGTTGCAAGCGCTCTCGACGAATTGAGGCCGTGCTGCAAAGATTTACGCTATCGGCAGTTTCTAATGGGCCAACGGCGATTTTCGGCTAAGCTGGCCACCTCCAAGGCAACCTGGGCGGGCTGGTCATGCGTCATGCTTCTCTGTCGTTGATGGCCGCGGCACTGATCGCGGCAAGTTTCTCGGTCGCGCCGGCGCAGGCCCGCGGCGAGATGGTGGCATTCTCCGGCGGCGCATCGGCCGGCAGCATCATCATCAAGACCGGCGAGCGCCGGCTGTACTACGTGCTCGGCGATGGCCGCGCGATCCGCTACCCGGTCGGCGTCGGGCGCGCCGGCAAGCAATGGACCGGTCAGGCCTATATCGACGGCAAGCACATCAAACCGGCCTGGGCGCCGCCCGCCGAGGTGAGGCGGGACAAGCCTTCGCTGCCGGACGTGATCCCGGGCGGCAGCCCGCGCAATCCGATGGGCGCGGCGGCACTGACCCTCAGCGGCGGCGGCGAATACGCCATCCACGGCACCAATGCGCCGGGCTCGGTCGGCGGTTTCGTGTCCTATGGCTGCATCCGCATGCTCAACCAGGACATCGTCGATCTGTACGACCGGGTCAGCTTCGGCACCACGGTGCTGGTCACGCGATAAGTGTTGAGCGCGACGCCATGCCGTGCGGCGCGCCAAATCTACCCGCGCAGAGACTGATCCTGTTCGACGGCATCTGCGTGCTGTGTTCGCGCGGGTACCGGTTCGTCACCGCGCGCGATCCGGAGCGGCGCTATCGCTTTGTCGCCATCCAGTCCGATGAAGGCCGCGCGCTCGCCAGCGCCAACAACATCGATCCCGACAATCCATCGACCTTCATCCTGATCGGTGACGGCAGGACCTATACGCGCTCCGACGCGGCGCTGCGCATTCTGGCGTCATTGCCATGGTGGCGCTGGGTCGCGGTGTTGCGTTTCATTCCGGAACGCTGGCGCGACGCCGCCTATGACATCATCGCGCGCAACCGCTATCGCTGGTTCGGCAAGCGCGACACCTGCCTGATGCCCGATCCTAGTCGCGTGACGCTGCGATGACTGCGCACCGTGTGCTGGTCGTCGGCGGCACCGGCGGCTTCGGTCAGCATTTGCTCGACGGCCTGTTGGTCACCACACAACTCGACATCGTGATCGGCGCGCGCGACCAAGCGCGCACCGAAACGTTGGTCGCACGCTTGCGTGCCGCACATCCCGGACGCGTTATTGAGGCCGCCGCGCTCGATGTCATGACCGTCAGCGCTGACGACCTGCGTCGCCTGCGCGTGTGGTGCGTGGCCGACATGACCGGCCCATTTCAGAATGCCGCGCCGCGTCTCGCGGCCACCGCCATCGCGGCCGGCTGCCACTATGTCGACATCGCGGATGCGCGGGATTTCGTCGCCAACATCGTCAAACTTGATCCCTCAGCCCGCGCCGCCAACGTGCTGGTGGCGAGCGGCGCCAGTTCGACGCCGGCGCTGTCGCACGCCGTGCTCGACGAGTTGGTGAAGGATTGGCGACGCATCGACCGCATCGAAGTCGCCATCGTGCCCGGCAACCGGCAACCGCGCGGTCTTGCCTTGGTGCAGGCGATCCTGTCGCGGGCCGGGCAACCCGCGCGGGTATTCCGCGACGGCCATTGGACTACCGCGATGGGCTGGGGCTTGCTGACGCGAAAGCGCCTGCCGGGCCTCGGGCGGCGCTGGCTCTCGGTCGCCGAGACACCGGATCTCGATCTCATTCCGGCACGGTTCAGTCCGCGGCGCGAAGGGTTGTTCTACGCCAGCCTCGAATTGCCGGTGATGCATCTCGGCCTGTGGGCGATCAGCGGCGTGGTAAAAATGCGGCTGCTCAGAACCCTGGTGCCGCTGGCCCGGCCGCTGCAATGGGCCGCGCAGCTTCTCTATCGGTTCGGCACCGACCGCGGCGGCATGACGGTGATTGCCGAAGGCATCGACTCGGACGGGCGAGCGACGATCACAAGTTTCGTGCTGGTCGCGTCTGACGGCGACGGCCCGAACATTCCAGTGCTGCCGGCGCTCGCGACTATCAAAGCGCTCGATGCCGGCACGCTTGTTTCGCGTGGCGCGATGCCGTGCGTCGGGCTGTTGCGGCTCGCCGCCTTGCAGAACGAGTTCGCGCGCTTCCGTATCGTGACGCGCATCTTCAAACGGCCGCGGCTGTTGTTCGCGCGCGCGCTCGGCAAACATTTCGACGCGCTGCCGAAAGCTATTCAGGACGCGCATGACGTTGACGGCACGCTGAAGCTCGCCGGCCGCGCGTCGGTCGAAGGCGCCGCCAATCCGCTTGGCTGGCTGGCCGCGCGCGTGCTGCGGTTTCCGCGCGCCACGGATGATATCCCGGTCGACGTCACGATGACGGCGGACCCGGATGGCGAAATCTGGGTACGGCAATTCGGCGGCGGCCGGTTCCAGAGCCGGCTATCGCATGGCGGACTTCGCACCGGATCGATTGAGGAACGTTTCGGGCTGGTGACGTTCCGGCTGGCGTTGACCGCGAATGCCGACGGCATCGACATGAACATCGTCGCCGGCCGCATCGGTGGCGTGCCGTTGCCGGGCTGGATGCTACCGCGCTGCTTTGCGCGGGAACGGGTCGACGCGCAGGGCCGATTTACGTTCGATGTGCCGATGTCGCTGCCGGTGCTTGGCCGGCTGGTGCACTACCGAGGATGGCTCGTCCCGGCTAGAAATCCGCCGTCAGGCCTTTGATTTCCCAGTCGCCATAGCGGGTCGGCTCCAGGCCGCCCCGCCCGCCGCTTTCCGGCGGCAGTTCGGCCGCCGCCTTGGCGCGACGCGCCTGCGCTTCGGCGAGCGCCCGCTCGGCTTCGGGCGACAGCTTTTTTGGCGGCGGCGATGCGTTCGGCGCGTTGTCGTTTGCGGTCATGGGCGCTCTAAACCCCTAAGCTGTGGCGGCGTCAAGGCCGCTCCTGCGGCATTCCGCCCAGCCCGACAATCTTGCGCGGAACCGCCGGCATTCCCATCCTGTTGCTACCGTCGCGCCTATTCGCGCGCCGGCAGGAGGATGCGATGAACTACCTACGTACCGCCATGCTTCTGGCCGGCCTGACCGCCCTATTCATGGGCGTCGGCTTCCTGATCGGCGGCGCCAATGGCGCGATCATCGCCCTGGTGATCGCCGCCGCCATGAACGTGTTCAGCTACTGGAATTCGGACCGGCTGGTGCTGTCGATGCATGGCGCCCAGGAGGTCGATGCGCGCAGCGCGCCCGACGTGTACGCGCTCGTCGCGGATCTGGCGCGGCGCGCCGATCTGCCGATGCCGAAGGTCTATCTGATGGACAATCCGCAGCCGAACGCGTTCGCGACCGGCCGCGACCCGGAGCACGCCGCCGTCGCGGCGACCACCGGCCTGCTGCGCATGCTCAACCGCGACGAACTCGCCGGCGTGATCGCGCACGAACTCGCCCATGTGAAGAATCGCGACACCTTGATCATGACGATCACGGCGACCATCGCGGGCGCGATCTCGATGCTGGCGCAGTTCGGCATGTTCTTCGGCCACAACCGCGACAACAATAACGGCATGGGAATCGTCGGCACGTTGGCGATGGTGATCCTGGCGCCGATCGCCGCGATGCTGGTCCAGATGGCGATCAGCCGGACCCGGGAATATTCCGCCGACAGACTGGGCGCGCTGATCTCCGGCCGGCCGGACGCACTGGCGTCGGCGCTGAACAAGATCGCCGGGACCGCCCAGATGGTCGAGAATCCGACCGCCGAGCGCAATCCCGCGACCGCGCATCTGTTCATCATCAATCCGCTCAGCGGACAGCGCATGGACAACCTGTTCTCGACCCATCCGGCGACCGAGAACCGCATCGCGGCGCTCGAGCAATTGGCCGGCCAGATGGGCACAAGCCGTTACGCGTCCCGGAATGCGTCTTCAATGCCGCCGCGCACAACCGCGCCGTCGGGTCCCGCACCGTCCGGCCCGTGGGGCGGTCAGGGTGGTGGTCAGCGTTCGCGTCGCGGTCCGTGGGGCTGATCGCAGCAACGTTACCTCTCGCAAACTCGCACAAGATGCTATGGAGACGGAGTCGGTTCGCGTCGCGAATCGGCCTAGAGCGCGTCCATTGAGCTTCACTTGAAAACGCTCTAGTTCGCCATTCCGTCCGCACGGATGAGGTCCATGGCGCGTGCCCGTCTCGCTCCCCAGCCGGAAGTCCCCGGTCTGGCTACCCGCCGCATCGCTGCGGACATAATTGACGGCGTGCTGCAGCGCGCCCGGCCGCTCGACGAACAGCTCGACGGCAAGCAGGTTCACCCCGGATTGCCGTCGCTGGCCGATCGCGACCGCGCGCTGGTGCGCCGGCTGGTCGCGACCGTGCTGCGCCGGCGCGGCACCCTGCGCCGCCTGATCGATTTCTATCTCGACAAGGGCCTGCCGGACGACGCGCCGCGCACCGAAACCATCCTGATGCTCGGCGCCGCGCAGATCCTGTGGATGGATGTTCCGGATCACGCCGCGGTCGACCTCTCGGTCCGCCTCGCGCAGGCCGACCGGCGCGCCGGGCGTTATGCCGGACTGGTCAACGCGGTGCTGCGCCGGGTGACGCAGGAAGGCGCGAAGCGCATCGCCGATTTCGACACGGTCGCACTCGATACGCCGGACTGGCTGATGGCGCGCTGGACCAAGGCCTATGGGGCCGAGACCGCCCGCGCCATCGCGCTCGCCAACGGCGTTGAGCCGGCCCTCGACCTCACCGTCAAAAGCGATCCGGAATCCTGGGCGGCGCGGCTGCGCGGCCAGGTGCTGCCGACCGGAACCGTGCGCACCGATCTGCATGGCGTGGTGCCGCTATTGCCCGGCTTCACCGAAGGCGCCTGGTGGGTGCAGGACGCCGCGGCCGCATTGCCGGCACGGCTATTCGGCGACGTGCAGGGCATGAACATCGCTGACCTTTGCGCGGCGCCCGGCGGCAAGACCGCGCAACTCGCACTCAAGGGCGCCAAGGTCACGGCGGTCGACCGCTCTCCATTACGACTCAACCGATTGCGCGAGAATCTCGCGCGGCTGCACCTGACCGCCGAGACTGCCGTCGCCGACGTGTTGACCTGGGAAGCCGGCCCATTCGACGGCGTGCTGCTCGATGCGCCGTGCTCCTCGACCGGCACCATCCGCCGCCATCCCGACGTGCCCTGGCTGAAACGCGAAGCCGATATCGCGCAGCTATCTCGGCTGCAGCACGAGTTGCTGGCGCGGGCCGTCACTCTGGTGCGGCCCGGCGGCACCATCGTGTACTGCACCTGCTCGCTGGAACCCGAAGAAGGCATCGACGTCGTCACGCAATTGCTGGCGCGGGAGCCCGGCGTGCGCCGCCGCCCGATTCTGGCTTCGGAAATCGACGGGCTCAGCGAGTTGCTGACGCCGGACGGCGATCTGCGCACACTGCCGTGCCAGTTGCCGCATGCCGAGCCGCGCCTTGCCGGCCTCGACGGTTTCTACGCAGCGCGGCTGGAGCGGATTTAGAGCAGCCCCAGCGCATCCTACGGACTCACGAACAGCCGTAGCCTTGTTCCAGCCATGACAGGCGCACATAGGTCACGGCGCACGGAATTGCTTGAGCTAATCCCCATCGCAGTTACGGCCAAGGTTGGCCCCGGCCGGCCCGTTCCGGTATGGTCGCCCGAACCGGGACCGGGGTCCCCCCACCACATTTGGATGAGACGCGATGTCGCGCGTTGCGATCGCCGAGCGTACGAAGCTGTCTTTGCTGCTCGTGCGCGGCGGATTGCGGCGTCTGTTCGGCCGGGTCAACAGCCATCCGGTGATTCGCCTGTCCTTCCTGCCGGTGAAGGCCGACCGGTTGACCATCGCGCCGCAGGATCTGCGCACCGCCGATGCGACGCGGGCGAGCGAAATCTATGCCGGACGATTTGCCTTCGCCGGCAAAGTCGTGATCTGCGACGGTCGCTCGCCGTTCGAGATGCTGCCGCCGTCCGACGACTGGGCGCTGGCGATGCTCGGCTTCGGCTGGCTGCGCCATCTGCGGGCCGCCGATTCGGGCATCACCCGGGCCAATGCGCGCTCGCTGGTCGACGACTGGATCAGCCAGCCGGGGCCCTGGAACTCGATCGGCTGGCGGCCCGACGTGGTGGCGCGGCGGATCATGTCCTGGATCACCCAGGCGACTTTGGTGCTGAACGATTGCGAGGTGCGGTTCTATCGCCGTTTCCTGCGCAGCCTGACCCGGCAGGTCCGGTTCCTGCGCCACACCGCCGCCGACGCGCGCGACGGCGTGCCGCGGCTGCAGGCGATGATCGCGCTGTGCTACGCGGCGCTATGCCTTGCCGGCCAGTCGCGCCACATCAAATCCGCCACCGCCAAACTGGTCGCCGAACTGGAGCGCCAGATCCTGTCCGATGGCGGCCATATTGGCCGCAATCCGAATGCGCTGATCGAATTGCTGCTCGACCTGCTGCCGCTGCGCCATGGCTTCGCGGCCCGCAACATCACGCCGCCGCCGGCGCTGCTCAACGCCATCGACCGCATGATGCCGATGCTGCGCTTCTTCCGGCACGGCGACGGCAGCTTCGCGCATTTCAACGGCATGGGGCCGACCTCGCAGGATCTGCTGGCCACCATCCTGGCCTATGACGACGCGCGCGGCGCGCCGCTGTCGAACGCGCCATATTCCGGCTACCAGCGCGTCGAGGCCGGCGGCGTGGTCGTGCTGGTGGATACCGGCCGCGCGCCGCCGGTCGAAGTCAGCCAGGACGCCCATGCCGGGTTCCTGTCGTTCGAACTGTCGGCGCGGCAAAGCCCGATCGTGGTGAATTGCGGCATGCCGGCCAACGGTCGCGAGAACTGGGCCGAGGTGGCGCGCGCCACCGCCGCGCATTCGACCGTCACGTTCAATGACACGTCGTCGGCGCGATTCATGGAATCGACGGTGTTCAAGCGGCTGCTGCTCGGCACGCCGATGCTCGGCGGGCCGCGCCATGTCGACGTGTCGCGCGAGGAGCGCGATGACGCCATCCTGCTCCGCACCTCGCATGACGGCTACGCGGATCGCTACCGTGTGGTGCATCAGCGCGCCCTGATGCTGAGCGCCGACGGCAGCCGGCTCGACGGCGAGGATTTCTTCTCGGCCTCCGCCGGCGAAATGCTGCCGCCTAACGGACAGGACGAATTCGCGGTCCGGTTTCACCTGCATCCGAGCGTCAAGGCCAACCGGCTGACCGACGGCCATGGCGTGATGCTGGTGCTGCCCAGCAAGGAGACCTGGACGTTCAGCGCCTATGAGGATCGGGTCGAGCTCGAGGAAAGCGTGTATCTTGCCGGCCAGGACGGCCCGCGCCGCACCGTGCAGATCGTGATCTACGGCCGCGCCCGCACGGCGCCGCGCGTGCAATGGGCCTTCGTCCGGGCCGAAGCCCCGACCGCCGCCCGCCGCAGCCGCGGCGAGGAGCCTGAACTGCCGCTATATTAACGCCCGTCTGATTTCTTTCACGGTGATCGAGACCCATGACCGACCATCTTCGCCGCGTATCCCGCGCTCTGCTTTCCGTTTCCGACAAATCCGGCCTCATCGAGTTCGCCCGTGCCCTCGTGGGCTTCGGTGTTGAACTGATCTCGACCGGCGGCACCAGCCAGGCGCTCAAAGACGCCGGGTTGAAAGTGCGCGACGTGTCGGAAGTCACCGGCTTTCCCGAAATGATGGACGGCCGGGTCAAGACGCTGCACCCGAAGGTGCATGGCGGTCTGCTGGCTATCCGCCACAACCCCGAACACGTCGAGGCAATGCGACAGCATGGCATTCACGGCATCGATCTCCTGGTGGTCAATCTGTATCCGTTCGAGGCGACCATCGCGCGCGGCGCCTCTTTCGAGGACTGCGTCGAGAACATCGACATCGGCGGTCCGGCGATGATCCGCGCCGCCGCCAAGAACCACGACGATGTCGCGGTGCTGGTCGAGCCGTCCGACTATGTGGACGTGCTGGATGAGTTGACACAGCATAGCGGCATGACAACCTCGACCTTGCGCCGGAAGCTTGCCGCCAAGGCCTATGCGCGCACCGGCGCCTATGACGCCGCGATTTCGAACTGGTTCGCCGAAGTGTTGAGCGATCCGGCGCCGGACTATCGCGCGGTCGGCGGCAAGCTGGCCGAAAAACTGCGCTACGGCGAGAACCCGCATCAATCAGCCGCGTTCTATCGCACGCCCGATATCCGCTATGGCGTCGCGACCGCGCGCCAGGCGCAGGGCAAGCAGCTTTCCTACAACAATCTCAACGACACCGACGCCGCCTATGAATGCGTCGCCGAGTTCGATCCGGCGCGCAGTGCGGCCTGCGTCATCGTCAAGCACGCCAATCCGTGCGGCGTCGCCGAAGGATCAAGCCTGATCGATGCCTATCGCAAGGCGCTGGCTTGCGATCCCACGTCGGCGTTCGGCGGCATCGTGGCGTTCAACCGGCCGCTCGACGGCGACACCGCGCGCGCCGTCACCGAAATTTTCACCGAGGTGATCATCGCGCCGGACGCTACCGGCGAAGCGATCGCCATCGTGGGCGCCAAGAAGAACCTCCGGCTGCTACTGGCCGGCGGTCTGCCGAATCCGCGCGCCGCCGGTATGACGGCGAAGACGCTGGCCGGCGGACTGCTGGTGCAATCGCGCGACAACGCGGTGGTCGACGACATGTCGTTGAAGGTCGTCACCAAGCGACCGCCGACCGAGGCCGAACTCGCGGATCTCCGGTTCGCGTTCCGGGTCGCCAAGCACGTCAAGTCGAACACCATCATTTACGCGAAGGACATGGCGACCGTGGGCGTCGGCGCCGGCCAGATGAGCCGGATCGATTCCGCGCGGATCGCGGCCCGCAAGGCGCAGGACGCCGCCAAGGAACAGGGCCTCGCCGAGCCGATGACCAAGGGCTCGGTGGTCGCGTCCGACGCGTTCTTCCCGTTCGCCGATGGCTTGCTGGTCGCGATCGAGGCCGGCGCCACCGCGGTGATCCAGCCCGGCGGCTCAATGCGCGACGACGAAGTGATCAAGGCGGCCGACGACGCCGGCATCGCCATGGTGTTCACCGGGACACGGCATTTCAGGCATTAGGGCTGTTTCGGTCGCTATGCCAGCACTCAGAGAGTGAGCCATATTCAGCGTCATGCCCGGGCTTGACCCGGGCATCCATCAACTTCTAACGACAAATCTCGTCATACAGATCGCGCCATTGCGGATTCATCGAGACGATCAAGTCGATCTTCCATTCGCGCGACCAGTGTTTGATATTGTGTTCGCGCTGCAGCGCGGTCGCAATCGCGTCGTGCGGTTCGAAATAGACCAGCATTTTTACATTGTATTTTTTGGTAAAGCCGCGCGCTTGACCTTCCCGATGCTCGTACACTCGACGAACGAGGTCGTTGGTTACGCCGACATACAGCGTGCCACCAGGCCGGCTTGCCAGGATGTAAACCCAGTAGCTCATCGGTAGATGATAAAATTGTCGTCTCGAAATGCGCAACGGGTTCTTTAATAAAATCTCCTCGTCATTGCCGGGCTTGACCCGGCAATCCATCTTTTTGAAAAGACTTTTGATGGATGCCCGGGTCAAGCCCGGGCATGACGCAGAATGTGACTTAAGCCTCGGAGCTCTACCCCCTGACCAAATCTCCCAGCACGCTCGCCGTCACCAACAGCTTCGACAGCGTCAGTCCGGTCCCGGCGATTTCGTGGATCTGCAGTCGGACGCGCTCAACCTCGGCCTGACGCGGCGCGACCCAGGCCTTCACCGCCGCCTCGCCAGTCTGGCCGGTCGTCACCATGGCAGCCGCGAGACGGCGCTCGGCATCGCCGATCGTATCGAGCGAACGGTCGAGCGCCAGCCGGTCGAAATAATCCGACACCTTGATGGCGCGGGCCGCCTCGATCACGCGGTCGAGCCGCAGGAATGCGCTGGCCGCGAAATAGGTCGCGGCAACGTCGGCAACCGATTTACCGGTCCGCTCCGCCACCAGCGTGATGTCGGGCGCGGCGAGCAGCGCCGGAAGATTGGCGATGCGCCGCGCCAGTTCGGCCGGCACGCGGGCTTCTGCCAATTGGCGCACCCGCGCCGCGCGCGCGGCGTTGGCCTCTTCGGACAACGCACCGTCCAGCGCGGCTTCCGTCGCCGCGATGCCGGCCCGATAGCGCTCGATCACGCCCGCAAGACCTTGCGTGAGATCGACGTTGCGCAGGAACCAGACGATGCGGTCAGCCAGCAGATCCTGCACCTCGTTGAACAGGCCGAGTTGCAGACCGCCATCGATCTTGTTGTCGAGATTCTCGATCTCGGTGTTGAGCGCCGTCATGCCGTAACTGTTGCGCACCGCCGTAAAGGCAGCCGTGATCTTGTCCGACGACGCGCCGGTCTGGTCGGCGATCCGCACCACCAGCGACGGCCCGCCGCGGTTGATCATCGAATTGGCGAGCTGGGTCGCGATGATGTCGCGGCGCAGCCGATGCTGTTCCAGCGCGTCCGGAAATTTCTCGGCCATTGCGGCCGGGAAATAGCGCGCGAGTTCAAGCGCGAGATACGGATCGTCCGGAACCGGTGAGTCCAGCAATTCGGAATGCAGCGACAGCTTGGCATAGGCCAGCAGCACCGCGAGTTCCGGCCGGGTCAGCGCCTGCGAGCGGCGGCGGCGCTCGCCGAGTTCAAGCTCGTCGGGCAGGAATTCGACGGCGCGGTTGAGTTCGCCACGCTGCTCCAGAATCTGCATCAGCCGCTGCTGGAAGCCGAGAAACTCGAGGCCGCGCCGCTCCGCCAGCGATAGCGCCAGGGTCTGCTGATAGTTATTGCGCAGCACGAGTTGCGCCACGTCGTCCGTCATGGTGCGCAGGAATTCATTGCGCGCCTCATAGCTGAGGCGTCCGTCGCGCACCGGCAGGCTCAGCGCGATCTTGATATTGACCTCCACGTCAGACGTATTGACGCCGGCCGAATTGTCGATCGCATCGGTGTTGAGCCGCACACCCTGCTGCGCCGCCTCGATGCGGCCGCGCTGCGTGACGCCGAGATTGGCGCCTTCGCCGATCACTTTGGTACGAAGATCCTTGCCCGTGATGCGGATCGGATCGTTGGCGCGGTCGCCGGCCTGCTCGTCGGTCTCGGTCGCGGCCCGAATATACGTGCCGATGCCGCCGAAGAACAGCAGGTCGACCGGCGCCTTCAGGATCGCCCGCATGATGTCCTGCGGCGGCGCGCGGTCGGCCGCGATGCCGAGCAGCGTCTTGATCTCGGGCGTCAGCGCGATTTCTTTGGCGCTGCGCGGGAACACGCCGCCACCCTTGGAGATCAACGCCTTGTCGTAGTCCTGCCAGCTCGAACGCGGCAGATCGAACAGCCGCTGGCGCTCGGCCAAGCTCTTCTCCGGGTCCGGCGTCGGGTCGACAAAGATGTCGCGATGATCGAACGCCGCGACCAGCTTGATGGTGTTCTCGCGCAGCATGCCGTTGCCGAACACGTCGCCCGACATGTCGCCGACGCCGGCGACCGTAAATGGCGTGACCCCGATATCGACATTCATCTCGCGGAAATGACGCTTGACCGCTTCCCAAGCGCCCCGCGCCGTAATGCCCATTTTCTTGTGGTCGTAGCCGACCGAGCCGCCGGACGCGAAGGCGTCATCGAGCCAGAATTTGTGCTCGGCCGAAATCGCGTTGGCGGTGTCGGAGAACGTCGCGGTGCCTTTGTCTGCGGCGACGACCAGATACGGATCGTCGCCGTCATGGCGCACGGTGTTGACCGGCGGGATCACGCCATCGGAGCCGATATTGTCGGTGAGGTCGAGCAGCGTCGAGATGAACAACTTATATGCCGCCGTGCCCTCGGCCTGAATCGCCTCGCGGGTGCCGCCGACCGGCAGATGCTTCGGCACGAAGCCGCCCTTGGCGCCGACCGGCACGATCACGGCGTTCTTGACCTGCTGCGCCTTGACGAGGCCCAGCACCTCGGTGCGGAAATCCTGCGGCCGGTCGGACCAGCGAATGCCGCCGCGCGCCACCTTGCCGAAGCGCAGATGCACGCCCTCGACGCGTGGCGAGTAGACAAAGATTTCGTACAGCGGCTTCGGCAACGGCAAACCATCGATCTGGCCGCTGGCGAATTTGATCGCGATCTGTGCCACCGGTTTTCCGGCATTGTCGATCTGGTAGAAATTGGTGCGCAGCGCCGAGGTCACCGCGTTGACGAAGTGGCGCAGGATGCGGTCCTCGTCGAGACTCTCGACCTTTTGCAGCGCCGCCTCGATCTCGGCGACAACGGCCGCTTCCTTCGACTGGCGTTCCGCGGCGGCGATGCTGGGGCGCGGATCGAACCGCGTGTCGAACAGCTTGATGATCAGCGCGGTCACGCTGGCATGCTTGCGCAGCGTCGCCCACATATAATCTTGCGAGAACGGCACGCTGATCTGGCGCAGGAAGCGCGAGATGGTGCGCACCAGCGCGACTTCGCGCCACATCAGCCCGCCGCCGAGCACCAGCGCGTTGTAACCGTCGTTCTCGGCGCCGCTGCCCATCACGACCAGGAACGCCGCTTCCAGACGCGACTTCGCGCCGGCGATATCAGCGCCCGCGCCGTTGCACTCCAGCATCATGTCGTGGAACCAGACGCCCGGATGGTCTGTCGGCGTGATGTGATAGGTGCGCTCGTCGACGACGCGAAAGCCCATATTCTCCAGCACCGGCACCCGCTCGGACAGCGGGATCGGCCGCTGGTGGCTCCAGACCTTGAGGCGGACGCCGCCTGGCGCGTCATCGGCTTGCGCGGAGAAATCGACGCCGAGCGGCGTCGTGGCCGACAGGCTCTCGATCCCCTTGATGTCCGCGGCGGCCATGTCCGGCGGATACAATTCGCGATAGCCGGCCGAGAACGCGTCGCGATAGCGCGCGCCGAGATCGCGCGCGCGCTTCGGCTCATAGCTGGCATCCAGCGCTTCGCTCAGTTTATCGGCCCAGGTCTCGGTGAGGGCCTCGATCGCCTGCTCGACGGCGGCCCGATCCGGAGTCGGTGTCGCGCCCTCGCGCCGGCCGATGATGAAATGCACCCGCACCAACGGGCCCTCGGGGAAGAACGGATAGAAGGCGCTGACATGGCCCGTATAGATGCGGGCGAGAGCCGCGCCGATCAGGGTTCGGATGCGGCTGTCGTAGCGATCGCGCGGCACGAACACCATGACCGAGACAAAGCGGTCGAAACGGTCGGCACGCGGCAGCACGCGCACGCGCGGGCGTTCGTCGAGCTGCAGGATGGCCATCGCGAACGCGTACAGGGTCCCTTCGTCGATCTGGAACAGTTCGTCGCGCGGATAGCTTTCCAGCACATTGGTCAGCGCCTTGCCGGAATGGCCCTCGAGATCGAATCCGGCGCGGCGCAGCACCGCGTCGAGCTTGCGGCGCAGATACGGGATCGACCGCGTCGAGCGCGTATAGGCGGTCGACGTGAACAGGCCGACGATGCGCAATTCGCCAAGCAGTTTGCCGTCGGCATCGAAGCGCTTGACCCCGACATAGTCCATATAGTTGCGGCGATGCACCCGCGCGCGGTTCGCCGCTTTGGTGACGATCAGCGGCTGCGGCTCACGCAGGAAGGCGCGGATCTCCGGCGTCACTTCCATCTGCTGATCGGCGCGGCGCAGCACCCGCATGTCGGGCGAGCGCAGCACGCCAAGCCCGGTGTCGTAGAGCGGCTCAAGCCCGCCATCGCTCGGCGTCACCGCATAATCGCGCACGCCCAGGAAGGTGAAATTGTCGGCGATCAGCCATTCCAGAAACTGAGTCGCCTCGGCGAGTTCGTCGGCCGGCAGCGCGGGCGGGCTGGCTTTCAGGCTGGCGATCTGATCGCGGATCCGCGCCATCATCGCGCGCCAGTCCTGCACCGTGACCCGCACGGCCGCCAGCACGTCGTCGATCGCCCGTACGATTTCGGCACGCCGCGCCGGATCGTCGACGCGCTCGACATGGAGATGGATGAAGCTTTCGCGGCTCTGGCCGGCCTCGGCCGGACCTTGCCCGGTAAACCTTGTCAGGCGGCCGGCATCATCGCGCGACAGTCCGAACACCGGATGAGCCACCAGTCGGGCTTCCAGGCCGCGCTCGGTGAGTTCGCCCATCACCGAGTCGACCAGGAACGGCATGTCGTCGTTGACGATCTCGATCACCGAAATGGCGCCGAGACGCGGCTGGTCGGGCGCCGCGTCAGACGCTTCGAAGCGGATCTTCGGAGCGCCGGCCTTGCGGTTGGCCAGCCAGTCCCAGGCGCCGGCGGCGAGCTTCGCCAGTTCGGCCGGACGATAGACCAGCAGATCTTCCGGCGCGGTGCGGCCGAACAGGTCGGCCACGAACCTGTCCGGTATCGCCGGGTGGGTGACGGCCAGCGCGGTGCCGGCCTGTTGCAACAGCCGATGCGCGGCGCGCTCTTCCTCGGATTCGGTCAGGCCCGCCATGGCATTTCCCCGCGCTGAAGTCGGATATATCCGACTGCAGCTCCTTAACATGCCGATCTCGGGCAGACCCGAGATCGGTGCGCGGACATCGCCGCGCTCATGACAGTTTTTCCGATTCAGCAGGTCCCGTCGAGGTGGGGCAGCTTATGGCATTATTGTACCGTCTAATTTGGTTGAACGGCTAACATATTCCGTCAGCATGATATTTTGTTGTCGGTGCGGACGCGCTAGGCTGCCCGTAGGACGACCAGGGAGGACGCATTGGCGACCAACGGTAAAGCGCGCGGCAAAAGCCCCGCCAAATCCCCCAACAAGTCGGCCAAAAGCCCGACGCCCAGCAGTCCACCCACCCCCGCGCAGAAATCGAAGACCGTCGCCGCGATGGTCGCCTTGCGGGCCGTAAAGGGCGGCGAGGCCAAGCCACCTGTCACCAAGCCGGTCGCGGCTAAACCGTCCTCCGCGAAAACTGGTCTTCGCGCGGCCGTGCCGGCCTCAGGCCGGATGCCGGACGATCAACCGGTGATCGCACTCGATCTGCCGGCGGCAAAACTGTCGCCCGCCATGGCGGCCTATTTCAAGAAATGCGAGGAGCGGCTCGGCTTCGTGCCGAACGTGCTCAAGGCCTACGCGTTCGACATGGCCAAACTCGAGCCGTTCGTCGCCCTTTACAACGACCTGATGCTGGGGCCGTCCGGCCTGTCAAAGCTGGAACGTGAGATGATCGCGGTCGCGGTGTCGTCGCAGAACCGCTGCTACTACTGCCTGACCGCGCATGGCGCCGCGGTGCGCACGCTCGGCGACCCGTTGCTCGGCGAGTGGATGGTGATGAATTATCGCACCGCACGGCTCGACAAGCGCCAGCGCGCGATGCTCGACTTCGCCGTGAAGCTGACCACGCAGCCTTGGGCGGTCGAGGACGCCGACCGCGAGCGGCTGCGCCGTGCCGGCTTCTCGGATCGCGACATCTGGGACGTGGCGGCCGTGGCCGGCTTCTTCAACATGTCGAACCGCGTGGCGAGCGCCACCGACATGCGGCCGAACGCCGAGTATCACACGCAGGCGCGGTAGAGTTGATCGCGGCGAGCGCGGCCTAACCCTCGCCCCGCGTGCGGGGAGAGGGTGCCTAAGCGAAGCGAAAGCGGGTGAGGGGGCGTTGAAGTCCGCATTCTGCGGTGAGGCCCCCTCACCCGACTTACTCGCGCGGAGCGCTCGCAAGTCGACCTCTCCCCGCACGCGGGGAGAGGTGAGAGAGCGCATCATTAAATCATCACGACCTTGTTCGGCAGTTCGTTGCGATTCAGCGCGCCGGGCGGGAAGTGCTGCGCCAGCACCGCGCCGCAGCGCTCGATCGCGGCCACGAAGCCGTCGTCCGGATGGCCGGCCTTGATGGCGGCGATCAACGCTTGCAGCGCCTCGTCCCACACCTGCTGCGGCACCTTGGCATTGATGCCCTCGTCGGCGACGATCTCGGCATAACGCTCGGCCACCGAAGCGAAGATCAGTACGCCGGTGCGGCCTGCGGTGTTCTGCAGGCCGTTGGCGCTGAACTGACGCAGTGCCTCCTCATGGGCGCGCTGCTGGCGCACCGCGCGCGGCACCAGCCACACGCGCCAGCGCGGCCGCGACAGGAGCACGGCGAGTAGCGCGAAGACGAAGAGCTGCGCCAGATAGACCGTCAGGGCCGACCACGGCGTACTGGCAATCAGCGGGATCGGGACCAGCAGCGCCACGATGGCCGCCCAGGCCAACGGCGCACCCATATAGCCGCTGGACGCATGGGCGATGACGCAGAAGATCTCGCCCGACGTCTTGGCCTCGGCCTGCTGGATCGCATCCGCGATGCGGGCCTGGTCACCTTCCGAAAGCGTAAGCATAGACTTCTCCTACCAGCTTCCCGACGAACCGCCGCCGCCGAACGACCCGCCACCGCCGGACGAACTCGACGACGAAGATGAACTCGATGAGGACGACGATGATGATGACGACGATCCCGACGACGGGCTCGGATTGTCGATCCAATTAAGATAGGTCCAGTTGCCCTTGCGCTTGGCGCGCGGCGGCACGATCCCGAACGCGACCGCGATGCTCAGCAGAATCGTCAGAATGATCATTCCGATCGACACGATGAAGACGGCAACGACGCCGGCGAAGATCGTAAAGGCCACGAAGCCGGTAACACTCTCCACGACGCCGAACAGCGCGTTGGGCTTCGGCGGCTCGGCGCGGCGCTTCCAATCCGCAGCATCGCCGGTCAGCACCTGGATGATGTCGTCGGTGCCGCGCTTGATGCCGCCGGGAAAATCGCCGGCCTTGAAGCGCGGCAGAATCGAGGTCTCGATGATGAATTTGGTGATGGCGTCGGTCAGCGTACCCTCGAGACCATAGCCGACCTCGATGCGCACCTTGCGCTCGTTCGGCGCCACGATCAGCAGCACGCCGTTGTTCTTGTCCTTCTGGCCGATCGCCCAATGGCGGCCGAGCTGCACGCCGAAGTCCTCGATCGTGGTGCCCTGCAGCGATTTCAACGTGACCACGACCAGTTGATCGGTGCTCTTGCCTTCGAGCAACGCCAATTGGCGGATCAGATCGACGCGCGTGGTCGTATCGAGAATATTCGCCTCATCGACCACGCGGCCGGTCAGCTCCGGGAAATCCAGCGCCAAAGCTGGCGAAGCGACCGGCGACAGCAACGCGAAAACCAGCGCCAGCGCCGCGAAGCCGCGTTTCAGGGTGCGCCATGCGCTCATGTCACCAGTTCCCCGATGAGCCGCCGCCGCCGGCCGTTCCGCCACCGCCGGAAAACCGGCCAGATGACCCCGACGATGATGAGTCGGACGACGTTCGGACCCGGATCGAGCTACCCAGCCAGACGATCGCGTCCAGAATGCGCCAGACGCCGGTGCGCTTTTCCGGCAGCCAGCCGAACATGGTCGCGACGATAATGACAAACGTCGACCCGAACAGGCCCATCATGCCGAGCAGGAAGTATCCGAACATCCGGTCGTTGAATGTCTTCGGCACGATCACCGGCGGCACCGGCTGGCCGCGGGTGCGGTCCTCGAACGCCGCCGTCAGGATTATACTGAGCGAGTCGACGCCGGAAATCAGACCGCCGGGCATGTTCTTGGCGCGCAGCTCCGGCAGGATGCGGTTGTTCAGGATCGCCACGATCGTGGAATCCGGCAGCGTCGCCCGCAGGCCGTCGCCGACCTGGATCGCGACCTTGCCGACGTCGTCGGCGACCAGCACCAGCGCGCCGTTATTCTTGCCCGGCTCGCCGAGCTGCCAGAACCGTCCGAGCGCGGTCGCATAGGAATCGATGTCCTGGCCGCCGATCGATTTGACCGTGACGACCACGATTTCATCGGCGGTCCTGGCCGCGAGCCGGTCCAGCGTGTGCGTGAGCACGGTGCGGGTGTCGGCGTTGATGATTCCCGCGTCGTCCACGACGCGTCCGGTCTTGGCCGGAAATGATTGCGCGCCGGCCACCGACAGCGTGACGCCGATCAGCACCAGCGACACCGCCAGCGCGGCCATCATGTGGGTCAACGCACGACGCATCACCAGCTCCCCGACGAGCCGCCGCCGCCGAACGAGCCGCCGCCGCCCGAGAAGCTGCTGCCGGACGAGCTCGACGAGTCCCACGACGAACTGGACGACGACGTATCGGGCACCAGCGCGCTCCAGCCGCTCTCGCCGCGACTCCGGGCGTCCTTGACGTTTCGCCAGACGCTGCGCACCACCAGGAAGATCACGAGGCAAATGGCCAGGAAAATGCCGCCTGCGATGGCGAGGACCGCTTCGTCGGACATCTGGTCGGACGTCGCTGCCGGCTGTTGCGCGACGGCGTGTTTCTTGAACTCCTCACCTTCGCCTTGCAGCACCAGGATCAGGTCATCGACGCCGCGCTTCACGCCGCCCGGAAAGTCGGCAGCCCTGAAGCGCGGCAGGATCGAGTTTTCGATGATGAATTTGGCGATGGCGTCGGTCAGCGTGCCTTCAAGCCCGTAGCCGACTTCGATGCGCACCTTGCGCTCGGTTGGCGCGACGATCAGCAGCGCGCCGTTGTTTTTGCCCTTCTGGCCGATACCCCAATGGCGGCCGAGCTGCACGCCGAAGTCCTCGATCGAGGTGCCTTGCAGCGATCTCAGTGTCACCACGACCAATTGGCTGGTGGTCTTGGTCTCCAGCCCGGCGAGTTTTTCGGTGATGTCGTTGCGGTTCTGCGCGTTGAGGATATTGGCCTGATCGACCACGCGCCCGGTTAGCGCCGGGAAGTCGAGCGCGGCGGCGGGGTGCGCGGCGACAAGTAGAAGTATCGCGCCGGCGATCACACTCGCGAGAAATGAGCGTGGCACGGCGGCGCGGCTCCCCTCCTCCCGCGCGCTCTTGCGCGTGGTGGGGAGGGGTCGGGGGTGGGGGGCGAACTTGCTCAGAAAATGAAACAGGCCCCCCACCCCGACACGCTTCGCTGACGCGATGCGCGTCGACCCTCCCCGCGAAGGGGGATGGTTAGAAAGAGTGCCAGCTGAAGCGCAAACTGCGCCGGAAGCTGCACGCATGCTTTCAGACAAAGTCGAATGAGCGGCCGCGTTCATGTTGCGCGCCTTAGAACTTCACCTGCGGAAGCTTCTTGGTGTCGTCCGCGATGGTGAAGGTCTCCATCGGCTTGTTTTCCCCGTACAGGATCGACGCCCAGATCTTGCCCGGGTAGGTGCGCAGCTCAGTGTTATAGAGACGCACCGCCTCGATGTAGTCGCGCCGCGCCACCGCGATGCGGTTCTCGGTGCCCTCGAGCTGCGACTGCAAGGCCAGGAAGTTCTGGTTGGATTTCAATTCCGGATAGGCCTCGGCGGTCGCGATCAGCCGGCCGAGCGAACCGGACAGTTGGTTCTGCGCCTCCTGGAAGCGCTTGAACGCCTCCGGGTTGGTGACGATGTCGGCCGGCAATTGCAGCGAGGTCGCGCGCGAGCGCGCCGCCACCACGGCTTCCAGCACTTCGCGCTCCTGCTTGGCGAAGCCCTTCACGGTCTCGACCAGGTTCGGAATCAAATCGGCGCGGCGCTGATACTGGTTCAGCACGTCGGACCACTTGGCCTTGGCGCCTTCCTCATAGCTCGGAATGTTGTTGACGCCGCAGCCGGCCAGCAGAAAGCCCATCAGCAGCGCGGCAACCGGAAATCGCACCAGACGTGAGAAAGTCGTGACGGCGCTCGACATGCAAATCTCCATAAACTCAGCAGGGGCGTTCGCGGTATGCGCGACGCGGATCGGCAAGACAGAATGGGGTGTGAACGTCTAGCTTTGCGAAGGCCACGCCCTCCCCGGCGTTCCGCTCCCCCATAGGGTGGGCGGATATTAGTCATCCGCTAGCACAGTCTGGTTCATGCGCATGCCTGTTTCATCGACAGTACGCCTGTTTCGCGCCGCTTTCTTCGTTTTGTCGATGGCCGCGAGCCCGCTCGCCGCGCACGCCCAGAGCGCTCCCGGCATGGAATCGGCCCGTGGCGGGGCGTTTCCGCGCGCCGTGCCGGTCGCCGCAAAGCACGGCATGGTGGTGGCGCAGGAAAAGCACGCCGCCCGGATCGGCGTTCTGATCCTCGAACAGGGCGGCAATGCGGTCGATGCCGCGGTCGCGACCGGCTTCGCAATGGCCGTGACCTATCCGCGCGCCGGCAATATCGGCGGCTGCGGCTTCATGGTGATCCACCGGCAAGACGCTACTGGGGCCGGCACGGCCACCACCATCGACTACCGCGAGACCGCCCCTAGCGCCGTCACGGCCGAGACGTTCCTGGACGCGCAGGGCAATGCCGATCCGGCCAAGTCCCGCGATTCGGCGCTCGCGGTCGGCGTGCCCGGCACCGTCGCCGGGCTGGCGATGGCGCACGCAAAATACGGCTCCGGAAAATTCACCCTGGCGCAACTGATCGCGCCGGCGATTGCGCTCGCGCGGAACGGCATCGCAGTGGAGGACGACACCGCCGACACATTGCCGGACGCGAAAGTACGTTTGACGCGCTGGCCGTCGTCGGCGAAGATTTTCGCGCATCCTGACGGCCGCATGCTCGGGCCCGGCGATACGCTGGTGCAGCGCGACCTCGCCGATACGCTGACGCTGATCGCGCAGCACGGCCCGCAGGCGTTTTACGACGGGCCGGTCGCCGAGAAGCTCGTCTGGTCGCTGCGTCAGCACGGCGGCCTCATGACGCGCGAGGATCTGAAATCCTACCACGCCATCGAACGCGCGCCGGTGCGCGGCACCTATCGCGGCCATGACATCGTGTCGATGGGCCCGCCTTCGTCCGGCGGCGTGCATCTCATTGAGATGCTCAACATCCTGGAAGGCTTGCCGCTGGCGTCGCTCGGCGCGCAATCGCCGGCCGCTTTGCATCTGATGATCTCCGCGATGCAGCGCGCCTATGCGGACCGCGCGACGTATCTCGGCGATCCCGACCGTGTCGCGATGCCGCTGGAGCGGCTGATGTCCAAAGACTACGCGGCGAGCTTGCGCGCGCTGATCGATCCGCAGCGCGCGCGACCTTCCGCCGACATTCAGCCCCGGTTAGCTATTCCACGCGAGGGCCAGAACACCACGCATTATTCGGTGGTCGACCGCGACGGCAACGCGGTGTCGAACACCTACACGCTGAACTTCGGCTACGGCCTGGGCCTCGTGGCCGACGGCACCGGCATTCTGCTGAACAATGAGCTGGACGATTTCGCCGCGAAACCCGGCGCCCCGAATGCGTTTGGTCTCGTCGGCGGCGCCGCCAATGCGCCCGGGCCGGGCAAACGGCCGCTGTCGTCGATGACGCCGACGATCGTGCTGAAAGACGGCAAGCCGTTCCTGGTGCTCGGCTCGCCCGGCGGCAGCCGCATCATCACGGCGGTGGTGCAGGTGACGGTCAATGTGATCGACCACGACATGAACGTCGCCGACGCCGTGACGGCGCCACGCGTACACCATCAATGGCTGCCCGATCAGGTGCTGGCGGAGCGCGGGTTATCTGCTGAGACGGTGAAGGCGCTGGAGGCGTTAGGGCACAAGGTGGTGGTGGGGCGGCCCGGCACTGCGGTTAATGCGATTGCGCGCGGGCCGCAGGGCTGGGTCGGGGCGGCGGATACGCGGACGCGGGGGGCGGAGGCGGTGGGGGAGTGAAGGCAAAACGACGACTAAAATCTAAAAATTGCACGCCGAATTTTGTGAAGAGCTTTGCTCTTAGTTGCACTATGATTAGAAGGATTCCGCGGAGCCTTCTATAAGATTGGACTTGAGGAGTGTGCCTTATGATCAGAAGCGTCATGGGCGCGCTTAGCATTCTGATGCTGAGCTCGACTGCCAATGCTCAGGAATTACCTCGTTTCGACGTAGCCCAGCACTGTACTAAGGTTGCGAACTTTAGTGGCACTTCGTCGGAAATGCTCCGCCAAGGATGCTTCGACATGGAACAAGCCGCATACGATTCATTAAAACTATCGTGGGGCACCCTGACATCCTCAATGCGTAGTCATTGCGTCAAAGTCGCTACGTTCAGCTTGCCCGGCAGCTATTCGCTCTTACAAGGATGCATTCAGATGGAAACAGGAGCGCAAGAACAGGGCAAATCTCGACAATTTAAATACTAAGCACTTTGACCATAGTTTCCGATAGCTGCAGCTTGGTGCTACCCCGTATTGACCATAGTGGTTGAGAAGCAATGCCGCACAATTCCAAGACTGAGTAAAATATCGTGATCGCGCAAAAGCAACAGCGCTCTGCTTAGTTGATCTGAAGTGCGGACCAAAGGGCTTGCGCTGCCATCGGCATTGTCGGAGTGAGCAACCCCGCACCGATTCCTTCGACAACGTTCCGCAGCGTTTTTCCTGCTTCCTGCAAAATTGTTTGCGACGGAGCGCTCTTGGCAAGTTGAGCACGGAGCGTCGCGACGTCTGCTCGCATTTCATCAATAAGTTCAGGTTGAACCTTTAGGCCTTCCAGCGAAGATTCGAATTTTTCTAGTGCAGCCTTTGCTGTGTCCATGTTTAACACGAACTCTACTGTCTGTTTGGCGTGAGGACTGCTTTGCTGGATGGTGCTGCCGGTCATAGTGCCGATCGAAATCGAATTGCGGGTCATGATGGGCTCCTCTGGTTCATCCGGTATGAAAAAACCGACGTCGAACTGGCGTGTCTTAAACTGTAGATCAGCATCAAAAGTGCGAAGCTGCTCATCGATATGCTGAGCGGCGCCCCAACCTTTAAGTTGGTCTGATTTCGTTGCAGCCTTCATTGCGTTCAAGAAATTGGCGAGCAGCTGCAAGGTATGCAGCCGCAGTTCGACCCTATCGAGTCTAGTCGTTCTCGATACACGCTTTAGCTCGCCGAGCGCGCTTTCGATACCTTTATGAAATTCCGTCTTCACTGCATCGATGGTCAAAATAATTGTTCTGCCGGATTGCAATGACCCGGCCTTCGCTGCTTGAGCCCATACAACATTCACAGCCTTTTGTGCCGTGAGTGTCGCCTTGTCGAGATGATGCCGTTGCCAGTCGATGAAGTCGTTGATGGTGGGGTCGGCAAACATGCGCGCTCCGTCCGTTTTCTCCGCGATGTTCGATCCGCGCGCGCAGTAACGCACTGCGGTTGCTATTTCGATCAGGACAAAGAAGGGCTCCGAACGTGCCGGAGCCCTTTGAGCGATACTTACTTTTCTCGGTGATCGGCGTAGACCACGAGTTTCCAACGAATAGAGCCTTGCGTCTGACCATGCTGGTGATCGTTTTGCGGAGGCAGCGGCTGGCCCTGATTTGATGCCACCTCACGTTGACATCCCATACAGCGATAAATGCCCGACCTTGGGGCGCCGGTTCCAGGCGTGTGCTCTTGGTCGAAGATCTCATCGCTGTTGTGGGCGATGTATTGCGAGTGCTTGTAGAGTGCCATAGCGGGTTCGCTCCTATTCAACCAAGGCGCGAACCGCTTGACTTAGGCGAATCGAGTCGGATTCAATCCGATCGGTCTCACAGGCCCATTCCGCGCGGTTCGCTAAATACGCGGAGTGACAATCGAGAGGGGGCCACCGGACGCCACATCTGGTGGCCTCATCGATTCTCACGTCGTATATATTGAGAACAGACTCGGAACCTGCACGTCAAGCCTGCGCAAGACCGACGCAAATCGTCCGTCTAACCGCTTGAAATCGTGCTGTAATTTACAAACTGGAAACTGACGGCGAGTCGGATCGGTTCTAGCGATTCGCCAAATTAGCCAACTTTGGAGCGGGCGAAGGGATTCGAACCCTCGACCCCGACCTTGGCAAGGTCGTGCTCTACCCCTGAGCTACACCCGCATCCGTAGTGGGTAACGGCGGGACGTGACCCGCCGAGACGGACCGTATGCCAAATGCGCTGCGGCTTTGCAACAGGGCTGGCCCCTCCAAATCCGATCCGGCTTCCCTCGGCCCCCTCGGAGCGGTATTCGGGCGCCTAAAGCGCCTCCTCCCCACCCCCGCGAGTTCCCAATGCCGGCCAGCCCTGACGACCTGTTTGCCACTCTGGACCGGCTCGGCATCGCGCACCCGACGGTCAGCCACCCGCCCCTGTTCACGGTCGAGCAGAGCCAGGCGCTGCGCGGCGCCATTCCGGGCGGGCACACCAAGAACCTGTTCCTGAAGGATAAAAAGGACGCGCTGTATCTGGTGGTGGCGCTGGAAGACGCCAAGATCGAGCTGAAATCGCTGCACCGGCTGCTCGGCGCGACCGGCCGGCTGTCGTTCGGCTCGGCCGACCTGATGCGGGAACTGCTCGGCGTCGAGCCCGGCTCGGTGACGGCGTTCGGGGCACTCAACGACGTCGGTTTGCGGGTCCAGGTGATTCTCGACGCCGACCTGATGGCGCACGACACCATCAACTGCCACCCGCTGACCAACACCATGACGACCTCGATCGGCCGCGAGGATCTCGTCCGGTTCCTGGAATCGACCGACCATTTGCCCCGGATCGAGCGGGCCGCCAACCCGCCGGCCATGCCGGAGGAATAACGCCGCGATTGCATTCCCGCGCCCCGTCCACCATTTAGTCAGGCGAAACGAGGCGCCGCGCGCGCTGTCTCCAGGGGGCCAAGGATGAGCATGCTGCAGACCGGTGAACTCGCGCCAGCCGGCGCCGACACCCTGATCAAGGACACCACCACGGCGGCGTTCATGAAGGACGTCATCGAGGAATCGAAGCGCCAGCCGGTGCTGGTCGATTTCTGGGCGCCGTGGTGCGGCCCGTGCAAGCAGCTGACCCCGGCGCTGGAAAAGGCCGTCAAAGCCGCCAAGGGCAAGGTGAAGCTGGTCAAGATGGACATCGACAAGGACCCGGCGATCCCGGGCCAGATGGGCATCCAGTCGATCCCGGCCGTCATCGCCTTCGTCGACGGCCAGCCGGCCGACGGCTTCATGGGCGCGCTGCCCGAGAGCCAGGTCACGGCGTTCATCGAGCGGATCATCAAGGGCAAGCTGGACGGCGGCGACGCCGACTTGCTGAAGGCCGCCGACGCCGCGATGGCGGCCGGCGACGTGGACGGCGCCGCCGCGATCTTCGCCCAGGTGCTGGCGACGGACGCCAACAACCTGGCCGCGCTCGCCGGCCTGGTCCGCGCCTATGTGGCGGCGGGCGCGCTCGATGAGGCCAGGCAGACGCTCGATCTGATCCCGGAAGACAAGCACGCCGATAGTGCGGTCGCGGCGGCGCGCGCGGCACTCGAACTCGCCGAACAGGCCAAGTCGCTCGGCCCGGTCACCGAGCTTGAACAGAAAGTCGCGGCCGATCCGCTCGACCATCAGGCGCGCTTCGATCTCGCGGTCGCGCTGAACGGCCAGGGCAAGCGCCTGGAAGCGGTCGATCATCTGATCTCGATCGTGAAGCGCGATCGCAAATGGAACGACGACGGCGCGCGCAAGCAGCTCGTGCAGTTCTTCGACGCCTGGGGCGCGACCGACGAGGCAACCATCGACGGCCGCAAGAAGTTGTCGTCGGTGCTGTTCTCATAAGGCGAACAGCGGGTCGCGACGCAACGCATTCAGGAGTGTGCGGCCATGCCGATGAATGTCAGCTATGACGGGCCGGACGATCTGCCGGCCGTGATTCCGGTGTTTCCGCTGCCGGGCGCGCTGCTGCTGCCGCGCGGCCAGATGCCGCTGAACATTTTCGAGCCGCGCTATCTGGCGATGATCGACGATACGCTGAAAAGCGGCCACCGGCTGATCGGCATGATTCAGCCGGACAGCACGCATCCCGGCACCGAGCAGCGGCCGCATCTCTATAAGGTCGGCTGCGTCGGCCGCATCAGCCAGTTCGCCGAGAGCGGCGACGGCCGTTATCTCATTCAGCTCACCGGCATCACGCGCTTTCGCGTCGAGGACGAGCTGTCGGTGCTCACACCGTATCGCCAGTGCCGCGTCACCTATGCGTCGTTCGCCGACGACTTCGTCGCCCGCAAGGGCGAAGAGGACGTCAACCGCAAGGAATTGCTGCACGCGCTGACGGGTTTTCTCGAGGCCAATAATCTCAAGGCCGACTGGGACGGCATCGAGAACGCGCCGAACGAGGCGCTGGTCAATGCGCTGGCCATGATGTCGCCCTATGGGGCGCCCGAGAAACAGGCGCTGCTGGAGGCGCCGGATCTCAAGACCCGCGCCGAGATCCTGGTCGCGGTGACTGAGATGGAACTCGCCAAGACGGATTCGGGCGAGAGCACGCTGCAGTAGCCAAGCATGCTGAGCAATCCCTCCCCCGCCTGCGGGGGAGGGATAAGAGCGCTAACCAAAACCCCAGCTAAATCCGCCATTTAGGCCGGCCATAGCGGTACTGGCGCACGATTTGCCTTGAATTACACGCATTGCCGGGCTATCTACCCCGGAGTTGAGAGCAATGGCCTTGGCGCCGGTTGCGGGTCGCGTGCACGAATTCCACGTCTTGGTCTTCGACCCGTTTGCATCCAACAATTGACCATCCGACAGCCCAGAACACGCGGGGTGTCTCGTTCCCCCAGCGAAACGCTGTCGGGCGCCGGACGGCGTCATTGCGTCTCGCAAGTATATGAAAGATTGATTTTTGACCTCTTTTACCGAACTCGGCCTCGCTGAGCCGATTCTGCGCGCTCTGACTGACGCGCAATACACGACCCCCACCCCGATTCAGGCCCAGACCATCCCGCACGTCATCGCCGCCCGCGACGTCGTCGGCATCGCGCAGACCGGCACCGGCAAGACCGCCGCGTTCGCGCTGCCGATCCTGCATCGCATCGGCGAGAACCGGCCGCGCCCCGAGCGCCGCGCCTGCCGCGTGCTGGTGCTGAGCCCGACCCGCGAACTTTCCGCGCAGATCCTGGAAAGCTTCGTCACCTACGGCAAATACATGCGCCCGACCGCCACGCTGGCGATCGGCGGCGTGCCGATCAACCGTCAGGTCCGCGCCCTCAACAACGGCGTCGAAGTGCTGGTGGCAACGCCGGGCCGTCTGCTCGATCTGGTCCGCATGAGCGCGGTGCGGCTCGATCAGGTCGACGTGTTCGTGCTCGATGAAGCCGACCGCATGCTCGACATGGGCTTCATCCACGACATCCGCACCATCATCTCCAAGCTGCCCAGCAAGCGCCAGAACCTGTTCTTCTCGGCCACCATGGCCAAGGATGTCAGCGAACTCGCCGCCGCCATGCTGAAGGATCCAGTGCGCGTCGCCGTGACGCCGGAAGCCACCACGGTCGAGCGCATCGCCCAGCAGGTGATCCACGTCGACCGCGGCAGCAAGGCCAATCTGCTGGCCGACATGCTGAAGAAGGAAGCCGCGATCGATCGCGCGCTGGTGTTCACCCGTACCAAGCGCGGCGCCGATAAGGTCGTTCGCACCCTGGTCGGCAAGGGCATCGCGGCCGAGGCGATCCACGGCAACAAGTCGCAAGGCCAGCGCGAGCGCGTCCTGGCGGCCTTCCGCGCCGGCAGCATTCGCACGCTGGTGGCGACCGACATCGCGGCCCGCGGCATCGACGTCGACGGCATCTCCCATGTGTTCAATTTCGACCTGCCGCACGTTCCGGAAAGCTACGTCCACCGCATCGGCCGCACCGCGCGCGCCGGCGCCGAGGGCATCGCGATCTCGTTCTGCGAGAGCGAGGACCGGCCGCTGCTGCGCGCCATCGAAAAGCTGATCCGGATCACCATCCCGGCGACCGACCAGCGCGGCGTGAAGACCGAATCGTCCGACGAGGCTCCGGCTCCGCGCCAGAGCCGTCCGCAGGGCGAACGGCGTCCGGAAGGCCGCAGCAACAACGGCGCCCCGCGCAGCAATTCCCGCCCCGGCGGCAATGGCGGCGGACGGCGCTCTGAGCACCGCCCCACTGAACACCGCGCCGGCGAAGCCCGGCCGTCCGAGAACAAGTCCGGCGGACGTCCGCCGCGGCAGAACGGCAATGGTAACGGCAATGGCCGCCGTCCGGACCAAACCGACCGCCAGTCTGCTCCGGCAGTTGCAGGCGACACAGGTCTGGGTAATGTCGGTTTCATGCACCGCAAGCCGGCGCCGTCGCATCGTCCCGAAGGGGCGACCGGCGAACGCCGTGCGCCGCGCTGAATAAGAAACGACGGATCGGAGCCGCGAGATGGCCAAGGAAGAGTTGCTCGAATTCGACGGCGTCGTGACCGAGGTTCTCCCGGACGGTAACTACCGGGTGAAGCTCGACAACGAGCACGAAGTCCTCGCCTACATGTCGGGCAAGATGCGCAAATTCCGCATCCGCACCGGCGTCGGCGACCGCGTCGTGATCGAAATGTCGCCTTATGACCTCGATCGCGGCCGGATCAATTTCCGCCACCGCACCGGGGCCGCGGTGGCGCCCGGCGGACCGCCCAAGCGGCAGAATTTCCGCCGGCGCTAAGCCGACGGTTTGACGATATCAAAGGGCGGCGGACCCGGGTTCGCCGCCCTTTTTCATGCCTGCGGCCTTTGGTTCTAGAGCAGCCAGAACTGGTCGTGCTATGACCACCTCTCAACATCGTCATGGCCGGGCTTGTCCCGGCCATGACGCATCAATTGTTGCGACGCTTGGTTTGGATCGCCGCCGAAGGAATGCCGCCATGACCGATACCCCGCCCGCCGAGCATGCCGCTGGTACACAGGATGCTCGCACCGTCGATCCCAAGCTGCTCGAAATCCTGGTCTGCCCGCTGACCAAGACCCGGCTCGAATATGACGCCGAGAAACAGGAATTGATCTCCCGCGCGGCCAAACTCGCCTATCCGATCCGCGACGGCATTCCGATCATGCTGCCCGAGGAAGCCCGTCACATCGACTGACGCGCTGATAGTGCTGCAATCAAGAAACGAACCAAGGAAACACCATGCTGAAAATGTGGGGGCGCAATACGTCGTCCAATGTGCAGAAGGCGATGTGGGCGGTCGGCGAACTCAACCTGCCGCATCAGCGCATCGATTGCGGCGGCGCCTTCGGCATCAACAAGGAGCCGAAATATCTGGCCATGAATCCGAACGGCCTGGTGCCGACGCTGGAAGAAGACGACGGCTTCCTGCTGTGGGAATCCAATTCGGTGGTGCGCTATCTGGCCAACAAGCACGGCCAGGGCACGCTGGAGCCGACCGATCCGAAAACGAGGGCGCTCGCCAGCCAATGGATGGACTGGCAATTGTCGGTGGCCGGACCGGCGATCTTCCACATGTTCTGGGGCCTCATTCGCATCGCGCCGGAAAAGCGCGACCTCGCGGCGATCGAAACGTCGAAGGTCGCCACCACCAATGCGATGAAGATGATGGACGCACAGCTCGCCAAGACCGAATACATGGCCGGCGATGCGTTTTCGATGGGCGACATTCCGGTCGGCGTGATGGCGTACCGCTTCCGCCTGCTGGTGCCGGATCGTCCGAACCTGCCGAACCTCGAGCGCTGGTATGCGCTGATCGAAAAGCGCAAGGCGTTCCACGATCATGTCGGCAGTGTGCCGTTGTCGTAAACTTTCTTCACCTCTCCCCTGTGGGGAGAGGTCGGCTGCGAAGCAGCCGGGTGAGGGGGGATTGACTATCGAGAGTCCTAGAGACCCTCACCCCAACCCTCTCCCTAACAGGGAGAGGGAGCCTGCAGCATTCGCGGCACGTCTGAACCTACAACACTTCCCCGCGCAGCAGCTTGGGCACATCGCCGACAAGCCCGGCTGCCTCGCGGATGAACAAGCCCTTCAGCACCGGCAGCCGGTCGACCAGCCCAAGCCCGACATCGCGCACCAGCCGCAGCACGTCGGAGCGGTTGGAGAACAGGCGATTGAGCCCGTCGGTCGCAACGCCCATCGCAGCGGTGTCGAAGCGGCGCCAGCGCTGATAGCGCTCCAGCACATCATGCGTGCCGGGATCGAGCCCGAGGCGCGCCGCGTCGACGATCACTTCGGCCAGCGCCGCGACGTCCTTCAGACCCATATTCAGGCCCTGCCCGGCAATCGGGTGAATCACATGCGCGGCGTCGCCGATCAGTGCGATGCGGTCGGCGATAAAATCGCGCGCGACCGACAGGCCGAGCGGATGCGCGCGGCGCGGCCCCACCGCTTGGATATCGCCGAGATGCAGGCCGAAGCGGCGTTCCAGCTCGACGTGAAATTCCGCGTCGCTGAGTGCGACGATGCGCGCGGCTTCTTTCTTGGATTCGGTCCACACGATCGACGAACGCTTGCCGGTCAGCGGCAGGATCGCGAACGGACCGGCGGGCAGAAAATGTTCTTCGGCGCGGCCATGATGATCGCGCTCATGCGACACCGTCGTGACGATGCCGGACTGGTCGTAATCCCAGCCATGCGACGCGATGCCGGCCCGCTCGCGGATTTTCGACCGCGCGCCGTCGGCCGCGACCAGCAGGCGCGTCGCGACGGTGCCGCTTTTAGCTAGCTGAACTTCGAGCCGGGACGCCACGGCCTTCGGTTCGAATGTCGCGACGGCCTCGGCCAGCAGCGTGACACCTTCGGCCTTGGCCTTTTGCGTGAGCGCCGCGATCAGCGGCGCGTTCTCGATCATGTGGGCGAATGGCTCGCCGGGCGACACTTCGCCGTCGAAGGTCAGGAAGGTCGGCCGCATCGCGTCGTCGACTTTTGAATCCGTCACCACCATGTCGAGGATCGGCTGCGCACTCGCCGCGACCGCGTCCCACACCCCGAGCGTCTCGAACAACCGGCGCGCCGCCGCCGCGATCGCCGAGGCGCGGCCATCGCCGTTCCCGGTCCGGGCGAAAGCCGGATCGGCCACCGTCACGGCGAAAGAGGATCCGAGGCCCTGGCGCAGCGCGATCGCCAGTGCGAGGCCGGCAAAGCCGCCGCCGGCAATCAGGACATCGGTACGGGTCGGTTTGGGGTCATCGGTCATGGTGCCCTTCTTATAGCCCGGCGGGACGCGGCCCGCACCCCGCTCGCCTTGACTTCGGCTCTCGCGCGCGCGTGACTGGCTGCCCATCTGCGAGTCCAATCAGCCATGTCCGAGCAGCCCAAAGCCGTCCAAAACCTCCTGAGCATTCTCGATCTCGAGACGCTGGAGCAGAATCTGTTCCGCGGCCGCAGCCCGCAGGACGGCTGGCAGCGCGTGTTCGGCGGACAGGTGGTCGGACAGGCGCTGGTCGCGGCGTGCCGCACCGTCGATACCGGGGCCAAGCCACCGCATTCCCTGCACGCGTACTTTTTGCTGCCCGGCGACCCGAAGGTACCGATCATCTATGAGGTCGACCGCATCCGGGACGGCCAGAGCTTCACCACGCGGCGCGTGGTCGCGATCCAGCACGGCCATGCGATCTTCACCATGATGGTCTCGTTCCATCGCGACGAACCCGGCCTGTCGCATCAGGCCCGGATGCCGAACGTTCCGATGCCCGAGGATCTACCCGGCGAAGCCGAGATCAAAAGCCGCGTACTGCCGATGATGCCGGAGCCGGTGCGGCGCTATTTCGAACGCGAACGGCCGATCGAGCTGCGCCCAGTCGAGTTCGAGCGCTATCTCGGCAAGAAGTACGAGGACGGACGCTTCCATGTCTGGATCCGCGCCACCGGCAA